>CBFIHE010000024.1:0-32060 GCA_965662345.1 Salibacteraceae bacterium
ATAGGCTTTACTCCTAGCTCTTCAATAAAAGCTTTTAAATCTTGCTCCTCGGCTTTATCGTAACAACCAGGGTCAACCAATATGGCTTCATTGGCATCATTTACTAAAACGCTCATGTTTTGTTGAAAGCCATTGTACGTGCGTTGATATACCTTAATCATGTTTTTCTCGTTCTTTAATTCAGTGGATTCTACCGTTCCCGATTTTGAACGGAATCCGCACAAGATTGTTTGTATTTTTGAATCCTTTCAGAATAAACTTGGTACACAAAGCTATACTATACAATCGCACACTAACAGTGCTTATGAGCTTAGTGCTAATGCTGTTTGCAACAACATCGGCATTTGCTCAATTCTATCGTGGCTCACACAATACGTTTGGCAAGAATCGCATTCAGTTTGAAGAGCGCAGGTGGTTGCATATGGATTTTGACCAATTTAACGTGTATTACTACGATACGGGTGAAGACCATGCTGAGTATGCATCAAAAAGTGCTGTAAAAAACCTAAAGTCGTTAGAAAGATTCTACGATTACCGGATGCAGGGTAAAATCTACATTCTGGTATTTAACAATATTGAAGATTTTAGGCAAAGTAATATAGGTCTTGAGGATGGCGGTGAGCAGAACATTGGTGGAAAAATTAGGATTCATGGAAACAAGCTCTTCGTCTATTTTGAGGGCGACCATGCTTTAATGGATAAACAAATTCGCAAAGGCCTAGCTGAAATTCTATTCTTTCAGATGGGTTATGGTGAAAACTGGAAAGAAATCATTAAAAACTCAGCCCTACTTACCATACCAGATTGGTATAAAGACGGAATCATTTCTTACTCTACAGAGGCATGGAGTGCAGAAACTGATGATAGAATACGAGATGCCGTTTTAGGAGGTAGATTTAAGAAATTCAATAGATTAGAAGGAGACGATGCCACCTATTTAGGCCATGCGCTATGGCACTACATTGCAAAGATCTACGGAGATCAAGTTATTCCCAACATCGTCTACATGTCTCGAGTGAGCAGAAACGTTGAAAACGGTTTTTTATATGTGCTTGGAGTTGGTCTTGAGACCTTGGTAAGCGATGCACGCAACTATTACCGTACCCTGTATGAAAGTGAAGATAAAATACGCACAATTCCAGAAGATCAAGCTCTGAAATTTAGAACGAGAAAAACACGAACATATAGTGAAGCAGTTTTAAGTAGCAGTGGTAAAAAAGCGGCCTTTACTACAGATGAGTATACACAGAAACGCATTTTCTTGTACGATATAGAGAAAGAGAAATACAAGAAAATTAAACGTATAGGCCACAAGTTAGACCGTGCAACAGATAACACCTACCCTATTTTAGCTTGGCACCCTAATGGAGAGATTTTAGCCGCAGTTTACGAGAAAAGAGGAGAAGTATTTTTGCATTTATACGATGTGAAAACAAAAAAATGGGAAAGGCGACTCTTCAGAAACATTGAGCAAGTAAAAGACATCAGCTTTAGTTCTGATGGGAAAACATTAGCAGTATCTGCAGTAAGAAACGGTCAGGTTGATCTTTTTGCTTATAAAATGATGACCAACTCTCTCATTCAGCAGACGAATGATATTTATGATGACTTAGCCCCAACTTTTATACCTGGCACACAAGATTGGCTCTTTCTATCAAACAGACCTAACGATACCTTAACCCGAGAGAAAGGTGAATTAGATCAAATCCAAGAGAATCTCGATGTATTCCGCTATGACTATGGGTCGCAAAGCGATGTTCTCACAAGGCTAACAAACACTCCTAATACGAGTGAGCGCCAGCCTTACGGTCTTCCTGATGGTAGGTTTTTGTTCTTGAGTGATGAGAGTGGTATCGTAAATAGATATATCGGAAAGCGAGATAGCACCATCAGTAGAATAGACACAACCATTCATTACAGATACTTTACCTCTTATGAGCCTGTAACAAACTACAAGAGAAATATAATTGAACACTACCCTCATCCAGAAAGCAACGAGCTATTAGATTTGGTGTATTACAACCATAAATACAGACTGTATAAAACACCCCTTTCTGCAGCTTATGAAGCTACGGAAACCGAATCTGTTGAAGTAACTGAAACTGAGTTAAGCAAAGCGTTCAAAGAAGAGGTGACGCAAACCATATCTGTTCAAAACCTACGGGTTGAACCCATGGAAGAACCAGCAAAGCCAGAGGGTTACGTAGACATTAATAACTATCGCTTTAATTCTGAAAAACCAAGCAAGAAAGAAACCGAGCCTACCAAACGTAAACCTATTGAAAACTCAAAATTTATAACACTTAAAGTTCCTGGAACAGAAGAGGAGAAAGATGAGTTTGAGCTTCCACTAAAAGAGAATTATCGTCCTGCTTTTATTGCCCAAGATATTGTTACACAACTCGACTGGAACTTTGCCAATTCTCTCTATCAACGTTTTAATGGTGGTCCGTATGTGAATCCAGGCATGGGTCTTGTTGTGAAAACGGGTGTGGTTGACTTGCTCGAAGATTACAAATTTGAAGGTGGTATGCGCTATTCTGTAGATGGTGATAATACTGAATTCTTTGCAACCTTCCACAACAGAAAAAAGCGTTTAGATAAAGAGTTTACCTACCAAATCCTAAATCAAAAACAACAGCCTAACGATTTCAACATCAATAAAAACGTTATACAAAAAGGAAGCTTTGTATTGAAGTATCCTTTCTCTGCTGTTTCTGCCTTGAAAGGAACGGCTAGTTTGCGACAAGATAGAACCGTAACTGCTAGTATAAACGATATCAGTCTTAGAGTTCCAGATGAAGTAAGCTATCTAGGCGGAGCTAAACTGGAGTTCATTTTTGATAATACTCGTCCGCTTGGTCTTAACCTCATGGCAGGTACGCGATACAAGATTTGGGCAGAAGCCTATCAAGAGTTCAACGTAGGTGAATCAGACTTCTTCGTTTTGGGTCTAGACTACAGAAAGTACATGAAAATTCACCGTAACCTAATATGGGCCAACCGCTTTAGCTACAGCACTTCCTTAGGAAATAGAAAGTTGGTATACTACATGGGAGCTGTAGACGATTGGTTGGTATTTAGTGGAGACCAATTTGATTTTGATCAAAATATAGACAGAAGTCAGGGGTACTACTTTCAAACAATTGCAACGCCTATGAGAGGGTTTATTCAGAATGTAAGAAACGGGAATAGCTTTGCTCTGTTCAATTCAGAATTGAGATGGCCCATCTTCTCTTACTTCTCTCAGAAACCTATCAAAAGTGATTTCATAAAGAACTTTCAAGTCATTGGCTTTACAGACATCGGCTCTGCCTGGACTGGACCCAATCCTTACAGTGAAGAAAACTCCTTCAACACCCGAATAATAACATCTGGCGGAGCAAGTACAATTGTACGTCTTGAGAATAAAAAAGACCCCGTAGTTGGTTCTTATGGTTTCGGGCTGAGAAGTAAACTTCTAGGATACTTTATTAGATTTGACTATGCTTGGGGAGTAGAAGATGGTATTGTCCAAGACCCCATCTACCATTTTAGTTTAGCCCTTGATTTCTAACATGAAGATGAACGAAATTCTCATTCTTATTCTTATTGGGTTGGCTGCTGGAGCCTTAAGCGGCATGTTTGGCATAGGTGGTGGTATTATTATAGTGCCAGCATTGGTTTTCTTCTTGGGTATGACCCAGCATCAGGCTCAAGGTACCAGCATTGGGTTGATGCTCCTTCCTATTGGCTTACTAGCCGCTTGGAACTACCACAAAACAGGAAATTTAGATGTTAAAGCAGGCCTTATAGTTGCTGCTGCATTTGTGCTAGGAGGTTACTTAGGTTCTAAGCTCTCACTCAGCATTAATGCGTTAACTTTGAAACGAATTTTCGGAGTATTGATGTTGGTCATCGCTATTCGAATGATTTTCTTCTCAAAGTGAGCATAACCAAAGGGTACATTGATGAATTAACACTTCAAGTTCTACCTGAAATTATTCGGGTTAGGCATCATTTGCACCAAAATCCTGAGCTCTCTTTTAAAGAGTTTAAAACTTCTGAGTTTGTTTGTTCTTTTCTTCGAGAGCACAATATACCGTTTACGGCTGGTTACGTTGAAACTGGCATAGTAGCATCTATAAAAGGAGAACTACAAGGAAACGAAACGTTCATGCTTCGTGCAGATTTGGATGCCCTTCCTATTCAAGAAGAAAATGAAGTACCCTATGCTTCTCAAAACTCTGGTGTTATGCACGCTTGTGGCCATGATGTACATACCGCAAATGTGTTGGGAGCTTTACTCATCATTCAAAAGAGTAAGCACCTTTTTGGAGGAACAATTAAAGCTATTTTTCAACCAGGAGAAGAAGTGCTTCCTGGAGGAGCTAAGCTTATGATTGAAGCAGGTGCGCTTGGTAAACCATTGCCTAATGCTATTTTGGGTCAGCACGTATTTCCAGATTTACAGGCTGGTAAAGTTGGCTTTAGATCAGGTGCATACATGGCATCTGCCGATGAATTACATATTACGGTTAAAGGTAAAGGAGGCCATGCCGCCCTACCCGATCGATTGCGAGACCCTGTGCTTATGGCTGCCCACCTTATTGTTGCATTGCAACAAATTGTAAGCAGACAGAACAACCCTAAAATGCCATCTGTTTTAAGTATTGGAAAAGTAGATGCTCAGGGCGCTACCAATGTAATTCCAAATGAGGTAAAATTAGAAGGCACCTTCAGAACATTTGATGAAAAATGGCGATTTGAGGCACATAACAATATGAAAGCACTTGCCAAAGGACTTGTTGAAGGAATGGGAGGAGCAGTAGACTTTGATTTACGTGTAGGATACCCTTCTGTTTACAATCAACCAGAATTAGCAACCCGCGTGAAAAGGCTTGCCATTGATTATTTGGGAAAAAAGAATGTGGTTGATTTAGATATGAGAATGACAGCTGAAGATTTTAGCTTTTATACACATCACCTACCAGGATGTTTTTACCGCTTAGGAACAGCTGATTCTGAAGGAACTTATAGAGGGCTGCATACACCAACCTTTGATATAGATGAAAGTGCACTAAAAACCGGAGTTGGCTTAATGGCCTTTCTGGCACTAAACGAAATAAATAACAAATCATGAAAAAGACAGTAGCCATTTTTTTAGCTGCGGGAACCCTTGCTTGTGGGCCGGATAAAGAACAAGTGAATAGAGAGCAAAAAAATCAAGAGGTGTGGGATGCTCATGATGCTGTTATGCCTAAGATGGATGATATCATGATGGCAGAAAAAGCATTGAACAAGGGCATCTCTGTTATGAAACAAGACACACTTGTTATGGATTCTACTTGGTTTAAAGACGCCATTGGTGTGAATACCAAGCTCATGAAAGCTCATGATGACATGATGACTTGGATGAGAGCTTATAAATATCCAGGAGACTCAGTTTCATTTGACGAGGCCATGAAATACATGGAGTCTGAACGCCTTGTAATTACTGATGTAGGTATACAAACAGACAAAGCACTTGCCATGGCAGACTCCCTTCAGGAAGAATTAGTTACTAAAATGTCAACTGAAGAAAATGAAGACTAAAATTCCAGTCTTAGCCATTCTACTATTCTTTGGGATTTCTTGCATGAAAGGTCCAGAAATGAATGATTCATTACCAGTACTGGGAGCAGAAGAAGTAGTATCGCCAGAAGGGGTTATTGATACTGTTTACAGGGCTATAGACGATTTTGAATTGCGTAATCAAGAAGGTGAAACGGTAACGGCAAATACGGTTAAAGGTAAAGTGTATGTAGTAGATTTCTTCTTTACCTCTTGCCCCACCATTTGCCCAAAGATGACCAAACAGATGCACCGTGTATACCAAGAGTTTGAAGGTAATGAGAATGTGCTGTTTCTAAGTCATACCATTGATACTAGACATGATAGTGTGCCAGTACTCAAAGCATATGCAGAAAAACTAGAAGTATCTTCAACCCAATGGCACTTTTTGCATGGAAAACGTGATCCAGTATATGATTTAGCTGAGCAATACATGGTTAGTGCAGCAGAAGATGAAACTGCGCCAGGTGGATACATCCACAGCGGGGCTTTCATTTTAATGGATGGCAAGCACCAAATACGTGGCTACTATGATGGCGTGCTTCCAGAAGATGTGGATCAATTGATGTTGGACATAGAAACGCTACTAGTCTCTGATGAAAAGTAGACTTTTAATTATTGCTGGAATTGTAGTAGTTATTATTTCCGTATTGGTTCTTCGTACCTGCTCTGCACCTTCAGATAAAGGAAGGTTGGTATACGAACAGCATTGCGCGAATTGCCATGGAGATAACGGTGAAGGATTTGCCATGTACCCTCCTCTGCTTAAAGCCGATTACTTAGATCAACATTCTTCTCAATTTGCTTGCATTACGCAGTATGGTCTCAAGGAAGAGATAATGGTAAACGGCAAAAAGTACAATCAAGCCATGCCTGCTAACCTTAATCTTAGCAGTACGGATATTACCAATTTGGCAAACTACGTTTATCAAACCTTTTCAACTAGTGGTAAAACTTTTACCCAAGATGAAATAAAGAAACAACTTGAAAATTGCCAATAGAGGTAGCTTGGACGGCTTTTTCAAATCATTACATTTGTTGCGCAACTAAAAAAAGAAATAAATGAGTTCACACGAAAATCACGATGAAGGAAACAAAGGCTCAATTGCAGACCAAATGTTTGACGATAGCATCTCCGGAGGAGCAATGTTCTACACCATTGCAGCGTTGGTGGTAATCACGTTGGTTTTGGTGGGAGTTATCGCTTAATAATTCATTATTGAAACAAAAAAAGGCGCTGTTTAAACAGCGCCTTTTTTGTTTAGGCTCTTAACTCGGCCTTGTGTTCAGATTGGAATCGCTTCAAGAGTTTTTCCATTACTTTATCTACATGCTTATCGGTTAACGTTTTATTCTCATCGCGCAGCACAAAGCTTACAGCATAAGATTTCATACCCTCTGGTAAGCTTTTACCCGTATAAACATCAAATAAATTCACTTCTTTGAGTAGACCTTTTTCAGTTTGGTACGCGGTTCTCTCAAGTGAATCAAACTTCACGTCTGTAGGGAGTAGGAGTGCCAAGTCTCTTCGCACCTTAGGGAACTTAGGAACGGGCTTGTGAGAAACCTTGCGCGAACCTGAGCGTTGAATCAATAGTTCCATAGATAATTCTGCAAAAAAGACATCTGTTCTTGCCCCGTATTCTTTCGCTATTTGAGAATCTACCTTGCCTATGTAGCCCAATACTTTCTTTCCTTGTTTTATGGTAAGACCAGACTCATAATAGGTAGGAACATCCTCTTTGAGTGATAATGAATTTATGGAAATGCCTAAATGGGTTAACATTCCCTCTACAATACCTTTAAGGAAGTAGTAATCTGCAGCTTCCTCAGGCATCCTCCAGCTCTCAGGCAATAAATCTCCTGTTACGGTTAGGGCTAGCTTAAAATGCTCGTTCGTTCCACCGCTGTACTTGGTGTAGGTCTTTCCAAATTCAAATAGCTTAATGTTGTTATACTGTCTATTCCCATTGTATTCAACTGCGGCAAGGGCATTATGAATAAACGATTGACGCATTACAGTATACTCCCTACTAAGCGGATTCAACATCTCAACAGCAGAATCGGCTTCAAACGCAGAATGATTCTCATAATGCTCTTGTTTGGTTTGAGAGTTACTCATGCCTTCTAAAAACCCTCTGCTAACCAAGTAATCGCTTACCCTATTCACAATGGTGTCTCTATTAATCTCATCGCTATGCGTAATAGAAATTGACATCTTTTCGGGTAAAGGGATGTTATCGAAACCGTAAATACGCAATACTTCTTCAATAACATCTGCCTCGCGTTGCACATCCACTCGATACGCTGGAACAGCAAGGGCAATATTGCGGCCGTTCTTAGAACTGATTTTTATATCTAAACCCTCCAAAATAGCTTCAACAATTTGCGGGTCTATAACCGTACCTGCGAGCAAGTTTAAACGGTCTAAACTCAAGGTAACATTGAATCCAGAAAGGGGATTAGGATAGTGCTCTAGGATAGGTGATGCCACTTTCGCACCTGTAAGCTCTTGAATAAGCAAGGCTGCTCGTTTTAATGCATATACCGTTATATCTGGGTCTATTCCTCGCTCAAAGCGGAAAGATGCATCTGTATTTAATCCGTGACGCTTTGCTGTTTTTCGCACAGAAACAGGCTTGAAATAAGCAGATTCTAAGAAAACCGAAGTGGTGGTTGTGGAAACTCCGCTATCTAACCCACCAAAGACCCCAGCAATACACATAGGTGAATCGCCATTGCAAATCATCAAATCATCTTCATGGAGTTCGCGTTCATCACCATCAAGGGTAACGAACTTTGTGCCTTTCTCTAAGCATTTAACTCGTACCTCGCCTGTTCCTATTTTTCCCGCATCAAACGCATGAAGAGGTTGGCCCATTTCGTGCAGAACGAAGTTGGTAATGTCTACCACATTGTTAATAGGCGATAATCCTATGGATATGAGTTTTTTCTTTAGCCAATCTGGAGATTCGTTTACGCTCACTTCTTCCAATAACAATCCGCAATACCTTGGACAAGCATCAGAATCTTCAACCGTAAGTTTAATTTTATCTGTTTGAGGACCTTCTTCAAAGTGAGAAACACTTGGCCACTTAATAGGAAGACTCCCTAATTCTGGGTTAATTTTTGAAAGCGCTACTAAATCTCTGGCTACACCAATATGAGATACCGCATCTGCTCTGTTTGGGGTAAGACCAATTTCTAAGGTCTCTTCTGTTTCTGGATTAAAAAAAGCTCTTGCCTCTGTACCTGGAATAATATCGTCTTGCAACACCATTATCCCGTCATGACCTTTGCCCAAGCCTATCTCGTCTTCGGCACAAATCATTCCGTTGGATACCTCTCCACGAATTTTTCCTTTTTTGATTTTAAAAGGTTCGCCATCCGTTGGGTACAACATTGTGCCAGGAAGCGCCACAACTACTTTTTGACCAACGGCTACGTTTGGCGCCCCACAAACTATAGAGTAGGGTTCATCTTCTCCAACATCTACCGTTGTTACCTTAAGGCGATCTGCATTAGGATGCTTTTCGCAAGTAAGTACCTCACCTATAATGAGACCTTGCAACCCTCCAGGTATAGACTCCGTTCGCTCAATCCCTTCAACCTCTAAGCCAGTATTTGTAAGCAGTGCATCTAACTGCTCGGTAGTACCCTTAAAATCTATGTAGTCCTTCAGCCAGTTCACTGAAATCTTCATATGCGTCTAATTTGCTGCAAATCTAATTGGCAACCTTGAATTACCATGCATAATTGCGAAATCAACAATTTGTAAAACGATTGTGTACTGGCAACGCTGAATTTGCTACATTTGGGAATAATCTAATTTCAAAATTTACTCTATGAAAACGCTAAAATCATTAGCATTTGCAGGCGCAGCAGCTTTGATGCTATCTAGTTGTGCAATGACAACCTCTCCTGTTTCAGGATTTTTGTATACAGATGTAAGCGGTCCTCTACAGGCTACTTCAAACTCTGTAGGTTCTAAAGTGGGTACAGCTTCAGCTAAATCTATCTTAGGATGGGTTGGAACAGGTGATGCAAGTATTAATGCAGCTGCTAAAAGCGCTGGTATTACCAACATTTCTCACGTTGACTACAACTCAACTAACATTTTGGGTTTGTTCGCTACTTATGAAGTTGTAGTTTACGGAAACTAGTTTTTGATTTTTTGATATAGAAACCTCGCCCTCTCGGGTGAGGTTTTTTTGTATTCAGCTATGAAGTTCTTCCAATTTCTGTTTCTCGCTCTTACCCCAGTGTTGTTACATTCTTGCTCACCAAAGAAAGAGCAGTTTACCAAGGATTTGTGCTACCCTACAAACAGAGAGTTCAAATTGCTGGATATAAATGATGATCATTTAGCGGTATTCAATAATGACTTAAAAGTTACAGATCGTGGTCATTTCCTTAGAGGTGTATATGCTGTGAAAGACCAAATGGTATATGCATCGGTATATGAGGGGCCGAAAAAAGATAGCTTACTTCATGCATTAAGCGACTTAGAAATGTCTAAAACCAAACTAGGTGATCAGTACACTTGGTGGGCAAATGCGAATACGCTATTCTTAAATTCCTCTACGCAAATTGTAATGGTCTCTTTTCCTCAAAACCTCTCTACAGATATAATTCCTACAAACGGGCAATCAATTTTATTTGAACTATGCGATTAAATCTAATGGCTATTCTTGGGCTCTTGCTCACTTTTTCACTTCACGCTCAAAAAACTGAAAAGGTACTCCTCACCAGAATGCACGATGACGGAATGCTATATCATTTGAAATCTTTGGAGCTTGATGCGTGTAAAAAATCAACCCTAAGTATTGATTTCACGTATCTACCAACGGATAAAGAAGATTCTGCTAGAATTCTCATTGCATTGACACACCCTAGTCTTAAAGGTACTCCCCAAAAAATCACCTTTTCTTTTAAGGAGCAATTAGTTGGTTTTGCTGGTGATGCGTTCAAGGTATTGTATGTAGAGAAAGACAAGAAAGACTGGGTTACTCGAATTGAATTATCTATGGAAGAAACCGCTTTTCTGGAGTTACTAGCTAACGGTGACTTTTCTCTAAATCTCACTTTTGCTGAAGGAGAGTGTATAGGTAGTTCAACAAAAAAAGCAGCTCAAGTTTATCAAGAGACACGCACTATCATAGAGTACAACTAAGATATCTTACTCCAATCTGGTCTGTTTTTCATCAACTGTATAAAAAACGTGCGGGTGTTTTTTAAGTCGGGGGCCGCTAAATCTGGACTTCTTTTCAGCACATCTTCAGCAGCATTTCTTGCCAAGGCTATTATTTGACCATCTTTCGCCAAATCTGCCAATTTTAGATTTACAATTCCACTTTGCTTAGTACCCATAAGGTCTCCAGGTCCGCGCAATCGTAAATCTGCCTCTGCTACCTCAAAGCCATCTGTAGTTTTTACCATAGTATCCATGCGTTCTCTGGCATCTGAAGACAGCTTATTGCCTGTAACTAGTAGACAATACGACTGCTCAGCTCCTCTACCTACCCTACCTCTTAACTGATGCAGTTGAGAAAGTCCAAATCGCTCTGCGCTTTCAATAATCATAACTGAGGCATTAGGTACATTCACTCCCACTTCTATAACAGTAGTGGCAACCATGATTTGGGCCTTACCGCTAACGAATAGTTCCATCTCATGGTCTTTATCTTCAGGCTTCATTTGGCCGTGCACAATAGCTACACGGTAATCTGGTAAAGGGAATGCTCTAGTAATACTATCAAATCCATCCATTAGATCTTTGTAATCCATGGTTTCAGATTCTTTTATAAGTGGGTACACCACATACACTTGCCTACCCAAACCTATTTGCTGGCGCATAAACTCAAAGAGCTTCAAACGGGCGGTATCTCTTAAATGCTTCGTATCTATAGGTTTCCTTCCAGGTGGTAATTCATCAATTACTGAAACATCTAAATCTCCATACAGAGTCATAGCCAACGTTCTTGGGATGGGCGTAGCAGACATGACTAGAATATGGGGTGGCATTTTATTCTTCTTCCACATTTGAGAACGTTGGGCAACACCAAAACGGTGCTGCTCATCAATAACTACTAGTCCCAAGTTGAAAAACTTAACCTTATCTTCTAACAACGCATGCGTGCCAATAAGCACGTGAATTTCTCCTGCTTGCAACTGTTTGTGTAGAACAGTTCTAGCAGATTGTTTTGTAGAACCCGTCAACTTTTCTACGCGTAATCCTAGCGGCTCTAGCAGCTCTTTTACTCCTTCAAAGTGTTGATTAGCTAAAATCTCTGTAGGTGCCATTAACGCGGCTTGAAATCCGTTATCAATGGCTAATAACATAGTAAGCACGGCAACCATGGTTTTTCCACTACCTACATCACCTTGCAAAAGCCGGTTCATCTGTAGACCGCGCTTCAGATCAGCTCTAATTTCCTTTACCACGCGCTTCTGGGCTCCGGTAAGCTCAAATGGAATATGCTTCTTATAAAATGAATTAAAGTATTCACCAACTACTGGAAATATAAAACCAGGTGTTTCTTGAGTCTTCTTTAGCTTTAACCGAAGGATTTGGAGCTGCAAAAAGAAGAGCTCTTCAAATTTAAGCCTATACCTAGCCGCCTGCATATAAGCCTGCGAATCTGGGAAGTGTATCTGTTTATAGGCCTCATGCCTAACCATTAAACGATATTGCTCATGTAAATCTTCTGATAAAATCTCAGGTAATTGTGGAATCAAATCAGGCAATGCTCCACGAATCACCTTTTCAATTCCTTTAGAATGAAGCCCTTTGGCAGTGCATTTCTCAGTGGTGGAATACACGGGTTGCAAAGCTTGGGTTATTTGCTGATTCGCTTTTGATAAGGGTTCAATATCTGGATGAGCCATATTTATGCTTCCTCCAAAAAGAGCTGGCTTGCCAAAAATCACATAATCCACTCCTATTTTAAGACCTTGCTTAACCCACTTAATGCCTTTAAACCAAACCAACTCTAGAGTTGATGTATCATCAAAGCAAATAGCTACCAGTCGCTTTCCTCTACCCGCTCCTACTTCACGCACACTTTTAATTCTTGCAATAACCTGAACCTGGGGCATATTAGGATTAAGCTCATTCAGCTTATAAAATGATGTACGATCAATATACCGGTGTGGCATATGATTGAGTAGGTCTTCTGCTGTAAAGATGTTGAGTTCTGTCTTGAACAAATCAGCTCGGGCAGGCCCTACGCCCTTAATATACTCTATAGGAGTGCTTAGCTTTAGCATCTATAACGAAGGTAACCGTTACCCACAAAAAAATCCGACCGTATACCGATCGGATTTTAACACATTGTATTGTAAAATGGCTTAAGCCATCATAGTAATTGGATTTTCTAAGAATGCTTTGAAAGTATTCAAGAAGGCAGCACCAGAGGCACCATCAACTGTTCTGTGATCGCAACTTAAGGTTACTTTCATTCTATTGCCAGGAACTACTTGGCCGTTTTTCACTACAGGCTTTTCAATAATTCCACCCACTGCCATGATACATGAGTCTGGTGGGTTAATAATAGCTGTAAACTCTTCAATACCAAACATACCCAAGTTAGAGATTGAGAAAGTATTCCCTTCCCACTCAGATGGTTGCAATTTCTTGTCTCTAGCTTTTCCTGCCAATTCTTTCACCTCTTTAGAAATTTGAGAAAGAGACTTAGTATCTGCAAAGCGCACAACTGGTACCAATAGCCCTTCATCAACAGCTACAGCAACACCTACATGAACGTGGTCATTGAATCGAATGGTATCTCCATACCAAGCAGAATTCACTGCTGGGTGCTGCTTCAAAGCCAATGCGGAGGCTTTCAGTACAAAATCGTTAAATGACACTTTAACATCTGCCACCTCATTCACAGCCTTTCTAGCTGCAATGGCATTGTCCATATCAATTTCAATCGTTAAGTAGAAATGTGGAGCAGTGAACTTGCTTTCACCCAATCTACGAGCAATGGTTTTACGCATTTGAGATACAGGAACATCTGTGCAGCTCTCCTGGCCAAAGGCAGGAGTCGATGCTGAAGTACCAGGCACATAATTTTCGATATCACGCTTAACAACGCGACCTCCATCACCAGAACCGGTAACTTCTGCCAAGTTGATTCCTTTCTCTTCAGCCATTTTCTTAGCCAATGGAGATGCCTTAACCTTTCCATTGCTTATTGCAGTAGCAGGCACAGGTGTTGAAGCCTCTTGCGCTGCAGGAGCTGTATTCTCTTTAGGAGAAGGAGCAGGCTTAGACTCTTCCTTAGCAGGGGCTTCAGTCTCCTGAGCAGATGCATTGCTTTCTTCTTTAAGAATAGCTTCAACATCTTCTCCCTCATCACCCAAAATGGCTAAAATTGAATCTACAGGAGCCGTTTGACCTTGTTCTACACCAATGTATAACAACACACCTTCTTGAAAAGATTCAAACTCCATTGTGGCTTTATCTGTCTCAATTTCTGCCAACAAGTCACCAGAATCTACATGATCGCCCACTTTTTTATGCCATTCCGCTACCACACCCTCGGTCATGGTATCGCTCAACTTGGGCATTCTTACTACTTCTGCCATATCGGTGTTCTTTCTTGCTGTTTAGGGTCTGAATTTATTGTCTGCGATGTATGGATAATCTGATTGCGTGTAAACATCTTCGTAGAGCTCCTTTCCTTCTGGTAAGGGAGATTCTTCTGCGAATTTCACAGATTCCTCTACAAGTGCTTTAACACGTTTGCCAATTGCATCTATCTCATCATCAGTGGCAAACTTCTGCTCTTTTATGGTATTCAATACCCACATAATTGGGTCTTGATCTTTGAATTCAGCTACCTCATCTTTGGATCTGTATTTCTGAGGATCAGACATTGAATGCCCTTTGTAACGATACGTGCGGATATCCAATAGTGTAGGACCTTCACCTTTACGACCTCTTTCAGCTGCTTTATGGATTGCCTTGTGAACATCTTCAACGCGCATTCCATTCACTGCCTCTGCAGGCATTTCATAAGATGCTGCCAATTTAGTAAGATCATGTACGTTACTTGAACGCTCCACAGATGTACCCATGGCGTAGTTATTATTTTCTATAATAAAAACCACTGGAAGTTTCCAGAGCATGGCCAAGTTGAAAGTCTCATGCAATGCACCTTGGCGCGTAGCACCATCTCCCATGGAAGCAAAACATACATTCTTTGTTCCCTTGTATTGTTCTGCAAAGGCTATACCAGCACCCATTGGAATCTGCGCACCAACAATGCCGTGCCCACCCATGAGGTTAACCTCTTTATGGAACATGTGCATTGAACCACCTTTACCTTTTGACATACCAGTTGTTTTTCCATACAACTCTGCCATCATGTATTTGGGGTGAACACCTAAGGCGATGGGGTGAGCATGATCTCTATAAGCGGTTATATGTTTATCGTCTTTTTCACAGCCAGATGCAGTTCCTGCAACCACGGCTTCTTGACCGATATATAAGTGACAGAACCCACCAAACTTCTGCATGGTGTAGAGCTGGCCTGCTTTTTCTTCAATTTTTCGCATAAGGAGCATATCCTCATACCACTTTAGATACTGCTCTTTGCTAAATTCTGTTTTCTTTTTGCGTGTAGCCATAATGCTGATTTATGGGGTTTTCAAACCGCGACAAATTTATTCAAAATAACCGCGGAACAAAGTAATTGTGCATGCTACACAAACCGCGGGAAAAGGGTTATTGTTTCAAGAAGTCTTTTGTGAAAAAGAATGGCAAGAAGTTTCGGATTCCTTTGACCTCTATTACTCCCTTCTTACCATAGAGATATACAGGTAATTCAATCTCCCAAGAAGATTCCAATTCGCCCATCACTTGTAAACAAGCTCCACAAGGAATAACTGGCTCAGAGGTAAATCCTGCAGCTTTCTCTGCAGATATGGCCATGGCTTTAGGTGAAACATCTGGAAAGTTAGCGTGCACGTAATTTAGGAGAACGCGCTCGGCACAAAGACCTGAGGGATAAGCGGCATTTTCTTGGTTGCTACCTACATGAAGTGATTCATCAGACAAGAGAACAGCGGCTCCAACTTTAAATTTACTGTAAGGTGCGTATGCTGATGAGCAGGCCTTTTTTGATGCTTCAACCAGTGAACGGACCTCAGGTGTGAGTTCGTCTACTGCGTAGAATGTATATTTTGCTTCAATTAAGCCTTCTTTAGCCATTCGAATTAGTTATTAACTGGAGCAGGCTTATCATTTCCTGAGCCTATTGACTCAAAATCGAAAGATAACGAGAAGCGTAACGTATTTTGAAGTGGTGAATTTTGTATCCCACGTTGGTTACCAACGTAGAAAGGAACCAAATAAGACAAGTCTAAGCCAAATACGTTGTATTTGAGTCCTACACCAAAGGTTAAGTACTTTCTATTCCCCTTTGCAGCATGCTCAGTAAAATAACCGGCTCTAAATGCAAATATTTGATCGTACCAATACTCCGCTCCAAATCCAAAAAACAGTTCTCTCAACTCCTCTTGGAGCACACTGCCATCTCGCACTTGCTGGGTGCCATCATCGTTGAGTAGTGGTTCGCCTTGCTCGTCAAATAGAACTTCACCTGGAGCATCGTACCATGAAGTAAACATTGCATTAGCTACAGATCTATTTGGGTCTTGCCCTGCTAACAGAGAAGTGTATGTAGGTGAGGAGGGGTCTGTATCATAAACTGGAGGTGTTGGAACGAGTAGTTTATTCACATCAAAATGGAATGAAACGTCATTGTAGTCATCTAAGTGTAAAGTTACTCTTGGACCCACTCTAAAATTCATGGGCAAGAAATCTTGCTCATCTAAATTTGAGTAAGACATTTTATTACCGATGTTCGAAATAATTCCACCAAAAGCAAGTGTGGCATCTGTTCCACCCAAGGAAATATCATCATTTTGATAGTACACCGAGATATCTGCCGCTATACCTAATCCTGGTTTGGTTTGTGCATTACCTACATCTATGCCTCCTGTTAAGTTGGAATAAATAAAGCGAAGTGCTAGACCTCCTGAAAGTCTATCACTCAAAAGTCTTGAATAAGAAGCGTCAAGTGCCCACTCATTGGGTCTAAACTGGATGGTATTATTTCCAAATTCATCTGTAAACTGAATATCTCCAAGGCTAAAATAACGAAGCGAACCACCAACTGCAGAAACATCGTTGATTTTGTAATAACCGTTTAAGTATGAAAGCGCGATATCTGGCACCAAATTTCTGAGCCAAGGGGTGTAGTTTACGGCAAAACCCACTTCTTTTTCATTCCAAACCAACTTGGCTTGATTCCAGTACTGCGCATTCACATCTGGGGCCGTTGCTACACCTGCATCTCCCATTCCGCCATGCCTTCCATCAGGGGTAATGGTTAAAAAAGGCACTGCCGTGGTGATTGTATTTACATCTCCACCACTAATCTCTTGTGCAGTTAAAGTTCCCAATGAGATGCAAAAAGCACCATAAAAAATTGCTATCCAGCGATATATCATAGCTTTCTTAAAAATGAGCGGCAAATATAACGGATTTGTCTGCCCTTTGTTTTGTGTTTTACTTCAGTATTACGAGTTTCTCGTATTCGGTCACTTTTGCTCCTGAAGGAGCTGTTACCTCCACCCTGTAGACGTATGTTCCTCTTCCGATGTTGTCTCCAAAATCATCAAGGCCATTCCAGCGAATAGGTCCTACATGATAACCATCAGACAAATAATTAGCATCTATGGTCTTTACGAGCTTTCCTGCAACGGTAAAGATTTGGATACGAATACCCAAGGCTTGGTCTGGAGCATTATGATCAAAATGGAATTCTGTATTTGTGGTAAATGGGTTGGGGTAGTTCAACACATTCTTAATGGCAAACTCTGCAGAATTGGCAACAACAAACTCCGTGGTTGCATCACCGCTGTTGTTGTAAACGTCCCAAACCTTTAAGCTCAATGTGTGCTTTCCTTCTTCCAGTTCTGAGAAAGGGTAGCGAATTTCACCCCGCTGGTAGGCATCTGTTTCAGATTCGTAATAATCGTTTAAAACCAATGCGTTAGCCGTATTTTCGTCTAATACAGCAACAATATCGTGTCCGATACCATTACCCACTGTATTGATTCCGTTTTCATCAAAAACCTTAGCCAATAGGATTGGAGACTCGTCTGTAATTCCTCCAATAACAAACTGTTCATTATTCATCCATAGGTTTACCTCTGGCCCACGATCGTCTGCTGCAACGCTATCGGCTCTGCCGCCAATAAAGAATTGATCCTCATATCCCATTGCATCCAACGCACCATTCTCTGCGTAGTAGCTAATTCTTCCAACACCTGCTTCAAAGCGGATATCTTTTGGAACAACGAATGTGAAGCTGAAATCACCATTTGTAACACTGGCCTTTCCTCTAAAAACAGGACTGGTTTGAGTAGAGAATTTGAATGCCCCTGCATTATCATTATTCAATGATTCAATTTCTCTAGGACTATCAAATACCGTTGGGTACACCAATCCATTAAAGCTAGTCAGCTTTTGACCATTAGCATCTGCTACATAACCAGTGATGGTCACTTTTTCAAGTGCTTTTAAGGTATCAGGAACTGTTGAGGTCACTACTTGATAATCTGGATAAGCCAAACGGATACCAGGATCCCCTAAAAGAGCAAAGTTTCTGTAATTCACTCCATTTGCATTGTTGATGTTGTTGGGATCTTTGGAAAGTCTCAGTAAATCACCAAGCGTTGGATATTCTCCATTTACCTTATTGAATACATGTTCAAAAAAGGTATCTGCTAATTCTTTATTGGGTGATGAATACACCAAGCGCGTGGTAGTTAGTAGTGCAATACCTCCACCATCGGGGTTCAAGAAGGTAAATTCACCTCCTGAAGTTCGCTGAGGATCGTCAAACCTGCTAAATTCACATGTAGCCGTAAGGAACAGGCTGTAGCGATCATCATTACCCCAAGCATTGATCTCTGGAACGGTCAATACACGTTCGTGACCCCAACCAGTTTCTCCACCGTGTCCTACATAAGTTGTAATTAAACTTCCTCTAGTTACTGCATCGGTAATGGCTTCATTTACCTGTGGATAGCGGTCTCCTGCCGCGGTTGTAAGCTGCGGATAGGCATCAAAATATATCTTGTTCAAATTGTAGATTGGATGATTGTTCTGAACATTTCTAGCTAAATCATCGCAATCGCGCATGTGAATTCGCGCATCTTCATCATCTCCCACAAAAGCAAGCCAACTTCGCCAGGGGTTGAGCACATCTGGTCGCTCATGATAACGTTTCACTTTACGCACCGCATTATTCGCCTCTCTCACAGATCTTACAGGGAACCTCCCGATACCAATATCTAAGGATGAGGTTAATGCATCCGATTCGGAGTCGTCTAAGAAACCAAAATAATCATCAGATATATAAGATCTCGTGGGTTGCGTGCTGTTTACACTCTGGTATGCCGGCACATAATTAGTGTTGCCTGAAATACGGTATTTGTAATCATAAGATGCATCGCCAAAGAGAAGCAAGTAATCTGGCATTTTGGTGTCATCAAACCCTGCTCTGTCATAAAACATCTTCATAAAAGTTTTAATCGCAGTAATGTCTTGATTTCCTCCAGAAAACTCATTGTAAACTTGCTGGGTAGTTACTACATGCACTTTGTATTTGTAGGTAGAACGATGAAAATCTGCTAATTCATTGGCCTGAGACAGAAATTTAGAATGAACAACAATTACATAATCAGGCTGGGTTAACCCATGTAAATCTTGGTTAGCCACCCTACCTATTAAAGAAGGTGTTTTGAAACCAAAATTGGTATTAAAAGCAACAAACTCATCAATAAAAGGAGTAGCATTAGTACTGAAACTAAGTTCACTACCGTTCAATGAAGTTGCCATGCGTTTAACATCTCCGTGCTCCGTAACCCTCCAAACAGCGGTTGCTGATGTTGCTCCAGATAAAATATAACGTATAGACCTATTTACAGATTCTTTAGCGCGAAAGGTTAGTTGCTCACTACCTAGGTTTAAATTTCCTCTCCCAATTAATTCTATATAATCTAACCAACCATTATCAGATGTACTGGGGTTGTTAAATGTGACCTGAACAGATAGCGCTCCACCTTGAATTGTTGCGGTGCCTTCATTGGTACCAATTTTCGCAAACTCATTGGCATAACCAGGGGTAACACCCGAAGAGAAAGAAATATCAAATACATTTTTATCATTAATAGCAAAGGTGAAGCTACTAGCACCTGTTAGCGATCTACTTGCTGCAGCTGCTCTCATAAAAATAGACGAACCAGAAACTCTATTCTCCAAGCTCATGGGAATAACATACTCCTTCTGAATTGAAAAAGACTCTCCAAACCACTGCCTACCAGATTTTATAAGATTTGTTCTATCTAATTCGTGAAAGGCATAGGTATCATACTCTCTGAGGGTGAGTTCAGTGCTACCCGAGAAACTTTGTGTAGAAATACGATTGGGTAAACCAATAGCAAAATCTGTGGTAATGAAGTAAAACGTGGAATCTGACATGTAGTTCTTAACATGATTGTATTGTGAACCGGCCATTTCCCATCGGTGTTGTGCCTGACCATAAAAGAGTATATAATCTCCTTGATCCAAGGATCCGTCTCCCCCGTCTTCAATTTCTATGGCAATTTCTTCTAAATCATCTGGACGCATTTCGTCATTCGCCAATGGCAGCATTCCTCCACCGTTTCCGAACATTCTCAGGTCTGAGCTAGCTATGGGTGTTTGCACACCTAGGTTAACTAGATCGGAATACGTAATGCGATAAACACCATCCTCAATTAATCCAACCTTATACCAATCACCTGTTCTTAAGACACTATTCACTCTGTAATTTAACAAAGTTGCATTGCGCTTTTCAGTACTTGCTTTGGTGCTAACACGCAAATCAAAACTCACTAGCTTTTCATACTCGCCCGTGGAAGGATTTCTTCTAATAGGAATAAAATAAACCTCTAGATCGTTCTTCTTTCTTGTAGTTGAATTGTATTGCTCTAGCTTTATTGCACTTTGTACATTCTGGTTACCTCGCAATAATTGAACTTCATCTCCGTTACATGGCGCATACTGAGCATTCTCTAGTGCTGCCTTCCCCTCTACCAATGCTCCCAAAGAAATAGAGGTTGTAAAATAAGGCAGCCAATGGCTAGATGGAGTATAAATGGCTCCATCAAAATTTAGATAGCGTATTTCTTGCTCGTTGAAACCCTTTTCCGTTTTGATGGCTGCCCACTCTAATGCAAAAGACTGAACTTGGCTTTGAGCCTTTGTTTCAGCTACAAAGCCAGCCAGCAAGAGAAAAACACAAACAATAATTCCTTTATTCATCGTTATATTTCCGATTATTAGAGGCAGTTTTAATTCTAGACGTTAACGAAGTTAATACGCTTGTATTGCACAAATGAACTTTCATTAAAGTCAACTACCAAACAGTTATTGCAAATTAATTCTTATACTTGCTGACCTCGGACTAATACAGTATGTTAAAAAGGGTCGTACATTCATTCATACTAGCGTTTGGGATACTAATCGGAACAGGAATTAACGAAGCTAAGGCTCAAGATCCTCAGTTTACACAATTCTATGCTAACCCATTGTATCTTAATCCAGCCTTTGCCGGATCAAAGATTTGTCCGCGCATAAGCCTAAATTATAGGAACCAATGGCCTGCTATACCAGGTCAATTTGTAACCTACAGTGCTTCCTATGACCAGCATGTAGATGTGCTGAGTGGTGGTTTAGGTCTAATGGTCTACAATGATCAAGCAGGCAGCGGAACATTGCGCACAACAAACATTTCAGGAATGTATTCATATACCTTGAATATTTCTAGTACGTTCTCAATTAGAGCAGGTTTTCAGGCTTCGTATTTCCAAAAAACGATTGATTGGAGTGATTTGACTTTTGGAGACATGATTGACCCGCGTTACGGTTTTGTTTATGAAACACAAGAAACACCTGGTTCGGATCAAATTAACAATGCCGATTTTTCGGTTGGTTTCCTCGGTTACTCAGAAAAAGTATTTATTGGAGCGGCAATTCATCATTTAACAGAGCCTGTAGAATCTTTTTTCTCTGACAATAATGCAAGGCTGTACAGAAAGTACACGGTTCACGCAGGAATGAACATTCCGTTTAACAACCGCTACCCCGATGAAGGTTCAATTTCACCAAACATCTTGTTCCAAAGACAAGGTCCAGCACAGCAATTGATGTTGGGCCTGTACGGCAAGAAAGGACCTTTTGTTCTTGGGCTATGGTACAGAACGAGAGATAGTTTCATTGTTCTTGGTGGTATACAGCTAGAGAACTTTAGGTTCGGCTACAGCTATGACTTAACTGTTTCAAGGCTTACCAATAAACCAGGTGGATCCCATGAGTTATCTGTAGGAATACAGCTGCCTTGTAGAACAAAACCTCGTAGGTTCAGACCTTTAGCCTGTCCTGAATTTTAAGTAACACAAATAATATTATTTTTATCCCCTCGTTTAACTGAACGAAAAACAATCTTTTATGAAAAGAGTACTTGGATCTTTTGTAGCTCTTGTAGTATTATTCTCATCTTGCGGATACGAGAAATCGAGCGTAACAGGTTGGGATTACAACAATAAAGACAATGGTGATTTCCAAAAAATGCCATTTGTTGAGCAAGAAACAGGACCTAACTTGGTTTTGATTGAGGGGGGCTCCTTCACCATGGGTCGTGTTTTAGATGATGTAATGAGCGATTGGAACTCTATTCCAAGACGTGTTACCGTTTCATCTTTTTACATGGATGAAACCGAGATTTCAAATTTCAACTGGCTTGAATACATGTATTGGGTTAAACGCGTTTATGGCGATGATTATCCAGATGTGTACGCTAAAGCAATTCCAGACACATTGGTTTGGAGAAAGCGCTTAGGATATAATGAGCCATATGTAGATTACTACTTGAGACACCCTGCATACAGAGACTACCCTGTTGTTGGTGTGAGTTGGAAGCAAGCGAGTGAATTTGCTAGATGGAGAACCGACCGTGTGAATGAGCAAATCATGATTCGTGAAGGTTTGTACAATCATAACCCGCAGCAAGTATCTGATGATAACTTCAATACAGAAGCTTATCTAATGGGTCAGTATGAAGGAGATAAGCGAAAAGACGGGATTCCATGGAGAGGACCTAACAGTCCTGGTTACCGTAACGTGAAAATGCAAGATGGTATTCTGCTACCTCGCTATAGGTTACCAACCGAAGCAGAGTGGGAATATGCTGCATATGGCCTCATAGGCAATTCACTAGGTGAAAATATTATTGAAAGGAGACAATGGCCTTGGAATGGACATGCTGTTAGAAATCCTGAAGAGCGCTATGTAGGTGAAATGTTAGCCAACTTTAAGCGTGGTAGGGGTGATAATATGGGTATCGCTGGTAAACTGAATGATAATGCTGATGTTACTGCTCCTGTATACAGCTACTGGCCAAATGACTATGGTCTTTACAACATGGCAGGTAACGTTAGTGAGTGGGTAATGGATGTTTATCGTCCGCTTTCGTTCGAAGATGATGAAGACTTTAGACCATTCCGTGGTAACGTTTACAAAAAAATGTTGCGTGATGAAGACGGAATATTAGCTGACAAAGACAGCTTAGGTCAGATGATTTACGTGAACGTTGAAACGAAAGATGCAGCATCTAGAAGAAATTACCGAAGAGCTGATAACATCAACTATCTAGATGGTGATTTCGAGTCTCAAATTGATAGAAATAGCTGGGGAACTGCTAAAGAAAACCAAGGGCAGCAAGAGCCAGAGAATGAATCAATGGGCATGTACGAGTTTGGTGAGACTTCATTGATAAATGACAGATCGCGTGTTTATAAAGGTGGCTCTTGGATAGATCGTGCGTACTGGATGCAGCCAGGAACAAGACGCTATCTAGATGAAAGTCTTTCAACAGATTATATTGGATTTAGATGTGCAATGGACCGTATTGGTTCTCCTCAAGGTTTAGGTGGTGCATACTAACCCATAATTTAAAGAGAATGAAAAAACCTCAACATTAGATATGTTGAGGTTTTTTTAGTTTAGACAAATGGATATCGAGCTTCTCTACAAGTATTTTAAAGGTTCATCTGGTGTGTGCACAGACACGCGTAAAATGCAAGACAACTGTATTTTCTTTGCACTACATGGAGCAAACTTTAATGGAAACACCTATGCACAACAAGCACTGGAAAAAGGAGCTTTAATCGCTGTAGTAGATGACTCATCGCTTACGGGAGACTCCTACTTTTTAGTTGACAACACTTTGGAGACCTTACAAAGCCTAGCTTCCTTACACAGACAAAAATTAGGTACTAGCGTTATAGGCATTACAGGCTCCAATGGCAAAACCACCACTAAAGAATTACTTGCCAATGTACTTTCATCTACTTATGAGGTGATAGCTACCCCAGGAAACTTCAATAACCACATAGGCTTACCTCTAACGATATTATCTGCGCCAGCTGACACTGAGATTTTAATTCTTGAAATGGGCGATAACCAACCTGGTGATATCGATGAACTTTGTAATATTTCAGAACCCGATTATGGGTATATAACCAATATTGGTAAAGATCATTTGGCTGGATATGCAAACGGGTTTGAAGGGAATGTAGCTTCAAAAGCTGAATTATTCGATTTCCTGCGCAAAAAGGAAAAACCCGTATTTGTAGATTCTCGTGACCCTCTGTTGATTCAACTATCAGAAGGCATGAATCGCATACTCTTTGGAAAAGAAAATGAGTCTATTCAAAATGATCACTCTCGAAATATTTTCGTTACCTATAAAAACCCGAATGGAGACTTACAGCAAACAAACCTGATTGGAGAATACAACAAGAGAAATATTGAGGCAGTATATGCCATTGCCCTGCACTTTAATGTTGAGATCAGAAAGATTGATCAAGCAATCACTGACTACACTCCTGCAAATAACAGAAATCAACTTATTAAAACCCAGAATAACACACTCTTAATGGATGCCTACAATGCTAATCCTTCTTCTGTTCAAGAGGCGCTTGAAAGCTTCTCTAAGGTAGAAGGAGATAAAGTTGCATTACTAGGTGATATGTTAGAATTAGGAGATGACAGCCTAGCTGAACATCAGGAAATGATTTTGTTGGCAGAAAGATTGCAACTACCAGCCTTGTTTGTGGGCACTGAATATGCAAAATGCAATCAAACCACCAACACAAAGATATTCTCTACTAAAGCAGAAGCAGAAACCTATCTGACAGAAACGTCTTTCCAAGGTAAGACTGTGCTTCTAAAGGGGTCCAGAGGAATGGCCATGGAAACCTTCAGCGACTTTCTATAAATAAAAAAGCCCCGAATCTCTTCGAGGCTTCTAATTTATCTTTTCAGTTCGTGCTTATTCACTTAATACAGATCGACTAATCACTATTTTCTGAATCTCAGAGGTTCCTTCATATATCTGCGTAATCTTGGCATCGCGCATTAAACGCTCTACGTGGTACTCTTTCACATATCCGTAACCACCGTGCACCTGAACTGCTTCTGTACTCACTTCCATTGCTACTCTTGACGCATAAAGCTTAGCCATTGCACTAGTTTTACCAAAAGGAAGCTTAGCATCTTTCTCTTGAGCGGCCTTTAAACAAAGTAATCGCGCAGCTTCTACCTCTGTAGCCATATCAGCTAATTTGAAGGCAATCGCTTGATGTTCATGAATAGGTTTTCCAAAAGCCTTACGCTCCTTACTGTAAGCAATTGCTAACTCCATAGCACCGCTTGCAATACCCAACGCTTGTGCAGCAATTCCTATTCTTCCACCCTCAAGTGTTTTCATGGCGAACTTAAATCCGAAACCATCCTCTCCGATGCGGTTTTCTTTAGGAACTTTCACATCATTAAAAATGAGCGTGTGTGTATCTGATCCACGTATTCCCATTTTATTCTCTTTGGCTCCAATTACAAAACCATCCATTCCTTTCTCTAGAATAAGGCAATTGATTCCTCTATGCCCTTTTTCTACATCAGTTTGTGCCATTACCAAATAGGTATCTGCATTGCCACCATTGGTAATCCAGTTTTTAGTACCGTTAACAAGGTAATGGTCACCCATATCTATTGCAGTAGTTTTCTGCGAGGTGGCATCTGAACCCGCTTCTGGCTCACTTAAGCAGAAAGCGCCTAATTTCTTTCCTTGAGCAAGGTCTACCAAGTACTTGCGCTTTTGGTCTTCTGTACCAAATTTATCAAGCCCCCAACAAACCAAGGAGTTATTTACAGACATTGCCACTGATACAGATGCATCTATCTTAGATATTTCTTCCATGGCCAACACATAAGAAACGGTATCCATGCCGCTTCCACCGTATTCGGGATTCACCATCATTCCCATGAAACCTAGTTCACCCAAATGCTTAATCTCTTCCTTTGCGAACTCTTGCTTTTCATCGCGATCAATTACACCAGGTTTCAATACGTTTTGTGCGAAATCTCTAGCGGCATCTCTAACCGCAATTTGCTCTTCTGTAAGTTGAAAATCCATTTCTCTCTTTAATTTATCCTTTCATTCAGGAGGCACGAAAATAGTGCTTCCTTTGTTATTTGACTAATGTAACTCCATAATGCAGAGCCTCTCTAAACAATTTAGGTGCATTGGGCTAATGACAGGAACCTCTCTTGATGCATTAGACATTGCATGTATTGATTTTGTTCAAACAAAGAACGGAGAATATGACTACTCTTGGGTAGCTGCTAAATCTGTAGCTATACCTACCGCGTTAAAACAACGCCTTGTTGCAGTATACCTGGGTTCAGCTCTTGAATTAGCAAAACTACACGCTACCTTTTCATACTGGGTAGCCGATGAGATTAACACCTTTCTCAATAAGATTCGGCTTGAAAACGTAGACGTTATTGGTTACCATGGTCAAACCATTTACCACGCCCCAAATGACGCGTATACCTTTCAGCTCGGTAACCCAGGAATACTTGCTTCAAAAACTGGTATTGATACAGTTGGAGATTTTAGATCACAGGACGTTGCGCTTGGCGGTCAAGGAGCTCCGCTAGTTCCCATTGGCGACTCATTAATTTTTCCTGAGTACAGCGGATGCTTGAACCTAGGAGGCATTGCAAATATCTCATCTACTCTTAATAAGAAGGTTGTAGCCTTTGATATTTGCGCTTTTAACTTGGTTTTGAATTGGTTGGCACAGCAACTAGGAAAGGACTTCGATAGAGATGGTGCAATGGCTAGCCAAGGCATTGTACACCAGGGATTGTTAGAGGCTTTAGATGCATTTGGACACTACTCCAAACCCACCCCAAAAAGCCTAGCATTTGAACAGGTTGAATCCTTTTACAAACCCACTATTATGAGTTTCAACATACCCACTGAAGACAGACTCGCATCCTTTACTCAACACGCGGCCAATAAAATCCAATTTATCGCTAAAAACCTGGGTCTAAGCAAGGTGTTAGTTACTGGAGGTGGTGCGTTCAATAAACATTTTGTTGAACTGCTAACGAATACAAAAGCAACCCAATTCAAATTAGGTGATAATCAACTCATTGAATTCAAAGAGGCCCTTGTTTTTGGCTTTTTAGCTATGCTTAGACTCAATGATGAAATCAATGTCTTAAACTCAGTAACCGGAGCACATTCCTCATCTGTTTCAGGGGCCTTGTATCGAGGCAGCAAAAAATAGACCCTGATAGGCCTGTTTTTTTACATTTGCTCGGCTTTATTAAGGCTAAGAATAGAATTTATTTAATCCATACGCACACGGGCATGAAAGCACTTCTTGAAAAATTTGAGAACAAACAACCAGAAATCGTTTTTGAATGGAAAGATCCTGAAACAGAAGCAAAAGGCTGGGTGGTGATTAATTCGTTAAGAGGTGGTGCAGCTGGTGGTGGCACCCGCATGCGTAAAGGATTAGATAAACGTGAGGTTGAATCTTTGGCTAAGACCATGGAAGTAAAGTTCACGGTAGCTGGCCCACCCATTGGAGGTGCTAAGTCTGGTATCAATTTTGACCCTAATGACCCTCGTAAAGATGGTGTTTTAAGAAGATGGTACACAGCCGTTAAACCGCTTTTGAAAAACTACTACGGAACAGGTGGCGACTTAAATGTTGACGAGATTCATGAAGTAATTCCAATCACTGAATCTAAAGGCGTTTGGCATCCGCAAGAAGGCGTATTTGTAGGACATTATGAACCTACGGAAGCACAAAAAATTATGAAAATAGGTCAATTGCGCAAAGGCGTAATACAAGCTATTGGTGATGATCGCTATTCTCCCGATGTTACGCGTAAATACGTAGTTGCCGATATGATTACGGGCTACGGAGTGGCTGAATCTATCCGTCATTTCTATGATATTTACGGAGGTGACCTAAAAGGAAAACGTGTTATTGTGCAAGGATGGGGAAATGTTGGCTCAGCAGCAGCTTTTTACCTTGCAAAGGAAGGTGCAAAAGTAGTAGGTATAGTTGACCGCGATGGTGGTTTAATCAACGAACAAGGGTTCACTTTTGAAGAAGTGAAGGCGATGTTCCTTACTAAAGATGGAAATAAACTTTCTTGCCCAGATATGCTTTCATTTGAAGAGGTGAATGAGCAGATTTGGGATGTTCCTGCCGAAATTTTCATTCCTTGTGCGGCCTCGAGGCTTATTACTCAAAACCAAGTAGACCGAATGATTCAAGCTGGTGTAGAAGTTATTTCAGCAGGTGCAAATGTTCCCTTCGCAGATAAAGAGATTTTCTTTGGCCCTATTGCTGATGATACGGATAATAAAATCAGTCTAATTCCAGATTTTATTTCTAATTGTGGAATGGCTCGAGTATTCGGGTACCTCATGCAAGATGAGGCAGATATGAGCGATGAGGCAATCTTTACCGACACTTCTGATACCATTAAACAAGCTTTAATTAGAGCGAATGTGGTAAACAGCAGCAAGCAGGGAATTGCAAAAACTGCTTTTGAAATTGCTTTGAAGCAACTTGTTTAACATTTGACTCTTGGTAACTCACTGAATTACTGCGTAATAAAAACACGAAAGATTACATCTTAGTACTCCAATAATCAATTAAATACAAGGCATGTACATATTAATGGCCGTTATTTTTGTGGTAGGGTATGCAGGAATTGCGCTTGAACACAACATAAAGATTGATAAAGCTGCATCAGCTTTGCTCACAGGGGTATTATCCTGGACTGTTTTTGTAATAGGTGCAGACAGTATACTTGGAGTAGATTATGGGTGGTCTATTCCAGAGTTTAAAGAGCTTGTTTCTCAAGGAACTGAATTCATAAAGGGGTTAAGACACTATGCAGAGGGGTTGATTATAGGTGACTTATCCTCTGATGAAACGGTGGCCTCACTCACAAATCACTTCGTAGTGCATGAGCTTCAGCATCATCTTATTGAAATTTCTGAGATTTTATTCTTCCTTATAGGCGCCATGACCATTGTTGAGGTTATAGATGCACATGAGGGGTTTGCAGTAATTACTAATAAAATAAAAACCACCAAGAAAACCACACTTCTTTGGATCCTCTGTACACTAACCTTTTTCTTTTCTGCAGCACTTGATAACCTCACCACTGCAATTGTAATGAGTGCACTTCTGAAGAAACTCATCAAAGACAAAGATGACCTCTGGATTTTTGCTGGAATGGTAATTATATCAGCCAATGCTGGTGGAGCTTGGTCTCCTATTGGTGACGTTACTACCATCATGCTATGGATTGGTGGACAAGTAACTGCAATCGCAGTAATCACTAAAGTTATTTTACCTTCTTTGGTTGCTACTATAGTTCCATTGATCATTTTGAGCTTTACTTTGAAAGGTCATGTAACAAGACCTGAGAATGAAAGTGACGAAGAAGAAAATCTCACTTCTGAAAGTGAGAGAAATACTGTTTTTTATCTTGGTGTAATAAGCTTACTTCAGGTGCCTGTGTTCAAAACTGTTACCCATATGCCTCCATTTATGGGTGTTCTATTGGGCTTAGGTTTCTTATGGATTGTTACTGAGGTGTTACATAGAAAGAAAAGTATGCATGCTCGCTCCAAATTGGCAGTGATTCATGTTCTCAGAAAAATTGACACGCCTTCTGTATTGTTCTTTTTGGGTATTTTAATTGCTGTAGCCTCCTTGCAAAGTGCTGGACACCTCACTGCAACAGCAACCTTCTTAGATAATAGCATTGGGACCTCAGAAGCCAGTGGAATTTATATCGTAAACGTTATCATTGGGTTGCTCTCATCAATTGTTGATAATGTTCCACTGGTTGCTGCAGCTATGGGAATGTACCCCTTGGCTGATGCTGGTTACTTTGCACAAGACGGCCTGTTTTGGGAGTTTTTGGCATACTGCGCTGGTACTGGTGGTAGTTGTTTAATCATTGGCTCTGCAGCAGGAGTGGCTGTGATGGGAATAATGAAAATTGATTTTGTATGGTACTTGAAAAAGATGAGTTTGTTAGCACTTTCTGGCTATTTAGCTGGAGCTGCAACATACTACATCATGTTTGAGTTGATTATTGGATAATTTACAATAACTTCGGGCCACCTTTCGTTTTTACCTAAATATTAGAGATTTATGTTGCAGAATATGCTTGCTCAAATCTCTACCCCTTCAGATTCAAGCGCAGCCGTAATTGATGGTGTTTCACGCGAAGAAACGCTCAGCATCTTAGAGCTTATCCAAGGTGGAGGCTGGTATATCATGGGCCCCTTGGGCATCTTGAGTGTAATAGCAGTTTACATTTTCATAGAGCGTTATAGGGCTATCAACCAAGTTGTTAAAGGCAATACTTCCTTTTTGGATGAAATAAGCGGATTGATTAAAGAAGGAAAGGTAGACGATGCTCGCCAAGTTTGTAGATCAGTGAACAACCCGTATACTCGTATGATTGAAAAAGGTATCATGCGTATAGGTAAGCCCATGCCCGATATCGTAATGGCTATTGAGGCAGAAGGGAAACTAGAAGTAACCAAGTTGGAACAATCTCTTTCTATGGAAGCTACCATTGCTGGTGCAGCTCCTATGATAGGCTTCTTGGGAACGGTAATAGGTATGATTAATACCTTTCATGAAATGTACGCATCTGGAAATAGCGTAGAGCTAGACCAACTCTCAGGTGGAATTATGCAAGCTATGGTAACCACAGCTGCGGGTTTAGTTATTGGTATTATTGCCTACTTAGCATACAACATGCTCATTAGTAAACTAGATAAGGTTACGTTTACGATGGACGAAATTACCGTGAAGTTTACAGACATGTTACAAGAACCTGCTTAGTTATGGCTATTAAATCCAGAAACAGAGTAAGCGTGGAGTTCAGCATGTCTTCCATGACGGATATAGTTTTCTTACTTCTCATTTTTTTCATCATAGCATCAACGTTGATTAGCCCCAATGGAATGAAGGTTCTACTTCCAAAGAGTTCTCAGCGCACAACAGGCAAGCAGAACATTTCCGTTTCCATTACAGAAGATATACGCTACTACATCAACACAACAGAAGTTCAACCCGATCAAATAGAAGCAATCTTACGCGATAAATTAGCTGGAGAAGAAAAACCAGGTATTGTACTGCGTACAGATGAAACGGTTGATGTAAAACATGTGGTTGAAGTAATGGATATCGCACAACGCAATAAATACCAAGTGGTTTTGGCCACACGAAGTAATTAATGCATGCAGGTATGGCAGAATAGATATAAAAGAGAAGGACTGGTGGGGACCATTGTGATTCACCTTATCCTCTTTTTGATTTTTCTTTTTGTGGGTCTTCCTTACATGGTACCTAGACCAGAGCAGGGCATTACCGTAAATTTTGGGACTAGTAACGTAGGTATGGGTGAAGTGCAACCTGAAACATCAGGCGAGCAAGTAACCGAACCCATTCCAGATCCGCAACCTGAACCTACTCCAACCGAATCTACACCAGTAGAAGCGCAGGAAGATGTGCTTACTCAAGACTCTGAAGACGCTCCTGAAGTTGAAGCTACAGAAAAGCCTGTTAAAAAGCAACCTGAGAAGCCGGAAGGAGCACCAAAAGAGCCAGAGCCTGAACCTACCATAAGCGATAAACTGACTAATGCGCTCAATAAGTTTAAGAGCTCCTCTTCGCAAAATGGTGGTAGCGAAGGAGATGATAACCAAGCTGGTGATAAGGGACAACTCAACGGAACTCCAGATGGTGAAGCATACACAGGTGGAGGAACAGGAAATGGTGATTATGAGTTAGGTAATAGAAAAGCTGTTTCGCGGCCAAAGCCTAACTATACATGCCAAGAAGAGGGGAAAGTTGTTATAGACATTAAAGTAGATAGAAACGGTAAAACCATCAAGGCCTCAGTTGGAAAAGGAACTACCAATACAACTGAATGC
>CBFIHE010000025.1:0-27110 GCA_965662345.1 Salibacteraceae bacterium
AAGCGCTGCCAATAGGGTAAAAACTAAAACAGGAATTTCATTTTGGGTAAGCATTACGCTATCTGAAGTTAAGTAAATGGGAATACGCGTTAAGTCTACTACAAGAGCAATAGCTATTCCAGTTGCTACAAAAGCATTTTTATCTTGTAATGCGCGTACCAAAAATACACTTCGTAATGCACCTTGATGACCGCTAAGTCCACCGAAAAAACCACTAAACAATCCACCTGGTACCAATGCTCGATTCGAAAAATGGATAGCCTTAAGCTTAGGTAAGAGTTCAATTAATGCAAAAATCAGAATAAGTACGCCAATTACGATTTTGAGGTAATCGGTTTCAAAATTCACACCGAATAGTTTGAGCTCAATGGACTCATTTAATCTTGCCATGGATTGCAGCAGGTAGGCTCCAACTCCTGCACCTAATAATGCTGGAAGTCCAAATTTTAGCAACACAGCATACTTTGTATGTTTTGCCATCAGTGCAAACTTGAATACATTGTTTAGCAGGTGAACAGCTGCCGTTAGTGCTATTGCTACATCCACAGGATAAAACAAAAGCAACACAGGAGTTAGCAACGTGCCCAATCCAAAACCAGAGAAGAAAGTGAGTAAAGAGGCAATTAAAGCTACAACTGCTGGTAAGAATAGTGCTAGCATATTGCAAAGGTAACATGCTCTTAATAAGTAAAATTGATATTGCCTTAAATTTGGTACATTGTGATTAGCGGATGAAAGTAGTTTTTGACAAACGTTTAAAGGCCATAATTCGAGGTTGTGCCAATGGCGATCAAAGCGCTCAGGCGAAATTGTATTCGCTCTATGCTGATATGCTCTATGGTATTTGCTTGAGGTATGTGCGCAATGTCCCCGATGCACAAGATGTTCTACATGATGTTTTTATTCGGGTGTTCCGCGGAATTAACACTTACAAGGGTAACGGCTCTTTTGAAGGCTGGCTTAAAACTACTTGTGTGAGAACAACTCTGCGGTATTTAGAACGGAAACAAAAACTACAGGGCGATGTTCCTTTGAAAGATATATCAATAGAAGACCATACAGCTTCTTCAGTGATTAGTAGCTTATTTGCTAAAGAGTTGATGAATGATGTGATGGCGCTTCCAACAGGATATCGAGTTGTGTTCAATCTGTATGCAATAGAGGGATATAAGCACAAAGAGATAGCAGAAATGCTTAATATATCTGAAGGAACGAGTAAATCTCAACTGGCAAGAGCGAGAAGTTTATTGAAAGAAAGAGTACTACTTCTAAGTAAAAGAGTGGATTCAAAACAGAAAAACGTTGGCTAACGAATTTGATGACATATTCAAAAAAGCTGCAGCAGATTTTAACCCTGGAGCACCCAAGGGCCTTTGGCAGAAAATAAGCTACGAGCTAAATGCTGCAAGAGGAGCTCGCCAATTAAATTGGGTATGGCCGTTACGTTTTGCCATTAGCTTTATTGCGATTGTTACCGTTGGACTTGAAACTGCACGGAACTATGATTCACTCGCTTTGCCAACACCAGGCGAACCCGTTAACTATGAAGAGTTAGCAGTGGAGATGAAATTACTTAAGCCAGTTGAGAATAACGAAGTTGAAGCTCACGATCACACTTCAGAAGACCTGTTAGAAGGAGAAAGCGTTCCTAGAACAGATCAGTCTGCAACTTCTACCACTACCGTGCAGCCACTATTAACTTCAAAACAAACTGATACAAGCAGTGAAACTGATTTTGAGAAAACACAAAACGTTTCTCTTCATTCTGAGGTGATTACAAAACCAATTTTGTTGGAAACTAATGGGTTAGAGATAGCTTCTACTTCTCTTAATCTAGCACCCTCAAGCCCAGATTTCCATTACTTACATGAAACGACTACCTTAAAACCAATGCGTAATTGGTATCTGGAATTGGGTGGCTTCGTGGAAGCAGGTGATGTGTCATTTGACCACGATTATGTTTTGTCAGTTTACGACTACGAAGACGAGCTATTTTCTTACATACCGAATAATCGTTTAAGCGATGTACAGAATGTTACACAGCAGCGTATGCTCAGTATTGTTGCTGGCTATAGACTCTCAAGCAACTTAAGCATTTATTCAGGAGTTAGAATTAACTATTTAGCAGGCCGACAAACTACCATTCTTAATGTAGAAGAGCAGTTTGCATACACTGTCACCCGAACTTATGCTGGACCATCAGGATTTGATAGAATTCAGATTGAGGAAGAAGTTGTTGAAGCAACTACGGTGAAAGACACCATATCCACTCAGTTTAATTTTACCTCTTGGAGTATTCCCTTGGGGATTAACCTAAATATTCCATTATCTCAAAGGACAAGCCTTTTTCTTGGTCCACAAATGCATTTGGCCTTGGGTTACAAGTATGAAAGCAGTAGTTCATCTCAACAATTTGAGAACCTAAGTAGAACAATTGTTAGACAAGAATATACAACGCCTACTTCTTTAAGCATGGGTGCTGTAGCGGGAGTTTCTTATAATTTCAATCGTAAGTTTGAGCTTACCTTATCTGGAGAAGCAGCGCATTCTGTACTGCTTAATTCAGATACGCCCATATCAAAGTCTTTTGGGCTTGGAAGGCTTGGTCTGGGGTTGCGCTATAACTTCTAGACAGATGCAACCATTTGTATATTCAAGGGGTCTTCTACATACTCAAATGGCAAAAAAAGATAGAAGACAAGAAAAAGTGGCAAAAGCTAACGCATTACGTTTTAGTGTTAGTTTACTTCTTGCATTCTTGAGCATAGCACTCCTAAGTATGATGGGATGCTCACGCGATGACGATTCTTTCATAACACCTGTTGGTACACCTTGTAATTTAGATGAATCTCCTTTCGAATATGTTGCTTGCGATACCTATACTCAGCCAGTTTGTGGATGCGATGGTATTACCTACAAGAATGCATGCGAAGCCGTTTACTATAATAATGTTTCAAAGATTACTTCAGGACCCTGCAGAGAATTAGACCATTGTCTGTCGGTTCCAGATTCTAGCTTGGTAGAACCCGATACCGTATATAACCCTGTTTGTGGTTGTAACGGAGAAACTTACGCGAATAGTAGTGATGCTCTTCTGAATGGTGTTTCTTCTTACTCTGATGGAATTTGTGGAACCGTACAGTTGTTCGTTTGTGCTTTTCTACCTCAAACCATAGGTGTACACGAAATAGATGGAAGACGGTATGAGTGGAGCAATCCCTCTATTGTTGAATGTGAGACTTGTGCTGTTACCAATGTGATCATTGCAGATACTACAGAACTCATACTCTCTGAATATGATATAGAAAAAACGGGTAAACCTGTAAAGATTCACCCGTTCAAATTAATCCCTGTAGATTGTTTGAGGTAACTAGAGCATATCTGCATAAGAGAAGCTTCTCTTGTTCGGGTTAAACTCAATTAAAGGTACTTCTTGAACTTGGGCTGCTGTTACACCTCTGTCTTTTAGCTTAAAGAGCTCAATGCTGAAATCATATTTTTTCTTCTTGTAGCCTTTTTCTTCCACATAGGTATTGAATAGAATGTATCGGTCATGGTATCCCTCCTTGGAGGCTTTCACAATATAGTTTCCTTCTCCATGAAATAATAATTCAAACTTACCCATGCGGTCTGCTTGAGTCTCTGTGTAGGGCTCTCCGTCTTTATATACCTCAATAATAACATTGCTCAATTTTGAGTTTCTGTAAACAGAGTTACCTTCTACTACTAGAACGCCTTCCTCCTGTGCTAAGATGCTAATGGTGATGAGAGATAAAACCAGTGTGAGTACGCTTGTTTTCATATTCGTTAGTTTGAATTCTTGATGTCAAATGAAAAGATTTGAATTAGGATGATGGTTTCATCTATAAAAATGTTATTCTGAAAATAATTGGTCAGAAGAATTTAATTTGGATAAAAGGATGGTGTATCAGGTCGAATGAGACTTTTAAGTAGATAATTTTAATAAGACTAGTCTGTACAGAATATTGTTTTGAGCAACCGAGAAGAACGAATTTTTACAGTCTGCTCAAGCTTGTTTTTGATAAGGTGAGTAAAGTCATAAACTCCCTTTCTAACAATCTGGAACTTTATATAGAATTAGAATGAAAGAAGTGATAAACACCTTCTGAATCAATAAGAAAGGAGCAATGTCATGGCAAGTGCAGGTTCAGAAACATTAGGAGTTCTAGTTAGAATTGCCTTGTGGATTATTAGGCTCATCCCAAGCATTGTTATGGGGATTTTCCGCGGGATTAAAGGTCTTGTAAATATGTTTACACATAGACAGGATGCGTCCTAAAAAGGGGTTCGAACCCTGGTCTCAAAGACAGTATTAATTTCTAAAAGCAAAAAAGAGGAACTATTCGGTTCCTCTTTTTAGTTGTTGTTCAACGTTTACTCTTGTATGCCTTCAATGAGCAATGTAAGAATATCTGACGCTGCTTTTGATATTTTGGTTCCTGGTCCAAAAATACCTACAACCCCTGTATCATATAAGGCATCATAATCTTGATGAGGTATTACTCCACCCACTACAACAGAAATATCTGGTCTTCCTAGCTTGTTTAGCTCTGCAATTACCTGCGGAACCAGAGTCTTATGTCCTGCTGCAAGTGAAGATACTCCTAGTATATGAGCATCATTTTCTACCGCTTGAAGCGCGGCTTCTTCCGGTGTTTGAAAGAGCGGACCTATATCTACATCAAAGCCAATATCAGCAAAAGAAGTGGCAATTACTTTTGCTCCTCTATCGTGTCCATCTTGGCCCATTTTAGCTACCATAATTCTAGGCCTTCTTCCGTCTAGCTCTGCAAATTTATCGCTAAGCGCTTTAGCGTTTTCAAAGTCTTTATCTTGCTTCGCTTCATTGTTATACACGCCTGAAATACTTTTAATAGTTGCTTTGTATCTGCCAAACGATGTCTCCATGGCATTCGAGATTTCTCCCAAGGTGGCACGTTCTTTTGCTGCTTCTACTGCTAACGCAAGTAAGTTGCCTTTTCCTGATTCTGCGGCTTGCGTAATTGCCTGAAGTGCAGCTTCTACTTTTTCTGAATCGCGATTTTCTCTAAGATTCTTTAGTCGAGCAATCTGACCCTCTCGTACCTTGGTGTTGTCAACTTCAAGGATGTCAATTTCTTCTTGTTCATCTGTTTGGAAGCGATTAACCCCAACAATAACATCTTTACTAGAATCAATTCTAGCCTGTTTTCTTGCAGCGGCTTCTTCTATCCGCATTTTAGGAACACCGCTTTCAATAGCCTTGGTCATTCCGCCCAACTCTTCTATTTCTTGAATGTGTTCCCAAGCACGATTTACCAAATCATTCGTAAGTTTTTCTACGTAATATGATCCTCCCCATGGGTCTACAACACGGGTGATATTCGTTTCATTTTGTAAGTAAATCTGTGTATTTCTAGCGATTCTTGCAGAGAAGTCTGTTGGTAAAGCAATAGCCTCATCTAGTGAATTGGTGTGTAGTGATTGAGTACCACCTAAAGCTGCTGCCATTGCCTCAATACATGTGCGAGCAACATTATTGAATGGGTCTTGCTCAGTTAAACTCCAGCCAGATGTTTGGCAATGTGTTCTCAAAGCCATGGATTTGGGGTTTGTTGGATTAAACTGCTTAATCAACTTAGCCCATAACAATCGCCCTGCGCGCATTTTGGCAATTTCCATAAAGTGGTTCATGCCAATAGCCCAGAAAAAAGAAAGCCTTGGAGCAAAGGTGTCAATATCCATACCTGCAGCAATACCAGTCTTTACGTATTCCAATCCGTCTGCCAGCGTATACGCCAACTCAATATCTGCTGTGGCACCTGCCTCTTGCATGTGGTAGCCTGATATAGAAATGGAGTTGAACTTAGGCATATTCATAGAGGAATACTCAAAAATATCTGCAATAATGCGCATGCTTGGCTTAGGCGGATAGATGTAGGTGTTTCTCACCATGAATTCCTTAAGGATATCATTCTGTATGGTTCCAGAGAGCTTTTCAATATTCACTCCTTGTTCCAAGCCTGCCACAATGTAAAACGCCATAATTGGAATTACAGCACCGTTCATTGTCATAGAAACCGACATTTGATCTAGCGGAATTTGATCAAAGAGTAGTTTCATATCTTCTACAGAATCTATAGCAACACCTGCTTTTCCTACATCACCCACTACGCGAGGGTGGTCGCTATCGTAACCGCGGTGTGTAGCTAAATCAAATGCAACACTCAGTCCTTTTTGACCTGCGGCTAAGTTCCTTCGGTAAAATGCATTGGACTCTTCTGCAGTGGAAAAGCCTGCATACTGTCTGATTGTCCACGGTCTAGAGGCATACATGGTAGAGTATGGCCCCCTCAAATAGGGCGCAATACCTGCTGTGAACCCTAAGTGAGGTAATGAATCTCTATCGGCTCTGCCATAAACAGGGCGTACGTTTATCTTTTCTGGTGTTTCCCAGGATTCGCTGGTATCTTTAGGCCCCATTGCTTGTAAGGGCTCTGTCTTCCAATCTATTTTAGAAAAATCTACTTTTTTCATTTTCCTGCAAGTTCAAAGGGTTCTGAGATACGCTGCGTATACAGTGGTTTAAAATCTTTTGCTTTCGGAGTTTCTGATGGAACCAAATCGGAGAGGTCATCTTTACTATTGGGGAATTTATTTACCCCAACCATTGTTCGTTCTCCGTTTTGAAGTGCCTCTAGCTCTTTTGAGGCTTCTTCTTCTATTCGATTTTGAATCATATTTGACTTAACAGCATTCATAAAGCCACCTGCACCTTCAATTTCTTGGAAGAAAGCCCATGCTTTATTGCTTAAATCTTCACTTAACTCATCTAGAAAATAGGAGCCACCTGCAGGGTCTAGTACGCGCTGTAGATAAGACTCCTCTTGAAGTATTAAGCTTACATTTCTCGCGATGCGCTGCCCAAATTCAGCATTTTTTGATCGATGTACGTCAAAAGGTAAGGCATGTATAGCATCTGCGCCCCCCAAAGCGGCAGACGCAACCATGGTAGTGGTTCTGATCATATTTGTGTGCATGTCTGCTACAGCAAAGTAACGCTTAGACGTTTCTCCAAAAACATAAGTAGCCATACTACAACTATGTTCTGGTTCATACTGCTCAACAATGCGTGCCCAAAGCCTGCGGATAACACGGTATTTAGTAAGCTCTACAAAAAAGTCTGTTCCAATGCCTAGGTTAAACTGTATGGTTGCACTCAGTTCATCTATGGTTAAACCCTGCTCTAAACCTGCCACTATATAGGTATGTGCTTCAGCAAGGCTAGTTCCAATTTCTGTGGAGGCTGATGCTCCTGAGTTACCCAAATTCATCCCTTGCACATTAAAGAACCTGACTTTAGACAAGCCTGGGTTGGCTTTTATTAAATCAAAAGCCTGATTGATTAAAGCACTGAAATTGGTAGAAAATGTACCGCTTTCAAGTCCAGATGATAATGGTGTAAGGCCTAAACTACCTTGCAGATTTTTGGCTTCAAACCCCTTCTTTTTTAGGAATTCAAGAAACTTGGTAGCACCTTCAATATTGTTTTCAGCAGTCAGGAAAAATGAAATGTACTGAAAAAGCACATTTTCCAACTGGCCATGTCTAATGGCATTAGGTTTAAATTGTAGTGCAGTGGCACCATTGTTTAGCGCTTCAAGAACCGCACTGTTACTTCTATTTTGTGCAATTGATTCTACAATTGTCCATGACTCAGGATTTCTCCGTAAACCTCGCCAGTAAGGAGGTTCACCTGGAATACCGTCTCTACTTTTTCCAGTATCGGTATAATCAGGTTTTACTGAAATCCCGTCTTTGGTGCTCTTTATTAAGCTTTCGTAGGGTTTTCCTTTTAAATCCTTAATAATTCGGTTACGCCATTCATCTGCTGTAACAGAGGTGAAAGCGTTAAAAAATGAATTGTCCATAATGCTAAATTCAGGCTCTACGAAGGTAACGAATGAAGTAAGAATAATTAAGTGTGAGCAAGTAGAAGATGCAGTAACTAATCTTCTTCGTAAACAATAACAAAAAGCTCTTCATTCGGCTTTTTCATGAGGTATTTCTCACGTGCAAAACGCTCTAGTTTCTCATTGTCGTTTAACAAGTTTTCTAACTCAGACCGAGTGACTTCAATTTGCTCTTTGTAGTATGATTTTTCTTTCTCAAGTTGGTATAATTGATTCTTGAGCTTGATTTGATTGATCACATCATTTTGGTCAAAGAGAAACATCCACACCACAAAACCCAGAATGGTTAGAACATACCTGTTCTTCAATGCAGGATGTAGATTATTCCATTTCTCTTTTAGCATGCTTACAAATGTAAGTGGTAATAATTAGGCAAACGCAATTCGAATTCAGGGTTATTCACTATGTAAGGTTAAAACTGATTCTGAGTGACTAATAATGTGGCCAGGCACTTCTCATCCCATTGGTGTAGTTTCTTTTTTTGACATCAATGACGACTACCACCTCTTGATTTGAGGATTACTACCAACTTCACTTCTCGTGTATATTCGCTCAATTATTTAGCTAATAGACTAGACTTTATGTTGTGTTGGAGGAGGTGTTAGCGGTTCGTATAATCTAAAATGTGCCTTTGGCGTTTAAGCGGTTAGAGTTCTTGTTCAAGTGAATCTTGGAGGCAGAGCACAGTTCTAAATTGCGTCTTAAAACTTTCAAAAGATATTCACATTTCACTTCTGAAGCTGTGTATCTATTACCTTCGATAGCTCTTTTTCTACACGAATTATAGCTTATTCTATGTATTTGATTTTTGATACAGAAACCACAGGTTTACCCAAGAATTATAAGGCTCCTGTAACGGATACAGACAATTGGCCACGCTGCATTCAAATTGCTTGGCAACTGCATGATTCAATGGGAAATCTAATTGAAAATCAAGATTTTCTAATTAGTCCAGATGGTTTTGATATTCCATTTCAATCAGAGCAAATTCATGGTATTTCTACTGCATTGGCTACTGAAAGGGGAGTGCCTCTTCAAGAGTCTCTAGATGCCTTTGTAGAAGCCTTGAATAAGGCAGAGTTTGTGGTTGGGCAAAATATAGATTTTGATATCAATGTGATGGGGTGTGAACTACACCGCATGCAGGTTGATTCTCCCTTGCTAGACTTACCTGTTCTAGATACCTGTACCGAAAAGACAGCTCAACTCTGTCAATTACCTGGGGGTAGGGGAGGCAAGTTTAAACTCCCCACGCTAACTGAATTACATGAGCATCTATTTGGTGAGCCCTTCGCAGAAGCGCATAATGCCACAGCGGATGTTGAGGCCACTACGCGATGTTTTTTAGAGCTTATTCGTATTGGAAGTTTTTCTCAACAAGAGCTTCTTCAAGATGACGAGCAATACAGGGCTTTCTTTGATGAGAACCCTATGCAAGTTCAAACCATTGGACTTAAACATATGAATCTGAAAGCGGAGAGTGAAAAGCTCCGCAAGAAAGAAGCACCAGACACCGCGGCTCAGGTTTCTAAAGAAGAGTTAGTTAAGAATTTAGAGGCACTTGAAAACGAACAGTTTGTGCATCTGCACAACCATTCGCAGTATTCTATTCTACAGGCGACCTCCGAAATACCGTCATTGATAGCAAAAGCTGCAGAACTAAAACAGCCAGCCGTTGCACTTACAGATCATGGAAATATGATGGCAGCCTATCACTTTACCATGGCAGCCTATAATCATAATCGGGCGGCTAAGGAAAAGAACGATGCACTCATAGAAGCGGGTAAAGAACCCACAGAGCAAGAGGTTACTGCTATTGTGGGATGTGAATTTTATGTGTGTAAAGACCGAAGTGATAAGACATCCAAAGACAATGGAAGTCAAATAATTCTTCTTGCCAAGAATAAAGCTGGTTACCACAACCTAGCAAAGCTTGCATCTATAGCGGCAACACAAGGCTTTTATTATGTACCCAGAATAGATAAAAATGACATAGAAAAATACAAGGATAACCTCATCTGCTTAACGGGTAATTTGTACGGTGAAGTACCCGATTTAGTATTGAATGTAGGCGAAAAACAAGCAGAAGAAGCTTTGCTGTGGTGGAAAGAACAGTTTGGTGAAGACTTGTACATGGAGATTATGCGTCACGGTCAAGAAGATGAAGATCGGGTAAACACCACGCTCATTGCCCTGGCTCAAAAGCATTCTATTTCGTTGGTGGCAACTAATAATACCTATTACCTTGATAAATCTGATGCCAATGCGCATGACATTCTCTTGTGTGTAAAAGATGGCGTTCAACAGAGTATGCCCAAGGGCAGAGGCAGAGGGTTTAGGTACGGCCTCCCCAATGAGGAGTATTTCTTCAAGTCAACAGAGCAAATGAAGGAGCTTTTTAAAGGCCTTCCCGAGGCCATTTTCAATACGGGGAAAATAGCAAAGCAGTGCGAACGCTATACCCTTGCTAGAGATGTTTTGTTGCCGAAGTACGCCATTCCAGATGAGTTTAAGCATAAAGAAGATGAAGTTGATGGTGGGAAACGTGGAGAGAATGCATATTTAAGACATCTAACATATGAGGGAGCCAAAAAGCGCTATGATGAAATAACCGATGAAATTAGAGAACGACTCGATTTTGAGTTAGAAACCATAGAGCGCACAGGTTACCCAGGTTACTTTTTAATTGTACAAGACTTTACCACTGTTGCCCGTGAAATGGGGGTCTCAGTAGGTCCAGGTAGGGGCTCTGCAGCAGGCTCTGCTGTGGCATTCTGTATCGGAATCACAAATGTAGACCCCATTGCTTACGATTTGCTATTTGAGCGCTTCTTAAATCCAGATCGGGTTTCCCTACCTGATATTGACATCGATTTTGATGATGAAGGAAGACAGAAGGTGATTGATTATGTCATCAATAAATACGGTGAGAACCAGGTAGCTCAAATCATAACTTATGGCACAATGGCTGCAAAATCAGCTATTCGGGATACAGGAAGGGTAATGGAGTTGCCATTGCCTGATACGGATGCGGTTGCCAAGCTTGTGCCAGACATGAAACTGAGTAAGCTCTTTAAATTAGATGATAAAGCGCTGAAAGAGAAATTGAAAGGCAATGCAGAACTTCTAGAAAAGGCAGAGCAACTGAAGCAATTGGCAGAGGGAACAGAATTGCAATCTAGAGTATTAAATCAAGCGCGAATTATTGAAGGCTCTGTAAGGAATACAGGTATTCATGCCTGCGGGGTAATAATTACTCCAGATGATATAACCAAATACGTTCCTGTTGCTAAAGCCAAAGATTCTGAAATGTGGTGTACCCAATTTGATAACTCCGTTGTAGAAGATGCGGGGTTATTGAAGATGGACTTCTTGGGTCTAAAAACACTAACATTAATTAAGGATGCCGTAACAATTGTAAAAGAACGACACGGTATTGATCTTGACCCAGATGCATTCCCATTAGACAATACACCTACTTACGAGCTCTTTCAGCGTGGTGAAACCGTAGGGATTTTCCAGTATGAATCACCTGGAATGCAAAAGCACATGCGCAATCTAAAGCCAACGTCTTTTGCAGATTTGATTGCTATGAACGCCCTCTACAGACCAGGTCCTTTGGAGTACATTCCATCGTTTATTAAACGTAAACATGGGGAGGAAGAAATCAAGTATGATTTGGCTGATATGGAGGAGTACTTGAAAGAGACATATGGTATTACCGTATATCAAGAGCAAGTAATGCTACTCTCTCAAAAGTTAGCCGGTTTTACAAAAGGTGAAGCCGATACGCTCCGGAAGGCCATGGGTAAAAAGAAGTTTGACCTTCTGGCTAAGCTTAAACCTAAATTCTTGGAGCAAGGCTCAGAGAGAGGACATGACAAGAGTATCTTAGAGAAAGTTTGGAAAGACTGGGAAGCATTTGCCTCCTATGCTTTCAACAAATCACACAGCACGTGTTACGCTTGGGTAGCTTACCAGACTGCTTATCTGAAAGCTAATTACCCTGCAGAGTACATGGCATCTGTGCTGAGTAACAATATGAATGATATTTCTACGGTAACCTTCTTTATGGAAGAATGCCGTAGAATGGGGATACCTGTTCTTGGTCCAGACGTAAATGAATCTATGCTCAAGTTTACGGTAAACCAAGAAGGTGCAATTCGTTTTGGAATGGGTGCACTTAAAGGAGTAGGAGAGGGCGCTGTTAGAGCTATTATTCGCGAACGAGAAGAGGGCGGAAAGTATGTATCTGTTTTTGACTTTGCCAAACGCATAGACTTAAGAGCATGTAACAAAAAAGCTTTTGAAAGCATGGCTTTAGGAGGGTGTTTCGATGGCTTCTCAGGATTACATAGGGCACAGTATTTTGCAGACGACAGCAATGGAAAACCGTTTTTAGAAAATCTTGTAAGATTTGGAGCCAATTTCCAAGAGAATAAAAATGCTGCCCAACAATCACTCTTTGGAGAAGCCTCTGAGGTAACACTTGAAGACCCTATCATTCCTCATGCAGAAAAGTGGGGAACACTAGAAAAGCTAAGAAGAGAGAAGGAAGATGTTGGTATTTACATCAGTGGTCATCCCCTAGATGACTATAAACTAGAGATGAAACACTTCTGTAATTTAGAAGTATCTCAATTGGCAGACCGAGACAAGTTAATTGGCAAAGAAGTGCGATTTGCGGGAATATTAACAGAAGTGCTTCACCTCACTACTAAAAAAGGAAAGCCCTACGGTAAAATTACTATTGAAGACTATAATGGGAGCGAAACCATTTTCTTGTTTGGCGATGACTACATAAAGTCAAAACCCTATTTGTCTCCTGAATGGTTTGTTTATTTCAAAGGAAAGGTGGAGCGGAATAAATGGAAAGAAGAAGGCAGGCCAGACTTAAAAATTCATCAAGTTGAAATGTTGGTTGACCTCCGCGAAAAAATCGCAAAAAAGTTAGAGATTAAGCTTGATTTTAGGCAATTGGATGATACTGTAGTGGAAGATATTCACGCTATGATTGACAGAAACCCTGGTAAGTGTAACCTTTTCATTACCCTAATAGACCCCAAGAAAAAGATTGAAATTCCAATGCGCAGTAAATCGTATAGGGTATCATTAAGCGATGACTTGGTAAATACACTAGATCATATGCCCATGGCTCGGTATGAATTAAACTAATAGTAATGTTTGTAAGTTTTATAGCCTTTATGAGCGAAGGTATTATTCAGTTTAGTTCATTTGTGAATATGGAAAAGTGCGTTCATAGTAAGATTAATTCAAACTGCAACGCAACGGAGCTTCTCAGAATCAAATAAATTAATTAAACCAATAATAGAGTCATGGCACTTGAAATTACAGATAGCAACTTCGAAGAAACGGTAATGAAATCAGAAAAAGCCGTTTTAATTGACTTTTGGGCAGAATGGTGTGGCCCTTGTCGTATGGTAGGTCCATTGGTTGATGAACTAGCTACAGAATATGATGGAAAAGCAGTAGTAGGAAAAGTTAACGTAGATGAAAATCCTAACATTGCTGCTAAATTTGGTATTCGCAACATCCCAACCTTGTTGTATATTAAAGGAGGTGAAGTTGTTGACAAGCAAGTAGGAGCAACTTCTAAAGAAGCATTGGCACAGAAGCTTGACGGAGCAATGGCTTAATGAGTCCTATTACTACAGAATAAAAGCCTGGTGTGTGAACATCGGGCTTTTTTTATTTGAGGCCAATTAAACCCCGTATATTTGAAGAAAGCAAGTAACCGAGGTACTTATTCTTTCAGATGAATACAAGCACCACCAGTTTCAATTTTCTCAATGCAAGCCCATGTATTAACGGGGTTGACGCCAATGATTGAAACCATAAATTCCATTACAAACACTTGGACTCCAGAAAGGTATCATGGACACTTTAGGCAGTCTGACTTTTTTGAAGGATGGTACTATAAATTTGAAAATGCTGATGGGGCTGCCGTATTTGCACTCATCGTTGGTGTTTCCAAGGGAGAGAAAGACAATCATAAAGCTTTTGTTCAATTTGTGAATTGAGCAGGTCTGAATGCTGTTTATGCAGACTTCTATATGAAAGACTTTCATGCATCGCGAAATGAATTTTTAGTGCGACTGCAACAATCAGAGTTTAGTAAGAACATGATTAGTCTGCGCTTGCCTAATCTAGAGGTAGACTTGCAGTTTTCTAATCATAAAGAGTGGCATAAATCAATTATGAGTCCAAATATTACGGGACCCTTGTCTTACTGGCCTAATTTAGAGTGTAACCACAGCATTATTAGTTTGGGAAATAAGGTTGACGGAAATGTGACCTTTAAGAATAAGGCTGTAAGCCTAGACAACGGTCGTGGCTACATAGAGAAAGATTGGGGAGTTAAATTTCCCAAAGCCCACATTTGGGTTCAATGCAATCGGTTTAAAAAATCTTCTTCCTCCCTTTCAATAGCAATCGCTAAGCTAAGAGTTGCAGAAGTGTTGGTTTTAGGTTTTGCAGCGGTGTTAGATACCAACGACAAAAGGTATGTATTCTCTAGATACACTTGTCTGGATTAAAAGTGAATGCTTCGTCCAGCGAGCTGAGTTTGTGCTTCACAAGCTTGCAGTATACATTGACTATTCATGCGAACATAGGTGCCCCTATTGCGCTAAAAGCTCCTGGAGAGTCTGGAATAATGACCGAAATTCAAGAGCCTGTTTCAACAAGTGTTTCCTTGAAGCTCAGCGAAAGAAAGGAAAAACAGTTTTAACCGATACTGGCTTTAATGCTGGGCTAGAAGTAGTGGGGGAGTGGTAGTCTGGGTATGTTCTATTTAGAAAAGTTTAATGCCCCCTGCCAAGGGAGCAAGACTTGGAATTAAGAATGTGCGTACTCTTTTAAATAGTCTAAAAGTTTCAATTGCTACCCATCTTAGTCTTATGTTGATTTTAGCGCTTTAGAGAAGAGAATGGTATGAGGAAATGAAATAGCCGAACCAATTACAACTAAAGTGAAGATGAGTTCTTGAGATATCAATTTAGGTCCCCAAAGTGCTGCTATGAGTATACCTAGGCACGGCAGTAAAGAAAAAACAACAACCTCAATCCAAAATCCTAGAAGTGTAGTTGGGTTGGCTTTTAATACTAGTTTGAGCTCATGGTAGAATGATAAGATACTATGGAAGTAAAAGAAGAACAGTGCAAAACTGATAGCTAAGTTAGTAGCAGCGAATACCAAAATTAATACGACAACATTAGAGAGCTGGACAACTCCTGTAGCTAGAGATTTTACTTTTCCTTTAACTAGAATGAAACCTGAGAGAAGAAGCCACCCTGCTGAAACTATCCAAGAGATTAATTCTGAACTTGGAAGAATAAAAGTTTGATTTAGATCCAATAAACCAATTACATAATTGACTTCTTGAATATTCCAGAAGAATAATACAGCAAAGAGAAATAGCCCCCATAGCGTGAATAAGGCAGAGTTTAAATGAGAGTTTGTAAGAATGTCTTTCCACTCGGCTTCACCAAAATGCCAAGCACTGTAAATGAGAAATAAAATAAGAGCTACACTAGGAATTAAGAACCAGAGTATAGCAACTAACGACATCACAGTGATATAGGCTATGAGAAATGTATGTGTATTTATTGTTCTATCTGGGTTAGCAATGTTGTAGAGCCAACGGTCTAATGCGCCATGTGAAACCCCCAAAGTGAAAACGTGAACAATAAAAAAGAACAGTGAAAATAAGTGGGAATCGGCAAATGCATACCCTAACGTTGAGGAAAGAACTCCACTAAAGAGAATCAAGACCTTAACGCGCAGAGTTGAGGTTTGTAAAATGATTTGCCGCATGCTTAATGAAAGGAAGTTTTGGTAATGCTTTCAAAATAGGCAGAAAGCGTGAAAGGGTAAGAGGTTTGAACATGAATTCTAGAAAAGTATCAGCTGTAGAGGCTTTTAACATTTTCGTAAACCAAGTGCCAGCTTTGCTAGGATTATGTAGCAGAGCTTTTATAAAGATACTGTCAAGTGTTTGTCTGAAGTGATGCTGATTTTTTACGGTTATTTGCGAGGGCTGATCTAAAGAGATGGTTTTCAAATCATCTAAGAGAAACTGAAGAAGGTAGCCTGTGCTTCTGCGTTGTTTGTTCCCAGAAAGACCTATGTAGGTAATATATTCTGTGTTTTCATCCAGTGGTAAAATTGATGACATAGGTATAATACCCCTTTCGTAGTTGTCAATACTATCTATCTCATAATCCGTATTAAGCATATTATTAAGTTGATCACTGATAACGTTCCATGGCAGAATAGATGGCCCTATGACTGTGAATTCAACAAGTGCTCTATTTTTTGTGTAGGGCAGAACGTACTTAAATGTGACTTGTTCATTGGATTTGCTGTGAATATTGAAATCCATCAACATCGCCTCAGCAGGATCAAATACATCTCTTTTGGTTTGAACTATAGCACCTTGGAACTGCTGATAACAATCGGAAGATATTCGTCCAAGACCTGTAGCATTGAATGCATGCAGGGCAGATATAATTTCACCCGTTTTGAGCTTTACCTCAGCGCCATTATCCCTTTCATTGCACGCCAAGCATTCACCTCGTACAAGTGTCACTTGATTTGAAGCTACACACATATTTAAAGTAGAAGCATGTAAAGCTTTCCAGTCCAGTAGCTTGTAGGAGTCACCTTGAATTCGTTTGGAGATTTTATTTCCTCCAGCTTTGCGCATGGCGATAGAAGTATACTCTCTGGCAACAAAGCCATCTGTTAGGCCTTCGTCATCTGTGTAAAAACAAAGATGTTTTTGGGTAGTAGTAAATGTAGGGTCAATAATGGTTATACAAGAAGAAAGCCCCTCTAAGAGGAGCTTTCTAGTTAATAAACAGCCGGCTAAACCAAAACCAACTATAACCAAACTCTTGTTTGATTTTTTCTTCATTATGCAGTAACTGCCTTCTTACCTGAAACTGCTATGCTGTAAACTACAAGACCAAATCCAATTTTGTTGATAGCATCTGCGATGTTGTAGAACAAGTCAACATTAGAAGAATCCCAACCTAGACCAACATTTAACCAACCACCAGGCATACACATGTATCCGATTGGATAAATTGCCCATCCAACGAGAACGAACCATGCCATAATATTGATTCCTTTTGCCACCTGTGGATTATCTGACTTCGCAGCTAATTGCTTTACTTCACCTGCCCAAGCTGTGTAAAGGATGTATACATATCCTATGGTTGAAATAACACCCCACATTACACTGTGCGTGGTATCTCCTCCTTCAGGGTTGAAAGCTTCGCCAACATACCCTGCTACCAACATCAATACTGAGGCAGCAATTAGCTTCCATAAAAGGCTAATTTTCGCGCCTGCAGGTTTGGTAAGAAGATAGAATTCAACACACATCAACGGAACTGTCAATGTCCAGTCAATGTATCGGAAGAAAGTAGGGGAATCTCCGTGCGCCATATAATAATCGCGCATGTAGTAATAGTGAACCGCAGCAATGAAGGTAATAAGGCCGGAAACAAGTAATGATGTTTTCCATTTACCTTCAACTGTTCCTCTTTCAAAGAAGAAGAACACAGATGCTCCCATCATGGCCATGTAGCCGATGAAGAACGTAAAGCCAACATAATCGTCAGCAGCCATAAGAGGCACTTCTAGTAACAAATTTCTCATGTCAATTGGTATTTTTGATTTTATTTGGAACGCTAAAAGTATCAAAAAGTTTTGAAGATGTTAAAAAAAGTGAAAAAACATGTTGGAGAGTGCTCATTAGTGCTTTACCGATTGACAGGGAACCAAATGGCCGGGGGCCTTAAAATGAGTATATTTATACTGTCTTAACATTGATTAATGATGAAATTTATTTCTTGGAACGTTAACGGAATTAGAGCAATAGAGAAAAAGGGATTCATTGACATGATCTATGAGCTTGACGCAGATGTAATTGGCTTGCAAGAAACCAAAGCGCAAGACGACCAAGTACAAGAAGCCTTGTCTAAATTAGAGGGGTATGAGGTTTTCTCTAATTCCGCAGAACGCAAAGGATACAGCGGCACAGCCATACTCACGCGAAAGAAACCTTTGTCTGTAACCAACGACATTGGCATTGCTGAGCACGATACAGAAGGAAGAGTGATCACCACAGAATTCGATGATTTCTTTTTGGTGAATACCTATGTGCCCAACTCAGGAGGTGAGTTAGCTAGATTGGATTACAGACAAACCTGGGATGCGGCTCTTCTTGCTCACTTGCAAAGGTTGGAAGAGAAAAAACCAGTAGTGCTATGCGGAGATTTAAACGTGGCACATAGACCAATAGATTTGGCAAGGCCCGAGGCGAACTACAATCGCTCTGCGGGTTTTACAGAACAAGAAATTGCAGGGCTAGATAATTACTTAGATTCTGGATATGTAGATACTTTTAGGGCAGCACACCCAGATACAGTAAAATACTCATGGTGGAGCTATAGAATGGGAGCAAGAAAGAAGAACATTGGATGGCGAATTGATTACTTCTTGGCTTCGGTACAATTGAAAGAAAGAATCACAAGCGCATTTATTTTGAATGATTTTATGGGTTCTGATCATTGTCCTGTAGGAATTGAGTTAGACGCTCAATAAAAGGGATTTCATAACTTGTACCAAAGCCCTTAAGATGAGCAAAAAGAACAAAGAATTAACCCTAGAGATTTACGAAGAAGAACTTTCTAAGTTACAAGTTGAGCTCAGCTATCTGCAACGCTGGGTTAAGCATACTGGAGCTAGAATTGTCATCATTTTTGAGGGTAGAGATGCTGCTGGTAAAGGAGGTGTAATTAAAACCATAATGCAGCGCTTAAGTCCACGCATCTTTAAAACAGTTGCTCTACCAACTCCAACAGAGCGGGAGAAAACCCAATATTATTTGCAACGCTACATCAATCACTTACCTGCAGCTGGAGAAGTTGTATTGTTTGACAGGAGTTGGTATAACAGAGCAGGCGTAGAGCATGTGATGGACTTCTGCTCAGAAGAAGAATACAAACGCTTTTTAAGTGCCACTCCAGATTTTGAAAAGTCTCTAGTTGATGAAGGAATCATTCTGATCAAGTACTTTTTAGAGATAGATGCGAAAACGCAGGAGAAGCGATTTAAAGCGCGTATGAAAGAGTCTGTAAAACACTGGAAATTGAGTCCTATGGATATGGAGTCTTGGAGGCGATTTGATGATTATACAGAAGCGTATGCCGCCATGATAAGACATACCGATACGCACTTTGCACCTTGGTATAGATTAGACTCCAACCACAAGAAGATTGCGAGGCTTAGTTGCATATCTCACATGTTAAGCCTTATTCCGTACGAGCATATTCCATTTGACCCTCCAGAGTTTCCTGGTAAACACAAGCATTCTCATCCACCGGCAGAGCCTAGCTTTAGGTTTGAGGTTCCAGAATATGCCTATTAGTTGAGTGTTGTTAGCGTCTTTAGGTTGAGAGTATAGAAATAGCTGCTTTACACATACCACCAATTTGTTAAAGGCATTAATCCCTTTTCTATGAGTATATTTTCCAGAGCTTTGCGTTTATCTGCTTGGGGATAGACACAAATAAGCACCTTGTCAATTGCTTCTGCTTGATAGCTTTCTGGAGATTGTTGGTTTTTGCTTGGTTCTTGTACAACTTGCAGATAGCCAATATTACAAGACGCTAAGATTTTCTTGGTTAAGTTGGTTTTTAAACCTTCACCAAAAAGAACGACTCTGCTTTTCTCTTCTAACTCTAATTCTATCCACCGCTTCACTTTTAGTTTGAAAAATGATTCTTGAGCGTACCTTTCAGAGTTTCTGGATGTTCTTTTCTCGTGCTCACGCCAAAGATGTGTAGTGCTGTGGACACCTTTCATCTTTATACCTTCAGCATACCACCTCAAAACGAGGTCGTAATCTTCTGGATAAACCGATGTATTAAATGCATTAACACGATCTAGAGTATCTCTATGACACATCCAATTGGCAGAGGCAACTACACATTCACGATACATGTGTTGCTCAAAATCCTCCTGTTCAATTCGTTCATTCAACCAAGCTTCATATCTAAGGTATCCTTCAGAAACAGCGTGTTCAGAGAAATATTTCACCTTACCAGTAACTACCGCATTCACATCATTTACAGATGCTTTGTAGAGTGTTTCCAGTTTGTGAATGGGCATAATATCATCAGCATCCATGCGGGTAATAAAAGGTTCAGATGAGTTGCTGTACGCCATCTTCAACGCGTCTATTATGCCATTGCCTTCATTTTTGAAAACCTTTACCCGTTCTGTTGTTGCCGTGAACCTTGATAGTAGAGCAAAAGATTCATCTGTGCCGTGATCATCAACAGCGTATAGATTCCAACTAGAGTAAGATTGCTCTAACATACTGCGTATACAATCTTCAATCCAAGGAGCTGCATTTTTAACTGGCATCAAAATGCCTATTTGAGCAGAGTTAGCCACAGTTCAAAAGTAGCCGTATGAATTATTAGGGCATAAAAAAAAGCACCGACTTTAAGTCGATGCTTTTTAAAGTTGTAAAAATAAGCCCTAATTAAAGGGGATATTCTTAGTAACGGCCACCACCTCTGCTTCTTTGAGGTCTGTCTTCAGCTTGCTTTACAACGATTGGTCTACCGTCAAAATCTGCTCCGTTTAATTCTTTGATTGCGTTCTGTGCTTCGCCATCATCAGTCATTTCAACAAAGCCAAATCCTTTAGAGCGACCTGAGTCGCGATCTGTAATGATTTTAGCAGAGTCTACTTGACCATACTCTTCAAATACTCCTCTAAGATCGTCTGAGGAAAGACGGTAGTTAAGGTTTGCTACAAAAATGTTCATAATAAAAAATAAAAAAATGAATATTAGTGAACCGCTATCGGGGCTCTGCTAACTAAGTCTTTCAATGAAGATTGAGATAATTAGTGAATACTCTAATAACTAATTCGATACGAAGGTAAGTGAATAAGTAGCCGCTTTACTGCTTGATGAAAAATTTAACTTTAACTCCAACTAGAAGCGATGCAGTTTATTGATATACATACGCATAGAAAGGAAAATCCTGTTCATACTTTTTCCCTTAGAAGTTATGATTTGGCAGAGCTGCACGGGCCACCAGGTCATTACCATACGGTAGGATGTCATCCGTGGTATTCAGTTTATGATGACTCTTTGATACATTGTGCTTCAGATGAAATGTGCTTAGCTATTGGAGAATGCGGACTTGATAAATTGTGGGGACCTTCTTTGGCCGTTCAAATGGATAGTTTGGATTTACAAATAAGCCTTTCTGAACGAATTCAGAAGCCAATGATTCTCCACGTTGTAAAGGCATACAATGAAATCATTGCACTTAGAAAAAGGCATAACCCCAGTCAACCTTGGATTGTACATGGGTTCAACAAGAATGCTACGGTAGCCAAAGCATTAATGGATGCTGGATTTTATTTATCCTTTGGTGAAGCTTTGCGGAATGAGCGCATGCAATCTGTTCTAGCAGGTGTTCGAGAGGACCGGATTCTTGCAGAGACGGATGATTCTACTGTAGAAATAAATGAGGTATATAAATACATGGCTACGGCCTGCGGGTCAACAACAGAAAAGGTAGAACAATTAATTTCGCGCAACTTTAAAAACGTTTTTGGAAGTGATGCAAACGAATTGGTTAGAACGCGCTGAGTTACTAGTTAAGGAGGAGGGAGTTACAAAACTTAAAGCATCCCATGTATTGATTTTAGGGATGGGTGGTGTAGGTAGCTTTGCCGCAGAATTTATTGCAAGAGCAGGTGTTGGAACCTTAACTCTTATTGATGGAGACGATGTAGATGTCACCAATATCAATCGTCAATTACCTGCTTTACACAGCACGGTAGGTGCTTCTAAAGTGAAGGTAATGGGTGAACGTATAAAAGACATAAACCCAGAAGCTAAATTGAATGTAATGGAGGAGTTTGTGGAGCCTGAACGGGCTTCTGAAATTCTTGAACTTTACAAACCAGATTATGTATTGGACTGTATAGACTCGTTAAAGCCCAAAATTCATATGATGGCTGCTTGTAAAAAAGCAGGTATCCCTATTGTATCTTCAATGGGCGCAGGGGGTAAGCTACTGCCTCATGAGATAAAAGTGAGTGACATATCCAAAACCCATAACTGTAAGCTGGCTTTTGTGGTAAGAAAGCGTTTACGTAGGCATCATGGCATTAAAAAAGGCATTAAAGCAGTTTACTCTACTGAGCTTCCTGCGGCAGAATCTATGAAAACAGTAGAAGGTGTAGATTATAAAAAGAGCTTTTACGGAACCATTTCCTTCATTCCAGCAGCTTTTGGTTTGCATGCCGCAGCAACAGCTGTAAATGATTTAATGTCTAATTAGTCTTCTTTGTGCGGGTTGAATAACCCTGATTTAATGGCGAATTTTACTACACCAGCAACATTTTTAGCTCCTGATTTTTCCATAATGCTCTGGCGGAGCAATTCAATTGTGCGCACACTTTTATTCAAGCGATCAGCGATCTCTGCATTGGATAATTCTTTACAGATTAAAATGGTCACACGTTCTTCAGCAGGAGTTAGCCTTAAGTTTACCATGTCAATCACTTCTTGTTTAATGCCAGATTCTAAAGCATTTCTTGTTTTATGAGTTTCATAAAACCCATGATCATGTACCTGCATAATGGCTTTCACAAGCTCTTCAGGCTCTACCGTTTTATCTAAATAGGCAGAAGCCCCTGCATCTAATGATTCTCTAATGTTTTGTATTGAATCAAACATGCTTAGCATGATCACACGAACCTGAGGGTGTTTTTGCCGAATGGAGCTTAAGATCTCAAAACCATCCATTTCTGGCATGCGGATGTCTGTTACCAGAATATCGGGTAACTCTTTTGACTCTTCAAGAAATGTGAGCACATCTGTGCCATTATCAAATTCAGCAATAATCTTGATTCTTCTGAATCTATTCAGCAATTGACTCAGCGATTGCTGAAAGAGCCTATGGTCATCTGCCAAGATTACCTTAATCATGATTGTGTAAGTTGATTTTAGTTCCTGTTTGTAATTCTGAATGGATTTCCAATGTGGTGCCTATTTGTTTAGCTCGGATTTCCATATTTAATAACCCAATTCCCTTAGATGTTTTCTTGATTTCATTTAGGTTGAAGCCAATTCCGTTGTCTTTTAATGTCAAGCGAAAATGATCCCCTTCTAAGGTTAGGTTAATTTCTATTTTTTGCGCTTTTGCATATTTCACTGTGTTGTTCACAGCTTCTTGTACAATTCTGTAAATGGCTAACTCTGTATGCAAGGTAAGGTGAGATATATCGGTATTAAAGGAGAATTCTATTTCTATATTTCTTCGCAGCATAACTCCTTGAATAAAGTCATTGATTGCCCTACTAGCCCTTGTCTTTCCAACACATCTGGCTGTAAATCTTTAGAAATATTTCGTACTCTAAAGACTATCTCATTTAGGGTTGAGGTTGTATGATGCAGCACGTTAGAAAGTTCTCCTGCAATCTGCTTAGGAAGCGATTCTTTAATGTGCTCTACATTGCTTTTCGTAATATTTAGTGATGCACCAAGGTTATCGTGCAATTCCATGGCAATTCTCCGCTGAGATTCCTCTGCAATATCAATTAGTTTATCAAGTAGTTCCTTTTGTTTATCAAGCTCTTCTCTTTCTAAATCCAGTGCCTTTTTAAGTGATTCGGTTTGTTCTTTTTGCTTCTTAAGGAAATAGCCAATGAGTCCTAAACCTGCGGTAAGGAGTAAAAAGAAGAGCAGTATCAATGAGTTTAGTGAGTCTAGCATGATAAAAAAGGAGACACTGTAGCAATCATTTATTAATTCTTTGAGGTGGTGACCCAACGGCCGGAGTCCCTAAATCCGGCAGTTGTATTCACTCGTATATTAAGGTGTGTGAAGTAGGTTTACTTAAATGATTGAGTGAGGAGAGCCTGGTCCTAAGACCTGAGTCTTTAACTCTGTCATCAAATTAAAGTTAAATTGGTAAGTGCTCGTATTAAACTTGGTTTTAGATGTGTTAGTGATATTGGGTTAAGTGTCAGTAATTCAGCGACTAAGGTCTTTTAGGTTTTCAATAAAAAGGCAAAAAATCTTTAACCATTGCGGGTAGCCGCAATGGTTTTGAAGGTAGATTATGTTGCACTACGCAGATTGTACACTACTGTATAATGAGGTGGATACGAAGGATCCGAACACCATAAAAACAAAAATCCCCGTTCTTTTGCACAGGGATTTTAGTATTCCAGAAACAATGTTTTTAGTGAGCTTCCTCTTCGGAGTTACTTGAATATGCTGGCAGCTCAGTGTATTTCATATTGAATAGCGTAAATGCCATTTCATCTGCAATTTCTGCAATAATCATTTCTGTTGGTTTACCAGCACCGTGTCCAGCATTTACGTTTATGCGTGTAACCACTGGGTTTTCACCAGTTTGAGCAGCTTGTAGAGCAGAAATGAATTTGTGTGAGTGAGCAGGAACTACACGGTCGTCATGATCGCCTGTAGTTACCATAGTTGCTGGGTATTCTACTCCCGTCTTCACATTATGCACGGGTGAATAGCCTAACAAATACTTGAACATTTCTTCGCTCTGCTCAGCTGTTCCGTAGTCATACGCCCATCCCGCTCCTGCGGTAAACGTGTGGTAACGCAACATGTCTAACACACCAACGGCAGGTAAAGCCACTGCCATGAGGTCTGGTCTCTGAGTCATTGTAGCACCTACTAATAACCCTCCATTTGAACCGCCTTTAATGGCTAAATAATCGCTAGATGTGTATTTCTCTTTAATCAGGTATTCTGCAGCCGCAATGAAATCGTCAAATACGTTCTGTTTTTTCATTTGTGTACCTGCAGAGTGCCAAGCCTCTCCGTATTCACCGCCACCGCGTAAGTTAGCTACGGCCCAAATACCACCGTTTTCTAACCAAGGAATACGCGTTACGCTGAATGAAGGTGTTAGGCTGATGTTGAAACCTCCGTACCCATACAACATTGTTGGGTTGGCTCCATCTAACTTGATTCCTTTTTTATAGGTTAAAATCATCGGGATTTTAGTGCCGTCTTTGGAAGCGTAAAACACTTGATTAGACTCATATTGACTAGGGTCAAATGCAATGGCTGGAGAAAAGTACTCCTCAGATTTACCAGATTCAACATTGTATTTGAAGATGGTGCCTGGATATACATAGTTACTGAAAGAGTAGTAGAGCTCAGTTTCATCGCGCTCTCCGCTAAATCCACCTGCAGAACCAACAGCAGGCAATTCAATCTCACGTACTTTACTACCGTCTACATTGTACTGAATGACTTGGCTAGTAGCATCTTTCAGGTACTTGGCAAAGAAGTAACCACCGCCTTGACTAACAGATAATGGCATATCATTTTCTGGAATGATTTCTTCCCAATTCTCAGGGGTAGGGTTGTTAGCCATTACCTTCACTAGTTTGCGGTTAGGCGCATTCATATTGGTTAAGACATAGTATGCATCATCTAACGCGTAAACCACATTGTTGTCGCTATCAAAATTGTCTACCACTTTTACAATTTCACCATCAGGCAATTGTTTTACGTACATCTCATTACCTGTGGTGCTTACTGCAGCGGTAATAAATAAGAATTTCTGATTGAATGATACACCTCCGCCAATATATCTACGAGGCGTCTCTTCGCCACCAAAAATGAGTTTGTCTTCGCTTTGCGCTGTTCCAAGTTTATGGTAGTAGAGCTTATGATGTTGCGTTTTGGCGCTTAATTCAGAACCTTTAGGCTTATCATAGCTACTGTAGTAGAAACCATCATTTCCGTACCAAGAAGTACCAGAGAATTTAACATCAACCAAGGTATCTTCAACCGATTCTTTGGTAGCCGTATTCATGATAATGACTTTGCGCCAATCAGATCCACCCTCAGAGATTTGGTAGGCACATAAGCTACCGTCTTTTGTAAAGCTGATTCCTGCCAAAGAAGTAGTACCATCTTCAGAAAACGTATTTGGATCTAAGAAAACTTCTGCATCAGCGCCATCTTTTTGGCGGTATAAAACACTTTGGTTTTGTAAACCATCATTCTTGTAGAAGTATTCCCAATCACCCTCTTTGAATGGGGCGCTGCGCTTTTCATAGTCCCAAACTTCTTTCAAGCGATCTGCAATCGCATCGCGGTAATCGATTTGATCTAAATAACCGAAAGTTACATTGTTTTGAGCGGTTACCCAGGCTTTAGTTTCTTCAGACATATCGTCTTCTAGCCAACGGTAAGGGTCTTGAACTTCTGTACCAAAATAGGTGTCAACCGTATCTACCTTTTTCGTTTCAGGGTACGTTACCGGTATTTGTTTCCAGCTGCTCATTTCTGCTTCTTTTTCGGGGGCTCCGCAAGAGACCATTGCCCCCGCTAAAGCTGCCAAGCCTATGTATTTATTCATGGTTTTCGCAATTTGCCGCTAAGTTCGAAAAAGTGAGCGATTGAACAACTGAATTGTTATGAACGGTTTAATCAAAAAAAAGCCAGACTATTTCTAGACAGGCTTAATGTACATCAATGAATAATCAGTGCACAACAAGAAGACGGTTTAAATGACTTTCTACTCCAGTGGATACTTGAACCAAGTAAACTCCAGGGTTCAAATTAGTTGTATTTATAAGAATACTTCCAGTAAAGGAAGAGCGAAGTACTAGTTTACCTGTTAAATCCAATAGCTGCATGCGTGCTGGAGTTTCTGCATTGTTGAGCTCTAAGCGAGCTTCAATTTTTGCAGGATTGGGAAATAAACGAAATCCAGATTGCTTGATATCGGATATGCTAGAAGGTTCATTTAAACCTATCTCTATTACCTCATAACAGTTCTTACCATTGTGCATTATCAGCTTATACATCCCGGTATCTAATCCATTAACAACAGAGTTATTCCCCAAGTTATCAGACCAAAAATATGAAGGATTGTTACCTGTGAAAGAAACTTCAATGCTACCGTTAGATAGTCCAGGGTCGGGATTGGTAAAGTTGATTTGGTACTGAGGATTAAATAATGTACAATCTGTGATTGAATCATGATAGGCTTGAACTAAATCAGAAACATC
>CBFIHE010000025.1:27209-29438 GCA_965662345.1 Salibacteraceae bacterium
GGACTGTTAAGGTCTCTAGAATATAAAGCAGCTGACGTGAATTTGAGGGTGTCTCCCGACATGAAGTTCATTGGGCCGTAAGACATTAGCATTCTTCTATCACCTCCTTGCATTCCTGCTTGACACTCAGACCATTGTGCAGTGATTGAAGGGAGTCCAGGATAAACGAAGTTCACAGGTGAAGTTGAATCTGATGACGGGTCTGAATAATGTGCAGAACCACCCTTAACAAAGCGAGTTCCATCTTTCCAGTACCCTCTTAAATAGTTGTAATAGTGCAACGCAAAAGTTGGACTACCTTGATTACCAATGGAATTATTGAAATAGGAGAACTTACTCAGGTGAATATCTGGATTAGAATTCACATGAGGGTTTATTACCGTTTTTATACCAGCTGCTGGTGGGTTTGGGCCATAGAGTAAGTCTGTAGAGTTTGCGTTGTATACATATCCTACTCCCTTTGTTGAATCACAGCCTATGAAATCGTCTAAACTATTTCCTAAATCTACATCTGTAAAAAGCCCCATGTAAAAGTCGTTCATTGAAACTCCTTTGTTGAATATGGTATAATCATAAAAGGTAGTGTTCTTTTCATGGCCACTTCCAGTGTATGCATAAGCCATTACTTGTATTTCAACGCCAATTTGTTCTCCTAGTGTTTCTGTATGAAGGTTCCCTTTGTCATTGTAAACAAACCAAAGGGCTTTATCTCCTTTTATATCAGGGTAATCACCGTCTGCTGAGTTGTAAACTCCGTCACCATTCACATCAATGAAGGGAGCTAAATCTTGCATAGGCATACCCGTTATTGGGTTGCCTCTACCTGGCCAAATGCGTACATGATAAGAAGTGGATACTCCAGCAATTTGTGAGTCAACTTCTGTCTTGGTCATTGCATATATACCATCAAACGCACTACATGTACTGTCTGATACATTACCAAGAGCATCCAAAGGTCCGGGATAAAAATCGCTACCGCTGCTTCTATACATTGCACCTGCAGTGCTTAGCGAACCCGAGCCGGCTTGTTCACCAGCCAACCATAAGCCTTGGGTATAGAAAACATGATTGCCTGAGCCTTTAGGTATTTCATACCCAGCCTGAGCAGACATATCGCGCCACATATCGCCACCGTTCAGAATAGTGGCATTCACGTTGTTTACGTCAAGGTTTGCCGAAGCCGTTGGTGGAGAACACATGGCATTTTGAGCAATAGTTTGGTTCTCTGATAAGAGAATGGTAGTTAGCGATAGGAGAGTTACCATTCTTTTCATAGTTCTAAGCTTTTGTTCAATCAAGACTAAACAGCATGCTTAGATTACAAATGCACAGATGAGAAAACGGTAGAAAGAAGAAGTTAATGGTTAAAAGAAACGATAAATTGAATTATTCGATGTAAGGGAGTTCAATTTCTACACGATCTGAGCCAATTAGTTTCGAGTCTTTATCTCTTAGATAACATGTAATTCCTGCTTTTCCTCCAATATGTGGTACGAGTCTACCTTCAAATGTTGCAGTTTTTGGCATTTCGTCTGCAATTACAGTGCCGCCATACATGTACCCAAACGGGAAACCATTGCAAACTATAGATAAAGAGTTTCCCGGGTGAAATAGCGAGCGGTCAAAATCAAATACAACAGAGATTTTTAAATCACTTACATTGCCATAATTGGTTGCTTCCACATTTGAAATTGTAGCGAAACTTGCTACTTCTGGATATTCATCGTACGGTGAATTCTGAAGCTGCAAATCATCTAGTAAGCTCTCACGTTCACAACCTATGAGTCCTGTAAAGGCTAACAGAAAAAGTAAGTACACTGCGTATTTGGTCATAATGCGAAGGTAATTTGGAATGAAGAATAAATACTTCCACGAACAAATGTTGGATAAATACTTGCGTTTACTCTACTTAGAAGAGCGGGAGTAGGGGTGTAGTTTGGTTTCTCATATTTGAATGATCGATAAAGAAAGTAACCTGTTATTACAGCTCCAATGCTCCCTATGATCAAGGTTTGTTGAGCATAGTCGTTTCTTTGATCCAATGCTTCACCATATTCTATTGCAGCTTTGTTGTAGTTACTTCTTCCTTCTTTAAACTCCATTGGCGTGACGGCATTGTTATACGCATCATATGCTTGGGTAACCTCTTTTTCTAGAATGTCTAGCTCAGAATTGTAGTTGCTCAATTCGCTTAATCTAGGAATAACATAAATAGCCGTTATTAATCCA
>CBFIHE010000026.1:0-1597 GCA_965662345.1 Salibacteraceae bacterium
ATTATAAAATTGCAAGTACGAGGTGGAGCCGCAAACCCATCACCTCCGGTAGGTCCGGCTTTGGGTGCTAAGGGCGTGAACATTATGGAATTCTGTAAGCAGTTCAACGGCCGTACGCAAGACAAAGCAGGTAAAGTTCTTCCGGTAGTGATTACGGTTTATACTGATAAGTCTTTTGACTTTATCATAAAAACTCCACCGGTAGCAGTACAACTCAAGGAAGCAGCCAAATTGAAGTCGGGTTCTCCAGAACCTAACAGAAAGAAGGTTGCGTCCGTTACCAACGATCAAGTCAGAGCCATTGCAGAAGACAAAATGCAAGATCTGAATTGCTTTACGGTAGAGTCAGCCATGAGTATGGTTGCGGGTACTGCACGCAGTATGGGAATTACAGTTAAGTAGTATTCGTAAAAAAGAAGTTATGGCTAAGCTAACGAAAAAGCAAAAAGAAGCCCTTTCAAAATACGACCCAGCCAAAGAATATACGCTAGATGAAGCTACTTCCATCGTGAAGGAGATTTCAACTACGAAATTCGATGCATCGGTTGATTTAGCAGTGCGATTAGGGGTTGACCCACGTAAGGCAAATCAAATGGTACGTGGTTCGGTGTCTTTACCTCACGGAACAGGAAAAGATATTCGCGTTTTGGTTCTTTGTACTCCTGACAAGGAAGAAGAAGCAAAAGCAGCGGGTGCTGATTATGTAGGTTTAGACGAGTATGTTGATAAGATTAAGGGCGGATGGACAGATGTTGATGTAATCATCACTATGCCATCGGTAATGGGCAAAGTAGGCGCCTTGGGTCGCATTCTCGGTCCTCGCGGATTGATGCCAAACCCAAAAACGGGTACGGTAACTATGGATATTGCCAAAGCAGTTCAAGAGACCAAAGCAGGTAAAATTGACTTTAAAGTTGATAAATTCGGTATCATTCATGCTGCCGTTGCTAAGGCATCTTTTGAAAAAGGCAAGATCTATGAGAATGCCAATGAGCTATTACAAACTATCATTAAGCTTAAACCGGCAGCTGCCAAGGGAACATATGTGAAGAGTATTACACTCAGTAGCACTATGAGCCCAGGGATCAAAATTGAGCCCAAAGCTGTTGGAGCTTAAGTGAAATTCGGGAAAGGTTAACACATGACCAGAGAAGAAAAAGCGAAAGCAATAGATGAGTTGGTTGATGTCCTCACCAGTACAGGTGTGGTTTACTTGACCGATATTTCTGAACTTGACGCTGAGAACACTTCTAAACTGCGTAGACTTTGCCACAAAAGCGACATTAAGTTGCAAGTGGTAAAGAATACATTGCTTAAAAAGGCAATGGAGCGTGTAGAAGGTAAAGATTTCGGTGAAATGCCTAGTACGGCAGTTGGCAACACTTCGTTAATGTTAACGGAAGTTGGTAACGCTCCTGCTAAGCTGATCAAAGAGTTCAGAAAAGGTGCAGAAAAGCCGATTTTAAAATCGGCTTATGTAGAAGAGGCAGTTTTTGTCGGAGATGAAATGCTAGAAGCTCTCGTGAGCTTGAAAAGCAAAAATGAAGTTATTGCAGATGTTATTGCATTGCTTCAATCTCCTGCTAAGACAGTTGTA
>CBFIHE010000026.1:1695-28486 GCA_965662345.1 Salibacteraceae bacterium
TCTCGTGAGCTTGAAAAGCAAAAATGAAGTTATTGCAGATGTTATTGCATTGCTTCAATCTCCTGCTAAGACAGTTGTATCTCAACTACAATCGGGTGGCAGTAAAATTGCCGGAATTGTTAAGACGCTTTCAGAAAGGGAAGCATAATTATTTCATTGAACTAAGTTTTAAATTATATAGAAATGGCTGATTTAAAAGAATTCGCAGAGCAGCTTGTTAACTTAACTGTTAAAGAAGTAAACGAACTAGCAGATATTTTAAAAGAGGAGTACGGTATTGAGCCGGCTGCTGCTGCTGCTGTTGCTGTTGCAGGTCCTGCTGCAGGTGGTGGTGATGCTGCTGAAGAACAGACTGAATTTGACGTAATCCTTAAGGCTGCTGGCGGTCAAAAACTGAAAGTAGTTAAGGTTGTTAAAGAGTTGACAGGTCTTGGCCTGAAAGAAGCGAAAGAAATCGTTGACGGTGCACCTAAAGAATTAAAGCAAGGTGTTGCAAAAGACGAAGCAGAAGCTTTAAAAGCGCAGCTTGAAGAAGCTGGTGCAGAAGTAGAGATCAAGTAATTGATCACTTCTACTTTCCATTGAGATTGCAATGAGGTTTAGGCCCTTTTTGGGCCTAAACCCTATTGTGTTTATAGCTGTTCATAGTTCTAACATATCGATTTGACGTCCATGGCTGATATCAAGAACACGCGAGTAAGTTTCGCATCCATCAAAAACCAACTCGATTATCCAGATCTTCTGGATATCCAAATTAAGTCGTTTCAAGATTTTTTTCAACTTGAAACAACATCAGATAAACGCGCTAATGAGGGCCTTTTTAAGGTGTTCCAAGAGAACTTCCCCATTACTGATGCACGGAATAACTTCGTGCTTGAGTTTCTGGACTACTTCGTAGATCCACCGCGTTACTCCATTGATGAGTGCATCGAGCGTGGACTCACATACAGTGTGCCTTTAAAGGCAAAAATGAAATTGTACTGTACGGATCCCGAGCACGAAGATTTTGAAACAATCGTGCAGGATGTGTACCTGGGAACAATTCCTTACATGACTCCTTCAGGATCCTTTGTAGTAAATGGTGCTGAACGTGTAATCGTTTCCCAATTGCACCGTTCACCTGGTGTATTCTTCGGACAGAGTTATCACGCAAATGGTACAAAATTGTATTCTGCGCGTGTAATTCCGTTTAAAGGTTCTTGGATAGAGTTTGCAACAGATATCAATAGTGTGATGTACGCATACATCGATCGGAAGAAGAAGCTTCCGGTAACCACATTGTTGCGCTCTATCGGTTACGAAAGTGACAAAGAGATTCTCGAGATCTTTGATTTAGCCGATGAGGTAAAAGTCAGCAAGTCGGGTCTCAAGAAAGTTGTAGGTAGAAAATTGGCTGCTCGGGTATTGAAAACGTGGTTTGAGGATTTCGTTGATGAAGATACAGGAGAGGTAGTTTCTATTGAGCGTAATGAAGTAATTATAGATCGCGAAACAGTAATTGAGCAAGATCATCTCGAAATGATTTTGGATTCAGGAGTGAAGACCATCTTGTTGCACAAAGAAGATGTAAACGCTGCTGATTATGCAATCATTTATAATACGTTACAAAAAGACCCTTCGAACTCTGAAATTGAAGCGGTTGAACATATTTATAGAGTTCTACGTAATGCGGAACCACCTGATGAGGAAACAGCTCGTGGGGTAATAGACAAATTATTCTTCTCAGAAAAGCGTTATGACTTAGGAGAAGTTGGTCGTTTCCGCATCAATAAGAAATTGAACTTGGACGTGGATATGGAAATTCGCGTACTTACCAAGCAAGATATTATTTCCATCATCAGCTATTTGATTGAGTTAATCAACTCAAAAACAGATGTTGATGATATAGACCACTTGTCTAACAGACGCGTTCGAACAGTAGGCGAGCAATTGTATGCTCAGTTTGGTGTTGGTTTAGCTCGTATGGCTAGAACCATTCGTGAACGTATGAATGTGCGAGACAACGAAGTGTTTACACCAATTGATTTGATCAATGCGAAAACGCTTTCTTCAGTCATCAATTCATTCTTTGGTACAAACCAGCTGTCTCAATTCATGGATCAAACCAATCCATTATCTGAGATTACGCACAAAAGACGTTTATCGGCCTTAGGACCAGGTGGACTCTCTCGTGAAAGAGCAGGTTTTGAGGTTCGAGATGTTCACTATACTCACTACGGTAGGTTATGTACTATTGAAACTCCTGAGGGACCAAACATAGGTTTGATTTCATCCCTTTGCGTATACGCTAAGGTGAATAAACTTGGATTTATTGAAACACCTTATCGAAATGTAGAAGAAGGTAAAGTAGACCTCACACAAAAGGCTGTTACTTACCTTTCTGCAGAGGAAGAAGATGGTAAGACCATTGCTCAAGCCAACGCTATCCTAAAAGATAACGGTGAATTTGAGTCAGATAGAATAAAATCAAGATACGAAGGTGACTTCCCGGTTGTAGAGCCGAATGATGTTACTTTAATGGATGTTGCTCCAAACCAGATTGCCTCAATCGCGGCATCTATGATTCCTTTCTTGGAACATGATGATGCAAACCGTGCATTGATGGGATCGAACATGCAACGTCAGGCGGTTCCGTTATTACGTCCTCAAGCTCCTGTTGTAGGTACAGGTTTGGAAGGACGCGTAGCACGTGATTCTCGCGTATTAATAAACGCAGAAGGCAACGGTACAGTTGAATATGTAGATGCAAACGAAGTTCGCATTAAGTATGACCGTAATGAAGAAGACGAATTAGTAAGTTTTGACGGCCCTGCTAAGAGCTATAAACTTACCAAGTTTGTTAAGACCAATCAAGGAACTACAATAAACTTGAAACCGATTGTTCGTCCAGGAGATCGCGTTGAAAAAGGTCAGGTTCTTTGTGACGGATATGCAACTGAACAAGGAGAGCTTGCTCTTGGACGAAACCTTAAAGTGGCATTTATGCCTTGGAAAGGTTACAACTTTGAGGATGCAATTGTAATCTCTGAAAAGGTTGTTAGAGATGATATATTCACTTCTATTCACGTTGAAGAGTTTACGCTTGAAGTTCGTGACACAAAACGCGGTTTAGAAGAGTTAACAGCAGATATCCCGAACGTTTCAGAAGAAGCTACACGCAACCTAGATGAAAACGGGTTAGTGAGAATAGGTACTGAGATAGGTGAGGGCGATATTCTTATAGGTAAGATCACACCTAAGGGTGAAAGTGATCCTACTCCAGAAGAAAAACTACTTCGCGCAATCTTTGGTGACAAAGCAGGTGATGTAAAGGATGCATCATTGAAAGCTGGTCCTTCTATGAAGGGTGTTGTTATTGATAAGAAATTGTTTTCAAGAGCAATTAAAGATCGCAGACAAAAAGCCAAAGAGAAAGAGGTAATTGACAAAATAGACGAAGAGCACAACAAGACTCTAGCTGAGATTAAAGAAGTGCTCGTTGAAAAGTTATTCGGACTTTGTGGTGGAAAGGCTTCTCAAGGTGTCTTGAATACCTACAAAGAAGAGGTAATTAAAAAAGGCACGAAGTTTACGCAGAAGTTGTTAATGACCTTAGATTATTCTGAGATTAACCCATCAGGGTGGACAACCGATGCTCAAAAGAATGCTTTAATTGAAAGGTTATTTACAAATTACCAAATCAAGGCTAATGAAGCAATTGGTTCTTGGAGACGTAATAAGTTCCAAGTATCTGTAGGAGATGAATTGCCTGCAGGCATTGTACAGTTAGCTAAAGTTTATGTTGCCAAAAAACGTAAACTTAAAGTAGGTGATAAGATGGCGGGACGTCACGGAAACAAGGGTATTGTTGCTCGTATTGTTCGCCAAGAGGATATGCCGTTCTTAGAAGATGGAACACCAGTAGATATCGTATTGAATCCACTTGGGGTACCATCACGTATGAACTTGGGGCAGATTTATGAAACTGTTCTTGGTTGGGCTGGTATGAAGTTAGGCGTGAAATTCGCCACTCCTATTTTTGACGGTGCATCCGTTGATGATATCGGTGAGTGGACAGAAAAGGCAGGAATTCCTCGATTGGGTAAAACACCAGTATATGATGGAGGTTCGGGAGAAAAATTCGATCAGCCTGCAACTGTTGGTGTAATTTACATGCTCAAGCTTCACCACCTAGTAGATGATAAGATGCACGCACGTTCCATAGGTCCTTACTCATTAATTACACAACAACCGTTGGGTGGTAAAGCTCAATTTGGTGGTCAGCGTTTTGGTGAGATGGAGGTATGGGCGCTTGAAGCGTTTGGTGCAGCAAATATCCTACAGGAAATGCTAACGGTTAAGTCTGATGACGTAATCGGTAGAGCAAAAGCTTATGAATCAATCGTTAAGGGTGAATCAATGCCAAAACCAGGTCTACCTGAGTCTTTCAACGTATTGCTTCATGAAATGAGCGGATTGGGTCTTAACATCACACTAGATTAATGTTTCTTCACCTTTAGACATCGAGGAAAATGGCAGTAAGAAAAGATAATAGATTGAAGAGTAACTTTAAGAAAATCGTGATTTCACTTGCATCACCAGAAATGGTGTTGGAACGTTCTCACGGTGAAGTACTCAAGCCTGAAACAATTAACTACCGTACCTACAAACCAGAGAGAGATGGTTTGTTTTGCGAACGTATTTTTGGTCCGGTAAAAGATTACGAATGTCACTGCGGTAAATACAAGCGCATCCGTTATAAAGGAATCGTTTGTGATAGATGTGGTGTAGAAGTAACTGAAAAGAAAGTGAGACGCGAGCGCATGGGGCACATTGCCTTGGTAGTTCCCGTAGCACACATTTGGTACTTCAAATCTCTTCCGAATAAAATCGGATACTTATTAGGACTTCCTTCCAAGAAATTGGATACGATTATTTACTACGAGCGCTATGTGGTTATTAGCCCAGGGCTTGCGGTAAACGAAGAAGGAGAGTCTTATGAAGTTATGGAGTTTTTGTCTGAAGAAGAGTACTTAGACGCATTGGATAGACTTCCTAATCGTTCTGAGAATCAATATTTAGATGATCACGATCCTAACAAGTTTATCGCTAAGATGGGTGCTGAGGCACTTCATGATTTATTGGCTCGTTTGGATTTAGACCAGCTATCATATGATTTACGTCACAAGGCAAACACAGAAACTTCTCAGCAACGTAAGAATGAAGCGCTAAAACGTTTGCAAGTTGTTGAGGCATTCCGTGATGCTAATGGCAGAATGGAGAACCGTCCGGAGTGGATGATTACAAAAGTAGTTCCGGTGATTCCACCTGAATTACGTCCATTGGTTCCTCTAGACGGTGGTAGATTTGCAACTTCTGATTTGAATGATTTATACCGTAGAGTGATTATTCGTAACAATCGTTTGAAGCGACTGTTAGAGATCAAAGCTCCAGAAGTGATTTTACGTAACGAGAAGCGTATGCTTCAAGAAGCGGTAGATTCATTGTTTGATAACTCTCGTAAATCAAGCGCAGTTAAAACTGAATCTAACAGAGCGTTGAAATCGCTTTCAGATTCACTAAAAGGTAAACAAGGTCGATTCCGCCAAAACCTATTGGGTAAGCGTGTTGATTACTCTGCACGTTCAGTAATCGTTGTTGGTCCTGAATTGAAAATGCATGAGTGTGGTTTGCCAAAGAATATGGCAGCTGAGCTCTACAAGCCATTTATCATACGCAAGTTGATTGAACGCGGTATTGTTAAAACCGTGAAATCAGCCAAGAAAATTGTAGACCGCAAGGAACCAGTAGTATGGGATATTTTGGAGAATGTGTTGAAAGGACATCCAGTTCTTCTCAACCGTGCACCAACCCTTCACCGTTTGGGTATCCAAGCATTCCAACCAAAATTAGTTGAGGGTAAAGCTATCCAGCTTCACCCTTTGGCTTGTACTGCATTCAACGCAGATTTTGATGGTGATCAAATGGCGGTGCATTTACCATTAGGTAATGCGGCAATATTAGAGGCTCAATTGTTAATGCTAGGTTCACACAATATTCTGAACCCTGCCAACGGAGCTCCTATTACAGTTCCTTCACAGGATATGGTTCTCGGACTGTATTACATTACCAAGGAACGCACAGCTACAAAGGCGCATCCTGTTAAAGGCGAAGGCATGGTGTTCTACTCATCTGAGGAAGTAATCATTGCTTTCAATGAGAAGAAGCTAGATCTTCATGCTAAAATCAAATGTAAGGTACCTGTTGTAGAGGATGGTGTAGTTACTATGCAGTTGAAAGACACTACCTGTGGTAGAGTTATGTTTAACGAAGTGGTACCTCAAGAGGTTGGATTTATTGATGAGCTTCTAACGAAGAAGTCATTAAGAGGAATCATTAGTAATATCCTTCACAGAACTGGTGTTGCTAGAGCTGCACAGTTCTTAGATGACATCAAATCAATGGGTTATTACTGGGCCTTTAAAGGTGGTTTGTCATTCAACATTGAGGATGTAATTATTCCTGATGAGAAAGACAAACTCGTAGACGAAGCTCAAGCTCAGGTTGATGAAATCTGGGGCAACTACAACATGGGTCTCATCACGAACAATGAGCGCTACAACCAAATTATTGATGTTTGGACGCACACGAACTCCAAGCTAACCAATATTTTGATGGATCGCCTAGAGAACGATAATCAAGGATTTAACTCCATTTACATGATGTTCCACTCTGGTGCACGTGGTTCTAAGGAGCAGATTCGTCAGTTATCTGGTATGCGTGGATTGATGGCTAAACCGAAAAAATCAGGTTCTCAAGGTGGAGACATTATCGAGAATCCTATTCTTTCAAACTTTAAAGAGGGGCTATCTATCCTAGAGTACTTTATCTCTACTCACGGTGCTCGTAAAGGTTTGGCAGATACCGCCTTGAAAACTGCCGATGCGGGTTACCTAACACGTAGGTTGGTAGATGTAGCACAAGATGTCGTAATTTCAGAACCAGATTGTGGTACACTTCGTGGATTAGTAGCTACAGCACTGAAAAAGAACGAAGAGATTGTTGAGCCATTGAGCGAACGAATCGTAGGTCGCTCTTCTGTGCATGATATCTACCACCCTGAAACGAACGAGATAATTGTAGAAGCAGGTGGTTTCATAAATGAAGGTGTTGCTAAATCGATTGATGATGCGAATATTGAAGAGGTAGAAATCCGTTCAGTATTAACTTGTGAAGCAGAGCGTGGTGCATGTGGTAAGTGCTATGGTAGAAACTTAGCTACTGGCCGTATGGTGCAGCGTGGTGAATCTGTTGGTGTTGTGGCGGCACAATCCATTGGTGAGCCGGGTACACAGTTAACGTTGAGAACATTCCATGTTGGGGGTACAGCTTCTAACATTGCGTCTGAATCAAAAGTTATTGCCAAGGGAGATGGTGTTTTAGAGATAGATGAATTACGTACAGTAGAAAAAGTTAATGATCAAGGTGAAAAAGTTCACGTGGTTGTTGGCCGATCTGCAGAAATGCGAATCATCAATCCAGAGAATAACCTTACGGTTACTACCAATAACATTCCTTACGGTTCCAATTTGTTGGTGAAGAACGGTGCTAAGGTGAAGAAAGGACAGGAAATCTGTTCATGGGATCCATATAATGCATTGATTATTTCTGAGTTTGGTGGTAAAGTAGTATTCGACAACATTGTTGAAGGTGTTACATACCGTGAAGAAAGCGATGAGCAAACAGGCTTCAAAGAGAAGGTTATCATCGAGCGTAGAGATAAAACCAAAAACCCTGAGATTAGTGTAGTTAACAAGAAAGGCGAAGTTCTAAGAAGCTACAGTATTCCAGTAGGAGCACATATCATTGTAGATGAAGACCAAGCGATTGAGCCAGGAGCCACTTTGGTTAAGATTCCTCGCCAATCAGGTAAGTCAGGAGATATCACCGGTGGTTTACCACGTGTAACAGAGCTATTTGAAGCACGTAACCCGTCTAATCCAGCTGTAGTATCAGAGATTGATGGTATAGTTTCATACGGAAAAATCAAGCGTGGTAATCGCGAGATTATCGTAGAGTCTAGAACAGGTGAGGTTAAAAAATACTTAGTTTCTCTTTCTAAGCATATATTGGTTCAAGAGAATGACTTTGTGAAAGCAGGTCAGGCATTATCAGATGGTGCGATAACACCTAACGATATCTTGTCTATCATGGGGCCAACTGCTGTTCAAGAATACTTGGTAAATGAAATACAAGAGGTGTATCGTTTACAAGGGGTGAAGATCAACGATAAGCACTTTGAGGTTATTGTGCGTCAAATGATGCGTAAGGTTGAAATCTTGGATGCTGGTGATACTCGATTCTTGGAGAAAGAATTAGTGAATAAATCAGACTTCTTGAAAGAGAATGATGAGTTGTTCGGTAAGATGGTGGTAACTGAGGCTGGAGATTCAGAAACGTTTAAAGCAGGTCAGATAGTGTCAGCTAGAAAACTCAGAGATGAGAACTCTATGTTGAAGCGAAATGACAAGCAGCCTGTTGAGGCACGTGAAGCTGTTTCTTCAACTGCAAAACCAATTCTTCAAGGTATTACAAGAGCTTCATTACAGACTGATAGCTTTATGTCTGCTGCATCTTTCCAGGAAACTACGAAGGTGTTAAACGAAGCTGCAGTTAATGCTAAAGAAGACTTCTTATCAGGACTTAAAGAAAACGTTATTGTTGGACACTTGATTCCTGCTGGAACAGGGTTGAGAGAATACGAAAACTTGATTGTAGGTTCTAAAGAAGAACACGACCGTATAGAAGAAAAGAGAGCTGAAGAGCTAGCTTAATTCAATTAACAATACAAGCCCGATGCATCTGCATCGGGCTTTTTTATGCCAATTATTATGAGCGATCAACAGAAAGAAGGACAACTTAATATTGAAATATCGGAAGAGGTAGCAGATGGGGAATACTCTAACTTCGCCATTTTAACACATTCCCATGCAGAGTTTGTGGTAGACTTCATAAAGATAGTTCCTGGAGCTCCAAAGGCAAAAGTGAAGTCTAGAATAATCATGACTCCGCAGCATGCGAAAAGATTGATGAAGGCATTGGGAGACAATATAGACAAGTACGAACAAAGCTTTGGAGAGATAGAAGATCACGGTAAGGGTCAGCCACCGTTACCTATGAACTTTGGCGGACCTACCACACAAGCTTAATGAAGCGCCCGATCTCTAAAGAGGATAAAGCCGTAATTGAATAAGAAGGTTACGGGATTCTCCTCACCTGGGCTCACTTGAGTATTGTTGTAGTAGTAGTTAACGGAGGCACTGAATGGTCCTATTGGGCTATCATAAACAAGTGTTCCATTGGCTATGGTATGCCTTACTTCAAAAGGGTCTCCGTATTGACCATCACGACTTAGCTGTTCTTTATTGATAGCCTGATATGGCTGGAAGATATAACCCTCTAAGCGAGCTTGCCAATTCTTAGAGAATTTATAAACGAACTTGATACCACCTGCAACGTATTGATTCGCTCTGAAAGACTCAAGAAACAGTGTTTTACTATCGGGTGTAGGTTGGTATGCGTTTGCCCTAATAATTGAAGATGTGTAGTTGTTGAATAAGGGCTGTGAAGAATAGAACCCGGTAGCTTCTAATCCAATCTTAATGCGTTTAGACAGGTTAAAATAGTTCTCAAGCTCTAGCTTAATTTGCAACCACTCTTGATCTTCTACAAGAAGAGAGCTGTCAAGACTTGTTGACCCAGGAGTGTATTCTTCTGTTTGCCTTACAAGTAAACTTGAGATTCTAATGCGTTTTCCGCTTGTAGGGTATTGCTTGTGGTTCAAGTTGTTTTGGTTGTAGAAGATCCCCAAGCTAAATCCTTCGAACCTAGATTGGTCTACGGTATCTCCAGGAGTAAACGATTTACTTTGATAGTACTCATCGTTAAATCTATAATAGTTAAACCTTCCACCCAAGACTCCTCGGTTCCCAATTGGAACTCCTGAGGTTATACCTGCAATTTGCTCTTGAGTTACAACAAACGATGGAATATTATCTGTAAATAAGGTGTTGAACCTAGACTCAAAATAATCCCAGCGGTGAAACGTAATAGAAGGCTCAATATATAGTGGAATGCGACTAGGTATGTCAAACCTTACTCTAGCATGGCCTGCAGCGTAAAGCTTTCCAAATTGGGCACTACCTTCTGCTTCTAATCCCCATCCGGCTAGTCTGTTATATTGTACACCCGCATAACCACTACTGATTGGGCGCGAACCAAAGTTTCCACCGAACTTTATGGACACATCGTTTTGAACTTTAACTTTATTTAACCAAATGAAGCCTTCTTGTGCTGTGTCATATCCCATCTCGGGGTAAGCTCCTGCAACTTTTTTATTCTCAACAAGTCTAAAAAAGTTCGTCTTCGCTTGTTCCAGTAAAAGACCATTCGCTTTCCGAGATTTTTTGAATAAAATTTTCTCTACGTATTTTGCTTGGTTTTTATTAAGTCCATCTACCTTCACTTCTTTTATGAATACTTCTTGCAATCTACTCCTATATTGCTCTCGCTTTTTCTCGAAAATTTTAGAATCAGAAAAAACTGCTTCATTAATTCCAGTGTAGTTAATATCTATACCAAATACCATTGATTTTAACTCTGGCATTCGCTTTATTGTAGCATAGTATCCGCTGTCAATTGCTTCTGAGGCATTCTCAAATTCGAACACGCCAAAGTTTACGCTCGGCTCTATGATTACATTCTCAATGCAGTTCACATCAAATGATGTTTCATTCACAAGAAGTGCTCGCACCTGTGAGTATAAATCATCTTCATTAGGTGGTGGACCGTTAGAAGCTACTTTACTGCCTATGATGTAGGTTGGGTTAAAAGCCTCACACATGATATCTGCTGGGAAGTTATTGTACAAGCCACCATCAAATAGCAAGACGTCATCTACGAGAAGGGGCTTTATAAAGAAGGGATAACTCATGGAAGCTCTAACAGCTGTTGCAACGCTTCCAGAATCGAATGTTACGGTTTGTTTGGTGTAGATATCACTTGCCACGCACCTAAAGGGTATGAATAAACTATCAAAGTTGTAGTCTGCATTTTCTGATGCGGCTGCAAAGCGTGCCATTAACTCGAAGTCTATAGCTGAAGGGTTTATTAAGTTGGTGGGTAGTTTTGCTTTAAATATGCTGTCTTTTGCAAAAGAGAGTGATACAATGGATGGGTCTACATTAGAACCAGACCATTCATAAATGTACTTCTCTTCCGTTTGACCGTTTACCATTTTTAGATACGTTTCAGACTTAAAGAAAGCTTCCATTTCTTCTGGGGTGTATCCAGATGCATACAAGCCACCAATTAATGCGCCCATGCTGGAGCCTGTTATGTGTGTAGGGTAGATGCCGTGTTCTTCAAGTGCCTTTAGCATACCCACATGCGCTAAGCCGTCCGCTCCGCCACCACTCAGAACTAATCCTATTCTTGGAGATTCTTGGGCTTGTGTGCCAAAGAAAATCCATACGGAGATAAGGATTGTGACGATTCTTTTCATGTTGGTATTCTCGCAAAATTAAAGCATTACCAACGGTAATAGGTGCAGTCTTACAGTTGATTTAAACCGTTTATGTAATCCGGTGTCTTAACTAGTCTGGAGCCGTACCAACTAAAAAGCTCACCGTCCACTAGTATTACCCGCGTCTTGGGTAATTTGGAAGAAAGCTCTCGTACATCTTTTTCTTTGAACGGATAGGGTTCTGACGATAGTAATACCAAATCTGGACTGAGTTTTATGAGTTGATCTTCAGAAACTTCAGGATAACGATTCTCTTGTACCAAATTCGTCCAGCTGGCTTTTTCAAGCATATGATGTATGAATGTATCATTGCCTGCTGCCATATATGGTTTCTTCCAAATTAAATAAACAACAGATTTGGAAGGCTGCAACTTTATTCCATCGAATCTGCTTTGAATGGTTCGGCTCATCCTTGCACCTACATCAGCTCTGCCAACAATGCTGGCCAGTTGCTCAATCATGCGCAGTGCATCATCAAGGTTACCTATGTTGCTTGTCCAAACTGGACAAAAAGCAGTTATAGCTTCCACGTCTTCGCGGTTGTTCTCCTCTTTGTTCGCGATAACCAAATCTGGTTTTAGATCACGTATTTTAGATATTTCAGGAGATTTTGTTCCTCCTACGCGCACCTTTTGTAAAAATTCTTCAAGGGGATGAACACAGAAGTTTGTGATACCAACTACTTCATCTGATAAACCTAAATCAAAAAGTAATTCGGTTTGACTCGGCACTAACGAAACAATTCGTTTTGGATAGTTATCAAGTGAAATTCTGGTACCAATTTGATCAGTGAACTGCATGGCTATGCCAATGCTCCTATTATATCATGCTTGGTGATGATGTGCCATACACCATGCCATTTGCAAAGCACTGCACTATTCTCTTTATTGATGAGCTTTGTTATCTCCTTCAGAGGAGCGTGTCCGTCAACGATAGGGAAGGCTGGCCTCATAATATCTCCAATGGATTTATTTTTAGCCTCTGAGTCATCAATTAAAAGCTTGAATAAATAAGAATCGTCAATAGAGCCCACTGGCTCGTTATCTCTTAAGATTGGAATTTGCGAAATATCAAATTGACACATCTTGTCTATGGCATGTTGAACTAACTCTTCGGTTTTTAAAGAAACTAGTTTTCTATCCATGTGCTTGCGCAAAAAGTCTTCAACCGTCTGTTCCTCTTCTACCAGGAACCCGCGGTCTTTCATCCAATCATCGTTATAAATTTTACCAACGTATCTGCTTCCATGATCGTGGAAAAGTACAACCACACAATCATCTGGTTTGAGTTCATCTTTTAGTTGCTTCAACCCTTGATATGCAGAACCACATGAATATCCCAAGAACAAGCCTTCTTTTTTGGCTAAATCACGAGCTACCAGAGCACCGTCTTTATCAGTAACTTTTTCAAATTTATCTATGAGTTCAAAGTCAACATTCTTAGGTAGGATATCTTCACCAATACCTTCTGTTATGTAACTGTAGATTTCGTTTTCATCAAACTCTCCAGTTTCATGGTATTTCTTGAATACAGAGCCGTATGAATCAACTCCCCAAATCTTGATATCAGGATTTTTCTCTTTGAGGTATTTCGCTACCCCAGATATAGTTCCGCCAGTTCCTACACCTACTACAAAGTGCGTGATTTTGCCATCTGTTTGCTCCCAAATTTCTGGTCCAGTTGTTTCGTAGTGAGCTTCTCTATTCGATAGGTTATCGTATTGATAAGGGTAGAATGAGTTTGGAATTTCTTTATTCAAGCGGTCGGCTACGGAATAGTAGCTCTCTGGATGTTCTGGAGGTACACTGGTGGGGCACACATAAATTTCCGCTCCCATGGCACGTAGGATGTCCATTTTTTCTTTAGACTGCTTGTCACTAAGCGTACAGATTAGTTTATAGCCTTTTATGATTGCAGCTAAGGCGAGTCCCATTCCTGTATTCCCTGAAGTACACTCAATGATTGTACCTCCAGGTTTAAGTTTTCCCTCGGCTTCTGCATCTTCAATCATTTTTAAAGCCATACGGTCTTTTACAGAGTGGCCTGGATTGAAGTATTCTACCTTAGCCCATATTGGACATGGCATATCTTCTGCAATTTTATTCAGTTTTATGAGGGGGGTGTCTCCAATGGTTTGGAGTATGTTATCGTAAACGCGCTTCTGTTTATTCATATCAACGCGAAAGTATCCGTTTTCAGTTGAAACGTATGGCTTTTACAGCTGAAATCTTGGTAATTACATAGGTTGGTAAAACCAGCATGAGGGTACATAAAACAATAGTGCCAAGGTTTAGAATAAGAATATAAGACCATTCAAAATTAACAGGTACGTGTGTTAAATAGTATGATTCCTCTTGAAGCGTAATAAACCTAAACTGTTGTTGAAGATAGCCAAGGCCCAGTCCTAGTGCATTACCCCAAAACATGCCTATTGATACAAGATACGCTGCCTTGAATAGAAAGATTTTACGAATGCTAACATTATCTGATCCTAGTGCTTTCAAAATACCAATCATAGGTGTTCTGTCTAAAATGAGAATAAGCAATGCAGAGGTCATGTTTATGGAAGAAACCAAAATGACCAAAGCCACAATTATGATAACATTGATGTCTTGCAACTCCAACCACCCAAAAATATCAGGAAATCGCTCTTCAATGGTTTGCGTCTTGAAAGCATAAGGTATGATATCGTAAACTGCGCGGTCTACCTCATGCAGTTGATTAATATCTTTTACATTTATTTCAAAACCACCCACGGCATTCTCATCCCAGCCGTTTACACGTTGAACGTGCCGCAGGTCACCCACAATAAATAGGTCATCAAAATCAGCTAGTCCCGTGTTGTATAAACCAGAAACAAAAAAGCGTCTGGGTTTAGGCTTCCCATCTTGAACGAAGAAAACATAGAATTTATCACCCGTTTGCAATTGCATTGTTTCTGCAATCCGTTTTGAAATGAGAACGGAATCTGATCGCTTTTCCCCAAATTCAGGAAAGGCCCCATCAACTATATTTTCAGAAAAGAAGCGTTTATCAAATGTAGCGTCTATTCCTTTTAGTACTATCCCTTGCAGAACCTCTTCTTGTTTTAAGATGCCAGCCTTATTGGCATATGGAGAGATGGAGTGAACATTTGGAATAGTTAAAATCTCTTCTAAAAAGGGCTGATCTATACTAACGGGGTCTTGTTCATACCCATCTGTACTTTGAAAATGATTGAGCTGAATGTGTCCGCCAAAACCAATTACTTTTTGCCTAATCTCTTTCTGGAAACCAGTTAAGATGGCAATACTTAAAAGCATGACAGCAACACCAATAACAATACCTCCAATTGCAATATTGATGATGGGCCCAGTTCCAGATTGTTTTTCTCCTGGCCGGTTATCATTACCCATTCGTTTTGCTAAAAAAAGCTCAAAATTCACCTGCTACACTGCTTATTTTGATGGTTTGGGCTAAGTTAGCGATGTGTTAAGAATCCACATGCGTTTGTTTCTGTCTCGAGTGGCTAAAGTAGCCATTTTATTTGCCTTTTTGGTCATGAGTTCCAAATGGAATTATGGTCAATCAACCTTAGTTTACAAGCAACAACAGTTGCCAATAGTTACTGATGCTGATGTGCAAACAGGAGCTGAAAAGTTACTCTTTAATCCAGATCGGATCAATGGAAAAACAATTGGTATTGTTACCAACCATACTGGCTTGGTGAACGGTATTCATCTGGTAGATACATTGTTGAATCTGGGTATAGATATTCAAACAGTTTTTGCTCCAGAGCATGGTTTTAGAGGCACAGCCGATGCTGGAGAGTCTGTTGATTCAGGGCTTGATGCGACTACTGGTCTACCGCTAATCTCTCTTTATGGCCCAAATAAAAAACCAAGAGATGAGCAGTTAAAAGGTATTGATGTAGTGCTATTTGATATTCAAGATGTTGGAGTGCGTTACTACACCTATATAAGCACTATGCATTATGTTATGGAGGCTTGTGCAGAAAATGGTGTAGAGGTTATTATTCTTGATAGACCTAATCCAAATGGATTTTATGTAGATGGGCCAATTCTTAAACCCCAGTTTACATCATTTGTAGGAATGCATCCTATACCCTTGGTACACGGGCTTACAGTAGGTGAACTTGCACATATGATTAATGGAGAAGGTTGGTTAAATAGGGGCATAAAGTGTAAGCTTACCGTTATTTCATGTGATGGTTATGTGCACAACAGTTTATATCAGTTAGAGACGAAACCATCTCCAAATTTACCTTCAATGACATCGGTTTACTTGTATCCAGGCCTCGGTATATTTGAAGGAACTGTGATTTCAGTTGGGCGAGGTACTGATAAACCGTTTGAATGCATTGGCCATCCACAATTGACGATAGGGGATTACCGCTTTACTCCTCAATCAAAACTTGGAGCTACCAATCCAAAATACAAAGGAAAAGAATGCAGAGGGTTTGATTTGTCTGCTATGGATAGTCGCTTTGCTCAAGACTTTCAGGGCATATATTTAAACTGGCTTCTTCTAGCCTATGAGCATTATCCCAATCGCGAGAAGTTCTTTTATTCGAACGGTTTTTTTAACCTACTAGCAGGCACCGATGAGTTGATGAAGCAAGTTAAGGAAGGAGCCAAAGAGTCTGAAATTAGAGCATCTTGGCAAGCCGATTTAGAACCCTATAAATTATTGCGTCAAAAGTATTTGCTGTATCCAGAGTAATTTCTAGCAAACCGCACGCACGATTTTGTGTTAATAAATTAGAACAAAACTATGTTTAGTATGAATACATTGAAAGAAGGAGACAAAGCTCCACTGTTTGAAGGCATAGATCAGAATGGAGAAGCCATTAAACTAGCAGACTATAAGGGTAAGAAGGTTGTGCTTTATTTCTATCCCAAAGACGATACTCCTGGGTGTACGGCTCAGGCCTGTAACCTTAGAGATAATGATAAATGGCTTAAAGAGGCAGGTTATGAGGTAATTGGTGTCTCAGCAGATACTTCTGCAAAGCACACAAAATTCATTAATAAGTACGAATTACCTTTTCCACTTGTAGCTGATACAGAGAAGGAAATTATTCAGGCTTTTGGTGTTTGGGGTCCAAAGAAGTTCATGGGTAAAGTATATGACGGTATTCACAGAACCACTTTTGTAATCAATGAAGAAGGGGTAATTGATAAAGTTATAGCTAAAGTTAAAACCAAAGACCACACGGCACAAATACTTGGCGAATAGTTCACCGTAAAAAGATTACGGTTTAAACGGCTACATTTGCTATTCACTTACTTAAAACTCAAACAATGTCGAAACAAGAAGTATCAAAAGAAAAGTTAAAAGCCCTGCAAATGACCATGGATAGGTTAGATAAAACCTATGGCAAAGGGTCTGTTATGAAAATGGGAGATGAGGCCATTGAGGCCGTAGAAGTTATTCCAACGGGGTCTTTAACACTAGATTTAGCCTTGGGCGTAGGAGGCTTTCCAAGAGGAAGAATCGTAGAGATTTACGGTCCTGAATCTTCTGGTAAAACTACACTGGCTATTCATGCTATTGCCCAAGTACAAGCACAAGGCGGTATTGCCGCTATCATTGATGCAGAACATGCTTTTGACCGTTTCTATGCAGAGGCATTAGGTGTAGATACCGAGAATTTATTGATTTCTCAGCCAGATAATGGTGAGCAAGCACTAGAAATTGCTGACAACCTAATTCGCTCTGGAGCTATTGATTTATTGGTGATTGATTCGGTAGCTGCATTAACTCCAAGAGCAGAGATAGAAGGCGAAATGGGAGATAGTAAAGTTGGATTACAAGCTAGACTGATGTCTCAGGCTTTGCGTAAGCTTACAGCCAGTATATCTCGCACGCATTGTACAGCTATTTTCATAAACCAATTGCGTGAGAAGATTGGGGTGATGTTTGGTAACCCTGAAACCACCACTGGTGGTAATGCACTAAAATTCTACTCTTCTGTTCGCTTAGACATTCGCAGAGCTGGACAAATCAAGAGTGGTGATGAGGTGATTGGAAACAACACTCGAGTGAAAGTAGTAAAGAACAAAATCGCACCACCATTCCGCAAAGCGGAGTTCGACATAATGTATGGTACAGGTATTTCAAAAACAGGTGAGATTATTGATTTAGGAGTAAATCATAACATCATCAAGAAATCTGGTAGCTGGTTTAGTTATGGAGAAACCAAGTTAGGTCAGGGTAGAGATGCCGTTAAGCAATTGCTAGAGGATAATCCTGAATTGGCAGAGGAACTTGAAAATAAAATCAAGGCTGCTATTGCAGGTGAGTAGAAATAAGAAACAGTAGAAATGAAAGCTCGTGTATTAACCATACACGGGCTTTTGTTAATTTGTGACCTATGAAGAGTACAGTTGTATATTCAACGTTTTTGGTGTTAATCACATTGTTTTTTGGATGTGGTTCTGATACAGATCAAAAAAAGTCAGATGCCAAAAACACAGCGAATGAGGCCGTCACCGTTCAAGACTCAATTAGTATACTGAATGAACTCATTAAAGCCAATCCGAGTGACCCTGAATTATACTACAATAAATCATTGGTTTATTTAAAGCAGATGCAAACCAATGAAGCCTTAGATGAACTTGATAGAGCCATATCAGCAGATTCTACTGAGCCTAAATATTACCTCAAGAAGAGTAGTATATATTTTGATATAAAGCAGTTAGATAAGGCCAGACTAGAAGCAGAACGAGTACTAGCTTTTGATGAGGGAAATGCAATGGCTAATGTGCGCATGGCTTGGATTGCACTTATGGTGAAAAATCCCGAGAAAGTTTTTGAGTTTGCGAATAATGCATTGCGTACAGATATTAACATGGCAGAGGCCTATTTTGTGAAAGGGTTAATGTATAAGGAGCAAGGCAAATTCAAGGAGGCAGTGAGCAGCTTTAGAACAGCAACCGAACAAGACAATAGTTATTATGATGCTTGGGTTGAGTTGGGTTTACTGCATGCATTAGCAAGACACGAGCTAACAACGTACTATTATGATAATGCCATTAATGTGGATAGTACGCGTTATGATGCACACTACAACAAGGGGTATTATTTGCAAGAGCAAGGCGAGTATAGAGAAGCGCTAAAAGAGTATGCAGTAATAAATAGAAATACCCCTAATTTCTACAACGCATACTACAATCGTGGTTTTATTTATCTGGAGTACCTCGCAGAGTATGATAGCGCTGCAATAGAATTCTCAAAAGTGGTTGGACTCAATCCTTTGAATTACAAAGCTTTTTATAATAGAGGCTTGTCGTATGAAAGGGCAGGGGAGTTAAGAATGGCTGTGGCAGATTATGAAGAAGCCTTGCGCTTAAACCCTGGATATGATTTAGCAGCAGAAGCGAAGTCTAGATTAGCAAAATAAAAAAAGGGAGCCAACTGGCTCCCTTTATCAACACAAATACGGTTCTTTTATTTCACTTTAGCAACTACTGCCTTGAATGCTTCAGGGTGGTTTAGTGCTAAATCTGCCAATACCTTACGGTTCAATTGCACACCAGACTTAGCCAACTTACCCATGAATTCTGAATAAGACATTCCTTCTTCGCGAGCAGCAGCATTAATACGCTGAATCCACAAGCTACGGAAGTTACGTTTCTTTTGTTTACGACCTACATATGCGTACTCCCACCCTTTTTCAACGGCATTCTTGGATACTGTCCATACATTTTTTCTCCGACCAAAGTATCCTTTGGCCTCTTTCATCATCTTTTTGCGCTTCGCTCTTGAAGCAACACTATTTACTGATCTTGACATTTCTTAATGATTTTTGGCATGAAGCGATTCATTTTCGAATTCTTGTAATAAGCTCAATGCCGGGTTAAACATTTAACCAATTGCACATTAGATGCGCAACAAGTGCTTGATGTTCTTCTCATCTGCCTTGTCTACCAAGGTAGCGTGAGTTAAATTACGCTTTTGCTTCGTTTCCTTTTTTGTAAGGATGTGCGATTTGAAAGCGTGCTTTCTTTTAATCTTTCCTGTACCCGTAAGCTTAAAGCGCTTTTTGGCACTGGAGTTTGTTTTCATCTTTGGCATACTAAAACTATTTATGCGTGTTGTGTTGATTACTTCTTCTTTGGAGCGATAAACATAATCATACGCTTACCCTCCATTTTAGGCATCTGCTCTACAGTACCTAACTCTTCTAGTTCTGTTGCGAGACGAAGCAGCATCAATTGGCCTTGATCTTTGAACAAGATTGAACGACCTTTAAAGAAAACATACGCCTTTAATTTTGCTCCTTCTTTCAAGAACTTTTCAGCATGTTTCTTTTTGAACTCATAATCGTGCTCATCTGTTTGAGGACCAAAGCGAATTTCTTTGATCACCACTTTTTGAGCCTTCGATTTGATTTCTTTTTGCTTCTTCTTTTGCTCGTATAAGAACTTTTTGTAGTCAATTATTTTACAAACAGGCGGATCTGCTTTAGGAGATATTTCAACTAGGTCCAATCCGAGTTCATCAGCCATAGCTATGCCATCTCTCAATGATCGCACACCAGGTTCAACATTTTCACCTACAACCCGAATGGGGTCCGCGGTAATTTTCCTGTTAATCTTATGCGGATCTTCTTTAATAACCCGCATGGGTTTCCTTCTTCTCCTAATCGCCAAATTCCAACTGTTTTGTGACTACTTTTTAATTAAACGTTCCGACTTCTTCACTCACTAGGTTGTTCACAAATCGGGTAAACTCATTGACTTTCATTATGCCTAAATCACCATGTCCGTGTCTTCTAACGGATACGGTACCATCATTCACTTCTTGCTCACCCAAGATTAACATAAAAGGTACTTTCTTGATTTCGTTATCACGTATCTTCCTGCCAATCTTTTCGTTGCGGTCGTCAACAAGGGCGCGAATATCGGAATTATTCAGCACTTGTGAAAGTTTTGTGGCATGCTCATTATACTTCTCAGAGATTGGTAAAATTACAGCTTGCTCAGGTGTGAGCCACATTGGGAATTTTCCACCACAATGTTCGGTTAAAACGGCAACAAAACGCTCCATACTGCCAAATGGCGCACGGTGAATCATTACCGGTCTGTGTTTTTGGTTATCGCTACCAGTGTACTCTAATTCAAAGCGTTCTGGTAGGTTGTAGTCAAGCTGAATGGTACCTAGCTGCCACTTTCGCCCTATAGCATCGCGTACCATGAAATCTAGTTTAGGTCCGTAAAAAGCGGCTTCTCCATATTCTATTGAAATGGGTAAGTCTTTTTCCTCTGCTGCCTCTTGAATAGCGGCTTCTGCCTTTTCCCAATTTGCTGGGTCGCCAATATACTTACCAGGGTTTTCTGGGTCGCGTAAAGATACCTGAGCAACGTAATCTTTAAAATCCATTGTCTTAAAGATGTACATCACTAAGTCAATTACTTTCTTAAACTCATCTTTTACTTGATCTTGCATGCAAAAGATGTGAGCATCGTCTTGCGTAAATCCACGCACCCTGGTTAAACCGTGAAGTTCTCCACTTTGCTCATAGCGATATACCGTTCCAAATTCCGCAAAGCGGATGGGGAGGTCTTTGTAAGAGCGAGGTTCTGCTTTATAAATTTCACAGTGATGGGGACAATTCATGGGTTTTAACATGAACTCTTCACCTTCGTGTGGAGTAGTTATGGGTTGGAATGAATCTTCACCATATTTCTCATAGTGACCGCTGCATACATATAAATCTTTATGTGCAATGTGCGGAGTAATCACGGGTTCGTATCCGGCTTTTACTTGAGCTTGTTTTAGAAAACGCTCTAATCTATCGCGCAAAGCGGCACCTTTTGGCAACCAAAGCGGTAAACCTTGTCCAACACGCTCACTAAATGTGAATAAGCCAAGCTCTTTACCCAGTTTTCTGTGATCTCGCTTTTTGGCTTCTTCAAGCATGTGCAAATGCTGTTCAAGCATTTTTGCTTTAGGGAAAGTGATGCCGTAAATGCGAGTAAGCATTGGTTTGGTTTCATCACCACGCCAATAGGCTCCTGCTGTACTCAATAACTTAATGGCCTTAATATACCCAGTGTTGGGAATGTGCGGACCCCTGCATAAATCAGTGAAGTTACCTTGTTGGTAGAACGTAATAGTACCGTCTTCTAAATCACGAATTAGATCTAGTTTGTATTGGTCTCCTTTATCTTCAAAATAGGCTACTGCATCGGCTTTGCTAATTTCAGAGCGAACATACTCGTTCTTCTGCTTAGCCAGCTCTTTCATTTTCTGCTCTATTTTCGAGAAATCATCAGATGAGAAAGCATGCTCTCCAAAGTCTACATCGTAGTAAAAACCGTTTTCAATGGGTGGGCCAATACCTAGTTTAATACCTGGATAAAGTGCCTCAAGAGCTTCTGCCATGAGGTGGGCAGAGGAGTGCCACATGGTGTTTTTACCCTCATCGTTATCCCACGTGAGTAACGCTAGAGATGAATCTGTTTCAATTGGGCGGTTAGCATCCCAAACTTCTCCATTTACTTTGGCCGAAAGTACATTACGCGCTAATCCTTCGCTAATGCTCTTGGCTACCTCCATTGATGTTGTGCCGCGGGGATACTCTCGCACGCTACCATCTGGAAGTGTAATTTGAATGTTTTCTGCGTTACTCATAAAGCCTGCAAATATAAGGCGATGCTCAAGAAGGAGCGCTGTTTGAAAGTTGTTATCTTTGAGATGTACGACCTATTTCCTATGAGACTCATAACCATTGTCTTCGCGCTTTTTTCAACTCTCTAAGTTTCAGCTCAGAATTTGATTTATCACAAGAAGAATGTGCCGAATGTTAATGCAAAACTTATAAAGTACAATTCTGATGGAAGTTTGCTTTACAGTGCTATACGATCAGATTCTACGTTGGAGATACCACCTTTAATCAGGTGGTATTTGTAACAGATTACATAACTAACTTTAGTGGTAATGCTTCGTTGGAATTGGGAGTGAACCATGATATTTACCTGCAAGTAAGGCAAAAAGCACCTTTACCTTCAAAGCAATTATATCGCTATGCGTTCGCCAAATTCGGTATTCCTTCATTGGCAGTCTCTGATTTTGTATCTCCAACTACCGATGTTAAGATTTCCCCCAACCCAACAACAGGCCGATTTACCTTGCAAAGCGATGAAAGTGGAGAGTACAGCATTTCAAATTTGCAGGGGCAGTTGGTACAGCAAGGAAGCGTTGAACGTGGAGTGAATAAGGTTACGATTGAATCAGATCTTCCAAATGGAGTTTATTTCATCACAATCAAAACTAAAAGAGGATTACTTGAACCACATAAGCTTTTATTAACCGATTAGTTCTAAGGCTTTTTTTAGATCTACGTTGCCTCCTGTTAGGATGAGTCCAATGCGTTTTCCTTTGAATTTTGCTTTGTTATTCATCACTACAGCAAGAGGAACCGCACAGGATGGCTCAATAATGATTTTCATGCGCTCCCAAAGGAGTCTCATCGCTTTGCGAATAGCGTCATCATTTACACGAATGATTTCTTCCACATGTTCCATGATGATGGGGTAAGTTAGGTCTCCTAATGATGTGAGGAGTCCATCTGCAATGGTGTTGGGGTTAGTTTGCGGTATAAGTTTTCCTGCTTTCCAAGATTGGTAGGCATCATCGGCCCCGGCAGGTTCGCCAGCAATTACTTGTATTTTAGGTGCAAAATAGTGCGCTGCCAAAAGTGTTCCACTCAGCAAGCCACCCCCACCTACGGGGGCAATGATGTAATCAAGGTTATCGGTTTGTTGTATGAGTTCTTGCGCGCAAGTGCTCTGCCCCAGAATAATATCTCTATCATTATACGGATGGATAGGAGTGGCTCCATTTTCATCTATAATACGTTGCATGTATTCTTCTCTGCTTGCAAGGGTTGGCGGACATAGACTCACTTCTGCACCATATCCTCTAACTGCATCAATTTTTACTATCGGAGCATTTTCAGGCATAACGATATAGGCTTTTATTCCCGCATCGGCAGCTGCCTTAGCTAACGCTTGACCATGATTCCCGCTAGAGTGTGTAGTAACCCCATTGGCTTTTTTTGAAGCAGAAAGTTGAGATACGGCATAAGAAGCACCTCTAAATTTGAAGGCGCCTACCTTTTGAAAGTTCTCGCATTTAAAAAAGAGCCTTGCTCCAGTTAATCCATCTAGAAAAGATGAGGTAAGAACAGGAGTCTTATGAATTGTTCCATGCAGCGTGTTTTGTGCATCGGAGAGTTCGCTTTTTTGAATCATTCAATACCACATTGAAATGGAAACTCAAAAAAGAAGGTGCTTCCTTTATGTTCTTCGCTTTCAAAATAAACGTCTCCCTCTAGCATGGTAGAACACCTTTTTACGGTTGATAATCCAATACCCGAACCATCAATATTTATGGTGTTTGATGCTCTGTGGAATAACTCGAATAGTGTGCCTTGATCTTTTTTAGGAATTCCTATGCCGTTATCCTTGACGTTAATTTTGATTTTATCAGCTTCGCAAGTAGCATTTATTACGATGTCTTTACTTTCAGGTGAGTATTTAATGGCATTTGATATTAGGTTGTTTAATGATGTTTTAATAAGCCCTGGGTCGGTTCGAATTTGATTAGGAAAGGTTTCTGAGAATTCAAGTGACAGCTCGTGTTCCTTTCCTATTCCATTGCGGAAGGAGTCTACAATATCATCTATTAACCTACTAATATCAAAGTCTTGGTCTTTACGCTCCACCTTACCTGCATCTGCTCTTGAAAGAAAAAGAGTGTCATTGATCATGCTCACCAATTCAAGAATGGTTCTGTTTATTGTTTTTATGTGTTTGTCAATTTTCTCAAGAGGTGCATTATTATCTACATGAAACGCAATTAATTCTATGGAGCTTAAGATGGTGGTAAGTGGGGTTTTAAACTCATGAGAAACAATGGTAACGATACGTGATTTTAGCTCGCTAACCTCTTTCTCACGAGCCAAAGATTCTTTTAAGTTTACTTCAACAGTCTCACGTCTTTCAATCTCAATTTCAAGTTGGTGATTGTTTTTCTTTAGTTCCGCAGTTCTCTCTTCTACCTTTGCTTCTAGTTGCTCATTCAAATTGGCGAGCTCCTGTTTGCTTAACCTCAACTCTTCTTCTAACCGAAACCGTTGCATAGTCATTTCTATGGTAATGTAGATTACTTCAGGCTTGAGAGGCTTAATAATATAGCCAAAAGAGTGGGAGCGTATGGCGCGCATCATGGTTGATTTATCTTCATTGCCTGTGACGTAAACAACTGGAATATTAAATGAACCTGCTATTTTATGCGCAGCAGAGATACCATCCGATTCTCCAGGAAGATTAATATCCATGAGAACAACATCAGGCCTATTCACCTCAATTTCAGCAAGGCAATCCTCAGCATTTTCTGTCATAGAGATTACTTCATAACCTTGCTGTTCAAGAATTTGCTTCTCCATGAGTGCTGTAATCTTGTCATCTTCAGTAATATGAATTTTATATGCCATGATTAATTTTAAAACTATCGAAATTCCTGCAGAAATAATTGTTTTTAAGGGAAAAGCATGCGTTCTTCGCTTGTTTTTCTTTTAATGAATTCAATATCAGGTTGTTCGTATGCCATGAGGTAGGCCTCGTCTAACAGCGGGTAGAGCTTATTTAGCGCACTTTCTGGATAATAGACAGGAATGCTGGCGGATAGTTCGTGCCCTGGTCTTTCAGCTATTAAACTATTAGCAACACGTAAAACTTTTTCAACATTACTTATGTAGAACTCTCGATTTCCTTCCCAATCTGGGAAAGTCTGTGGCTCAATGTCAAAATGGAACCCTTTAAAACCAAGGTTTAGGAGTTCTTCAAGTCTTTCAGTGAGTTTAGTGCTGTCAACCTCAATGGCCAACTTGTTATCTCCTACCATCGGCAACGTGCGAATATGGTGCTTGTCTGCTAGCTTATTGAATTCTGTTAGTTTCTCAACCATTGGTTCAGGACCTGGTGAGATAAATACCTTTTTGAACTCATTGTTCTTGAGGTAATGAGTAAGAAACAGATTGTCTTGAGCGTTAAAGAACTTGGACCATATGTAAGTGCTTCTTTTTTGACCATACTTGAATAACAACTCGCCAGGATCTACGGTGTTGCAATAAGCAAGGGGAGATTCTGCTTCCATGTACTCGCTAATTTTTAGAGCTTTAAGGTAGAGTGATTGCTTCAAATCAATCACTTCAAGTTTATTGGCCAGCAATTCATCCATATGTTGAATAGCTAGGAGTGGAGAAAACCCAATGTCGCCAAATTGGTATTTAATGATTTCTCTTCTGAGCCTTTCTTCAATACGAAAACGCGTGTAATAAAACTCTATCAATTGCTGGTATTTGTAGCTGTATTCATAATAGTAGTTGAGCAATTCATGCTCTTCGTGCCTATCATTTATATTGGTATGGTGCTCCAACATTTCTTTCTGGTAGCGTTTAGTTTCTCCTGGCCCCTTGAAAGTTATGGGCATTCTGAAGATTAAACCTAGTGAAGCAAATGTTTGGTCAAATGGGTTTTCTTGAGCAATAAAATTATATCCAGCAAATGGTTTTAGCGTAACATTATTTATTCGCTTGTGCTCCAAATCAATATTTGCCATTTACAAGGCTAGCATCTCTTCATAAACGTCATTTGAATCTACATTCTCCGAGAACATCTTATCTGGTTGAGGTTCTAGAATTGGGAGCTTAGAAGCGTCAAAATCCATTGGGAACGTACCAGAAGTGAGAATGTTATCTCTAATAATGGCATTGTAATTTTGCCATTTCTTATACATTGTTTCTGCCCTTGCAATCCTGCTTTTTAGCTCTATGACTTCTTCCCAAGTTTTGTTTTGGTTGAGTAGAGCATTTCAATAATTTGTACTTGTCTGCTCAATAGATTGATGCGTTCATCAATGGCTTCTATTTTTTCATTATTGAAGTTATAAATGATGTAGTTATACAAGTCTTTGTAGCGATCTTTAGTTTGAATTTGCTTTTTGCGTAGTGAAGCAATCTCTGCATTATTCTCTAAAATTCGCGCATCTGTTCTGTTATCATATAACCCACTGTTAAGAAGGTCCAAATCTACTGTTAGGTTCAATCGTTGTTGGAAGAATACATCTTCATTTGGGCCAAAACCAGGTTCAGAGTTCCAGATATACCAGAAGCCAAAGCCTAGGCCTATATCACCCCGTAACTTGTTCGCCATA
>CBFIHE010000027.1:0-28420 GCA_965662345.1 Salibacteraceae bacterium
CTTCATGCTTGTACAATTCATTGAATTCTACCTCTACTTTTTCGCGGTGCAACATGTTGTACTGAGGTTGCTCCATTACAGGTGGAATGAGATTGTATCGATTTGCTGCAGAAATCGCTGCTTGAATTTCCTGAGCACTCCACTCAGAAGTTCCCCAATACAATATCTTGCCTTGAAGAATTAGGTTGTGCATAGCCCAAACCGTTTCCTCTATGGGTGTACTTTTATCGGGTCTGTGGCAGAAATACAAGTCTAGATAATCTACCTGTAAGCGTTTAAGCGCTGCGTGGCATGCTTCTGTTACGTGTTTTCTACTCAGCCCAGTTTGGGTGGGTTTTTCTCCACCCCAATACACCTTACTTGATACGATATATGAATCTCTAGACCATCCCATTTTAGTAAGGATTTTGCCCATAACCACCTCTGACTGTCCCGCTGCATAGACTTCGGCATTATCAAAGAAATTAATACCAGAATCATAGGCTAACTTCATACAATCTTCAGCAGTTGTGTCTCCAACTTGATTGCCGAATGTAATCCATGAACCAAAAGATAACCCACTCACTTTGAGCCCAGAACGACCCAAACTTCTATATTCCATTTCCATACCCTATTTCATGATTGGTTTGAGGGCATGAAGGTAGTACGATTTACTTGAATTTTTGGTTATAAGCTACCATCAAATTACGAAGAAGCCCAGCTCGTGTCATTGGTCCTACCCCCCCTGGTACTGGAGTAATCATGCTACATTTATCAGAAACTGAATCAAAATCTACATCACCACGTAAGCGAAACCCAGATTTTCTTGAAGCATCAGGAACACGAGTAGTTCCCACATCAATTACAACCGCACCTTCTTTCACCATATCTTGGGTAACGAAAAGAGGTTTTCCCAAAGCAGCAATTAGAATGTCTGCAGAAGCACAGATCTCTTTTAGGTTTTTGGTGCGTGAATGGGTTAAGGTTACTGTAGCATTCCCTACCTCTGTATTTTGCCCCATTAAGATACTCATAGGCAAGCCTACAATATTAGATCTACCAACTACAACGCAATGTTTACCTGATGTATCCACATTGTAACGCTTTAGCAATTCTGTTATCCCCAAAGGTGTAGCAGGTATCATGGTGGGCATTCCTAATGCCATTCTGCCAAAGTTTTCTGGATGAAAACCGTCTACATCTTTATCTGCACGAATCGTATTGATTACGCGCTGCTCATTTATGTGTTCTGGCAATGGTAATTGAACAATAAAGCCGTCTAAATCGTCCATCGCATTTAGCTTATCCACCTCTGCGATGAGCTCTTCTTCTGTAATTGATGATTCAAACCGGAAGAGGCTTGACTTAAAGCCTATTTCTTTGCAATCGCTGATTTTGGCGTTCACGTAAGTTACGCTTCCACCATCTTCACCAACTAATACAGCTGCTAAATGGGGAGCACGTTTTCCGTTAGACAGTAACTCTGCTACTTCTTGTTTAATCTCTTGTCTTAGTTCGTTGGCTGTGGCTTTACCGTCTAGTAACATCATTTACTGGGGAATTTCTAAAGGTTACATGCGCATTCCAGGCACATTTTTCATTTGATTCATGAGGTTCATCATATTCTTTTTGTTCCCCATCATCTTCATCATTTTACGAGTATCACCAAACTGTTTAATGAGTCTGTTCACCTCTTGCACATCTGTACCAGAACCTTTGGCTATTCGCTGCTTGCGAGAGCCATTGATAATATCTGGGTTTTGTCTTTCTGTAGGTGTCATGGAATGTATAATTGCTTCTATGTGCTTAAATGCATCATCTTCTATTTCAACATCTTTCAAAGCCTTGCCCACACCAGGAATCATGCCCATGAGGTCTTTCATGTTCCCCATCTTCTTGATTTGCTGGAGTTGATCTAAGAAATCATTAAAGTCGAACTGATTCTTAGCAATTCGTTTCTGCAGTTTTTTTGCTTTTTCTTCATCAAACTGCTCTTGGGCACGCTCAACCAAAGACACTACATCACCCATTCCCAAGATGCGATCTGCCATTCGCTTTGGATAGAAAACATCCAATGCATCTGGCTTTTCACCCATCCCAATGAACTTAATGGGCTTGTTCACTACAGAACGAATAGATAAAGCTGCACCACCACGAGTATCACCATCTAGTTTCGTTAGAATAACACCATCAAAATCTAGCCTATCGTTAAACTCTTTGGCAGTGTTAACGGCATCTTGACCTGTCATGGAATCTACTACGAATAATGTCTCGTCTGGATTGATAGCTTTTTTAATGGCCTCAATCTCGTTCATCATAGTTTCATCAATGGCTAAGCGACCCGCGGTATCTACTATTACCAAGTTATGACCCGCAGCCTTTGCATGGGCAATTCCTGCTTGCGCAATTTTCACGGGATCTTTCTCTTCTTTGTTAGAGAATACCTCTGCTCCCACTTGTTCCCCAACAACATGCAATTGATCAATTGCCGCTGGGCGATAAACATCACAGGCAACCAAAAGCGGCTTCTTCCCTTTTTTCTTCTTGAGAAAGTGTGCTAGTTTACCTGTATGGGTGGTTTTACCAGAACCTTGGAGACCTGCCATTAAGATTACAGCTGGGCTATTCTTGAGCTCAAGACTAGCCTCTGTTTCACCCATTAGATTGGTTAGCTCTTCATGAGTGATTTTTATAAGTAATTGACCAGGAGATATGGCGTTTAGCACATCTCTACCCAAGGCTTCTTCCTTTACTTTATTGGTAAAGTCTTTAGCCGTTTTGAAGTTCACATCGGCATTTAAGAGAGCCTTACGGATATCTTTTGTGGTTTCTGCCACATTGATTTCTGTAATTTGACCATGTCCTTTGAGTATCTTAAACGAGCGTTCTAATCGATCCTGTAAACTATCAAACATCCTGTTCTATCTTTTGAGCGGGCAAAGTTAGAAAATATAGACTTCCTGCATTACCAGAACCAACTGAACAAAGCTCTTGTAATTTGTTACATTTGGTAAGAGCAAGTCATTTATTATGGAGCGTATTACACGTCTTCTTCAAAGGACTGCTAAAGATATTTAAGAGACCAGAGCTCCTTATCTAGAAACTGCGGTAAAAAAACGCATGGTCTCACTTGGCATTGATGACTTGACTGAATACATCAGCTATGTAAAGGAGAATGAGACGGAAGATATTCCACTCTATTTAGCCATATTCATGGAGGTTAACCCTCAAGTTACTGGTTACAGCGTAATTCAAGGTGCCTTGAATCATATTCCAGCATTTGTTATTTCGCTTTCAAAAGCGTATGAAATAGATACAGTTTCAGATTTCTTCTTAAAAAAGACAAGCTACAGTAAAGAAGATATAAGCCATAAAAATCTAAGTGAAATTACCACTGGTGCTTTTAGTATTGAAGAGGCTCTTGTTGAAAATACAGACACAGAAATCACCTTTCTTACAAAAGGGGGAGAAAAGCTTGAATACCTCTGTTCTATCTCAGGGTAAACGATGGAAATGGTGAGTTACAGTATTTCATATTGGTTGGTCAAGATATTACACCGTTAAAGCAGGCAGAAGCTGGTCTAAAGTCTATCATAAATGAGAATGAAAAAATAAAAGAGACCATTTCAGGTATCCTTTTCATGTTTAATCGTGAAAACAATTCAACCACCTATCTCAACTCAAAAGCTTTTAACTATTTAACTGCACAGGACGCTAAGCTATCTCATGATGAGGTATTTGAAAAGTTAATTCACCCAGAGGATTTACCGATTATTGAGAAATAAGAACGTGAATGGGATTTAAACCCGAATAAAAATAAGGTTGATGTAACCGTTCGCCTTCACCATCACAAACTGGGCTATCGTTGGCACCGAGTGATGGAACAAAGGTGGAATACAAATGAATCAGGAAAAACAACCACCACCTTAGGAGTAGTCTTAGATATTCATGAACAAACCGAACAAGCGAACCAAATAATTCGGTCTGAACGATATCTCAGCGCACTCCTAGATAACGATGTATTCACGTATTACCTGCTAGATCCTGAGTCTAGAATTTTAGCGCTGAACAAGAAAGCTAGAGAAGAAACTAAATAGGCTTTTGGCAATCCTTTGAAAGAGGGTCAGCTTTTTGCTAATTTTGTACCAGAAGATAGCCTGGATACGTTCAAGGCCAATATGAAAAAATGCCTTGAAGGAGAACGGTTAGACTACAAAAGAGAACTTAGGATATCTCCTACCGCACAAGGATGGTTTCGAGTTATCATGACACCCGCTTACGATAGAAACGGTGATGTTTTTGCCGTTTCCTTCAGCAGCACCAACATAACAGATGAGTACAACCGCTCAAAAGCACTCATAGAAAGTGAATCTCGCTATGCGGATGTTATGGATGCTATAAACTCAGGAGTATGGGAAAGTGATTTAGTAACAGGAAAAAGTTCTGCTTCTCCTTACTTCTACAGTATGCTTGGGTATTCAGATACCGAATTACCGATCATAAATAATGAGTTCATTAGCAAGTATGTGCATCCGGAAGACCAACCTCTATGTGCAAGAGTGCTTGAAGAAGCACTGAGCCACAAAAACAAGTATGCGATTGAATACCGTATTAAAACAAAAAGCGATGGATACCACTGGTTTAGCATGAGTGGTAAAACTCATAGGAGTAAAGACGGAAAGCCTGTGAAAATCATAGGCTCCATGACCGATATCAACGACAGGAAAGTTGCAGAGAACAAATTAAGAGAGAGAGAACAGCTTATAAATTCCATCAATGCCAATATTTCTGAAGGCCTATACAGAAGTGAGGGAAACGGAACTTTAGAATACGCAAACAAGGCCTTTTATGAGTTAATGGGCTATGATGAATACGAAGTTCAATCTGGTAAAGTAAAAGCGGTTGATTTCTATGTAGACTCAACCACTAGAACGGAGTTACTGAAGAAAGTTCAAAAAGAAGGTAAAATAAGAAACTTTGAAGTGCTCTTTAAACGAAAAGATGGAACCACATTTTGGGCATTATTAAGTACCATAATGGTTGTATCTACAGATGGTAATGTATTTTATGATGGCGCTATTCGTGATATAACGGAGTTAAAAAGAGCAAGTTTAGAATTAAGTGTTGCGAAAGAGCAAGCTGAAGAAATGACTCGTTTGAAGTCGAACTTCTTAGCGAATATGAGTCATGAAATAAGAACACCTATAAACGGTATTTTGGGTGTATCTGAGTTAATGAGCATAGCTGAGTCTTTAGATGAAGCTAAGGAATACGCTTCTATAATATCTGAAAGCGGTTACAGACTGCTCAATACGATTAATAGTATTTTGAACTTGTCTAGACTAGAATCTGAACAGGGTGATTTTAAGGCAAGAAATGTTGACTTGAATAGTCATTTAAAGAACGTTCTACCGATGTACAAAGTACTGGCAGACAAGAAGAGCATTAGTTTTAATAGCGAATTGCATGGTGAAGAGCTACACGTACTCTCAGAAGAAAGCATGTTGGATCAAGTTCTTAATAATCTCATAGGAAATGCCATCAAGTTCACAGAACAAGGTTCAGTAACTGTAAGAACATCATTGGTAAAAAAGCTGGTAAAGCGAATATGGTAACGCTTGAAGTCATTGATACAGGAATAGGTATTTCAGATGTGTTTATCGCAAAATTGTTTGAACCGTTTGAACAAGAAAGCACGGATACCAAACGTAAATACGAAGGCACGGGTTTAGGATTATCTATTTGCAAGAAATACCTAGAGTTATTAGGCGGAACAATAACGGTAACAAGTACTCTCGGCAAGGGAAGCACCTTTACCGTTAACATTCCTGAGTACGCCTCTTAGCTTCTACATTCTTTCAGGCACCTTCATGCCCAATAGATTCATTCCAGACTGTATTACCTTGCCTGTAAGTACAGAAATAGCGACCCTCGTTTGAATTTCAGAGTCATTCTCGGCCTTAAAAATAGGCGTGCTTTGATAAAAAGAATTGTAGGCTTTTACCAAATCATAGGTGTAATTAGCCAATACTGCAGGACTATATCCCTCACCTGCTTCAGCAACAACAGCAGGGTATTCTAATACCAGCTTAATCAACTCCATTTCCTTTTCGTTGAATTGATAGGCTTTTGATATTTGCAACGGTATATCTCCTGCCTTGCGTTCAATAGACTTGATTCTGGCATGGGTATACTGTATGAACGGTCCAGTGTTTCCATTTAAATCTATGGATTCCTTAGGGTCAAAAAGCATCTTTTTTCTTGGATCAACGCGCAATAAGAAGTACTTCAAAGCTGCTTTTCCAATCATATCAGATAGTGAGATAGCTTCTTGGTCGCTCATATCCTCAAAGGCACCGTGCGCCTCCGCCTCCGCCTTTGCTGCATCAACCATAGAAGCCATTAGGTCATCGGCATCTACTACGGTTCCTTCTCGTGATTTCATCTTACCATCAGGTAATTCTACCATTCCGTAAGAAAGGTGGTAGCACTCTTTAGCCCATTCATAACCTAACTTTTCCAAGATTTTAAAAAGGACCTTAAAGTGATAATCTTGTTCATTCCCAACTGTGTAGATCATCTTGCTTAATGAAGGGAAATCTCTGTATCGTAAAATGGCAGTTCCAATATCTTGAGTCATGTACACTGCCGTACCATCCTTGCGCAGTAGAAGTTTCTCATCTAAGCCTTCATCCGTTAAGTCTACCCAAACAGACCCGTCTTCTCTTTTGGTAAAGATGCCTTTATCTAAACCTTCTTGTACAACTTTTTTACCCAACTTGTAGGTATCAGATTCATAATACAGTGTATCAAAATCAACACCCATTTCATTGTAGGTGCTATCAAAACCGTGGTATACCCACCCGTTCATGGTTTTCCAAAGGTTGGTTACCTCCTCATCACCTTCTTCCCACTTTCTGAGCATTTCTGCAGCTGCTAATAAAATGGGTGCATTGGAGCTAGCTTCCTCCTTGGTACTACCAGCTTCAATGGCTTCAGATATTTCCTTTTTGTAAGCTTTATCAAAAGCCACGTAATACTTACCTACCAAGTGATCACCCTTTAGGCCAGATGATTCTGGGGTTTCACCATTTCCAAAGCGCTGCCATGCTAACATGGACTTGCAAATATGAATTCCTCTATCGTTAATGATTTGAGTCTTAACCACCTCATGACCATTCGCCTTAAGGATTTCAGCCACAGAATAGCCCAAGAAAATATTACGCAAATGACCCAAATGGAGCGGCTTGTTTGTGTTGGGAGAAGAATATTCTACCAAAACCGTTTTGCCTGTAGCTCTATGCTTTCCGTATGTTTTGTTGTTTAGAGCCTGCTCTATACCGTTTAACCAGTAATCAGTAGAAAGCGTAATATTTAAGAATCCCTTTATTACACCAAATGATACCACTAACGCATTACTTTCAACTAGGCGCTGACCGATAGATTCTGCTGTTTCTTCTGGTTTCTGCTTACTCAGCCTAAGGAAAGGAAATACATTAATAGTGTAGTCTCCATCAAACTCTTTCCGTGTTTTTTGAATACTAACTTGATCTCCGTTGGGGCTTTCTCCATATATAGAAACGAAAGCCTCTATAAATGCGGATGTTAACTGCTCTTGAATGGTCATGATTCGATACGCTTTTCAATAAAATCCGTGATTTCATCTAACACCTCAAAGGCAGTTTCTGCCATAGTGTTTCTTTTCTCGTCTAATGTTGGATTAACCTCAACGAGCTCAAAGCAATTCACCTTTCCAGATGAAATAATTCCTTTCATAATATCAGTCACTTCCTGTTGATCAAAGCCTTTGTACACTGGCGTTCCAGTACCTTTAGATACTATTCCACAATCCATGCTATCTACATCAAATGAAATATAAATATCATCACAATCTTGTAAACGGTCTAGCGCTTCTTGAACGCATTTTTGGAGACCTCTGTAGCGTACTTCTGAAACCGTATAGTTCTTGATTCCCCGCTGCTCCCTGAGGTAATCTTCTGGTTCTTCCGTATCTCTAACTCCAAAAAAGACCAAATCATCTGGTTGTATTTTTGGTGTAATATCACCTATTGATTTGAGTTTATTCCAAATAGTCGCAGCCTCAGTACTCACTTCATGAATCTGACGATCTTTATTATTCTCCCCTAAAACCATGGCCAAGGGCATACCATGTACATTTCCTGTTGGTGAGCTATATGGCGTATGTAAATCTCCGTGTGCATCTACCCAAACCACACCCAGTCTTCTTTCAGGGTTGGCAATCTTCAACCCAGAAATGGTGGCAGCGGCAGTTGAATGATCTCCAGCAATGACAATCGGAAAGTCTTTTCCTTTAGCCACTTCGGCAAACTCAAATACCATACGCTCAAAAACCTTATAGATGCCTTGAGCATATTTTGCGCGCGGAGTTTCTACTGGTTGATATAAGAAATGATTTTCATCTTGCACTGTAACAAGTGGATACCGATTGAAATAGTCGCTGCCCTTATTCCAACCTGCAACTTCAAGTGCTTTAAATCCAAGACTTGAACCTCTGGTTCCTGCACCCAGCTCTGAATTAATATTGATGAGTTTAACCCCCATAAATCATTGTATTTTGAGGCCGCAAAGGTAACATTGCATTATTACTCAGAAAGAGAGAACCCATCTCTGAAAAGAAGGGAATGCTTTAAACTTGTGATATGATCAAAAAAGAACGTGTAGATTATGTAATTAATGAGCTAGAAAAACTCTACCCCGAAACTCCAGTACCTCTAGATCATACTGATTCATATACTCTTTTGATAGCTGTTTTACTTTCTGCTCAATGTACAGATGAAAGGGTTAATAAAACTACCCCTGCTTTGTTTCAATTAGCTGATAACCCATTTGATATGTCAAAAGTTCCTGTAGAAGACATTCGAGAAATCATAAAGCCGTGTGGTTTATCTCCTAGAAAATCAAAAGCTATTTCAGAGCTGAGTAAAATTCTCATTGACAAATATGATGGTAATGTTCCACCTGATTTTATTGCACTCGAAGAGTTACCTGGGGTTGGACATAAAACAGCTTCAGTGGTAATGGCGCAGTCCTTTGGCGTACCTGCTTTTCCAGTAGATACACACATTCACAGACTAATGTACAGATGGAACTTTACGACTGGAAAATCAGTTGAGCAGACAGAGAAAGACGCAAAAAGGTTGTTCCCAAAAGAGCTTTGGAATAAACTACACTTACAGATTATTTTTTATGGTAGAGAATACAGTCCTGCAAGGGGTGCAAGGCTAAGTAAAGACTTCATTACTCGCACCATAGGCAGAAGCTCAGTTATTAGAGATATGCAGGATTAGGTCCTGGTTATTCTTGGAAACGAACTCCCACTTTGGGAACTCACCATGCAGATTTCGCCATTGTTTACGGGTTTTAAGCATAAGGCATACTTTTTGACGGTTCGGAACAAAACAAAATACATGAGAAACCTATTAGCTTTAGAACATCTGGATTGATTTTAGTTTCTTGTAATACACAGGAAGAAGAAAGTCAGCAACCTTCGGCTTACACGCCACCTCTAGAGATAACACCTGATGGAGCAGATTTATCTAATCGTATCGTGTATTGCGATGAACCAATTACGCTTTCTGGAAAACGGGGAGCTCAATCCGTTAACCTTACTAAAAAGACAGATATATTGCCAACTGTAATGGATGGCTACACTTTGAGTGCAACAGGAGTTGATGCACGTACACAAAGCAATAAGTCTCGTGTGTTTTTAAGCTTCCACACAAGAGGCGAAGAATATGTTGGTGAAATTTTAATTCTAAATAACAGCAACCCTAATCAACCAGTAGTTCTGCAGTCATTAACAGACCATGATGCTGATTACAATGATATTACCATAGGACAAGAATTTTTGAGAGTTTGGGTTGCAGGTGACCGTAGCGTTGATGCTTCTGGCTATTCAAACACCAATGGCGCTGTTTCGTCTAAGTTTTGGTTGAATAACAATAAAACTTTTAATCAAACACCTTTCTTTGAAGAAGCACCTCTTCTTGGTTATTCAGGTAATAGTATGACTAGAGTTGCAAACGCAGGCTCGAGTTGTCCGTCTCAAGCTGAAGCATGGATGACCTCAGGAAGTAATGGTGAAGTTCGTGTTGTGATTGCATGTGATGTAGCTCAAAATATAGCAGTTCATCAACGTGTTGTAAATGAAGCTAAACACTTTGATTACGATGGAGACTATGGCGTACTCTTAAGAGGAGTAAATGATACTACTTGTGCCATTGATGTGTATGACTTAACTAACCGATATTCTTACACTACTTATTTACTTCCATATGACGTAACTTACTTAGGTAAGAATGGGGTTGATGTGGTTGGAACGCATGCTTATCTAGCCTTGGGTGATGATGGTGTTGTTAAGGTAGATGTTACTAACGGTAATGTAATTGACCAATATGACTACCCTAACGGAAGCGGTTATGCGAATAGCGTTGTTGTAACAACCAATAATATCTATGTTGCTAACGGTTCAGATGTTATGGTAGTATTAGACAGTAACATGACTTTCTTAGGCCGTTACGATGGAGGTGGCTCATGCAACTATATTGATAAAGTTGGAAGTTACCTTTACGTTGCTAACGGTAAAACTGGAGGCTTCTTGGTTATTCAAGAAAACTAATAGTTGATAAATGTCTATAAAAAAAGGCGCTCTAACGAGCGCCTTTTTTGTTAGTAATTAATAAACTCTTGTAACTGATCTTGCAATACACTAATCGTGTATTCATCTTTTAGAGTACCTTCATTAATAAGCTTATCCACCCCACTAATGGGTACTTTTTTGTAAAAAACATGCACCTTGAGGTAATGAAGAACATTAGTCATATGATCCAGCCCCCTAAGGTTACCTGCTCTTCCAGAAGCTACACCAACCAAAGCAGCTTTTTTGTGCTCTAAATTTTTAGGCCAAATACCATCTAAGAAAGCCTTTAAGGCCCCAGGAAAGCCTCCATTGTATTCAGGAGCAATAAAAATCAACTTACTGGCAGGAACGATTTTCTCGGCAACGACTCTAGAGAATTCTGGATCTGGGTCACCAAGAACATCATTTCTAAATACATAATCATGAGGCAAATCCTCCAAAAAGATACATTGGTGATCTTTTCCCATACTTTTCAACAAGGATGAATACGCTTCTGTAATAATGCGTGTATTGCTATTCTTACGGTTAGTACCTGCGATTAAAGTTATCATAATCCGTTCAACACTTTACTGTTTAAAATTACGTACGCTACAGCCGTAATACCGCACGCTAAGATGAATTCTTTTACGTTTCTTTGTTAATTCCATAGGTAGACCAAGGCATTCAAACACTCAGTTGTACTTATTGTTTGCTCGCCAAAGCAAGTCTACCTAAATCACAGGAAAACGAGAGGCATTTCATGGGAAAAATTATTGCTATAGCAAATCAAAAGGGAGGCGTAGGAAAAACAACTACTTCAATCAACTTAGCTGCAGGGCTTGGAGCTTTAGAGCAAAAAACATTAATTGTTGATGCAGACCCTCAGGCTAACGCAACAAGTGGTGTTGGGTTTGAACCTAGAAATATCAAAACAAGCATATACGAATGTCTTTTGAATGAGGTTGAACCGAAAGACATTATCCTTAAGACTCAATCCCCTCATTTGGATATTATTCCAGCGCACATTGATTTAGTAGGTGCTGAAATTGAAATGATTAACTTGCCAAATCGGGAGAGAATGATGCGCGCTGCGCTCAATAAAGTCAAAGATGAATACGACTTTATTATTATTGACTGCTCCCCCTCTCTTGGGCTAATAACCGTGAATTCACTAACAGCAGCAGATTCTGTAATTGTTCCTGTGCAATGTGAGTATTTTGCTCTAGAAGGTCTTGGTAAGCTGCTGAATACAATCAAAATTGTTCAAACAGGTATCAACCCAGAGCTTGAGATAGAGGGCATGCTCCTTACTATGTATGACCAACGTTTGCGTTTAGCAAACCAAGTAGTTGAAGAAGTTAAAATGCATTTTCAAGACATGGTTTTCGATACAATTATCCATCGAAACACCAAACTAGGAGAAGCCCCAAGTCATGGTGAAACCATTATTACATTTGATGCAAGTTCTAAAGGTTCTGTAAACTACTTAAACTTGGCGAGAGAAATTCTTCAGAAGAATAACCTCACTCGCATCAATGAAGCTGATAAAATTATTGAAGTAGACACGGATGAGTAACAAGAAAAAAGCACTTGGAAGAGGGTTGAGTGCGTTACTCGATCAAAACAATACTGCTGGAAACTCATATGCTGTTGGTGAATTTAAACCAGGTACGGTAAACGAAATACCAGTTACGAGTATTGAAGCCAATCCGTTTCAACCTAGAACTCACTTTGAAGAACAAGCTCTTAGTGAATTGGCTGCATCAATTAAAGAACACGGAATTATACAACCTATCACCGTAAGACAAATTTCTCAGAGCAGTTATCAACTCATCTCTGGTGAACGTAGGTTTCGTGCATCACAATTAGCTGGACTAACCCGCGTGCCTGCTTACATACGCATAGCTGATGATAGTACTATGCTTGAAATGGCATTGGTTGAAAATATTCAGCGTAGCGACTTAAACGCCATTGAAATAGCCATTAGTTACCAACGCCTTATGGACGAATGTTCCCTCACACAAGAAGAGCTTGGTAAAAAAGTGAGTAAGAACAGAGCTACAGTAACGAACTACCTTAGACTTTTAAAACTTTCTGCTCCTGTTCAGCTTGCCATTAAAGAACGTGAGATATCCATGGGTCATGCCCGAGCACTTGTATCCGTTCAAGATGAAAAAGCACAAAAGGATCTACTGAAGAAAGTACTTAAACAAGATTTAAGTGTTAGAGCTACAGAGGAATTAGCTAGAAAATCAAAAGCAGAAGACCAACCTAAAAGATCAGTTAACAGACATGAGTTAACTTTTGTACAGCAAAAGCATGTTGATGAACTAAAGACTGTATTAGAAACGGGTATAAGCATTAGAACAGACCAAACGGGTAAAGGAAAAATTACAATAGACTTCATAGACGATGAAGACCTTTCTCGGATTTTAGACATATTAAACCCTTAATGGTTAGCTCCAAAACAGTTAGGTTCATTCCCTTCATACTCGCACTGTTCTTGCACTTCAATGTGGAGGCACAAAGTGATTCTATTAAGATTATGGAGGGTCGGTCTATTGGTGGAGATCCAATTACTGTTTCGGATTCTATCAAACCGCATTCTCCACGAAAAGCAACAACGCTTTCAGCCATCTTTCCTGGAGCTGGACAGATCTACAATAAAAAGTACTGGAAGCTACCGCTTGTTTATGGTGGTATTGGAGTAAGTATTTATCTAGGTATTGATTATGGCAATGAATACAGGTATTGGCGCAATGAATATAGGTTAGCAGTAGATGGAGACCCTAATACTAGTGGTGACTACACAGGTATTCTTTCAGAAGCAGCCATACAAGACAATAGAGATACCTACAGGAGATGGATGGAACTCTCCTACATCTCTGCTGGATTATTTTATGTACTTCAAATTGTAGATGCTAACGTAGATGCTCACCTCATGGAGTTTGATGTAAGCGATGATCTAAGTATGCGTTGGGAACCACATACTCAATTGGCTGCTTTATATAATCAACCCACTGTAGGACTTCGACTCCAATTAACATTGAAATAAGTATGAATATCGCATTAATTGGTTACGGCAAAATGGGCAAGGCTATTGAAGAATTCGCGATAAGCAGAGGTCACTCAATTGTAGCTAAAGTTGATGAAGACAATAGCTCAAAACTAACAGAGCTGCTAAAAAATGCAGATGTTGCCATTGAGTTTACCAGACCCAGTTCTGTGGTGAAAAATATACGCACGTGTTTAGCTACAGAAACTCCTGTAGTTGTTGGTACAACTGGATGGAATGCAGAATTAGAAACGCTAACATCAGAAACAGAGAATAAAAATGGGAGTTTGCTCTATGCCAGTAATTTTAGCGTTGGCGTAAATCTATTCTTCGCTTTGAATACAAAGCTAGCCAAATTAATGTCAGACCATCCAGCATACATGGCCAATATCGATGAAATTCATCATGTACACAAACTAGATGAACCAAGCGGAACTGCAATCTCACTTGCAGAACAATTAATTGGTAATCATAGAAATTACAATTCATGGGAGCTAGGCAGTGAGCAAGACGGAGCACTTCCCATTCATGCTTTTCGTGAGGGTGAAGTGCGGGGTACACATAAAGTAACATACACCTCAGATGTTGATACCATTACCATAAAGCATGAGGCACATTCCAGAAAAGGATTTGCCTCTGGTGCCGTTCTTGCAGCTGAATGGCTACCAGGCAAAACTGGAGTTTTTACCATGAAAGATGTTTTATCCCTCTGATTCACCTTTTTTAACAACTTAGCTGTAAGACTGAAAACTTACATTCGTATACACAACAACGTTTTATGATCGCGATAGCAATTTACACCATTATACTGATTGGAATATTTGGAGGACTGTATGCACTGTTTCCTAGAGCAGACCGCAAAGCATACGAGGCGCTAATACCTGGCTACAACCTTTATGTATGGTTACAAATCATTAAAAAACCATGGTGGTGGTTAATATTATTGATTTTCCCTGGCCCTAATGTAATCATGCTAATGATTATGGCTGTGAATACGGGTACCGTATTTGGAAAACGCAGTTGGATAGATGTTACGTTAAACGCATTCTTCCCATTCATTACCCTACCCTATTTAGGCTTCATTGAGTCGCCTCAATACATAGGGCCAATCGACCGAAAGAAATTCCCAAAAGACAGTGTGCTTGAATGGAGAGATGCTATTTTATTTGCTGTAGTTGCAGCTAGCATAATTCGCACATACACCTTTGAAGCATTTACCATCCCCACTTCTTCAATGGAGAAGGACATGCTCATTGGTGATTACCTTTTTGTGAGCAAACTAAATTATGGACCCAAGGTTCCGCAAACACCATTGTCTTTTCCGTTTGCACATCACTCGCTACCGCTAACAAACAACTCCGTGCCCTCTTATCTAGAGTGGATTGGATTTGATTATCACCGCATTCTAGGTTTTAGTAAACCTGAACGAAATGATGTGATGGTATTCAATTATCCAGGTGGCGATACAGTAGATATTCAATTCCAGTCTAACAAAGGGTTTGAGCAGATGATTAGAGAGACTGCTCTCGATTTCATGGCCATGGATTACCAACGTGGTCTTGATTTAAAAGACAGACCTTACTATATCAAGAAGAGTAGGAATTTCTTACTTGAAAATAGAGACTTCACAGTAAGGCCTGTAGATAAACGCGAGCACTTCATTAAAAGGTGTGTGGCAATAGCAGGTGATAGAATTGAAGTTAAAGACGGAGTACTCTTTGTGAACGGAGAGCAAGCAGAACAACCTGAAGATATGCAATTCAACTACCTCGTTGAGTTTAAAGGTCAATTACCTACAAACCCTAGGAACCTATTGATGCTCAAAGAAAAATATGGAATCAATTTTCAAGATGTTATTGAGCTTGAGGGTATGCGCTACTTCTTATTTCCGCTAACCTTTAAAGCCTATGACGAGCTCAAACGAGATCCATTGGTTAAGCGTATACAGCGCATGAGCAATAAGCCTGATCAGATGAATAAGCTTACCGAGGCTAGGCTGACCAATCGCTTTGATGCAAAATATGTACGCAAATTGAAGGAGGCAAAACAATTCAATCCAGAACTTACTTACTTCCCCAATCACCCAGACTATAATTGGACCGAGGACTTCATGGGCCCAATTGATATTCCTAAAGCTGGGGAAACGGTATCATTAACCTTGAACAACTTACCTCTCTACAAACGAGTGATTAGCGTATATGAAAACAATGACCTTAAAGTTAAAGAAGGTATTATTTACATAAATGGTAACGAGGCGGATACGTATACATTCAATATGGACTATTACTGGCTGATGGGAGATAATAGACACAACTCAGCAGATAGTCGCTACTGGGGCTTTGTTCCAGAAAACCATGTTGTTGGAGAGGCTTCGCTCATATGGATGTCTTTGGATCCAGAACTTAGTATTGGTGAAGGTAAAATAAGATGGGATCGTTTCTTTAGTCTGGTTGACTAACTAGTCCTTTAATATTAAAAGATCACGTCCTCAAGCAAACGTGCGCAGAAAAATAAAATAGTAGAAAACGTTAGCGGTCGAAAAATTACCCTAATAACGCGTGTAGACGGATTTACTTTGGTAGGATTTTGTTGATAATTTTTCATAATTGTAAATTAAACAGGCGGCAGACATAGGGATTAATTTAAGTTAACCTTTCGTGTTAAAGAATCCTACTCCTAATTCATAGCCTGTTAAGCGTTTATTCTTGTACACACAATAGTCTACGCATACTAGATTATTGACCAAGGGCGCAAAGTTTGAACCACCCTAGCAATAATGCCCTATGAAAGTGGGCTTATCTTTCATTACTGTCGGCAAATGACCTCTAAAAACCTGATTATCTGGAACATCACAGTTTTTTACATTCATTAAAATAGCGGCTAACGGTCTATCTCTATGCCACCACTTAACACGCGCTGTATCTCTTCTATTCCCGTCATTATCGCTGAACTCATACGCTGGAGGTAGACGATATTCTGGGCCTTTCAATAATTGCTCAACATAGAAAAACGCTTCTGTACCTGGAGTTGCCGCCTCTTGAATAAACGCTGAAGACTCTAATGTGGATGGAAATCTCCCTAGAACAGCCTTCTGAATTTGCTCCTGGTCCCAACAAGCATGCACTGCTCTAAACGCAGGAGTTTCCATAAACAGTGGTAGAGTTTTCATCCAATCAATATAACCTTCAAGCAGATGCGGATTAGCATCAAACTCTTCTAAAGTTCGCTTAAGTTGCATGAAGTTATGTTCGTTATGCGGGCGTACAAAACCTCCGCCACTCGATTTAGTGTGCCAAGCGATAAAATTAAACTCATGATTACCACACAAAACATCAGCATTGCCAGATTCATGCATGGAACGTACCAATTCCAATACGGCTAAACTCCTAGGTCCTCTATTAATAAGGTCACCTATATAGAGTACTTTCCTTCTAGGATGCTGCCAAACACCGTTTTGGACCGTGTAACCGCGTTTTCTGAGCAAAGAGACCAGTTCATCAAAACAGCCATGTACATCACCTATTATGTCATAAGAGCGAGAATCATTGTTCTTTCCGTTGATTTTCATTAACTTAAGGATTGGACGAGATTAAAACAGACACCATGAGCAAGTTATTCAAAAACCTAGGCTATCAAGAACAAAATCGGATTCTCATTCTCAATGCACCCATGCGATTTGAGGAGTATATGATGGAGATGTTGAACACCACCGTTATTGACCGCATCCCCCTACCCGACTATGATTAAGATTTTATACTCGCCTTCGTGCACAAGGATTATCAGGCCGCGAGCTATGTAGAATACATGAGGCGTTCTGAAGCACCTCATACGGTTTTTCTCTTGGGTATTGAAACAGATAAACATAGTGGCTTTTTAAGAGAGTTGAATGACTGTGCTTGTGCAATAGGTTCTGGAATTCGACTCATGAAAGGTTGGATGGCCATCCCGATTACTCTTCAATCTGGTATTTCGGGTCCTGCTGAATTCACCTCTGAATCTGTGCAAAATTCCATGCGCCAATAGCACTTGGTTTCTACTTTTGTGCTCATGAAAGATTTTTGGAACGAACGCTACGCGCAAAAAGAATATGCTTACGGAACTACTCCCAATGCTTTTTTTAAAGAGATTTTAGATAGCCTGCCCAAAGGATCAGTACTGCTACCAGCAGAAGGTGAGGGAAGAAATGCGGTTTATGCCGCCCAAACTGGTCATGCGGTGTTGGCTGTAGACATGAGTGAGTCAGGTAAAGAAAAAGCTATGCAAATAGCCAACCAAAACAATGTAAAGTTAGACTACATTGTATCTGACTTGACATCCTATTCAACGAATAAATCCTTTGACACCATTGCATTAATTTATGCGCACTTCCCACCTGGAATAAGAAAGGGTATTCATCAAAGCCTAGCAGCACTATTAAAGCCAAAGGGTACATTAATTGTTGAAGCTTTTCATCCAAAACAACTGAACTTCACTTCAGGAGGTCCAAAGAAAGAGGCCATGCTTTACCCTTTAGAGCTACTCCGGTCTGATTTTAATGGGTTAGAGGAAGTTTATGGCAAAGAACTCACCATCTTACTCGATGAAGGTGAACATCACCAAGGAGAAGCCGCAGTTTCTCGCTTTGTTGCCATTAAACCATAAAAAAAGGCAATCAAATGATTGCCTTCTATTTTCTAGTTACTTAATGCTGCATTGGCTGCACGCTTTCGCTCGTGCTCCTTTAAGTGCGTCTTTCGCAAACGAATGTTCTTAGGGGTTACTTCAACCAACTCATCTCCTTGTATGTATTCTAGATTTTCCTCTAGTGAAAAAATTGTTGGCGGGGCAAGTTTCACTTTATCATCTGCACCAGAAGAACGCATATTGGTTAGTTTTTTGGTCTTAATTACATTAACAACCAAATCACCTTCACGCGTATTCTCGCCAATAATCATACCTTCATAAACCTCATCACCTGGAGCTACAAAGAATTTTCCTCTGTCTTGCAGGTTGTTTAATGCATAAGCAATTGCGGTTCCTGTTTCGTGTGCAATAAGGGTACCAACCATTCTTCTAGGAATGTCTCCTTTAAGCGGCTCATATCGCTCAAATCGATGTGCCATAATTGCTTCACCTGCACTTAAGTTAAGCACTGCAGTGCGCAAACCCATTATGCCTCTGGAAGGAATATTAAACTCTAAATGCATTAAATCACCCTTGGGCTCCATGGTTACCATCTCTCCCTTACGTTGATTTACAATCTCAATAATCTTTCCACTAGACTCTTCAGGAACATCTATTGTAAGAAGCTCTACAGGCTCTTGTTTAACCCCGTCTATTTCTTTGATTATTACTCTAGGTTGACCTACTTGCAATTCATACCCTTCTCTTCTCATAGTCTCAATGAGAACAGAAAGATGCATTACACCTCTACCAAACACGATGTAGGAATCTGGAGATTCTGTTTCATCTATTCTAAGGGCTAAATTTTTCTCGGTTTCTTTAAATAAGCGGTCCCTTAGGTGTCGAGAAGTAACATAGTCTCCATCTTTTCCAAAGAAAGGTGAATTATTAACCGTGAATAACATACTCATGGTTGGCTCATCAATTGGTATAGCAGGAAGAGCTTCTGGACTCTCAAAGTCAGATATAGTATCGCCAATTTCAAAACCATCTATACCAGTAACTGCACAAAGGTCTCCAGCGGTTACTTGGTCAACTTTTCTTCTTCCCAAACCATCGAACGTGAAAAGCTCTTTTACGCGAGTCTTCACAACAGAACCATCTCTTTTGCATAAGCTAACGGGTTTACCAGCAATTATGGTACCCCTCTGCACTCTTCCAATAGCTATTCTACCTACAAAGCTTGAGTAGTCAATGGATGTACATTGCAATTGAAGTGTTCCTTCACTTACTTTAGGCTCAGGAACGTATTCTAATACCATATCTAACAATGGTTCAATATTCTCTGTAGGCTTATTATGGTCTAAACTCATCCATCCGTTCTTCGCAGAACCATAAACCGTTGGAAAATCTAACTGTTCTTCTGTTGCATCTAGGTTAAACATGAGGTCAAACACCATCTCATGAACTTCATCTGGACGACAGTTCTCCTTGTCTACCTTATTTACAACCACAATGGGCTTTTTACCCAATTCAATTGCTTTACCCAATACATAACGGGTTTGGGGCATCGGTCCTTCAAATGCATCAACTAAAAGCAAAACACCGTCTGCCATGTTAAGTACACGCTCAACTTCACCTCCAAAGTCAGCGTGACCAGGAGTGTCTATAATGTTGATTTTGGTGTCTTTGTAGATTACAGAAACATTTTTAGATACAATGGTAATTCCGCGTTCCCGCTCTAAATCATTGTTATCAAGAATTAACTCACCTGTTTCTTGATTGTCTCTAAACAGTTGACAATGATGTAAAATTTTGTCTACCAAGGTTGTTTTACCATGGTCTACGTGGGCGATAATAGCGATGTTTCTAAGTGCTTTCATGCATTTGATTTGAGCGCGCAAAAGTAAGTCAAAAGCTTACGCAAATAACGCTACAGAAGTATTTAACATCATATTTTGACTGATTTTATCTAATTGAAAATCAAAATGATGACCCGCTATTTGATGTTCTCACATCTCAGCCCTAATGTAACCCATGAAAAGCCCATACCCATGTGAGAGTTACTTGTTAAATCACTGCCACGCAGCGAGCAATAGGTCTAATAGTTAAGGCCATTGAAGGATCTTTAGAATTTGAATACAAGTTAAATGTGCGTGCATCTTAGTGCCTAGTCAGTAGAGACTTAATTAAATGTAGGATTCGGATAGAATTGATTTCGAATAGAACCAAAGTTCATTGCAAGCATCAGTAAAGTGTGGTTCATTACACTAACAGCTAACACCTCTGCCTTCAAAAGAGAAATAGCTACTAGCCCTACTGCTATTTTCAACTGATATAGATTCTATGGTTTCAATTGTATTTTTTGAATAATGGTGTTGTTTATCTTAAGTACCCGTCTTTCTTCCAAAAGTTCACTCTAAAGAATATGATCACCTTTTTTGCCTTTGAACAACAAAGGAGTTAACACCAAGAGTCTATTATTCAACCACTTAAGAACGAATGAATCTTTGGTGTTAAACTGATACGCGCTGTAAACGATAAGTAACTAGTTGTTAAAAAACCTTAAAAATGGGGTAAAGTTGAATTAATGAGGCAACACAATGGTACTTACGGGCGTTGTAATAGAACTCATTGGCTAAATGGGTTTTAGGGTTAGGTTTTTGGGTGAGAGGCGCATCAGACGATGTGCCTCTCGCTTTTTATAGCAACTTCAGTAATCAATACAAAACAAAAAAGGCAATGAGTGTTCATTGCCTTTCGCTTTTCTAAATCTTATATACGCTCGGTCATATTCCCATGAAGCGTTCATCGCCCATATCTTTCAAGAAACCGTTATGTGAAGCCAAGGCTTCTTTGAAGGTAAGTTCTTGATATGGCTGTTCATATTCCTCTGCAGTTTCTTTTACTATATCTGCTAGTGCAGGGTAATGACAAGAACAAATAGCAGGAAAAAGGTGATGCTCAACCTGCTGATTCAACCCCCCTGTTAGAAAGGCAGCTAACTTACTCTTAGTTGCAAAATTTACTGTAGTGCTGAGCTGATGCGTGTGAAAGGAGTCGCGGAGATTTCCGTTTTCATCAGGTTTATCAAAAGTAACCTGCTCCAATGCATGTGCTAACATAAATATACTTGCTAAGCAAAAACCAGAAACCCAATGCATTACTAAGAATCCACCTAGAATATGATACCAAGGAAGGTCTATGAAGATAAATGGTACTGCTAGGTAGAGCGTATAATTCAAGAACTTATAAAAGAACAAATAGAAGTACTCTTTACGGGGATGGTCTTGACCGTTATAGTTGCCAACCTTGTTCTGGAAAAATTTGACGTAATCTTTTATAAATACCCAGGAAAGGGTTCCTAAACCGTAGAAAAAGTATGCATATATATATTGCCACTTGTGCACCTTAGCATACTTCGCATAGGGTGATATGCGTATCAATGGGAATGGTTCAATATCACCATCATAACCATCTACATTCGTATACGTATGATGAGCTACATTATGCATTCGTTTCCACATGTAAGCGCTAGCTCCATTCAGGTTAAACGTGTGTGATAGCAAATCATTTACCCATTTCTTGCTACTATATGCACCGTGTATGGCATCATGCCCAATATTAACAGAAACCTGAGTTATGAAAAACCCGAGCCCTGCCCACAATGCGTATCGAACACCTACGGGAACCTCAGAAAACATAACCGCAGCATAAAAAGCTACCCAGAGGGTGATATGAAAGACCGTTTTAAAAACCATAGCGGCATTCGCACCTTTTGCAATGCCCTTATCTTTGAAATAAGCGTTTACATTGGCGCGAAGTGCTTTGTTAAACTTACTCTGCTTAACTCTTGAAAATTGTGGTGTTTGAACTGTCATCTATAAGAATATGTTTGTGCAAATTTAAACCTAAACAGTTGCCAATCAGATTAATTGTCTGTAAATAACAAAAAGGTAAAACTCAAAACCTCTGAATAAGGCTGATGCCGTACGTTTGAATACTGTGAAAAAAGATACTGCATATAAACCCCACCCTTTGGTGTTTCATTCACATATTAACACCATTATTCCAAACAAGTTGCGGAAAATCAAGGAGCTTAGGTTTGAACGTGTTCGTATTTTCACTCCAGATGGAGACTTTATTGACTTAGACAGAGCGTTTCATGAAAACTCTAACAACAAAACTGCGGTTCTAATTCATGGTTTAGAAGGAAGTGCACAATCTGGATATATTAAGGGAATGGCCAATACCCTGCTAAAGAACAACTACAACGTTTGTGCAATTAATTTGAGAGGTTGCTCAGGAGAGGATAATTTAAAACTGGAGACCTACCACAGCGGAAAAATAAGTGATCTACATACAGTACTTCAGTATTTAAATCAGAACAATGAATCAATTGACGTAGCCATTGGATATAGCTTGGGGGCTAACTTATTGTTGAGATATGCTGGTGGGCCAGAGTATTCAGAACCAATTCCTAAAAAAATTGTAGCCGTATCTGCTCCTGTTGATTTAGCTGGTTCTAGCGAAGTACTGAACCGATTTGAAAATCGCATCTATTTGTGGCACTTTCTGAGAAAGCTCAAGAATAAAGCTGTTCTAAAATTGAAAAAGTTTCCAGAGGCTAACCTCAATCAACAAAAGGTTTTGTCCTCTAGAAACTTCTATGAGTTCGATGATGCCTTTACTGCACCCGTAAATGGTTTCAAGGGAGCTAGTGATTATTATAGAAATGCATCGGCTTTGCCATATCTAAAGAACATTACTGTTCCTACGCTCATAGTCAATGCTTTAGACGATACATTTTTAAGCGACTCCTGCTACCCTAGCTCCCCTACCATTGGAAATAACCTCATCCAAACGCTTTATCCTAAGAAAGGCGGACATGTAGGATTTATAGATCGGCTGCCCCTTTCTTCCACACAATGGCATGAGCGTAACATCATGAGTTTTCTGCAATTAGATTAGTCTATACCCATCGAGAAACTTGAACCTGTGCTCTTATCTACTCCTACCAATATATAATCAGACTCGCCTAGTTTGTCTTGTGCAAAGAGCAAGTAGGTCTGTTCTTCTCTTTCAAATGCTCTAATGAAACGGAAATTTTTATTCATTTCAATCATTTCATTACGCACGTAATCTGGAGTTTCTTCTAATGCCTCACTATAAGTTAAAGTGTTCTCTGTATTTGCATTTGCAGAATCTCCAGTAAATGGATTTCCTGCAAAAGTGCCTGTAAAGGTGGTCATCATTAGGGCTGTTAATACGATTAACGTTTACATAATTAATTCATTTAGCGATTTGTACTTTGTTTAAAGTGTGACTCACTCATCACTCTTCTTGTTATCTCATAGGTACTATGCATTACATAGCTCTATGTCATAAGTACAGGAGCGGAAATTCGATTGGGTTAAACGGTAAATATCAGGTACGTTAACATTCATTCACACCCAAAAGCCCATAAACAACTGTTTTTCAAACCCTAACACCTTCAATAAATCACTGCAACTCTATCATCTTACAACTGTTATATTCGCAAGCAAGTACTGTATAATGAAAAACGAAAAAGACTACAAGCAATTCAGAACCATTGGAATGATGGAGGGAATAAGCTTTTTGTCACTCCTTTTTGTGGCTATGCCACTAAAATACTTAGCCGGAATGCCGATGGCGGTCAAAGTGGTAGGTTGGGCACATGGACTGCTTTTTGTGCTATACCTCTATTTTCTAATTCAGCTAGCCGTTAAGTTTAGATTGAGCTTTATTCAAGCAGCTTTTGGCTTCATGGCTGCAGTTCTTCCTTTTGGACCATTCTTGTACGATAGATACTTGATTAAAACGGTGAAGCCCCTCTAGTTTTCACTAGAGAGGCCTCATGTATGCAAGCAATAAGCCGGATTCTGTTTCCGCCAAAAAGCGAATGCTCATCATTTATCTACGCGGTCTACCCTCCTCGATTACGCGGACTACGTTCTAGCCGAGGTTTACATGACCTTTCAACACCGGAGGTTTACCTGGCCACGTTTGTCACCAAACATGCCGGTGAGCTCTTACCTCACCGTTTCACCCTTATTCCAGTTAAAACTGGAACGGTTTACTTTCTGTTGCACTTGCTGTAACCACCTAAGTGGATCCTGCCCTTAACAGGCAGCCGATTGTCCTATGTTGTCCGGACTTTCCTCCCCGTTAAACGGAGCGATGAGCTAGCTTGCAGCAGCAAATGTAGCTTAAATCACATTCATCTTTATAAACGTCATGTATTTTGGGCGCGTGAAAACAGGACTATTTCTTTTTCAGTTTTTATTGCTCTCTTACCTCTCTATAGGCCAAGATACAAGGCAGCTTTGGTTAGATTTCAATCATGGTATATGGACTGGTTCTAGCTTAAGTATTCATCAAGATCTAGGATTTAGGTGGGTTTCTACGGGTCAGTCTGATGTGTACCGCTATGTAGTGAGACAAGAATTGAGATTTCACCCTGGAACACGCCTGGAATTAAGAGGGGGTTTTGGATTATTCCGATGGCTGCTAAATGATGAGCAGAGGTTGAATGAGTTCAGGCCACATATTGGTATGGCTTTTAAAGGGTCCATATCAAATCGTGTTTCACATACCCAATTATTTAGAGCAGAGTTTAGGTACTTTGATGGAATCTCAAATAGGTTTCGTTTTAGGTATCAACCCAAATTCAATGTTTTAATTGGTTCTAAAGATGCCAAGCACCCAATGAAATGGATGCTTCATCCAGAGTTTTTCTCATCTGTGAGTGAAAAAGATGTAACACTTATATCTGGTCTGCGACTAAATGCTGGGCTTAGCTACGCTGCCAGCAAAAAGCTTCGATTGGAGTTTCACTTCATATATGAAACCTTTAGAACTAGTAGTGACTTCATATTCCCTTCTAACCACTTTATATTTAGGCCAAGGGTGTTCTGGAACTGGTAAGTTCACTCTATTTTTATACTTTTAAGTATGCAAAAAGTCAACCTTCTTTCTCACATTGAAGTTACCAGAAAGCGATTTACAGAACTTGTAAGCACCCTTTCTGAAGAACAATTGAATGCCATTCCAGAGAACTTCAAGAACAATATTGCTTGGAACTTCGCTCATGTAATTGCCACACAGCAATTGTTAACCAATGGACTTGCTGAAGTACCGTTTGTTGCACCGCAATCATTTATTGATTCTTACAGAAAAGGCTCGGTACCAGAAGAACATGTCTCTTTTCAAGAACTTGAATCATTTATGAGTCTCTCAGATGAGTCTCTCAGCACGTTACACGAGGGAATTAAAAACCAAGTTTACCAAAAATTTACACCCTATACCACTAGCTATGGTGTACAGCTAAATACATTAGAAGAAGCTTTGCGTTTTATTCCAATTCATGAAGCAATGCACTTAGGCATGTGTATGACAAGACTAAAGCAAGCGGAATGATTAAACATATGGTTGTTTTGGATGATTCTAGTAAGGCCTCTAAACTCACGCAGTTTGTAGATGCCTTCTACCCAAACCAGTCTTACATGACCTTGCCTTTGGATCGATATCCCATTGCTCCTAATGGGTCTCAAGACCAACAGTTACAGTTAAATGAATTTCAATCATTGGTGAAACTTTTGTCCAGAGCTGAAAAAATCACCTTCGCAACCTCTTTCATTTGGGGACACCCTTCAGGCCGTCTCAAAGTATTCTTAGGCCGATTTTCTCAAACAGATAAAATAAAAGAGTTTCAGCTCGGTAAGAAATGGTTTGGGGTATCTATTAATGTTCTCGCATTAGGCCATGAACTTACTTGTTCGCAGTCTGCTGATAGCATTTTTAGAAAATTCGCAAAACACTTCGCTATGAATTATCAGGGTCTTTTCTACCACAGCTCAGCTGTTCCCTTCACAGATAAACGATTTGTAGAATCAAAAGAGATCTTTTTAAACTCAACCAGTCAATCCGCGTAAAAGAATATGTGTTGCCCCATAGCCATAGAGTCTGTATGAAGCATCATTACGTTCTATGAAACTTAGCGCATCTAATAGGCTATGCACTTCCTTTTTCAACACTCCCTCACCTACACCATGAATGATTATCAATTCTCTTACCGTATGTTCCTCTGCCTGCTTTATGGCATATTTCAAAAACTCTAACTGTATCTCAAGAATATCGCCAGGTTGCAGCCCAGAGAAGTCCTCTACCAACTCATGTACATGTAAATCAATCTCGGGAATGCCTTTGGTATTCACGCGTTTAAAGATATCGGCCATAGCTCCTTTTAGCGTTGGATTCATCCGCCTCTTCAACTTAAAAACAGCTTGTTCCCTTTCTTCTTTGAGTGTATGCTCTTTAGTTACGAACTTAGTTGTAGAACCATCAATAGCTATCAAATCAGATAAAGAATAAGGCATGTCAAACCCATCTACCTCAACCATAGCTGTATCACCAGAGATAGACGTGATAACTCCTTCGCCTCCCTCATCAAGAAAATGAACCCGATCGCCAATGCTAAATATCATGAACCAAAAGTATACGCGTATTTATCAATTCGCTCTTTTTGTAAAAGTACTTTTGCAATATGAATGCAACAGAACTTGAGCAAATCATTTATTCTCATACCAAGCAGGTACTGTTCTTCAAAGCAAAAGGCTGTGGTGTCTGTACCGCTCAATTATCGCGTGTAATAGAGCTATGCAAAAAATATGCTTACCCCTTAGAGGTTATAGATTTATCAGATAATCTAGCATTAGCGGCTTCGCAAATGGTATTGAACGTACCCGTAACCAAGGTCTTTGTTGACCATAAAGAGGTCTTCAAAGAGGGAGCTTTCTTGCGCTTTGAAAAATTGGAGCAAGTGCTAGCCGCTTACAATGCTTAGCTTTGAAACATGGAAAACCCCTGGCGCAAGCAATCAGAGAAAATCACCTACGACTCCCCTTGGATTAAGGTTCATCATGAAGAAGTAATTACTCCCGCTAATACGCAAGGAATATATGGCTGGGTAGAATTTAAGCACATTGCCGTTGGTTGTATTCCCATTGATGCCGATGGAAACACTGTGTTGGTTGGTCAGTATAGATATCCGAACAAAGAGTACTCTTGGGAAATCCCAGAGGGTGGTGCAAAAAAGTCTGAAGAACCTTTGGAAGGTATGAAACGCGAACTTCAAGAAGAAACAGGAATTATTGCAGACCAGTATACACTTATTCAAGAATTACGCTTGAGCAACTCTGCCACAGATGAGATTGCTTACCTCTATATTGCTACAGATCTTTCAGATGTTGCTACTTCTCCAGATGATACAGAAGAACTTCAGTTAAAAAAAGTAAGTGTGCATGAAGCCATAAAAATGGTTTTAAACGGAGTAATTACAGATGCTATGAGTGTAGCAGCATTACTAAAACTGAATCACCTACTGCAAACGAATATGGTTATTCCTAACACACCTTTTACAAATGAGTAGTTCAAAGAAACAAGTAGGGCTGGTTTTAAGTGGTGGCGGAATTCGTGGGTTTGCCCACTTAGGAGTTCTCAAAGCTCTTGAAGAAGCTAATATTGAGGTTAATCTCATTGCAGGAACCAGTGCAGGTGCGCTAATTGGGGCTTGCTATGCAACAGGGATGAAGGCGTCAACTATATTTGAATTCTTGCACGACAAAGACGTCTTTAGCCTTAGTGAAATCACTTTCCCTAAGAAGGGACTTTTGAATTTCAAAAGGCTAGAACGCGAGTTAAGAGAAAAGTTACCAGTCACCACTTTTGAGGATTTACCCATACCATTAGTTGTTGCAGTTACCAATCTAAATACGGGCAAGCCAGAATACATCTCGCAGGGCGATGTAGTAGCTGCATCAATAGCTTCTGCGAGTATTCCAACTATCTTCACTCCAGTTCAATTAGGTGATTCAGAGTACTGCGATGGTGGCGTGTTCAACAATATGCCAATAGATCAAGTAAAAGGAAAAGTTGACGTCATAATTGGGGTAAACATAAGTCCAGTGAAACCTATTGATAAGATTGGTTCCATTACAGATATTGCTGCAAGAGCCTTTCAGTTAAGCGTAAATGCTGGTGCGGAGTCTGTTGAACCTGATTGTGATATTTATATAGAACCTGAAGGTATTGGTAATTACGAC
>CBFIHE010000028.1:0-2634 GCA_965662345.1 Salibacteraceae bacterium
CCAGTGGTTTAATGAGATACTCCATTGCCCCGCATTCATCATCTACTATGCTTAGAAACCGTGTAACGTTAATTTCTATGACTTTACCATCATTCAGGTGAGCCTTGAAGCTTCTGTAAAGTACACCCTCATGCATGTTTAAGGTGCGTGTAAAGTCTGAGACTCTAATGAAGTGAAGGTCGAGCTCCTCATTGTTTACCCAAATGCGAATGCCTGCCCAATCTGCTGCATTCAATACTTTGGCGAAGTATTCTGGGTAACCATTTTTCCACCAACCTACGCGCGTCTTATCTGGGTAATAAACACCCGCAACATAGTTTCCTTGTAAAGTCTTGCCAGAATAGCGTTCTTCAAAATTGGCGCGGCCCCCCATTTTTCCATTTCCTAATGAGAACAGGGCCTCGCACTGCTCATGTCTATTAGGGTCAAAACCTTCTTCTATGATGCACCACTCATCTGGCTTGATGAAATCTATCATGGCAAATTCGTTTACGCTTGTTTAAGTTGTTGGGTAAGAGATGTTAGTGTGAGTTTGTTAAAGCCATCTAAATTAATAGTGGCATTTTTTAACGTATCTGGATGACCTATGCCAACGGGTATCATTCCTCCGTTGTTGGCAGCATCTATGCCTGCTTGAGCATCTTCGAATACCACACAATCTCTTGGCATTAGCTCAAGTGCTTCTGCGCCTTTCAAAAAGACCTCTGGGTCTGGTTTTGCGGCAGATACTGCATTGCCATCTATCACTGCCTTGAAATAATGCGTGAGGTTCAGTTTATCTAAAATGCGCGGAGCATTCTTACTGGCTGAGCCAACCACCATTGAAATACCTTGCGCTTGTGCTTCATCTAGAAATGACTGAACCCCAGGTAAAATCTCATCAGGTGTTAGCTTGTCTATGTATTCTAAATAATGCTCGTTCTTTTTAACCAAGCATTTGTCAAACTCATGTTTAGAAAGCGTTTTACCGCCAATCTCTAAAATAATCTCGAGTGAGCGTACCCGGCTAACTCCTTTCAAACGCTCGTTATCTTCTGCTGAAAAAGAAATACCAAGCTCGTTCGCTAACTCTTGCCATGCAATAAAGTGATACTTAGCCGTATCAACTAGTACCCCGTCTAAATCGAAGATGAACCCTTTGAAATCCATTACTCAATTTACCGTATTAATGAGGTTTTCAGTATGGTAGCTTACAATATTATCAATGGGTTTTCGAATGATTTGACCTAGTGTAATACCGAGCTCACCAGCTGCTGCTTGAATAGCCTCTTGATAGTAATACGCAACAGACCCAATAAAATGAACGGGTACTTCTTTGTGTTCTGAAAAGCAACAAACGTGCGTTTTCATAAACTCTTTCATTCCTTCTTTAAGTATGGTTTGAAAGGGCTCTTCATTTTTATAATCTGAAATGAATCTTACAAAACTCGCCAGGTATACATTGGCATGGGGGCGGTTGTAAACATTTTCAATAACAGTTTTCATAGTGAGGCCATACTTCTTCTCAAACGCCTCATGAATGTGTGCTGGAAGTTGTTTGTACAGGAACATGGCTAAAAGCTTCTTTCCAAAATAACTTCCAGAACCTTCATCGCCTAGCTTATAGCCCAGCGCGGGAACTTCTTCACGAACTCCTTCACCATCAAAGAAACAAGAGTTTGAACCTGTTCCCAATATGCACGCAATAGCTGGCTCTCCCGTATACGTGGCGTATGCAGCAGCTATTAGATCATGGTCTACGAGAATCTCTGCATTCTCAAAAATGACGCGAAGCGCCCGCTTAACGGTATCGCATAAATCAGGTGAGGAGCACCCTGCACCATAGAAAAAGATATGCGTTACTTCATCGCAAATCGCATATAATTCTTGATTTTGCTTTATGGCAGTTGAAATAATGGAGTCGCTATGGAAGTAAGGATTAAAGCCCATTGTGAATGGGCGCATTACCACTTCTCCTTGATTGTTTAGAACCACCCAGTCGCATTTGGTGGATCCGCTATCGGCAATTAAAATCATCTTCTTTTCGGGTTAAATTGAAACAATATCAGCTATGCGCAGCAATTCGCGATCTATGTCTGGATCTTGCTTTATGGCAACCTCCAAACCAACATGTACGAGCTTCTTGTTTTGAATACCCACCATGATGTTACTTTTTCCAGCAAGTAAAGCTTCAACGGCTTCAACGCCCATTCTACTTGCCAATACGCGGTCAAAATAGGTTGGGTTTCCACCGCGTTGTATGTGTCCTAGTACAGATACTTTGGTATCGTACTGGGGTAATTTTTCTTGTACTATTCGTGCCAATTCATAGGCTCCTCCACTCTTATCACCTTCTGCAACAATGACTAGGCTAGAAGATTTTCCCGCTCTTGAACTGCGCTCTAATGATTTTATGAGTCGGTCTACGCCTAACTTTTGCTCTGGAATTAGCACCTCTTCTGTACCAGCAGCTATTCCTGCATGAATTGCAATATGGCCAGCATCTCGCCCCATAACCTCTATAAAGAAGAGTCTGCTATGAGACGATGCCGTATTTCTGATCATATCAACGGCATCTACAACCGTATTTACGGCAGTATCAAAGCCTATGGTGTAGTCTGTTCCGTAAATATCATTGTCTATGGTGCCTGGAAT
>CBFIHE010000028.1:2682-4094 GCA_965662345.1 Salibacteraceae bacterium
GAAAGATCCATCACCACCAATTACAACTAAGGCATCAATTTCATGCTTTTGAACGATGTCATATGCTTGTTTTCTACCTTCTGGTGTGCGAAATTCTTTGCTTCTTGCAGATTTTAGAATCGTTCCGCCACGGTGAATGATGTTTTTTACCGACCTTGCATCCAAGGAAACAATGTTGCCATTTATGAGGCCGTCATACCCTCCTTTTAGGCCACATATTTTCTTGTTGTAGTAAACGGATGCCCGCACTACGGCTCTGATTGCTGCGTTCATGCCTGGAGAATCTCCTCCAGAAGTCATGACCCCTATTTTTTTTATTACGCCCATAATCTTTACGCCTACAAATTAGTGTAAAAAATACACTTTGTAAAAGTGGCCCGAAAATAAAATATTTGTAAAGTCTTTCACACCTACTCTCAATTAAGTGTCCATGGTAAATTTAATGACTGATGTTTCTGTTGATTGTGTTGTTTTTGGATATCACAAAGATCAACTCCAGGTTTTATTAATTGAACAAAAACAACCAGAGGGAATCTCTAATGGCGAGAAGCGTTTTGCCTTGCCAGGCGACTTGGTTTTTGAGAACGAAGATTTAGATCAAGCCGCATCGCGAGTTTTAAAAGAACTTACTTCAATAGAGATTGAAGATGCCTATTTGAAGCAGTTTTTCACTTTTGGTAATCCTGCTAGGGTTAAAGGATTGAAAGATCAGGAATGGTTGAGGTCTTTTAGAAAGAATCCAGAAGCTCGAGTAGTCACAGTAGCTTACTATTCACTTGTTAAGATGGAAGATTATAACCCAAAGGCCTCTTCATTTGCAAGTGAGACTCAATGGGTGAATGTGAATGATATTCCTGAATTGGCATTTGATCATAACACCATCTTGAATAAAGCCTTAGACGCGGTGAGGGAGCGCATAAAGTATCATCCAATTGGATTTCACCTTCTTCCTAAGAAATTCACTTTGGGTCAGCTACAACAACTCAATGAAGTAATTCTAAATGAAGAGCTTGACAAGCGAAATTTTAGAAGAAAGGTTCAGAAAATGGAATCTGTAGTGCCACTCAATGAGAAACAAACAGGTGTGTTGCACAAACCTGCAAGGCTTTATTCATATATTCCAGACTAGGGATATTGTACTTTTGACACTTAGTAGCGTTTTTTCCTATATTTGACCAAATTTAAACATTGGTCATGCGCATTATATTCAGTTTGGTTGTTCTTTTTGCAACCCTCTTTTCTCAGGCTCAAGTAGCTTGGATTGAACCCACTTTTGCTTCTCAAACAGATACCGTTACCGTGTATTTTAATGCTGCAGAAGGGAATCAAGCTCTTGTAGGTCAATCACAGGTTTACGCTCACACAGGAGTTATTACAGATGCCTCTTCAAGTGCAACAGATTGGAGACACGT
>CBFIHE010000028.1:4103-28124 GCA_965662345.1 Salibacteraceae bacterium
TGTAGGTCAATCACAGGTTTACGCTCACACAGGAGTTATTACAGATGCCTCTTCAAGTGCAACAGATTGGAGACACGTTCAAGGAAACTGGGGTACGCCTGACCCGAGTGTACAAATGACCAATTTAGGTGGTAACCTGCACAAAATAGAATATAGGATAGATCAGTTTTACAATTTGCCAGCAGGTGAAAATGTGCAAGCTCTCGCTTTTGTTTTTAGAACAGCTGATGGGTCTGTGGTAGGTCGGGAATCTGATGGTGGAGATATTTTTGTACCACTATTTGCAGATTCTTTTGCTGTAGTGTTGCAATCGCCAGGAGGTTCAGGAATAGTTAACCCCAATCAATCTATAAACTTTGAGGTGCTCACCCAAGATACCGCAGAAATTAACTTGTATGTAGATAACACCTTATTGCTATCTAATCCTGATACAACCGCACTTTCTTTTTCATTTACGGCAAACACTTACGGCAGTGGTAAGCACTATCTTAATTACGAAGTGGTACATGACGGCACTACTTACAGAGATAGTGTGTACTATATTATTCAAGACCCTGTTGTAGTTCAAGACCCTCCTTCTGGCACAGTAGACGGGTTGAATAAATTGAGCGATACAAGCATCATTCTTCAGATGACAGCGCCAGGTAAGAATTTTGTTTATGCTATTGGTGATTTCAGTAATTGGGAACTCGATCCAGTTTATGCCATGAAGCAAACAACAGACGGTAACCGCTGGTGGGTTCAGATTAATGGGATCGACCCAACGGTTAAATACCGGTACCAGTTTCATGTAGATCAAGAAGGAATGCGCGTGGGAGATGTGTACTCTGAGTTGCAATTAGACCCATGGAATGATCCTTTTGTACCAGCATCGGTATACCCAGGTCTTCCGAGCTACCCAACGGGTAAAACTACCAATATGGTTTCTGTTTTTCATTTGGGAGAAACTGAGTACCAATGGGATCCAAGCATTAATTATACACGTCCTGCCAAAGAAGAGTTAGTGGTTTATGAACTGCTAGTTCGCGATTTCTTGCACAGCCACTCATACATGGGGATAATTGATACGTTGAATTATCTGCAAAACTTGGGTATTAATGCCATTGAACTTATGCCGGTTAATGAGTTTGAGGGTAATATTAGTTGGGGATATAACCCCGCATATTTCTTAGCGCCAGATAAATATTACGGTAGTAAAGATGCCTTGAAGATGTTGATTGAAGAATGCCATAGAAGAGGTATTGCCGTGTTGATTGATGCGGTATTGAATCACTCTTTTGGTCAGAACCCTCAGGTGATGATGTATTTTGATCAAAGTGCTGGTCAGTGGGGGCAACCAACTCCAGATAACCCATGGTTTAATGAGGTTGCGAAGCATGATTTTAATGTGGGTTATGATTACAATCACGAAAGTGTTTTTACCCAGGAGTTTATGAAGCGAGTGATTGCACATTGGGTAGAAGAATATCGCATAGACGGATATCGCTTTGATTTATCCAAGGGGTTTACTCAAAAAAACACATTGGGTAACGTTGGCGCTTGGGGGCAATTTGATCAAACCAGAATTGATATTTGGGATGAGTATGGGAGTCATTTATGGAATATAGACCCAGATCTTTTCCTTGTATTGGAGCATTTTGCAGATAATAGTGAGGAAACAGCTTTGAGCAATATGGGCTTCATGTTATGGGGTAATGCTCATTTTGGTTACAAAGAAGCTCAGATGGGTTACAATAACGGAGACTTGAATGCTGCTAGCTACAAAGCAAGAGGTTGGAGTAGTCCTAATTTAGTAGGGTATTACACGAGCCACGATGAAGAGCGATTGATTTATGAAAGTCTGCAATATGGGAATTCTGCCGCAGGTTATAATGTGAAAGATTTTCAAGTTGCAATCGCCCGAATGGAGATGGTAAACTTGTTCCTGTTTGCCACACCAGGCCCAAAAATGCTTTGGCAGTTTGATGAGCTAGGTTATGATTACAGCATAAACTGGTGTGAAGATGGCTCGGTAAATCCCGATTGCAGAACGGGTCCCAAGCCCATCAAATGGGATTATATCAATAACCCGTCAAGGGCAAGAGTGTACAACATGATTGCTTCCATGAACAGCTTGCGAAACAACTATGATGTATTCCATACTTCTGATTACACTATGAGAACATCTGGCTTGCGCAAGAGTATTCAATTGAACGGGCAAGACTTTGATGCGAATGTTCTTGGGAACTTTGGCGTAACTGCTGGAGATGTAGCTCCGTATTTCCAAAGTACTGGAACATGGTATGAGTTCTTTACAGGCGATAGCGTTGATGTAACGAATACCACTGCGCCAATTAACCTAGAAGCAGGAGAATACAGGCTTTATACAACGGTTAAGTTGAATACACCTGATTTGGATAAGCCAATTTCCATAGATAGCATTACATCTGTTGATGAAATAACAGAAGAAGATTTGACTGAGGTTCAAGTATTTCCAAATCCTTCAAACGGTAAGTTCTACATGTCGTGGAGCTCGCCAAGTAGGAGTAATGGTAACATTGAACTCTTTGATTTATCAGGCAAGCTAATGCTTACTCAATCTGTTCCTTTAGGTACAGAGTTACTAGAAGTAACAGGTGCAGAAACACTCAAATCTGGAGTTTATATCTATCGCATTTCTAATGACGGAAGCCAGGAATACGGTAAGATTATCATGAGATAAGTTTGGAATGAGTATAAATAAGGCTAGCTGAGTTTTATCCAGACTGTATTTTAACGCTTGTAATGGTGTTATTTATACACGTTTACGGAAGCACTGCGATGCTTATGTATTCAGATTAAGTGTAAAACTGACAATTGCTCTTTTTAGTTAATATGAAAATCCGCTATTTTAACATCTCTTAACAGAAACATAAATCTAAAGTCTATGATTAAAATCTTACGCTGGGGATTTTTCCTCATGGTATGCTGTTTCTCAACAGCATTAATGGCGCAGCAAAACGTAACAGGTGTTTTGGTGGATGAAAACGGAATGACAGTTCCAGGAGCTTCCGTTGTTCTGGAAGGTACCACCATGGGTTCTAGTACAGATTTGGATGGTAATTTTCTTATTGAGAATGTACCAGCAGGCTCTTACAACCTTAAAGTGTCTTTTATTGGGTACAAAACCTTAATGCTTCCTCTAACAGTAGAGGCAGGCAAGGCACCAGCAGCTATTTCTGCAAAACTTGAAGTAGATGCTCAAAAGCTTGAAGAACTTGTGGTTGTTGGTTACGGTGTTCAGCGAAAGCGAGAAGTTACAGGGTCTATAGCCAAGGTTGAAAGCAAAGACATTACCGCATTGCCCGTGCCTAGTTTTGAATCGGCTTTGCAAGGTAAGGCAGCAGGGGTTCAAGTAACTACTGGTTCTGGGTTGGCAGGTTCACCTGCGCTTATCCGTATTCGAGGAATTGCATCTGTGAGTGCAGGTGGAGATCCACTTTACGTAGTTGATGGTATTCCTATTACACAAGATTACTTCCTTAGAGGTAATGGTGGAGGTATGAACACCAATCCACTTGCAGCTATAAATCCAAGCGATATAGAGTCTGTTGAAATTTTAAAAGATGCAGCCGCAACAGGTATTTATGGTTCTAGAGGTGCAAACGGTGTAATTTTAATTACCACCAAACGAGGTGAATCAAAAGGGCTATCAGTAGACTTAAATACCCGTTGGGGAGTATCTGTTCCAACAGCTAGACCCAATATGTTAGGTACTGATGACTACTTACAAATTTATCAAGAGGCTTGGGAGAATGATGGCAATACAGGTAGAGCAGATTTGCCAAACAATGTTTCTTGGGAAACCGCTGAGAATACCAATACAGATTGGGTAGACGAAACGGTTGGTACAGGGTTTAAGCAGATGTACAGTGTTGGGGTGAATACCCGCAAAGACAAGTGGGGCTTATTTGGGAATTTCACCTACGATGACAATGAGAGTTACCTAAAAGGTAATAGCTATGAGCGTATGAGTGGTCGTTTAAATTTTGACTACGATTTAAGTGAAAAAGTAAAACTGCAGGTTTCTTCTTCATTAAGCCAAGGAATCAACAATCGTGTTGATGCGGCTTGGTCAGGAGGTCTTGGAGCTGCAATGTCAACAGCACTTCCTATTTATCCTATTTATTGGGACTCAACACAAGTTGCGAATCCTGCAACAGGTGAGTATGAAATAGATCCCAATACGGGAGATACAGTACCTTATGCCAACGCAGGTGATTTTTGGCGAGAAGGGGGAGCTGGTAACAATCCGGTAGCAATGCGCTCTTGGAAGAATTGGAGAACTCAAGAAATTCGTTCCATAAATAATGTGCGCATAAACGTTATGCCTATTGAGAACTTGGTGATTACAGGAACTGGTGGGTATGAGTATATGCGAATTCATGATGATATCTGGGAAAGTAAAGACCTGTTGCAAGATGGTTCTGTGGGAGCTGGTGTAGCCAAGCGATATCCTGTTTGGGTGAATAATTACAACGGTAGTTTATTTGGAAATTATAATTGGAACCCTACTAAGGAACACGACTTTACGTTTATGGCGGGTTCAGAATTTCAATATTCAAGAACAGAGCGTAAGAACTTAATTGAGTATACACACATTGATGGTCCGCTATACGATGCAGAAAGTGACTCTATGAGAGCAGACCAAGATGGCCCAACAGAGCAATGGAGTTTTATCAGCTACTTTGGTCGTGTAAATTACATGTTGAAGAACAAATACATTGCTCAATTAACGGGTAGGGTAGATGGCTCTTCTAAATTTGGACCAAACAACAAGTATGGTTTCTTCCCCTCTGCAAGTGTTGGTTGGATCATGAGTGAAGAAGACTTCATGCAAGCGCAGAATGTCATCAGCTACTTTAAATGGAAATTTAGTATCGGTAGAACAGGTAATGCCAACCTACCAGTAGATAAATACTATGCCCGTTACTCACCACCAGAGAACAACGCAACCTACAACGGTAATCCCATATTGTATAAGATTGAGCTAGATAATCCAAACCTGCAGTGGGAGGTTTCCACAAATTGGGATATCGCAGCAGAAATTGGGTTTTTAGATGACCGTATTACCATGGAGGCAGCGTATTATAGAAAGTATGCATCAGATGTGCTTATGCGCGTTCAATTGCCTCAGAGTTTAGGCTATGGAGAATACTGGGATAACGTTGGTGAAATTCTGAACAGAGGTTGGGAATTAAGTGTGAAAAGTAGAAACCTTGTAGGGCCGTTATCTTGGACTACCAATTTCAACATGGCACATAACTACAATGAGGTTAAGTCCATAGGGTTGTATACAGAAGATGCCATTCTAGGCGGTACCAATGATACCCGCGTAGTTGTTGGATACCCTATTGGAACCAATTTCTTGGTACGTTCAGCTGGAATAGATGCAGAAACGGGTAAACCTATGTATTACACCAAAGATGGAGAGCTCACAGATAAGTGGAATCCAGATGACCGTGTACCAGTTGGCGATGTACTGCCTGAGGTAATTGGCGGGCTGAACAACACTTGGGCCTGGAAGAACTGGGATTTGAATCTAGACATTGTCTATTCATTCGGTGCTAAGATTTACGATTCATCATCTAAAAGACAGTTAGGTGTAGTAACCGATTGGAACATGCGTACTGAGATATTTGATAGATGGAGAAAACCAGGTGACAATGATGTTGACTACGCTCGATTAACTAGAGATACTGAAACGTATGGTTCTGGTACTCCATGGATTAATACAGACCAATGGTTGAAAGATGGTGATTACATCCGTTTTAGAAGATTAGCCGTAGGATATAACTTCAAACCATTTAACATCAAAAAGGTGAATATCCAACGCTTACGCATAGAAGGAAGTATGACCAACTTCTTAACATGGACCAATTTTGAAGGGCTAGACCCTGAGATTGCACGCGATTTTGATAACGCAGCAGATAGAAACATGAGCGGTAACGTAACTTACCTTACTCCACCGCAGGAGAGAACATACAATATCGCATTGAGTGTAACCTTTTAATAAGAGCCAATATGAAAACATATACTATCAAAACGCTATTTATTTCGCTTGTATCGGCTCTGCTCTTTGTGCAGTGCGAGAAGCAATTGGAGTTTGAGCCAGATAATGTGCTTCTTGAAGATGAAGCTATTCAAACGAAAGATGATTTGCAGATGCTGTTAAATGCGGCATATGAAGTAATGGCCAATGGTTTTAATGGCCAATCACAAAACCTACATGAATTGCTGAGTGATGACGTGGCTCAGCCAGAGAGACAAGATGACTATACTCAAGTCTTCAATAGAAGAACAGATATATTCAACGGTACCGTTAACACCGTATACAAAGAGCCGTACTTTGCCATTAATAGAGCAAACGTAATTCGCGAAAGTGTTGATTTGGTAACAGGTGTAACGCCTTCTGAACGCCAACGCTTGATTGCAGAGGCAGACTTTATTAGGGGGTATTGTTTGTTTGATGTTGTGAAACTCTGGGCACAGCCTTACGGTTACACACCTAGTAACTCTCATCTGGGAGTTGCTATTCCGTACGAAGAAACCAATGAACCTCTTCCTAGAACCACTGTTAGAGCTGCTTATAATTACATTACGGGTAACCTACGCAGAGCGGAGACTAATCTGCCTGACGACAATGGAAATTACGCTTCTAGTTGGTCTGCCAAAGGAGCGCTTGCTCAGGTATACTTCCAAATGGGTAAATATGACAGTGCTTATTTCTATGCGAATGAAGTAATAAACAGTGGGAAGTTTTCTTTGGAATCTATGAGCGATCCATTGGATTTTAGATTCCTTACAGATCGTGTGTCTTCAGAAACTATTTTCGGTAGCGTATCATCAAATACGGGAGATGATAACCGCTCAGGAGGATACACGGGTAACTGGAGAAAAGGGAATCAGCCAACAATGACTATTTCCAAAGACTTTTTTAACCTTTACTTTCCTACAGGCGCTGATACAAACTCTATTGCAGATAAAAGAGGTGCTTGGTTCACCATTCTTAATGCAGGTGAGCCTAGTGAACGTATTGCTTTGAATAAGTTTGACAAAGATTATTTTAACATTCCGCTTATACATTTAACGGAAATGAAGCTAATTAGAGCAGAGGCTGCAGCCCTTTTAGGCATCAACTTAACTACAGCAGTGCAAGATGTAAACGATATAAAACAACGTGCAGGTCTAGCGCCTTCATTACCGTCTAATGCAACTACTGCAGAAATTTTGTTTGAAGTGCAGTGGGAGCGCAGGTTAGAAATGATTGGCGAAGGAGACCGTACCAGTCAAATTAAGCGCAGAGGTGCCATTGATGGCGAAAACATAGAATCAAGAGGTGCTATCTGGAACTGTAACGGTATGGTGCTGCAGTTTCCAGCCGTAGAACGAACAGAGATATTTGAACTAAACCCAGAGGGTGGGTGCTAATTCAATACGAAAGAGGATGAAAAAAATCAGCAAAATATTCGGAATTGTAGCCTTAACACTGCTAGTGGTATGGGCGTGTAAAAAAGAAGAGGCCGAGATTGGTACACCTTACGATAAAACAGCTGGAATGGCTGGTACGTGGGAAGTAACGGCAGTGGCTTTGATTGATGAGCAGTCTATTCTAAAGGATGAAGTTAACCTCTCTAAGTTTTATTTAGACACGGCAATGAGAATCTCCTTTTCAGCGGCAGAAATGGCTTATGAAGTAGATGAAGGCTCAGGTGTAAATTACTTTGGAGAAAGCGGTTTTTGGATGTTTGACGATCCTGCTTATCCAGCTTACTTGTATTTGATTAATACAAGCGATACCATCAATGATACTATCACCATGGAAATGGGTACTACCGTAAATGAATACGTCAACAACTTAGATTTGAAATTTCCACGCACTTGTGGTGATGCAGTGGTAAGCTCATATCGTTTTTCATTCACACGTAAATAACAAGCAACCATGAATACAAATACTTTAAAGCTGCTTGTAGCAATAGCATTTCTTTTTTCAACCGCAGGCGTATATGCCCAAAAAGCTTGGGTAGTACCTGCAAGGTTTAACCCTACAGATTCTGTAGCACTATATGTAGATGTATCAAAGACAGATTGTTCTCGTCTTAAAGATACTCAAGACGATCTATTTATTTGGTCTTGGAACCCAGCAGAGCCTGTAGGTGGAAATGGACAATGGACTGCTTCAAGGGATGAGTTGAAAATGACTCAATCAGCAGATAATCCTAATGTGTACTTCATCAAGATTGTACCAAATCAATTTTACGATGTTGCTTCTGATAAGCAGATTTACGATAACGGATTCTCATTCTTGGTTAAGAAGAAAGATGGAACTGGTGAAGGTGGCGGTGGCTGCGATGAAGACAAAACAGAAGATTTAAATGTAGAAGCATTACCTATACCAGGCTGTAATACCAAGTTTTGTCAATTGCCAGGTGTAATTTTCAAAGACGATTACTGCACCTTTATCTACAACTTAAAAGAAGAAGACAAGGCTTCTATGCAGGAGTCTGTAGTTGGTGAAATGAACTATGGAATGTACATCCGTGCGTTCACAACAGACGGAGACAGAATTACCATTGCCAATTATGATGAGGTGATTAATTACCCAGAACTGAGAATGGAGAAGGATCCAGCAGATGGCTTCTATAAAAACACCTTTGTTCCAGAGCAATTGTTTGACTTGGCCCCAGGGAAGGTGCTAGAAGAGATTCAAATACAGGTCATAAATGTGAATTATACTGGCCCAAATGATGTATCAGACGGAAGGCACATTGCTCCTGTTGGATGCAACTAGAGTATTCTATTTTTAATATGAAACGGAGCCTCGGTTATAAATCGGGGCTTTTTTATGTGATATCAAATCCTGAAATGAATACTGGACTATCGTACAGCTGCTTGGGGAGTTTGTATCCATCTAATCCTTTGGCAAGTACAAGGCCAGGTTTAAACTTTAGCAGTTTGTGAGCAATTCCCAAGTTCTTGGGTTTGTTTAGGTGCTGCTGCATTGGGTCTTCTGCATCCAATGGAATCATGGCCATGTGGGCATTGAACTTCGCTAAAAGAGATTCGAAGAGACCAAAGAAAACATGCTCAAAACCAGGTTTAACCAACAAATGATCAAATGAGAGAAAACAGAAGTCTTCTGGATTAAAGAATTTCTTCATACCTGTTTTTCTAAGCAATGGAAATAGCAATGGATCAATCACATTTCCCATTAAACCAGATACTTTCCAATGGTGTTTATGAACCTGGCAGCCCGCAAAAATCTCACCCTTGTACTCTAGAATGTGGTAATTATTTTCATGAAACAAGTAACTAAAATGTACCAGACTGTGGTTCTTGTAGCTGCTTGAAACGAGTTGCTTAATTAGCGGCTTCTCTCTAGGTGTAATTACACGTACTCCTTTAAAAGCCTGGGGTTTATCTCTAAAGAAAACTACAGGCTTGAAATAACGAATAGTTTGAAATCCAAATTCTCCACCTTGATTGAATGACCTTGCATTCTTGCCGTCAACGAAACCATAGGTGACCCCAGGTGAATTGGTGTTCTCATTGTAATTCACCACCTCGTCTGCGGGGCAAGAAGCCATCTGTTTTAACAATAGACTTTTGAGTTTTCCAGCTTTAGTACGGACTTTTTGAGCCTCTTGTTTAGCTTGAATTTGCTTTCTAAAGGCAAAGTATCTTATGTAGTAGGCATTTACTTCCTTAGTGCCCACTTGCGCCAAGCGATGGTCTAATGTTATATTACCCAGTAAGCGGTTTCCATGGTTTAATGAAAAGTGATAGGGGTGCTTAAGCTCGTGAATACGTTCTTTTGCATGTAGTTGATTGTACTTAAACCCTTTTGCCCCCCAAACCGTATCTTCTAGCAGATTCTCAACGCCCAATGCTGCGAATTTGCTTTTGGCTATTTTTAAAGAGCCGCGCTCAAAAAGTATAGTAGACTTTTGCCTCATTTTGCTCTTCAAAGTTGAACTATTTATATGGATAAATCGGTGATGGCTTTCTTCTATCTTTGAGCATCTTCAAGACGAAAGCTTAGGCCTATCTACATGCTTAGTCATTGGTCTTTTCAACCCTTGAAGGAGCGAGTTTTAATTCAAAACGAATAGATTCAATCATAGGTAATGTCTACATCTTGGCGTAACACATTGTTAGTTGGTTTTGTAGCTGTTCTAGTCTACACTCCATTTTTAGGCGGAGTTCATTTATTTGACTGGGATGAAATCAACTTTGCAGAGATAGCACGTGAAATGGTTATCCTAGGTGATTACCTGCGCATTCATGTGAACTACGAGACCTTTGCAGAGAAGCCACCTTTTTTCTTTTGGTTGCAGGCTATCGCCATGAATATTTTTGGAATAGGAGAGTATGCAGCTCGCTTCCCCAATGCAGTAGCGGGAATAATTACATTAATGACCCTCTATCGTTTTGGAGAAAAGCTCTATGATTCAAGATTTGGGTTTCTTTGGTCGGGAGCATATTTCGGAAGCGTACTACCCTCCTTATATTTTAAGTCGGGTATTATAGATCCATGGTTCAATTTATTCATTTTCCTAGGGTTGTATCATCTAATCCTTCACTATTGGAAGAGAGAGAATAAGGTAGACATTCACCTCAAGTTTAATCAGTACATATACTTGATGCTAGCAGGGCTCTTCACAGGTCTTGGAGTGCTCACCAAGGGCCCCGTGGCATTCTTGATTACCGCTTTAGTTTTGGCTGTGTATTGGGTGTATAAGCGCTTTAGGTTTTACATTAATGTACCGCGTTTTCTGCTGTATTTTGCTGCTATGATTGCAACTGCCCTAATTTGGTATGGGGTAGAGATACTGGTGAATGGTTCAGAGTTTATGATCAAATTCACAATCCGCCAGTGGACCATGTTTAGTCAACCAGATGCTGGCCACAGAGGGTTCTTAGGCTATCATTTTGTTGTGCTCCTTTTCGGTTGTTTTCCAGCTTCTATTTTTCTGATAAGAGCACATGGAAAATTACCCCTTAAACGCTTTGTAGAGCAAGATATGCACAAGTGGATGATGTTTCTATTCTGGGTGGTATTGGTACTATTCACCATAGTGAAAACCAAGATCGTTCACTACTCTTCTATGACTTACTTTCCTCTCACATTCTTGGCGGCACAAGTGGTTTACTATATCCTCAAAGATGAGGTTAAACTTACAGGGTGGATGAAAGGCGCGCTCTTGTTTATCTCAGTTCTGTTTGGAACCGTACTCATAGCTCTTCCTTTTGCGGGGATGAACGTAGAAATGATTAGACCTCTTTTTAGTCAAGACCCGTTTGCTTATGCAAATTTAGATGCAGATATTTCTTGGACTGGGTTGGAGGCTTTAGCAGGAGTAGTGCTCATTGGTATTACCATAGCGTTTTTATACCTCCATAAATCAAATACGAAACCATTGGCTTACAAAGTACTTTTTGGAGGAACTGGTTTATTCGTATTGCTCACGCTCATACTGATCATCAAAAAGATAGAGGGCATTTCTCAAAATGCTGCTATGGAGTTCTATACCTCTAAAGCTGGCTGTGATTGTTATGTGAAACCAGAAAAATTTAAGAGTTACGGCCACTTATTTTACAGTGAGGTTATGCCAGGGGGTGATGAACGCAGAACGGATGCTCAATGGCTGAAATATGGGGAGATAGATCGCGATGTGTATTTCGTTACCAAAGTAACAGGAGCAAAAGAACTTGAGCAAATACAGGATGTAGAGTTGCTTTACAGCAAGAATGGATTCATGTTCTGGAAAAGACCTGCTAAGCGTTAAGCAGGCTTTTTAAATATTCTAAACTTAGCTAATCCTGCTTTTTGTAAGAAGTAGCTGAAAGATGTCCATAAAACTCCCAATCCGTAAACTGAACTGCGTTGGAAATTGATGGATGAGGCCTCTTCAAAATACTTGGTAGGACAAGTAACCTCGGCTATCTCATATCCTGCATAAAAGATTTGAGCAATCATTTGATTGTCAAATACAAAGTCATCTGAATTGGCATTGTAATCAATAGCTTCCAATACTTCGCGACTAAACGCTCTATATCCTGTGTGGTATTCAGAGAGCTTTTGATTCATTAACGTGTTCTGCGTAAACGTAAGGAGACGATTGGCAATGTACTTGTAAATGGGCATACCACCTTTGAGGGCGCCTTTACCCAAAATTCTAGAAGCAAGAACGGTACCGTACAAATCATTGGCAATGATGTAGCCCATAGAAGGAATAAGCTTAGGCGTGTATTGGTAATCTGGGTGTACCATAATTACAATATCGGCACCAATCTCAAGCGCTTTGTTGTAGCAAGACTTTTGGTTACCCCCATATCCTTTATTTTCCTCATGGCGAATAACATGTTCAATACCAAGTTCATGTGCATGCTCAGAAGTGTTGTCGGTACTTTTGTCGTCTACCAGAATTACCTCGTCTATCATGTCGCGAGGAACCTCGTCATACGTCTTCTTCAAGGTTTTCTCCGCATTGTAAGCGGGCATCACCACAACTACCTTCTTTCCGTTAATCATGCGGGCAAAAATAAGTCAAGCATATGGAGTATAAAAAGCCCCTATTCATTCTTCATGAATGGTGAGATTTATTGGAATCCTTCTCGGTCTAGAGATCTATATTGAATGGCTTCTGCCAGGTGCTTTGGAGCTAAATCGGCTTGGCCATCAAGGTCTGCTATAGTGCGTGCCACTTTTAAAATACGATCGTAGCTACGAGCCGATAGGTTTAGTCTATCTACAGCTGTTTTCAATAGCTGCTCTCCCGCTTGGTCTACCTTGCAATATTTACGCATGAGCTTAGGCGTGAGTTGTGCATTTGTGTGAATGGTTTGAGAACCAGCATATCGTTCTGTTTGAATTTGCCTGGCTTGAATTACGCGTTCTCGAATGGTTGCGCTAGATTCTCCAGAACGTTTATCTGTGAGTTCTTCAAAAGGTACACGTTGCACCTCTATTTGCAAATCAATACGGTCCATTAAAGGGCCAGATACTCTATTGAGGTAACGCTTTACAGACATCTCGCTGTCTGAGCTTGTTGCCGGATCGTAAAACTCTCCGCTAGGCGAGGGGTTCATACTAGCTACTAACATGAAGCTGGCTGGATAATCTACCGTAATTTTTGCTCGCGAAATAGTTACTACGCGATCTTCCAACGGTTGGCGCATTACCTCAAGTACAGTGCGTTGAAACTCGGGTAGCTCATCTAAAAAAAGTACTCCGTTATGGGCTAATGAAATTTCCCCAGGTTTTGGGTTGCTTCCACCACCAACGAGAGCCACATTGGATACCGTATGGTGCGGATGTCTAAAAGGTCGCTGGGTCATGAGTGAGGTTTGCCTACCCAATGTGCCAGCCACCGAGTGAATCTTGGTAGTCTCCAATGCTTCTTGCAAGGTTAAGGGAGGTAAGATGGTAGGAAATCGCTTTGCGAGCATGGTTTTTCCACATCCTGGTGGTCCTACAAGTATAATATTATGCGCACCTGCTGCGGCAATTTCAAGCGCTCTCTTTACGTTTTCTTGTCCTTTTACATCGTTGAAATCAACCTCAAACAAGTTGACCTGTTCATTGAACTCATCACGTGTATTCACATCCGTTGGTTCCAGCGTTACTTTCCCATCAAAATGATCAATTACTTGCTTAATATTCTTGACTCCGTATACAGGTAAATCATTTACCACAGCTGCCTCTCTGGCATTTTGTTCTGGCAGAATAAATCCTGTAAACCCTTCTTTTCTGGCTTGAATGGCCATAGGTAAAGCACCAGTAATGGGTCTTACCTCTCCATCTAAAGAAAGCTCCCCCATTATGAGGTAGTTTTCTACTTCAGTTGAACCAATTTGTTCGGACGCGGCCAGAATACCCGTGGCGATAGCCAGGTCATAAGCACTTCCTTCTTTGCGAATGTCTGCAGGAGCCATGTTAATGGTAATACTCTTTCCAGGAATTTTGTATCCGTTGTTTTTAAGAGCAGCATCAATACGTTGTTGGCTTTCTTTTACGGCACTATCGGGCAATCCTACCAAAAAGAAATTAACTCCTTTGCCCACGTTTACTTCAATGGTTATGGTAATCGCATCAATGCCTCTAACGGCAGCTCCGTAGGTTTTTACTAGCATAATACAGTAGTTTGAGTGAAGAAAGATAGTGCATTTTACCACTTTTGAAACCTTCTGGCATAAGCCGATGTTGCAGAATAGCTTTCCAAGGTTATTTTTGAACAAATGAGATACATAATGAAATACGCTGCGCTTTTTGTTTCCGTTGTACTTCTGAATGGGCTTGCTATTGCCCAAGAAGACACTACCGCTGTTGAAGATGAATTTGATTTTTCTGATTTCGTGCTCACGGAAGAACCCGCTAAGTCATTCTGTAACAATAAAGTTCTGGGTCAATCCCCAACCTCATTGGTTTCTGTGTATTATGATTTCCAGTCTCAAAATATACTCACCACTGGTGCAATAAATCAAAACCCTGCTCTTGCAGAAGAAAAGGCTACCATTAACGCCAATCAGGGTTTTGGTGTACTGGGAAACTTCCCCGTATTATCCAGAAACAATATTCTCATCAACTTGGGGGTAGAGTACAACGAGCAATATTATGTGTTTGATGATGGAAATTACAGTAATCCGCTTACGCGAAATTTACAGGCATCGCCCTTGCGCAGAACAACGGTGCAAGCCACCATATTTAAGCCTTTGAATGAGAAGCGCTTTTTGTTGGGTTTTGTAGGTGGGTCACTTAACGGAGATTATGATTTTGGCGATTACAACTTCTCCAATATTCGCGTGCCCGTGGCTGCTATTTATGGGTTTAAGCCCAACGACCGGTTGATGTGGGGTGTGGGCGCTGTTCGAACATATTTGGGAGGTGCATTAAACTATTTGCCTGTGGTGTACTACTATCATTCCTTTAAGAACCCAAAATGGGGTATTGAGGCCGTGCTACCATCGCGTTTTGCTCTACGCTATAGGCCAAACAATAAGACACTTATTAATGCTGGTTTTACGGTTACTGGTGCTACGTATAACCTTACTCGGTTTAGAAACTTTGAGACGGAGTATTTGGCAGATAATAATGTGCCCCAAACATCTACCAAAGACAATATTGAGCTAAGACGAAGTGAGCTGCGCATTGGCATGGGTGTTCAACGTGCACTTTCAGATTTTATTTGGGTGAATGTGCAAGCAGGTGCTCGCCTCAACTGGCAGTACAATGTAGATGAAGACGACTTCTTTAGAGGCTTTGATAGCGATGGCTATTATATGGAGAATGAATTGAGCACTCCGCTATTCGTAAGGCTTTACATCAGTTTTGTTAGTCCGTGAGTTAGCTTTTTAGATATTAGTTGTTAGACTTTAAAATAGAGATGCTGAAACAAGTTCAGCATGACGTCTAACATAGAATGTAGCCGTCAATTCGAGTAATCAGCTTAAAGCTGATTGTATCGAGAATAAGGCGATTTTACAATAAACCGTCACCCTGAACTTGTTTCAGGGTCTCCAAACAGTTTTTAGCAATAGTATGGAGTAAGAGGGAATTTATATTCGGGGTTGAGCGGTCGAGGAGTCTAAAGGTTTAGCAGCAAAAAATCTTACGTATTCAAATGATAACCTCTTAATACTTCATACGTGGTACAAAATCTACTAACATCTAAGCCCCTAAAACCTAACAACTAGAACCTACTTTTTCTTTTTCTCAAGCCTGGTCCAAATATCTGTTCTGCCAAACATCTCCGTGCCAACAAAGCCTCTAACTTCTATTTTGTTATCGCTTTTCGGTTCAATCTTGCAGCTGTAGGTTGTGCCGTTTTTTGGGTCGTATATGGTTCCATCTTCCCAAAGCTTGTCTTTAGCGTTCCAGGTAAAGTCTTTAAGCATGCGCAAACCTTTTAGTGGAGTAGAACGTAGGTTTTCATCTGAGTTATTATTGTCTACACGTGGTTTACCGTTTTCATCATTGGGTTCTTTTAACCAAACCACGCGCCCAAAGAATTTGGTACCTATTTTCTCAATTTTGATCATGGAACGGCCATCGCTGGGCATCCAAACGCCTACTAATTTATCTTCTTGGGCATTGGCAAAGCCGATACTGAGAAAAGCCAATGCAAAGGATATTATGAGTGATTTCATATGTATTGATGTTTTAATTGATTGCAAATTCTAATTGAAGGGGAAGGTAGAGTTCGTCATAATCTTGAGTGAGGTTAACATCTAAAATCCATGTAGCACCTTCATCTGCTAGGTAATTGGTAACATCTGTTTCTTCTGCCATGTTTAAAACTACCTCATTACCGCTTATTGCTGAAACCGTGCCAAGCGAAATCATATCATGGTTATTGCTAACAATTTGAAGGGTTGCGCTCTCTATGGTTTTGGCGTTTAGACCGTTCAATTGAAAAGTGGCTTTAGTAACCTTAATGGATGTAGGTGCAGCATCGCTTTGCGCTAATTTTTGCAGTGTTTCTGCACTAAATGCATTGGAAGCTTGAAGGGTATTTGGTCCTTCAAACAAGAATTCTCCAGATACTTCAAAGGGTTCTGCTTGAACCAACTTTACCTCGCTTGGAGAGCAAGAGAAAGCAATTGCTGCAATAATTACAGATAAAACAGGAATAATAATTCTTTTTCTCATGGTTTTATTGATTTCTCAAATTAAGTGATTCTGCTTGAAAAGAAGGAACTATATGATGTGTATAGACATAAAAAAAGGGGTGAAGCCACCCCTTTTATGCAAGTATGAAATAAGTTAATTACTTCACGATGAATTTTCCATTCATCATTCCATAATGACCAGGGAAAGAACAAATGAACTCATACGTTCCTTTTGCTGGTGCTTCAAACTCAATAGTAACTTCTTCGCCACCGCCAATGGTTGCCGTGCGTGCAAGTACATCTGCTTCACGACCTTCTGGCAAATAGTCATTGTCTTTTGCTGAAACGGCTGCCGCGGCAAAATCTGCTTTATCTACTCCCTGTGCTAACAACACCCAGTTGTGTCCCATAGCTTCTTTAGCCATGGTGCCCACGTGCTTCAAGGTTAGTTTAACGGTTTGACCTTCAGATACTTCAAGTTTATCTAGGTTAAACTTCATTTGGTCGTTACCTTCAATTACCAATTCGGCTACTGCAGGCACATCTGCTTTTTCTTCTACAGGTGCTGGTGCTGTTTTTACTGGTGCTTTAATGGTTGTTTCTTCTTTTTTGGCTTCTCCGCCACCTCCGCAACTTGCAGCCGTAAAGGCTAGTGCGGTTACTGCTAATGCTAACTTTCTCATTTATCTATATATTACTCGTTACTTATTTAGTTGCTAATAATGCGTGCTCTGGGAATTCTCCCGTAAGTGATTCTAAGAAGGTAGAGATACTTTGTATTTCATCTGTACTTAATTCTTTACCTAGTTGCGTTTTGGCCATGATGTCTACGGCTTGGTTCAAGTCTTCTACGCTTCCATCATGAAAGTACGGGCCTGTTTTAGCTACGTTTCTCAGAGAAGGTACTTTAAAGAAATACTTTTCAGATTCATTACCCGTTACGGCAAACCTACCTTCATCTTCATGTTCACTGCCAGTATACCCCCAGTATGGACCTTGTATTAGCCCAAATTTTTGGTACATGGTTCCACCTAGACCGCCACCCATATGACAAGTAATACAACCGGCATTAATAAATGTTTCCAATCCTTCTTGTTCTGCTTCGTTTAGTGCAGTTAAATCTCCTGCTAAGTACTCATCAAAACGAGAGGGTGTTGAAAGTGTTTTTTCAAACTCACCTATTGCTTCTGTGATGTTGTCATAGTTTATAGGTTCAGCAGAACCAGGAAAAGCATCGTTGAAGAGCTGAACATAATCTTCAATGTCTTTAATATTCTTTACGGCAGCATTACTGTCTGGAATACCCATCTCAATAGGGTTTAGAACCGGACCCGCTGCTTGTGCTTTTAAGTCGGCTGCTCTTCCATCCCAGAATTGAGCAATATGGAAATAAGCATTGTAAGTACTCGGACTATTTCGATCGCCACGCTTTCCTTCATGTCCAGGAGATGTAGCTTCATTATCTACCCCATAGTTATCTAACATGTGACATGTATTACAGCTCATTTCTCCATTCGCAGAAAGTGCCGTTTCGTAGTACAGTTTTTTTCCAAGTTGTGTCATTGCAGAGCCAAAAGGAGCTGCTTCTGGTAGCGATTGGAAATAGGCTGCTGCCTTTTTCTGCAAGGCTACTGCTGCTTCATTACCTGCTTTTTCATCATTGGTGGTTTTCGTCTGCTGAGATTCTTGAGAATCTGAACCTCCACAAGAGGCTAACACTACAGAAGCCATAATGGCTAAAGACAACTTTTTCATATTACGTTAAATTTTACTTTGTCAAAAGTATGTGAGATTCAATAGTAATGGGCATAGCTATAATTAATTCTTATGAACTATTGATAAATATATATTATGCTCTTATGGATGAACGAATCCACTACATTTGAACAAACAACTGAATTATGAAAAACCTTTCAGCGGCCTTAGTAGTAGGTATTTCTTTTATTGTGGGTTTAGCCATTCTTGGCGAAGCCTACATAGATAGAAATTCTGGTGCAGATAGAATAGTGGTTACTGGCCTAGGAAAGAAAGACTTTACTTCTGATCTCATAGTATGGAAAAGTTCTTTTGGAAAAGCTAACCCTAACCTACAAACGGCCTACGACTTATTGAAAGCAGATAGAGAAGCGGTTATGCGCTTTTTGAAAGATGCAGGTGTAGGTGAAGACGAAGTTATTTTTGAGAGTGTAGATATTCGTAAGGAGTTTGAATCTGAGTATGATGTGAACGGCAGGTACAAACAAGGTCCATTTAAGCACTACGTACTAAATCAACGGTTCTCTGTTGAGTCTCAAAAAGTAGAATCTGTAGAAAAAGTATCTCGTGAGGTATCACAGTTAATTAAACAAGGGATAGAGCTATATTCTGAAAGACCGCAATATTACTACACCAAATTGGCAGATTTAAAATTAGAAATGATTGCGCAAGCCACAGAAGATGCAAGACAACGCGCTCAGTTAATTGCAGATAATGCGAATGCTGATTTAGCCGATTTACGCTCTGCTAAAATGGGTGTTTTTCAAATAATAGGTCAAAATAGCAATGAAGACTATTCTTGGGGAGGTAGCTACAATACTTACAGCAAGAAAAAAACAGCTACAATTACTATGCGTTTAACGTATGGCATTAATTAGAATCGATGCTTTTTAATTCTCTGGCATTTCTTCTTTTTCTTCCCATAGTATTTACGCTTTACCACCTGTTAAATAAAAAGCTTACTGCACAGAATATTCTTATTCTTCTAGCCAGTTATGTCTTTTACGGATGGTGGGATGTTCGTTTTCTCATTCTCATTTTCATTAGTTCGTTAGTAGATTTTATTGTAGGGCAAAAAATTGGTGATGCAGAAAATGAAAAGTCAAAAAAATATTGGCTCTATGTAAGTCTGGCCGTAAACTTAGGTTTGTTGGGCTTCTTCAAGTACTACCACTTTTTTGTAGATTCTTTTATTACTTCCTTTTCGTTTATGGGGTTAGAATTGCATAAAAGTACATTACAAGTTATTCTCCCTGTTGGCATTAGCTTTTATACCTTCCAAACACTTAGTTATAGCTTAGATATTTACAGGGGGCATTTAACCCATTCTAAAGATCCCATAAAGTTTTTCGCTTTTGTGGCCTTCTTTCCACAGCTTGTTGCAGGGCCTATAGAACGTGCAGCCCATTTACTCCCTCAGTTTTCTATACCCAGAAAATTTGATACAGACTTTGCCATATCTGGTCTCCGACTCATGCTTTGGGGTTTTTTCAAAAAAGTAGTGATCGCAGATAACCTAGCCCAAGTAGTAGATATAGTGTACGTTTCTCCTCAAGAGTACACAGGTATTGAGGTAGTTGCAGCCGCCATAGCATTTACTTTTCAAGTTTATGGAGATTTCTCTGGCTATTCAGACATAGCTATTGGTACAGCCAGGCTTTTTGGCTTCGATTTGCTTCCTAATTTCAAAACCCCCTTTTATTCTAGGTCTATCGCAGAATTTTGGAACAGGTGGCATATTTCTTTAAACACGTGGTTCCGTGATTATATCTATATCCCAATGGGAGGGAGTAGAGGAGGAAATACCATGAAATACCGCAATATCATGACTATTTTTTTGGTGAGCGGTTTATGGCATGGTGCAAGTTGGGCTTTTGTAATTTGGGGTGCTTTAAATGGAATATACATGGTTTTTGGCCTGGCTACAGCTTCCATTAGAACCAGGTTGAATACCCAATTGGGTATAACAGAAACTAGCTTACTAAAGCGTGTAAGCGATCGTCTCTGGGTGGTGGCACTATTTGGTTTTGGGCTTTTTATTTTTAGGGCGAATAGCATTGTAGATGCGTTTCATTTATTTGTGCAAATCCCTACTCATTTGAGCTACCACCTATCAAGTTTAGAGGTGCTTAATGCCACATTAACGAGTTTGTTTGATTCTACTCAAGACCTACTGATCATGATTGTGTCTGTAGGGTTTATGATGGGGATAGATTTTAAAATTAGAAACTCAGATATGGGCATATGGCTTCTTTCTCTAAGAAGGTATAAGTCTGTTGCACTAGAAATTCTAATCGTTCTTTGGATTTTTGTTTTTGGTGCGTTTGCCCAGCCAGAAAACTTCGTTTATTTCAGGTTCTAATGATTCGGATGGTAAAACATATTGGTTTTTGGTTGCTTCCAGTTTTCATTGCTGTATTCATTGTTTGGCAGGTAGAAGTACCCAATACGTACCGATATCTTTTTGCAAAGAATGAGGGCTGTGATATAGAGTGGATTGCAGCGCGAATTCAGAAGAAAGAAGTGCCACTGAAAATCGTTTTCATGGGGGCATCGCATACGGGTTGCGGAATAAATGACAGAATCATAAACAATAGGCTAGGTCTTGAGAAAGGTTCTGTTGCCAACCTATCTTATTGTGGCGGCAATAGAAATATACATGCCGAGGTACTCAAAGATTTATTAGGTCAACATAAGCCAGAAAGAATCATACTGGATGTAGTTCGCGATGAGCCAAAAGACTCTCATAGAGACTTTGGGTTTTTGGCAGATCGTAGAGATGTATGGAATGCGCCATTACTTTTTAATGGTGATTACCTGCGCGATTTATTGCATAATTTTCAAGTACATTTCTTCTACCTGCAAGACAGGGTATTCAATCGTGAAGTTGATAATCTGGATTTGAAAAAGGCCTATGGATTCAACGATGTATTTCATGCAACAGCCTCACCAGAATCATTAGAAAGTTTCAGGAAAGAGGAGGAAGAGAAGTATAGGCATTGGCAATCTAATGGCTTTGGATTTTGGGAAGAGAAGAAACAAGAAGTAAGCTTGGGTTACGTAGAAGAGTTTGTGTCAATTTGTAGGCAGGCTGGAGTTGAGGTAAGTTTTCTGTACATTCCAGCCTACGGAATGGTGGCTTCTGAGCCTATGCATGCTGATGCATATAGAGAGTATGGAGAGTTAATTATTCCACCCGATCGTATTTTCCGTAATACGGATTACTGGATAGATAGGCAACATTTGAATAGCGAAGGATCTAAGCAGTTTAGCATTTGGCTTGCAGAGAAACTGAAAGAATAGTAATTCTTGTAACTTTAACGCGATTTAAATTCAATACATGAAAAAGATTTTTTCTCTATCAATTATCACTGTAGTTCTGCTGGGTGCTATTACTATACTCTTTTTGTATTACGGTTCTTATTCTGAAGGAGTAAGGGCTGGAACGGTAATTAAACTGAGTAAAAAGGGAGTGCTCTTCAAAACATGGGAAGGGCAACTTGACCTCAAGAGCTTTGGAGCCGTAAAAAGCAGTAATCAACTTTCTGAAGTATTTGAGTTTAGTGTAGAGAAAGGACATGATAGTCTGTACAGTGCTTTAGAAGATGTTTCTCTTTCTGGCGAGCGGATCAATCTTTATTATGTTGAGCGCTATGCCATATTGCCATGGCGTGGCTCTACGAAGTATTTTGTTACCAAAGTAGATCGGTCAGGAAAAGTGGAAGAAGAGAAAAAAGATGGTCTTTACAATAAATAAGAGTGGGTTGAAGGGCCCGTATACCTTCATCGAAAAACAAATTTAAAGCGGATGAAAAAATTAGTTGTTTTTGCAATGCTCCTGGCGGGGTTTACGGCATACTCCCAAATGAAAACACCTTTAATAGAAGTGCTTACTAGTGCTACTTGTGGACCTTGTAGGCCTGGTAATGAAAACCTTAAGGCCGTGTTGGATAATTATCCAGGGCAATACGTTCAGATTAAATATCAAATGAGTTGGCCTGGTTCAGGAGATGATTATTATACCCAAGAAGCAGGTAGCAGAAGAGGATATTACGGTACAAGTGGTATACCAGATATGTTTGTAAACGGAGAGAATAACTACGACCCGCGTAACTTCACTGCCGCAGACTTTGAGTCTTATTTGACTGAGCCTGCATCTATGGAGATTTCTGTTTGGGATAGCCTAGACCCTTCAAATCAGACCGTTTACTACGATGTACAGATGGTGCCAACAGGAACCATTCCTGCAATAGCCTATAGAGCATTTGTTGGTATTGTTGAGCGCACCACATTTTTAAACGTTGCTTCAAACGGTGAAACAGAGTTCCACGATGTTATGAAGAAATTGATACCGGGTGGTTCAGGCGAATTTATCTTAGACCAAAATGGCTTAACACCAGATACGGCAATTGTTTTCCAAGGATCGTACACCTTTAATGGTAGCTACGATGCGACAACTACAGCAGATAACCCTGTGAACCATGCTAATGCCCATACAGTAGAAAGCTTTGATAGTTTGTTTGTGGTGGCTTGGCTGCAAGACATGCAAACCAAAGAGGTGATTCAGGCTTCTAGTTCATTACTTTCTGCTCCAGATGATTCAACGGGTACATCAACAGGTGCTGAGCTTACAAAAGATTCAAGTTTTGAAGTATATCCAAACCCGGCAACAGATGTATTGCGAATAGATTTCAAGAAATCATACCTAGGTAACAACATTGAAATTTATGATGTTCAGGGAAGACAGGTTATGACTAGTCGCGTAGAAAGTGCCTCTGTGCAAGAATTGAATATTTCAACTTTGTCTAAAGGGATATACGTTTTGAAAATTGGCGATGAATGCAAGAAAATTGCACTTGAATAAAAGATCGCTTTCTTGCCTTAGAAAACTAAAGATCCATTCATAACCCATTCCTCCCTGTTTATTTCTTGCGCATGAATGAATCTAGGGGGTTTAATTATTGATAATCAATAGTTTATTAGCCAAAAAGTAAACCTGAGTATTATATGCACAAGCCTTTGTTAATTTTTTATTTTCGTGGCCTGAATGAAGAAGATTCAATTATTGGTTATGAAAAATATGTCAGTACCCTTTCAGCTTGTGAAACATTATTTTCCACTAGGTCTTTTAATGACCATTTTCATTTTTGCAAATGCTCGTTTTCAAGCGGTTGGGCAAACCCCAGGGCAGATATTTGATCCTGCAACCAATTCAAATTCTCAAGCAATTTTGGATTCTGCGTCCAACGGATGGATTACAGCTTCAGGTTCTGCTTTTACGTCCAGTATATTGGATGAATCTTCTGAGTTTGATTATTCAGGGTGGAATGTGGTTTATCATGTTTCTACCGAACCTAATTCCGATTTACAAACAGGTGCCTCATGCGGGTCAACAGAAATTGTAGATAATCCTACGACAAACGAACATGCGGCATATTTCAGGATAGTAGATCCTAACGGAACATATGGTGATGGTGATGAATTGGTTGTTTTTCGGATGCGGGTGGCAGACGAGCCCGGCAATGCATCTTACGGGTATAGCTTCTTAATAGATACCGATAATGCTATTGGTAACAATGACAACAATTCTATGTCTGGTAACCCGGGTTTTGAGCTAGAGGTATTATATGCTTCCGG
>CBFIHE010000029.1:0-27074 GCA_965662345.1 Salibacteraceae bacterium
TAATTTTAAAGAACTTGAGCCAATGGAGGGATTCGAACCCCCGACCGGCTGATTACAAATCAGCTGCTCTGGCCAACTGAGCTACATTGGCTTGACCTCTGCTTCAAAAAAAAAGCAGCCCTTCTTTTAAAAGGACTGCAAATGTATTAAAGAAACTATTGTGTGCAAACATTCAATTAAAAAAAAGATACTGACTTGAATGTTTGACTCAAACGCCCGCTATTAGTGTGCTTTAAGCTTCTCTTTGACTTTTTTTACTTGACGTCTCATTGCTTCCACACACTCATCGGTTGCTTCTTCAAAGGTTGCCGCTTGCTTCTTTGCAAAAGGGTTGTTGCCAGGCACCTCTAGCTTCATCTCTACGATCTTATTCTCATTGCTTTCGCTTTTATCTAGTCGCAGGATTACCTCTCCCGAGAGAATACCGTCAAAATATTGATCTAATTTATCTGCTCTGCCTTGGATAAAATCCAATAGTTTTTGATCTGCTTTGAAATGTACAGATTGAATATCTAATTTCATGTGACCTATGTTTTTAAGCTCGAGGATGAGCTTGGTTAAAAATCTTTTTAATCTTTTCAAAGGTGTTGTGGGTGTACACTTGAGTTGCGGCTAAATTTGCGTGACCCAACAATTCTTTAATGGTGTGTAAATCGGCACCGTTGTTGAGCATGTGAGTTGCAAATGAATGGCGAATAACATGTGGACTCTTCTTTTTAATTGTTGTTACTAAGTTAAGGTTTGTCTTAACAATAGCGTATACAAGAGAAGGATAAATTTCACCTCCCCTACTCGTTAATAAAAGATATTCTGATGAAGAAGCATCTGCAACATCGCCTCTGCAACGCAAGTACTCTTGTAACGATTGAACCAACTCACCTGTAATGGGAACGAACCTTTCTTTATTTCGCTTTCCTAGTATCTTCAATTTACCCTGAACAAAGTCAATATCAGCTACTTTTATACCAATTAACTCTGATAGCCGGATTCCAGTATGGTAAAGTAACTGAAGCATCAGTCTATCTCGACATCCTTCAAACGACTCTTCAAACTCTATTTCATCAAAGAGCTTATTCATTCCTTGTTCATCAACAAACTCGGGTAAGCGTTTCTGCTTTTTGGGGGAGATCACTTTAAGTGTGGGATTCACCTTAATGTAACCTTGCTTCTTGAGATACCTGAAGTAGGCTTTGAGCGAGCTCAACTTTCTATTTACTGATGAAACGGATAGGTCTGCTTCATCAAGCAAGTGAACAACCCACGCACGGATATGGCGGTGCGTAACTTCTATCTCCTCGTTATTAAGGTAGCCTTTGTTTTCTAAAAAAAAATAGAAAGCCTCCACGTCTGCTAGGTAGGCAGTTATTGTGTGCTCGGAGCTTCGTTTTTCAGCTACCAAGTATTTTCGAAAGTCTTCAATTTGATCCATATGCAAAAGCCCCGTAAAGTTATTCAACTTTACGGGGCTTTATATATTGTAAAACGAATCTTATTCGCTTTCTTGTCTCAATCCTTGAACGTAGATTGCTTTCAACTTTTGCTCACGGTTAACAACCGATGGCTTGGTGAAATTTTTTCTACTGCGTAGTTCGCGCATTACTCCAGTACGTTCAAATTTCTTCTTGTACTTTTTCAACGAGCGTTCTATGGATTCGCCTTCTTTAACGGGTATAATTAACATATTCTAAATACCTCCTTCACTTTTTCGAGGATGCAAAAGTAACCTCTTTACTTTCACTTGCAAGTGCTTATTTTAAAATATCTCTAGAAATAACAAGTTTTTGAATTTCAGAGGTTCCTTCACCGATGGTACAAAGTTTACAGTCTCTGTAGAATTTCTCTACTGGGAAATCTTTCGTATAACCATATCCTCCGAAAATCTGAACAGCTTCAGTGGCTACTCTACATGAAACCTCAGAGGCATAATATTTGGCAAAAGCAGATTCTCTAGTCATTTTCTCTCCCCTGTTTTTCAAATCGGCCGCTTGAAGTGTCAGCAATTCAGCTGCTTCAATCTCGGTAGCCATATCTGCTAACTTAAATGCGATTGCCTGAAAATTTGAAATAGGTTGGCCAAATTGTTCACGCTCTTTGGAGTACTTCAATGCAGCGTCATATGCTCCTTGTGCTATACCAAGTGATAGGGCCGCAATTGAAATTCTTCCTCCATCCAACACCTTCATTGCCTGAATGAACCCATCACCAATATTACCAAGGATATTCTCTTTAGGTACTCGACAATCTTCAAAGATCATTTCTGCCGTTTCTGAAGCGCGCATGCCCAGTTTGTTCTCTTTCTTGCCTCCTGAAAATCCTGGTGTTCCTCTTTCTACAACAAATGCAGTAATTCCATGGCTATCTAATAAATCTCCTGTTCTTGCTAGTACAACTGCAATATCACCGCTAATTCCATGTGTAATCCAGTTCTTGGCTCCGTTCAAGACATAATGATCTCCATCTTCTACAGCCGTAACTTTCATACGTAGTGCATCGCTACCAGTATTCGCCTCTGTTAAACCCCATGCACCTAACCATTCTCCTGTGGCAAGTTTAGGCAACCATTTCTTTTTTTGCTCTTCACTACCAAACTGTAAAATATGTCCTGTACAAAGAGAGTTGTGGGCAGCCATAGATAGACCAATAGAACCACAAACTCTGGCAAGTTCTTTAATTGCTGTAACATACTCAAAGTAGCTCAAGCCAGCACCTCCGTATTCCGTTGGTACTAAGACTCCTAATAAGCCAAGTTCTCCCATGCGGTGGAAAACATCTTTGGGGAAATGCTGTGACTCATCCCACTCCATCATTTTCGGACGGACTTCTTTCTCAGCGAAATCCTTAACCATGTCGCGAACCATTAGTTGGTTCTCTGTCATTTCAAAATTCATAACTCTATTCTTTGCCTGGTTTGTTAACAGCAATTAGCCATTAATGGTTGATTAGATTCTCTTTTTTAATTGAAAACGCGAATATAAGGTTTGATTTTGGCGTAAAGATGAGGATTCAATATACCTTCTTCTTCTATTTGTTGGATAGAGTTGTAAGGACCCTTCTCTTCGCGAAACACAATTAAACGCTTGGCCATTGTAAACGTGAAATAAGGATGCCTAGACAACTCGCCTAACTTAATCTTATTTATATCGATGGGGTTGGCCGCTAGTGAATCGTTCACCTCAACCCGATGTTCTAAAGAGTAATACAGACTATCTGAAAAGCCATATACTTCCATCAGTTGTTCTTTGCGAACAAAGCCCCCAAGTAATTCTTTATACTTGATTATTCTAGAAGCGTATGCCTTGCCAATTCCTCTAAGCTCCATTAACTCATTGGGCGAAGCCGCATTCAAGTCATAAGTCTTCTGAATAGAAGGTGTTTTTCTGAAGCTCGCTTCTACGCTAGTTTTATTACGAGGTATGGAATCTGGTAACTGGATGTACGTCTCTAGTTGAGTGTAAAGTGTATCAGGAAAGCCGTAAATCCGCTTAATATCTGATTTCACCTTAAAATGCCCCCCTTTTGTTCGATACTTCACAATTCTTTTAGTGAGCCATTCTGGCAATCCCAATTGAATGTACTCTTCTTGAGATATGGTATTCGGATCAAAATAAACGAGTTCCCTTATTTCCGAATGCGTGGGTTCAACCTCTTTTTGAATTTCAGCTCTTTTCTTCTGCAGAATCGACTTGGAAAAAGATTTAGACTTTCTTGAAGCCTTCATTGACTTGGCCAAGTTGACAGAGTCATGGTAAGCAGCCATCTCCTTTATGCTGGATACAAGCTGAGCATTATCAACCCGATCTACCGAATAAATTGAAGGCATTAGCAAATAATAAAGTATGATTCCGACTAGAGTTAGGCTTAAAACGAGAATGCCGTTACGTTCACGCTTGTTGAAGTTTAATGGTGTTAACATGGTGAAAGGCGAATAAGTATGTGCTCTAAATTAACACATTTTCTTGTTTTTTACCATGCCTACAACATATGCTCTATTCTTTAAAGCGCTTGATTTCGCCAGACTTTATTCTCGCGAAGTATGATTTCAGCTCCTTACGCACCTCACCAGATAGGAAGTAGAGTCCTAGAATATTCGGGAAGGCCATTCCTAAAATCATCATATCAGAAAAGTCTAGTACCGCCCCAAGGCTAGTTGAACTTCCAATTACAATGAAAATTAAGAATACAAACTTGTAAGCTACAGCTGCTTGCTTGGTTTGGCCGAATAAAAAGGTCCAGCTTTTTAATCCGTAATAAGACCAAGATATCATAGTTGAGAATGCGAATAAGAAGATTGCAACAATGAGAACATAACGAAACCAAGGAAATACGCTTGAGAAAGCTGCCGCAGTAACTTCAGATCCTTTGAGGTGTTCAGGACCGCCATCGGCAAATCCAGTAAAAATCAATACCAACGCTGTAATGGTACATACCACTACAGTATCAATAAATGGCTCTAATAATGCCACAATTCCTTCGCTAACTGGTTCATTGGTTTTTGAAGCAGAGTGTGCAATACTTGCTGAACCAACTCCTGCTTCATTTGAAAATGCTGAACGCTGAAAGCCTACAATGAGCACACCCAAAATTCCACCTTTCATGGCGTCTGCATTGAATGCTCCATCAATTATTGAACCGAAAGCCTCTCCGATGTTTCCAATATTCATAAAGATAATTACCAGCGAGGTAATGAGATAAACGGCAACCATGAAGGGAACAATTTTATCGGTAACCTTGGCAATACTCTTAATTCCACCAATAATTACGATACCCACAAGAGCCGCTAGTACTAAACCAAAATAGAATCCTTGGCCATGCAGGAAAGCGAATTCTCCTTCTAACTGAGCAAAGGCTTGATTGGCTTGAAACATGTTTCCACCTCCAAACGAACCTCCAATACATAGAATTGCAAAAAGCACTGCCAATCCTTTACCAAGGAGGCCTTGCCAGTTTCCTTGCTTGGCCAATCCTTGACTCAGGTAGTACATTGGACCACCTGACACGCGTCCATCAGGGCTAATTTGTCGGTATTTAACCCCTAAGGTGCATTCAACAAATTTGGAAGACATTCCAATAATACCTGCAATAATCATCCAGAATGTAGCGCCAGGCCCGCCTAGTGAGACGGCTACAGCTACCCCAGCAATATTTCCCAACCCAACGGTGGCGGATAACGCGGTGGCAAGGGCTTGAAAATGACTTACTTCTCCTTCGTCTTCTGGGTTATCATATACCCCTCGAACTAAATCTATTGCATGTCTAACTCCTCTGAAGTTAATAAAGCCCATGCGCACAGTAAAGAAAAGTGCACCAAGAACAAGCCAGAAAACTACCAAAGGTATTTTGGTAACTATTGGGTTTCCATCTTCATCTAATACGGGGTTACCCGCATCGTCTCTCATAACTGGGTCGTGCAAACCAACGGCTGCAAAAGGGTCCCAAAAGAGCACTTCTCCCAAAGCATCTACTATCGGCCTGACAGAGGCGTCTATTTGTTGACTAATTGTTTGCTCCTCCTCTTGTTGCTTTTCTGACTCTTGGGCAAAAGTTTGACTTGATGCTAACAGTAACAGAAAAACAAAAAACAAAAACCTCTTGAGCATATGCTGCATAATATTCTATCTTTTTGGGGAGTCGGCCAAATATAATAATCTAGCCCGACTATAGGTCTAGTGAAGTAATGCGCTCCATAGGAATCTCTTCCAAGCAATCTTCTATACTACGCGGTTTATAATTCAAGATTAATTGACTTTTCAATAAAGAAAAAGCGGTGCACTGAGGCCGTGGATTCTTCTCGTTTAACTCTGCAGATGACATAGCGGTAATAAGTGATTCATCTAGGCCGTAATGGCGAGCAATTTTAACCGCGAAATCATAAACAGAAATACCTTCACCTCCTGATAAATGAAAAATACCTCTGTGCTTTTTTTGAGCAACCTCTACTATCCCCATGGCTAGATCATTAGCGTAAGTGGGCATTCTAAATTGATCGTTTACAACTGAAATTTGTTTCTGACGCTTCAAGCTATTCACTACCCATGTAAGCAAGTTGTTTCTTTTAAGGGAGCCAGTGACTCCGTATACCAAAATAGTTCTGATTATACTCCAAGATTTACTGTATTGCTTTAAATGAGATTCTGCAAGCATCTTGGTTTGCCCATATAGGTTTACCGGCTTACAATCGCTCTCTTCATAAAACAAGTTGGCTTTGCCATCAAATACAAAGTCAGATGAAATAAAGACAAGGTGTACTCCTAATTGATTACACTTTTCAACAAGCCTCTTGATAGCGTCAACATTAATTATGTAGCAATAATCATCATCTTCAGCACACCTATCTACATGAGACTGAGCTGCAGCGTGAATAAGCACATCAGGTTTAACTTTATCTAGCTGTTCAAGCCAAACTGAATCATCGGTAAGGTCTCCGACTATATGTTCGTTCGGGTAATTTCGTGCTGTTCTAAACCAAGGAATTGGTTGAATATTAGGATGTGTTGAATACTGTTGTAGGATTGCTGAACCAACTAATCCTGTTGCACCTGTAACAACAATTCTTCTATTAAGCATTGATATTAAAAAGGCGATTGAGCTCTTTTATCTGTTCTGATCTACCGAGTAAGAAAATCTTGGATCCTTGAACAACTTCTAAGTTCATATCGGGATTCACTACATATTCACCCGATGGTGTTTTATAGCCAACTATCAAGCATCCTGTATGGAACCTTTTGGTGAGGTCTTCAAGCGTTTTGTATTTACAATCTGCAGGAACAGTATCAAACGCAATTTCTTCTAAATTGACTTCATCACTTCCAATCACACTGATGCGATCAAGAAATTCGTAAACATCAGGTGTTACTACTAAGGAGGCCATATGCATGCCCCCAACTCTCTCTGGCATTATAATGTTATCTGCACCAGCCCTTCTAAGCTTACGCTCAGCAGATTCATTGGTAGCTCTAGAAATCAAGGTTAGTTTAGGGTTTAGATCTCTTCCTGTTAGCGTAACAAATACATTATCTGCATCTTTTGGTAATGTGGTAATAAGCGCACGGGCATTAGAGATTCCTGCTTCTCGCATGGTTTCTTCTTCTGTGGCATCTCCTTTTACAAACAACCAGTTTTGCTCTCTGCAATATTCCAATGTTTGTTCATCTCGTTCAATGATTACGAATTTCTTCTTGTAAGCCTCTAACGATTTTGCAGATTGCATGCCATTTCTTCCCAGACCACAAATGATTACGTGACCCTCTAATGTTCCAATTGCTTTATTCACTTTGTACACTCTAAAGTATTGTCTATACTGGCCTGAAATGATATTTCTTGTAATAGAGGTTAGTGCGTAGGCGAAGGTAGTGAAACCTGTAATGATTAAAAATGCAGTGAACATTTTGCCGTCTGAAGTAAGTGGCTGAACCTCCTTAAAACCAACTGTAGAAAGGGTGATTATGGTCATGTAAAACGCATCGCCATAGCTATAATCTTCAAGCAATACATAGCCTTCTGTGCCCACAAAAATGATTAAGAGCAACAGGGCAAAAGTGAAATATAATTCTTTGAAATACCTGAATCCGGAAACCACCGCGTTACAAATCCCAAATAGTATCGGTTCTACCAGATTTAAACCAGTTCTTGTTCTTCAAAAAGAAGGCCATAACCAGGTAAATAACTAATGGAGAACCGAATGTGATGAATGAAAGGTAAATGAAAGACAATCTGATAGAAGCTGAATTGATGTGTAGCTTCTCACCCCACCACTCGCAAACTCCAAAGGCTTGGCGCTCAAAAAAAGATTGAATCTTATCAACTACTTGCATGTTTCAATATTGAATTTCCTATTCCGCATGACAAACACTTTTTAGCAATGCAGTGCTTGTTAAACAATTGTATCAGCGATTGCGTTTCGTGTGCAGTCAAGCTTCTCAAAGGTAATGATTTCCACTTCTTGACAATACTGTTCTTTTCCTTTGGAAATTGACTAAAAATAGCTGTTATTCGCTCACATTCACTTTCTCTGCCAACCTTTTGAAAATATGAAAAGACCACAGGCAAAACGGCATTTATAAAAATATGATGCCTCAACTCTTTAGTAAAAAACTTCTCGTCTCCTGCCGAAATAGGATTGTTCGCTTTACCCGACTCAACTTGATCTACCCATTGGCTCATGAGTCTGCGAACACTAATGGCTTCGACAAAATTCGCCAATACTTTCTCAGGAAAAGAAGAAGGTCTAACCCCACCATATTTCCAAACATAGGTATTCATGGGCTCTAGGTTATATCTATGCTTCAGAAAATTGAACTCCTGAGATAACTCTTCTCTATTCTGCCTGCGGTGCAATAGGTTAGCTACACCCAAGAGTAAAGAAAGTAAAGACTTCCTATCTGTTATGTGCTTTTGAAGAATTTGATAGGGTAAAGCAGTCGCCAACTCCTCAAAGGGTTGTTGATTAAATTTCCTACCAAAAGATCTAAGTAAGGCACGGTAAGCCACCTCATCCCAATCGTTTTTAGTCTGAATCAACCACTGGCCAATAAGCTCAGAACGCTCCTCCAACCTTTCAACAAGCATCCTATTGAGCCATTGATTAACCATGAACGGATCCAACTCTTTGTGATAAGATGAACAAGGTATTCCATCATTTAACTCCGTTAAATCCGCATAGCGATGCAGTTTAGTAGATGTTACTCTGCCTTTCAGCTCAAGAACTGGAATATTGCCTGGTGGTGATTCCATATCGTTCTCCCAGACTACATGAAGAATTACATTGGAATAAGCATTGTCTAAGTTATGCTTGTGCAAATTCCAGTCTGATGTTTTTACGTGTATTTCAATTGGCCCTGCCCATTCTAAGCCATCGAGAATGATTTTACCCATTGAAAAATCTGGTCCTGAAGACCTGTTTCGGATTCCCGGTGATTTTATGGTGATTGGCTTTCCACAAACGGTATTTAAACTACCATGGCTATAACTCTTGTATTGCCATATGTGATACAATACGACTTCGTTCATAAATAGGTGTTTACTTCACACCAAATTATGATTTTTCAAATGAATTGCCATTTCTTGTTGCAATGTATGAGCAGCACTACCAGCTTTTTGGGCAAAGTCGCTTTTAGAGGATGCATAAATGATTCCTCTTGAAGAGTTCACCAATAACCCACAATCATCTATCATAGCAAAGTCTACCACATCATCTAATGAGCCTCCTTGCTTCCCAACTCCTGGTACTAGCAAGAAAGAGTTTGGTGCGTATTTTCTGAAGTCGCCTATTGATGGCCCATTTGTGGCTCCAACTACAAACATCAGGCTTTTATCATCTGCCCAGGTTTGAGCAGTTTTGGCAACAATTCCATAAAGAGGTGTACCATTCAAATCTTGCTGCTGAAAGTCTGAACTCCCAGGGTTAGAAGTAAGCCCAAGTAAGATTACCCACTTGTTCTCAAAACCTAAAAAAGGCTTTACGGAGTCCTCTCCCATATAAGGAGCTACTGTAATAGAATCAAAGGTCATACGCTCCAAAAAAGCTCGCGCATACATGGCTCCAGTATTTCCAATGTCACCTCGTTTGGCATCTGCAATGGTGAAGCACTCGTTAGGTATACACTTGAGTGTTTCTCCCATAACCCGCCAACCATCAGCACCTAAATCTTCATAAAATGCCGTATTCAATTTATAAGCAACGGCATAGGCCGATGTTGCCTCAATAATGAGTTTATTAAAAGTAAGTACACCTTCTGGTGTTTTGGGCAAACCTTCTGGTAGCTTATTGATATCCGAGTCTAGTCCTACGCATAGGAAAGAAGACTTTTTCTTGATTTGATTGACTAGCTCTTGTCTATTCATGATCTAAAGCGTTTCACCAGCTTTCATTTTCTCGGCATTCTCTGCAACCTTTAGCGCTTCAATCATATCTTCTACATCTCCATTCATAAAGGAGTTCAAGTTGTAAATAGTCTTGTTGATTCTATGATCGGTAACTCTACCTTGTGGGTAATTATACGTTCTGATTTTAGCTGATCGGTCTCCTGATGAAACCAATGATTTACGATGGGCAGCTCTCTCTTCTTGAGCCCGTTCTAGCTCTTTTTGATATAACCTAGATCGCATAACCTGTAGTGCTTTGTCGTAGTTCTTATGTTGTGATCTACCATCTTGACATTCAACTACCAATCCTGTAGGTATGTGAGTTAAGCGAACAGCAGACTCTGTTTTGTTCACGTGCTGTCCACCCGCACCAGAAGACCTGTATGTATCTTTCTTAATATCCTTAATGTTTAGCTCTACATCTACCTCTTCTGCTTCTGGCAGAACCGCAACCGTAATCGCAGAAGTATGAACCCTTCCTTGAGACTCTGTTTCTGGCACTCGCTGAACACGATGCACGCCACTTTCAAACTTGAGGTTGCCGTAAATACCTTCACCTTTAACCTCCATGGATATCTCTTTAAATCCTTTGGTTCCGCCTTCTGTAGAGTTTATGACTTCTGTTTGCCATCCTTTTTCTTTGAACCACATTGTATACAAACGATACATATCTTCAACAAAGATGCAGGCTTCATCTCCTCCTGTGCCAGCGCGTAGTTCTACTATAGCGTTTTTGACATCTTCTGGGTCTTTTGGTATCAGTAAAACCTTTAACTCTTCTTCTAGATTATCTCGCTGTTCATTCAGGATTGGAATCTCTTCCTTGGCCATTTCCTTAAGCTCTGGGTCTTCATTGGAAGAAGCAATTTCTTTGTTGGTCTCCAAGTTTTCTAATACAGACTTATAGGTGTGGTAAACATTAACCACCTCTTCTAAGTCTTTATATTCCCTATTCAGCTTCACGTAGCGATCCATATCTGCAATGATATCAGGATCTGTAATCAGTCTTCCCACTTCTTCAAAGCGGTCTGCTATGTCTTGTAGTTTATCCAGCATCGCTATGCGTATTCAAATGTGCCTAATTCAGAACTAATAGTAAGTTTCTTCGTGTCGGAAGCTTCAACTCTTCCTATAACCTGTGCATCAACATTAAAGGAGTTCGCTATTTCAATAATGCGAACAGCGGCCTGCTCGTTCGTGTATACCTCCATACGATGCCCCATATTAAAGACCTTGTACATTTCAGAAGATTCAGTTCCACTTTGGGCCTGAATAAGCTTGAATAATGGAGGAATCGGTAACATGTTGTCTTTAATTACATGCACGTTGTCTACGAAGTGAAGCACTTTAGTTTGTGCACCACCACTGCAATGAACCATTCCAGATATATCTTTGCGCAGTTCATCAAGAACCTTTTTGATAATTGGTGCGTATGTGCGCGTTGGAGATAAAACTAATTTACCTGCATCAACAGGGACACCCTTCACAGATTGTGTAAGTTCCATATCGCCTGAATAAACCAACTCTTCTGGTACACCTGGGTCAAAAGTCTCTGGATATTTGCTCGCGACATTACCTGAAAAGACATCATGTCTAGCACTCGTTAAACCGTTGCTACCCATACCACCGTTGTATGTAGATTCATAAGATGCTTGACCATAGCTAGCTAAACCAACAATAACATTACCCGGCTTAATGTTAGCGTTATCAATTACGAGGTCTCGTTTAATTCTTGCTGTAACTGTAGAGTCTACAATTATCGTTCGCACTAAATCACCAACATCTGCTGTTTCGCCACCCGTTGAAATAATAGAAACACCTGCACCTTTGAGATTTTCCAACAACTCTTCTGTGCCATTAATAACAGCAGAAATAACCTCACCTGGAATAAGATTCTTGTTTCTACCAATTGTGGACGACAATAGAATATTATCGGTAGCTCCAACGCACAACAAATCAACAATATTCATAATGAGAGCATCTTGAGCAATTCCTTTCCAAACGCTCAAATCATTGGTTTCCTTCCAGTACGCATAGGCCAGCGATGACTTTGTTCCTGCACCATCTGCATGCATTACAATGGCGTAGTTTTCATCTCCTGTAAGGTAATCTGGAACTATCTTACAAAATGCCTTTGGGTACAAACCCTTATCTACGTTCTTAATGGCATTGTGCACATCTGTTTTATCTGCGGAAACGCCTCTTGCTGCGTATCTTGATGCATCGCTCATAATTCTTGTATAAACAACGAAGCACCTCGAAAAATCGAGATGCTTCGCAATTAGTATTCTATGTTACGCTACTCTTCTCCAGACTCGCTTTCTTCTCCACCTGTTGCAGGTGCAGGAGGTGCTGCTGGTACGTAATCATCTTTAATTACGCGGAATGTAGTTCTACGATTCTTCTGGTGGGCTGCTTCTTGTTCTTCTTTTGTAGGAAGTGAAGCAATTTGCTCATCAGATATTGTTGGTTGGCTCTCACCATAACCCTTAGCAACCATACGCTCTTGAGGTATCCCTTTTGAGGCGAGATAATCTACACAAGACTGAGCACGTTTTTGAGATAGCGTTTGGTTAGATGCATCGCTACCTCGTGTATCTGTATGTGCCATTAACTCAATTACAATGTTGGGGTTATCTACCAACGTTTGATATAAATAGTCTAGTGAATCCTTAGAATTAACTGAATCATTCACCTGCAATTCCCAACGAGCTAAATCATAGCGAACCTCTGGAAACTTGATCTCTTTGGTTCTGATAGACTGCAATTTAAAGTCATGTTTAAAACGAGTTGACTTTTCTACGCCCACTGTGGTTTCTTGACCCTTACTTTTCAAATATCCATCGGCCGTAACCTCCATGGTGTATGACGTGTTTTCAACAACATATCTTCCCACACCTTCTTCTTCAGTAGCTGCTTTCTCATCAAACTCAAAAAATCCTAGCTCATCTGCAGTAACCTCTACAGAGCTACCATCTGTACCTGCTAGTAAAATCTTGGCTCCTGGAATTGGATCACCTGTTTCAACATCTGTAATCACACCATCTATGATGAACTTCAAAGGTGGAATTCTGAAACTCCAGATATCATCGCTTCCACGGCCACCATCTCTATCAGAGGTTAAGAAACCGCGATCTTTATTTCCTTCGAAAATAATTCCGAAATCATTTGCACTTGAGTTAATTGGTGCCTTCATGTTCTCTGGCTCTCCCCAAGCATCTGACTCACCATTTCGCTCTGCAACAAAAATGTCGAGTCCGCCCATTCCTGGGTGCCCGTTCGAAGCGAAAAACAATCTGCCATCTTTATGAATGTAAGGGAACATTTCGTCACCTTTAGTATTTACTCCAGCAACGTTCACAGGCGTTCCCCATGTTTTCTCCTTCTTATCGTACTTAATAAACCAAATGTCTCTGCCCCCTCTACCTCCAGGCATATCTGAAGCGAAAAACAAGTATAAATCGTTCAAACCAATACTTGGATGACCAACCTTATTTGTGTCTGGCTTTTTAATAGGAACTAATTCAGCCTCGGCCCATTCACGGCCCTGCTTTCTAGCCTTATAAATATCACAACCTAACACCTTATTCTTGGCAGAAACACACTTTGTAAAGTAAAGTTCTTTGAAGCGTTTATCCATAGAAGATGATCCTACGTTCGCCTCTGGCATGTTCACTGTTTCATTTAATGGTTCAGGAACTGACCACTTACCTTTTTTATCTCTTTCTGTATGCCATAGAGCTGAGAAAGACTGGCCAGTATTTAAATCCATTTCACTTCCGAAAGCTCCTTCACGAGTAGAAGTAAGAATCAATTCATCATATCTTTTAGCAGCGAAAGCAGGACTAAAGTCATATTGCTTTGAGTTCAATAACGGCTCCACCTCCACAACAAATCGGGTTGGATTATCTGTCCATTCCTGAGCTAGTTGACACTGCTCTATACCCTTAGGACCTCTAGGGTCACCTTCATTTTCATCTTTAAACTTCTGAAATTCGGTAATGGCCTCATCATATCTACCTTGCTTACGGATAGCATCGGCATAATAATATTGCGCATCTGGATCTGGGTGACCAGCTAGTACCGCTTTTTTAAGCCAACTTTCAGCATTCTCATTATCCTGCAACTCGTAGTATGACCTACCGATGTTGCAAAGAATACGTTTCTTTTCAGCAACTTTTTTTTCTTTTGAATAGGCTTTTTTGTAAAGGTCTATAGCGTTGAAATAGGCAAAATTCTTGAATGCCGCATCTGCTTCTGCCGTAGGATTCTGCTGTGCTACAGCCATAATGGACGATGCTAGAAGAGATAAAATCAGTAGCGAATTCTTCAATAGTTTCATGTGCAATTACTTATGTAATAAACTTTAGGTCCTTGATTAAGTCAGCCAAAATAATAAAAATCGTGGGATTAATTATGAAAGCCCCGCACAAGTGCAGGGCTTTCATAAGAATTTTTCAGTATCTATTTGGTAAACAGCATTTCTCGATATTTAGGCAACGGCCAATCGTTATTATCGATAATGAGTTCGAGCTTATCTACTTCATATCTTATACTCTCGAAGTAAGGAACAACGGTCTCACAGTATAACTTGGCTTGTTCAGACTGAGATTCAAGTTCGTTTGCAACCTTTCTGGCTTCTATCATGGCCATGGCCTCTTCGCGAACTCGTGTGATTCTGCTATTTAATTCTTCTAGAATCTGCAACTGACCACTCGCTTGCTTTTCAAAATCATTACCGTAAATAGTTTTAAGTCCTGTAATGTTCTCAACCAATGTGCTCTGGTATTTGATTGCTGCAGGAATGATATGGTTGAAAGCCATATCAGCCATAACTCGAGACTCAATTTGAATCTTCATTCGATAATTCTCTTGGTAAATCTCATAGCGAGCTTCTTGCTCTCTTTTTGACATAATTCCAAGTTCCTCAAAAAGGTTCAACGAACTATCTTTCAAATAAAAGTCTAATGCATGAGGAGCAGTCTTCACATTAGACAAACCTCGTTTCTCAGCCTCTTCTACCCAGGCATCACCATAACCATTTCCTTCAAATAGAATTTTCTTGGAAGCTTTGATTGTATTTCGAAGAACCTCTAAAATGGCTTCATCCTTCTTTTTCCCAGATGAAATCAATGCATCCACCTCTACCTTGAATTCTTTCAGTTGTTGAGTCATGGCTGCATTCAACGCAATCATTGGAGTAGCGCAATTTGCAGTAGAACCTACAGCTCTAAATTCAAACTTATTACCTGTGAAGGCAAATGGCGATGTTCTGTTTCTATCTGTATTATCTAACAGGATCTCAGGAATCTTACCGATATCCAATTTAAGTTCAGACTTTTCATCTGGTGTTAAAGCCTTACCGTTGAGGCGTTGCTCTAAGTCATCTAGTACTTGGGTAAGCTGAGAACCAATAAATATTGAAAGAATGGCAGGCGGAGCTTCGTTTGCTCCTAAGCGATGGTCATTTCCAGCAGTTGCGATTGACGCTCTCAATAAATCTGCATGTTTATTAACAGCAGCGATTGTATTAATAAAGAAGGTTAGGAATCGCAAATTTGTTCTTGGTGTACTACCTGGCTGAAGCAAGTTTCTATGCTTTTTAGTATTCGCGCCTAATGACCAATTATTATGCTTACCCGACCCGTTTATGCCAGCAAATGGCTTTTCATGCAGCAATACATGGAAGTTGTGGCGATGTGCAGTCTTCTCCATCACATCCATCAACAGTTGATTGTGATCTACAGCTAAGTTGCACTCTTCAAAAACTGGTGCAAGCTCATATTGATTAGGTGCAACCTCGTTGTGGCGTGTCGTTACTGGAATACCTAATAATAAGGCCTCTGTTTCAAAGTCTCTCATGAAAGCTGTAACTCGATCTGGAATGTTTCCGAAGTAATGATCGTCTAGTTGCTGGCCTTTGGATGATGAATGACCAAACAGAGATCTACCTGTAAGAACTAAGTCTGGACGTGCATTGTACAATGCTGAATCAACTAGAAAATATTCTTGCTCCCAACCTAAGGTTGCTGTTACCTTGGTAATATCTCTATCGAAGTAATGACAAACTGCCGTAGCAGCCTTGTCAATCTCGTTGAGCGCTTTTAACAATGGAGCTTTGTTATCTAATGCCTCTCCTGTATACGAAACAAAAATGGTTGGAATACAAAGCGTCTTTCCAATTAAGAATGCAGGCGATGTAGGATCCCATGCCGTGTAGCCTCTTGCTTCGAAAGTATTTCTAATTCCTCCATTTGGAAATGAAGAAGCATCAGGCTCTTGTTGAACCAGCTGATCTCCATCAAAAGATTCAAAAGATCTACCATCTGATGATGGTGTGTAGAATGCATCATGCTTTTCTGCTGTTCTTCCCGTAAGGGGCTGGAACCAGTGCGTATAGTGTGTAGCTCCTTTGCTCATGGCCCAAGCCTTCATTGAAGATGCTACTTGATTTGCCATTTTACGATCCAAGCGAGTTCCCAACTCCATTGCCTGAACAACACTATCATAAGCTTCTTCACTCATGAATTGCTTCATGCTCTCGCGATTAAAGACATTAGCGCCAAAGTACTCGGAGATTTTAGAAGATGGCGCATTTACCTCAACGGGCTGACGAGACATTGTCTTGTCTAGGGCCATAAATCGTAGCTTCATCAGATATTTTTTAAAATTATCAAACAAATATACCAGAATCTAGCCCTTCGTCTGAAATTTTTTAGAATATTTTACTAACAAACGCTATTCGAGAGGGGGTTCGCCTTAAAAAATACTTTTTTACGATTGGAAGACAAAGAGGGTAGTGATATAACCCAAATAAAGTGCGAAAAGAATGCCGCCTTCAACCCTACTCACTTTTCTGCTCGTTATAATGAAGGGAAATACCAGAAGGGCAATTCCACCCACCCAAAAAATGTCGAAGTTCATTACATCCTTATTAATGGGTATTGTCGTAATCATAGAAGTAATACCTAAAATAGCATTGATGTTAAAAACATTAGAACCAATTAGGTTACCAACAGAAATATCTGATTGTTGCCTAAACGCAGCCAATAGTGATGTGATTAGTTCAGGGGCTGATGTTCCAAATGCTACAATAGTTACGCTAATAATCAAATCACTAACACCAAAGCCTCTCGCTACTTCAACCGCACCATCTACCAACCATTCTGCTCCTAGGGCCAAACCTACGCACCCAAATGCGATGAACATCAGATCCTTATAGATACTCCCTGAAACACCATGATCTTCATCTTCCTCTTTTTTCTTGGTATCTTTTCTTGATTTCCAAATGAGAAAAACTGTAAAAGCCAAGAGGAGCGCAAATAAAATGGCTCCTTCATACCATACAAGCTCATAGTCTAACATGAAAATGTAAAGCAATAGTGTGCTAAACATCATCATAGGCCAATCAAAGCGGATGCTATTTCTGTCTACAACAATTGGCCAAATAACAGCTGTTAAACCTAAAACCAACGCTAAGTTGGCAATATTGGAACCTACAACGTTACCGATAGAAATATCTGGGTGTCCACTGAGTGAAGCCTTCACACTAACCAATAGCTCAGGCAGTGATGTTCCGAATGAAACTACAGTCATTCCAACAACCAATGTGGAAACACGAAATCTGAAAGCAAGATTAACCGCCCCTTTAACCAAGACCTCTCCACCCAAAATGAGTGTAATTATTCCAACTATAAGGAGAAGATATGCCATAGGGATTACGCTGGTTAAGGGTTATCGCGAAGTTTTTTGTTTATATCCACATCTTTCTTCACATCATCAACCGTATCTTGGATATCTCTCTGTATATCATCAGTAGCATTTTTAAGGTAACGTATCCCCTTACCCATTCCTCTAGCGAATTCTGGAATCTTTTTGGATCCAAAAAGAAGAAGCACAATGAAGAGGATGAAAAAGATTTCTCCGCCTCCAAGATTAAAGAAGAGTAAACAGTTTGTCATTGTCATATCTCGAGCGGCAAAAGTATATAAAAAAGCCTCCACACCTGTTGGCATGGAGGCTCGCTCAAATAGCTATTTTTTCTTATGCTTTTTTCTTCGATAGATCGAACATAGTTGGTGAAGCAATGTACAGTGAGGAGTATGTACCAACTACAACACCTACCATAAGTGCAAACACAAACCCTCTAATCACTTCACCTCCAAAAATGAAGATAGACAACAATACAAGGAATGTACTTACCGATGTATTCAATGTTCTACTTAAAGTGCTATTGAGTGCGCTATTCACTAATTCTTCTTCCTCGTGCTTTGGATGCAAGTTGAAGTACTCACGAATACGGTCGAAAACAACTACCGTATCATTAATTGAATAACCAACGACCGTTAAGATGGCCGCAATAAAAGCTTGATCAATCTCTAATGAGAATGGCAAGAACCCATATAGAATGGAGAAAACTGCAAGCACTACTAGTACATCATGTGTCATAGCAATCAACGCTCCAACAGAGTATTGCCATTTTCTGAATCGAATTAGGATATACAAGAAGATAACAACCAAGGAGAATAATACCGCCCAAATGGCCGACTGCTTAATGTCATCTGCTATAGTTGGTTCTACCTTTTGTGAGGTTAACTCCTCCAAGAACTCCGTTTGAGACTGATCTCCTAAGAATGGTATTAACCCTGCATATAGTTTATCTTGAACCAGCGTTTCTACATCATTCTCGGTTTCATCAATCATGTATTTAGTAGTGATTTTCACCTGGTTTGAGGCACCAAATGTTTTTACCTCAGGTACCTGGCGTAGATTATTTTCATCTACAAATTGATCGCCCAGCGATTGTGCAACATCTTCAACTGCTACTGGCTGCTCAAAGCGCACAATGTATGAACGACCACCTGTAAAGTCTACACCATAATTCAATCCTCTAGCGAATAACGAGATAATACCAATCAAAATGATTGCGCCAGAAATACCATAGAACATCTTGCGCTTACCTAAGAATCCAACTCCTGGATTTGCCAATACATTCTCGGTCATTTTAGTTGCAAACGGAATAGTTTTAGAACTCTCCATTCTCAATTCAAACAACAATCTCGTAATGAAAATTGCAGAGAACAATGAAGTCATAATACCTATAATCAAGGTTGTTGCAAAACCTTGGATTGGTCCTGTTCCAAATACCAACAATATAATACCCGTTAAAAGTGTTGTAACGTTCGCATCTAATATAGAGCTGTACGCATTCTTATAACCATCGGTAATGGCCAATTTATACCCTTTACCAGCTTTCAACTCTTCACGGATTCGCTCGTAGATAAGCACGTTGGCATCTACCGACATCCCGATCGTCAATACAATACCTGCTATTCCAGGAAGTGTTAGAGTTGCTCTTAATGATGCTAATACTCCCATAATAAAGAAGATATTAGCTACTAACGCGATATCTGCAACTGCTCCAGCTCCAGCATAGTAGAAAATCATGTAGATTAAAACAATTGCCAAGGCAATCATAAATGAGCTCCAACCGCTGCTAATAGACTCTTCACCTAATGATGGACCAACTACTGCTTCTTCGATAATATGCGAAGGCGCAGGAAGCTTACCTGCTTTTAAAACCCCTGCAAGATCTGCTGCTTCTTGTTGTGAGAACCTACCTGTAATTTCAGTTCTACCAGATGGAATCTCTCCTTGCACACGAGGTGCTGAATAAACTATACCATCTAAGACAACAGCAACTGATCTTAAGTCGTTAGGGTCTGAAGACGCTTCGCGAGTCATTTCTCTCCAAGTTTTAGAACCTTGAGAGTTCATACTCATACTAACCGTTGGGTTACCTAGTGGATCTGCACTTACACCAGCATCAGTTACTACATCACCTTCAAGCAATGCAACACCACCTTTAGGAACTTTCACAGCGTACACCCCAAAAATATTCTCCGTGCCCTCTAAAGGCTTTGCATCCCACACAAACTTGGTACGTGGAGGAAACAATCTTCGAATATCTTTTCTTGCTAGGTACTCATTAATTTTAGCCGTATCGCCTGCTTGTGCCATCCCAACCATTGGTTGATCAGGTTGTTGTTGAGGCTGCAATAAAATAAACAACGGGTTTTGTCTGGCAATTTCATCTCTAGACAAATCGCTCAAAGAGTCTGCCCCTGCACTATCTCCCTCAGAAGCTAGTATATCTTCCAAAGAAACTTCTTCATTAGTAGAATCAGAAACTACGGTATCTACTGCTGTATCTTCTATTTTTTCTTCTTCAACGTCATCGGCTATCATTTCATCAATAGCGTCAGCTGATGATTCTGTTGTTGCATCATCTACTTTAAGCGTAGCGGCCAAAATAGAATTGGCTTGTTCTAGGCCAGGGTAAATCTCTCTGTTTTGGTAACATTCAAAAAACTCAAGCTTAGCTGTTCCTTGTAGAATCTTACGAACTCTGTTTTTATCCTTAACGCCTGGTAGCTCTACCACAATTCGTCCTGTACCGGTTAAACGCTGAATCTTAGGCTGAACAACACCAAGGTTATCTACACGTTTGCGCAACACTTGCTCTGTTCTCGAGATCGCATCTTCTGATTCTGTGCGAATAATTGTTAGTACCTCTTCATTCGTTGCGTCTGGACTAATTTTCTCTTTATTCTCTAAGTTGTGGAAAATGGCAGCAAGTGGATAATCTGGAGCAACTTCTTGGTGTGCACTAGCAAACAAAGTGACAAAATCATCTTGAGATTCGCGTTGCATTTCTTTAGCGCGAACCATTATTTGATTGAACTTAACATTACCCTTGTTGCTTCCTGCAAGCGCCTTAATCATTTCAGGAACTGATACTTCAAGGGTTACATGCATACCACCTTGAAGGTCTAGACCTAAATTTATTTCACGCTTCTTACAATACGCGTAGGTATAACCCATTACCGGATATACTTCTTCTGCGCCCTTGTTTAGTAATATCTCATTTTCAAAGGATTGAAGAGCTGAATCTTGCTGGTACAGCGATAGCTCATTCAATGCACTTAACGAGTCAACCCTAAGTTGTGCTGTTTCTTTAGCTTCTTCTTCAACACCGTTTACAACCCATGTGAACGATATTTGAAAAACACACGCGAGGATTAGGAGAATGGTGAATACCCAAATTGCACTTTTGTTCTGCATTATTGTTTAATCTAAAATGGTTCTTGCGCCTTTTAAAATAAGTGCGCAAATATAGAATTTCAGCCTTTTTGTAACCAATTTGCGAAAGTAGCCTAAAATCAAGGTCTTGCAAGAAGTATTTAAGGAAAGTGACAAATGAACACAAACAAATTAAGTGGAGATATTCATAAGACCGTTGTACTCTTTGATGGATTTTGCCATTTATGTGATGGTAGCGTTCAATTCTTGCTATCGGTAGACTCACACGAAAAGTTATTTTTTGCACCCATTCAATCCAAAACTGGAGAGACAATCATACAAGACTATCCTCGTTTAAAACAGGTTGATAGTATCCTTCTCTATCACGAGGGAGCAGTTTTTATGAAATCTGAAGCTCTCTTCAAGATTACTTCTCTACTACCCTGGTATTGGAGATGGCTTTCTGTTGGGAGGTTTATACCAACAAGAATATCTGATTTTGCTTATGATTTCATTGCTCGGAACAGGTATAAAATACTTGGTAAAAGAGCCATATGTAGGGTGCCTTCTCCTAAGGAAAGTCATAGATTTTTGACATAAAAAAAGCTCGCCATGGCGAGCTTAAAATATATCTTGAGACAAGCTTATTCCTCTTCTTGCTTTTCTTCTTCTGTGGCTATGTCTTCTTCTTCTGCACCTTCTTGCTTGAGAAGTCCATGCTCTAAAAGTAGGTTGTACCATGCGTAAAGCTTCTTCAAATCTGAAGAGTAAACGCGCTCCTCATCAAAATCTTCAAATGCTTCACGAAGTCTTGTACGCATTTCATCTACAGAAGCCTTAGATGTGAGCGATGGCTTACCCTCTTCTAACTCATAAAGCTTATCGTATACCTGACCAAGGGGAACATCTTCGCTGTAACCATAGATGCTTATATCTTCTAGGGCGCTCACCTTGTTAGTGGCATATGCAGGAAAGCGCTTACCATCTAGCAAAGATTCAACAATGATTCCATTCTTCATTTGCCCAACCATCTTGTAAAGCCCCGGTTTACCGGCTATAGATATGATTCCTGATAAGTCCATTTTTCGATTTTTTTTCAGAGGGTGCGAAAGTAATAAAATACCCTATCCGCTACTGCTTAATCAAATGTTGCTGGAAGGTAAATTCTGCACTACGCACCTGAACTATGTAACTCCCCACTTGCAATCCTGAAACGTCTATTTCTGATGTCGTGTTTAAGTCTAAGATTAAACTTCCAGCCATGTCAAAAATACGAACCGTGTAACTTTTAGCAGCCGTTTGTATCCGAATTATGTCTGTTGCAGGATTCGGATAAATCACAACCTCCGTATTTCTTGTTGTTGGTCTTGTTGCAAGGCCTGTTATTAGCTCTCCATTATATCGATAAAATGCTGAGTCTGCGGTAACTTTGAGTTCGTCTTCTACTAAGCTTCCAACAATTGCAAAAGCAAATATTGCAGTATCCCCAGGGTTGAGTGTGTAGGGGCCTTGACTTATGATTTGAATTATATCAGTACCATTTGGGAATGTTGTACCCGCATCAAGCCTACCTCCTTTTAGGGCCAAGAATTTCTCTTCTGTAGTAAACGCATTGTACATGTCTATTCCACCATTGCCGCCTAAAACATTATCCACACAATAGACATTAGGCTCGCCTGGTAATAAGGATGTAACTCCAAAATATCCAGAGGATGGGTTTTCTGAGAAAGCGTATGCTAATTTTTTTTCCGTTGCGTAAACAGCTCGATTTTGATCAAAAGGTGCTATATCCCAGTCTGTGAAAAGACCTCCGTGCAAGGAGTCGAGTGTCTGATTGGATTGATTCACCAGAGCATACTCTACTACGACATAATTCTCATGCCCTTCATCATCATACGCAACTATACGGTAAGAAACATCTATACCAACTGAGTCTCCAGTAGATCTGAAATCTGAAAACACACCATATCCATAAAAAGCAGTATCGTCTGCTGTACCTTTTGTAATTACTTCTTTGGCGCTGAACTCACTCTCTAATTGTTGGCCATTTCTAACGTTATCAATCACCCTTGGGAGACCTCCTGTTTTGAATCCAGCCATAAAGTTCGCCTCATACAATTGAGAACTTGCTCCAACCAAGCGGAAACCAAGTCCATCACTCCCTTGGCGTTGCGTATATCCTACACTACTATTACCTGCTACTGTAGTTTCAATATTATTGACAAGCACATTTAAATAGTCTACGTTAACATTAATCTCTATAAACTGTGTTGTAGCGTATGTTCCATCCGTAATTCCCAACTCCAATACTACAGTTTCATTCACCCCAGCTAGCGGGTTAATTTGAAACAGGAAAGGGTTGTTATAATTCATAATAGAACCCATAGTTGTAAGCTCTCCCAGGTCTAACTGCATTTGAATGGGTGATATACCAGATGAGCTCGTAGTTAATGTTGCCGTAAGTGAATCGGTACCATTAAGGTAGTTCGTAAATACTCCTCCTAATGCAATGGTATCTCCAATAGAAAACGCTTCATCATTTCCATCTGTTAATTCAATACTTTCATAAACCACGGCTGGATGGGTGATTGCTCCATTAAGCGCATCACCTGGATTCACCATTCCTTTTCCTATCTTGTTTTCGTAGAAACCATTTCCTCCTATTTGACTAATATCCGTTGCGGTAGCCTTAATTCGCTCAGCAATCTGCAGACCTGTTAAGTTGGGGTAAGATGATTTAATGAGTCCTGCAACTCCCGCAACGATAGGTGTTGCCATTGAAGTTCCTGAATTCGAACCGTATTCTGCATCGTTTAACGTAGACAAAATGTTAAGGCCAGGGGCCATAACATCTACCCAATAACCGTAGTTTGAGAAGTTAGCTCTTTGGTTATCTTGTTGCAATGCACCAACTGCAAGAACATAATTATAGGCTGCAGGATAATAAGCTTGGTCTCTTCCATTATTACCAGCTGCGGCAACAACAAGTGCTCCTTTGTTAATGGCAGCATAGGTAACTACATCTTGAGCAAATGGCGAAAAGTTAAGACTACCCCACGAACAGTTTATAATATCAAAACCTTCATCTGCCGCATAAACAATCCCTTGGTATCCTGCTGTAATAGCACGATCTACTCCAACCCTAATAGGTACATGCGTGCAATTGTAGCCCGTACCAGCAATCCCAATTAAATTATTGGTTGTTGCGGCCGCCAAGCCTCCTACATGAACACCGTGATCGTTTACAGTTGCTTGAGGAACACCATCGTTGTCAATAAAATCCCAACCATATGTATCATCAACGTAGCCATTATTGTCGTCATCTATTCCGTTTGGTGGGTCATTAGGGTTTGTGTAGTGATTTGCCGTTAAATCAGGGTGGTCTAAGTCAGACCCCGTATCCAGAATGGCTATTCGTACCGTTGAGTTACCTGTTTCAATTGACCAACCTGCGGCAGAGCCGATGTTAACATGATGATATTGCTGCGAAAGCAGAGGGTCATTTGGCGTAGAAGCTAATTGAGCATAATAGTTAAGTGCAGCATATTCTAGTTCAGGAAGAGATTGAAGTTGTTTCAAAACTTTAGACTCACTTACCCCCTCTTTTAAGCGAATTCTGTAAATCAGTGATAAATCTGCGGTGGCATACCCGTTTCTTGTTTTAAATGCAGGAACTGTTGCATTTGGAAACTCTTTTTTTACGGCATCGGCTTTGCCAGAAATAGCCTCTTTAAAAGATTTCAAATCAATAGCATTAGCAGAGCAGTTGCCCCTGTACGCTGGCTTTACCTTTACCAATATCACTCCAGGCTCGTACGTTTCACTAGCGCTTAGACCAAGTAAACCAAAACAGAAAAAGACTACAAGAATTATTCGCATGCGCTTATTTCTTTATATGACGGAATGCCCTTTAAAAATGAGTACGACTTTTTACTCAAATCTACTTTGCAACAAAAGTGTTTAACACCGTTAGTGATAAGTAAAAAGGGAACGTTGTATACTAAATTATAACGTGCTGCCTGGGCAAAGGTTTGTTCGCTAAGTGATACTTCTGGAGCTTTACACTCCACTAACATCCTTGGCTCTCCGCTTTTTGAGTAAGCAACCAAATCAGATCTCCACTTTTTCCCGTGATACTCCAGTTGTTTCTCAACAGAAAGGAGACCCACAGGATATGCCAACAATGAATTGAGGTAGTGAATCATATGTTGCCTTACCCATTCTTCTGGCTGCAGAACAACATACTTTCTTCTAACCACATCCCAAATCACTTGTCTCCCAGACTCTTCTTTTAGCTTAAAGTTAAATGACGGAAAGTTGAGTTTTTGCACAGCGCTAATATGCCACAAATTTGTGTCATTCAAGCCGTGCATTTCGTAAACGGGTCTTTGTATAGCTAGATTTACACAATCGCTTGGTAAAGAACGTAACAAACCTACCTTTGGCATTCTCAAATGGATTTTCAAGCGCTCAAATACAAGATACAAAGAGGTGACTTAGCCTCTGTTTACCTATTAGATGGGGAAGAACCGTTTTATGTTGATGAATTAGCGAAAGCTATACTGGAAGTTGCCGTTCCTGAGTCTGAAAGAGATTTCAATCAAGATGTGCTTTACGCGCCTGAAGTAAGTCCAGATCAGGTTATTGATTTGGCACGATCTTATCCTATGATGAGTGAGCGGAGATTGGTGATGCTGAAAGAGGCTCAGCAATGGAACAAAAATATATTAGACAAGCTGCTTCCGTACGTGCAAAACCCAGTAGAAACAACAGTTTTTGTTGTTATCATGCGCGGGAAGGCCATGGATAAGCGTGCTAAATTGGGTAAGCAATTTGCTTCATCAGGCGTGGTGTTTACGGGCAAAATGTTGTACGACAACCAAGTGCCTCGCTGGATTAGTAGCTACGTGCACAACCTTGGTCTAGACATTTCTGATGCGGCTTCGCGCCTCCTAACGGAGTATCTTGGAACAGATCTTGGAAGACATGCTAACGAATTAAATAAGCTCTCGATAAACCTAGAAAAAGGTCATAAAATCAATGATTCGGATATTGAAAAATACATCGGAATCAGCAAAGATTACAACGTATTTGAGCTCAACAAGGCCATTGCCTACAGAAGTATAGACAAGGCTAACTTTATCGCAAAGCGGATGGGCGAAAACATTAAAGATCACCCCCTGGTTGTTGTACTCCCTGTGCTTGCAACGTTTTTCGTTAAGGTAATGGCTATTCATTTTGAGAAAACGGTAAACAGACAAGACATTAGCAAAAAGCTTGGAGTAAACATGTATTTCATAGGTGATTACATGGAGGCTTACAATAATTATCCTGCATCAAAAATTTTCTCTAACATTACATTACTCAGAGAATATGATATGCGCACCAAAGGCTCTCTTGGGTCTGGCACATCACATCCTGAGCTACTTAGAGAATTGGTTTATTTGCTAATGCATTAAACGCTAATCGCCCAAAGTACACCCAACTTTAAACCAAGTTACATCGTTAGCTTTTACATGATTCGTTAAGCACTTGCATCACAGGGCTAGATGATTACTTTTGTTCGCCTCTTCCCAAAGTACACTACAACGTAGAATAGAATGAAGAATATCTTACTGATTGCGAGCTTTTTGCTCTTTGCAACATCCCTTTTGGCTCAAACGGGAACTATTAGAGGATTTGTATACGAAGAAGAATCTGGAGAGCCTGTAATCTTCACCAATGTGTTCCTTAAAGGCACTACCTATGGAGCTTCTACCGATGTAAACGGTTACTTCTCTATCAGTAAAATTCCAGCTGGCCAATACACACTTCAGAGTTCTACACTAGGCTATGATACAGCCTCTGTGAATGTTACGCTGAAAAAAGGCCAAATCATAAGTGAAAAGCTAATTCTCAGAAAAAAAGCGGTTGACTTGAAAGCGGTTGAAATTTCTGCCGAAAAGCAAGAGGCTAAAACAGAGGTGAAAATGTCTGTTCAAAAAGTCACTCCAAAAGATATTCAAAGTATTCCTACTATAGGCGGTGAGGCTGATTTGGCGCAATATCTACAGGTACTACCGGGAGTTGTATTTACAGGAGACCAGGGAGGACAACTTTATATTAGAGGTGGTTCACCTATTCAAAATAAG
>CBFIHE010000030.1:0-26243 GCA_965662345.1 Salibacteraceae bacterium
GCAAACAAAGAACCAGACAAATCATGGTCAAAAACCTGCGCTTCACCACCCGGACACCAACCTGCACGGTTGTAAATCCACGTACCAGTTTGCGCTTGATGAGCTTCACTTCCGCAGTCATCTTTCCAAACTGTGTTTTGATATAATTCTTGGCTGTTGGCAAATACCTTGAACCACTTGGCACAAAACTCAGCACAATTATCAGGGTTTCCGTTAGAAGCATCGTTTCCAAAACCATGTCCAGTAGCCACCAAGCGGAAAGTAGCGCCCTCTGAATTGGCATCTAAGTCTATAACCTTGGTATCCAAATGGTCTTCTATTGGATTGCTGGCAAGACCATATTTGAACCCACCTGCACCAGAGCGATATACTTTATCTACTTTGAGTACTTCACGTGGCGGAGTACCTTCGATAAAATCAAACCAAATGCTAATGGTAAAACCATCTTGGTAACCACCGTAATAGGCGTTTACTATTTTTTCTCCCGTAAGAAGCGGAGCATAATCGGTCACGTCAAATTGGTAATCATGAAACCATCCGTTAGGCTTATCTCCAGCATAAGGAGTAATGACACGGGCAAGCTCCAAACGGTCTACCGTAGAATCATTTATGGGTGTCCAAAGCTCAATATTGGTTTTGTAATCCCACTCACTACATCCGCCTGTTGGGCATCCCAACTGATAGTGCATGATGATTTTTTGAAATGAACCCGTTGTAGGAAACTGCACCGTATCTGGATACTGATTACTCCAGCTCCAGTGGGTTTCTTGATGCGATTGTATGGTTAAAGTATCACCAGGAGCTGCTTGCAGCAATGCTGAGGCGCCCAAAAACAATGAAATAAATGCGTACAAATGCTTCATAGAACAAGCTTTTAATTGAGAAATTCTGTGGTATTAGAGAATAACAAGTATAGCGTTTTTTTCTATGCTCGTTTAAGCCCGTATACATGACCGATGTTAGTAGGCAGGCTCGGTTGTTTTTCTAATTTTACCCGCAAACACCCTTGAGATGAGTGATAAGTTTGAAAAACTAAAGAAGAAGAACGAAGAAGCCCTTGTTGGAGGCGGTCAAAAGCGCATTGATGCGCAGCATAAAAAAGGGAAACTAACTGCCAGAGAACGCATAGACTTCTTGTTAGATGAAGGTTCCTTTGAAGAAATAGGCAAGCTAGTTACACACCGTAGCACCAATTTTGGCTTAGATAAGCAGATGTTTTACGGGGATGGTGTAGTAACAGGGTTTGGTACCATTAACGGAAGAATGGTCTATGTGTTTTCACAAGACTTTACTGTATTGGGAGGGTCGTTAGCAGAAGCACACGCAGAAAAGATTTGCCGTATTATGGATATGGCCATGAAAAATGGAGCACCAGTTATTGGGTTAAATGATTCTGGTGGAGCACGTATTCAAGAAGGGGTGGTATCTTTAGGTGGCTATGCCGATATTTTCTACAGAAATACACGTGCGTCTGGTGTGGTTCCTCAATTGAGTGCCATTTTAGGTCCATGTGCTGGTGGAGCGGTTTACTCTCCAGCATTAACAGATTTTATTTTGATGGCAGAGAATACCTCATACATGTTTGTTACTGGACCTAATGTGGTCAAAACAGTTACACATGAAGAAGTATCTGCAGAAGACTTGGGTGGTGCGCTTACGCATGCGTCTAAATCTGGCGTAACCCACTTTACTGCTGCTAATGAAGTAGAGGTAATCAATCAGCTAAAGCAGCTGTTAAGCTACATGCCGCAAAACTGCGAAGAGGAATCTCCTTCATATAGTTATGAACCTTCAGATGAGGTACGTAAACGATTAAACAATATCATTCCAGATAACCCTAACCAACCGTACGATATGCGTGATGTGATTACTGAGGTAATTGACCGCGACTCGTTCATGGAGGTGCATAAAGATTATGCAGAGAATATTGTAGTTGGATTTGCTCGCCTAGGCGGAAAATCAATAGGAATTGTTGCAAATCAGCCAGCCGTGCTTGCTGGGGTGTTGGATATCAATAGTTCCAAAAAAGGTGCACGGTTTGTGCGCTTCTGCGATGCTTTTAACATTCCACTTTTGGTATTTGAAGATGTACCGGGTTTTCTTCCTGGAACCGATCAAGAATGGAATGGAATCATCTCAAATGGAGCTAAATTGCTCTTTGCCTTTAGTGAAGCAACCGTTCCAAGAATTACGGTTATTACGCGCAAGGCTTATGGAGGTGCTTATGATGTAATGAACTCTAAGCATATTGGTGCAGATATGAATTACGCATGGCCATCAGCAGAGATTGCTGTAATGGGAGCCAAAGGTGCCGCTGAAATCATTTTCAGAAAAGAGATTTCCGCTGCGGATGACCCTGCCGCCAAACATGCCGAGAAAGAAGCGGAATACGCAGACATGTTTGCACACCCGTATCGCGCTGCGGCCAGAGGTTATGTAGATGAGGTGATTACTCCAGAGAATACGCGTGTTAAATTGATTAAGGCATTTAAAATGCTTGAGAAGAAAGCAGAAACACTTCCCAAAAAGAAGCATTCCAACATCCCTCTCTAAATTTAGGGTAATATACGGATGGAGAAAGCCGAAATACAGCGCTAAGTTTGAGGCAACAAAAACCTTAAGCTTATGCGCTTTTTTATTTTCCTCCTGCTTCTTACGAGTGCAACATCGGCTTATACACAAGAAGCTAAGAACGATGCATTGATTGACAGCTTGTACTCCGAGTTATCAAAGGCTACGGATGATTCTACGCTTACCTCTATTCACTACAGGTTGGGTAGAAGGTTATACACCTTTAATCCAGATACCTTTGCATACCATGCCCAAGAGATGATTAGGCTCGCAAAAAGTTCTGGTAATGATTACATGTTGGCCAAGGGGCTTCAACTTATGGGCACGCTCAACAAAAACAAAGGGGTTTTTGATAAAGCGTTGGAATATCAGCTTCAAGCTCTTCCCCTTATGGCAAACAGCAGTTTTCCAGGAGACCATGCTTCCAACCTCAATGCCGTTGGTGTGCTTTACAAGACCATGGGAGATTATGAGAAGGCACTCCCGTATTATAGGCAGTCGTTAGAGATTTGTCAGCGCGAAAGATACGCGAACCCGTGTGCCATGATTTTGAACAACATTGGTACCATTCATGATGCATTAGGCAATGCCGATAGCGCTATGCAGTACTATCAAATGGGGTTAGATACCTGTTTAGTACACAATTTAACAGTCGCAAAGGCGCTTTCTTATAACAACATTGGTGAAGTATACGCCAAGGCTAATCAATATGATTCTGCACAGAAGTACTTCTTACTCACCCTACCCATAGATCGTGCAACGGGGAATAAATTTGGTTCTGTTAATACTTACATGAATATAGGTTCTTCATACATGCTGATGGAGAATTATAGGATGGCGCATACATATCTAGACACTGTAGAAATTTTAGCGCAAGAGCTAAATGCGGCTTATCTCTTAAAAAAACATCCTTTTTGTGAAGCAAAGAGTTTTGGCAGAAGAAGGCCTCTTTAAGGAGTCGCTGCAGGCAATGAGGGCTTATTCAGATTTATCAGACTCATTGCTCAATGAAACTAAGGTGGAGTAAATGGCAGAAATGGAAGCCAAATATGAAACAGCCAAAAAAGAGAAGGAATTGGCCATTGCGGAACGTGAGAAGGCAGATATAGCTTTGGATGCTGAGAATAATGAGAACCTAGCGCTTACAATTGGGATATCTGCTTTGCTCATTTTAGGTATTGCTGGTTTTTACTTTTATAAACGAAGGTCTGAACTTAGGAGTGAGTTGAAAGATGCTGTAATTGCCGAAAAGCAAAAGGGATTAGATGCTGTAATTCATGCCACAGATGAAGAAGGAAAAAGAATTGCAAAAGAGTTGCATGATGGAATCGCCCAAACGCTATCTGGATTAAAACTAGGTTTTGATAGCGTTCAAAACGACCTTTCCTTTAATAATGAGAGCGCTCAAGATAAGTATCGCTCTTCTTTAAATTATTTGGAGTCAGCTTGCGATGAAATACGAACCATCTCACACCAAATGATGCCTAAGGCTTTATCTGAAAATGGCTTAGTCGCCTCCATTGATGATATGCTCAACAGAAGTTTAGGCAATACCAAAGTTCGCTACAACTTTGAGTACTTTGGACTAATAGAAACGGCTCGTTTTAATGAAAGAATAGAATTGGATGTTTACCGTATTTGCCAAGAAATGGTAAATAATGTAATAAAGCATGCAGGAGCAAATGAAGTGAATGTACAGTTGATGAAGAATGAGTGCCACCTTATTCTTCTAGTTGAAGATGATGGCAAAGGCTTTGATATACAGGGCTTAAATAGAGAGGGTATTGGTCTAATGAATATTCATTCACGCGCAGGAACGGTACAAGGAGAGGTGAGCTTTCAAAAGGGTCCTGCAAGAGGTACTGTGGCTACAGTTAGAATTCCATTGAAAAATACTTCTATTAGTGCTGCTTGATTACTAATTTTAGAGTGAATCAATCTAGGTACATGCTAAAGAAGTCAATCCTTTTTATTTGTTCATTTTTCATAGTATTTATGGGTTGGGGATTGAATCCCGATTCCCTCTGGAATGCTGCAGAATCTCAATCTGACGAACAGAAAATAGAGACGTACACTCTCTTAAGTGATTACTATTTAGAGAATAATCAAGATTCCGTACAGTTAGTTGTTGATGCACTTCTCGCAATTAAGGGTAACAAGGCTGCGGAGCTTCAATCAAAGTTGATTACTGCTACTGCCGCCTATTATGAGGGTGACAACGATAAAGCCATATCGCTAAGCTTCGCTGGCGAACGCGAATCTGCAAAGGAGAATTTCTCCAAACTTGAAGTGAGTTTCAGACACACGCGTGCTTTATGCTATTAAGCCCAATCATTTTATGAAAGTGCACTTGAGTTAGCTAGAGAGAATGTATCCATGTCAGACTCCCTAGACTACCCCAGGGGTCAAGGAGACGCGCTCATTCTCATGGCAAATATTTTTATTCAAAAGGGCAGAATGGGCTCTGCCATGTTTACTGCGCTCAATGCTTGAAAGATTGTACAGTACTCTAAAGACGAGGTTTCAAGTATTGTAGTATGCCAGCTCTTTGGAAATGTGAATTTATACCAAGGGAATTACCCAGAAGCACTTGATTTTTACTTGAAAGCTTATGAAAGGGCTAGCAGCAGGGGCGACCAATTACGGGTTGCAAAACTGTTGAACAATATGGGTATTGTTCATTCAAGTATGGGTGACAAAGAAAAAGCCGAGTCGTATTATTTACGCTCTAAAAAAATGAGGAGCGATATTGGAGATTTAGCAGGTGTTGGAGCAACCTTAATTTCACTAGGTAATCTCTGGGTAAAAAATATGCCTTTACGCGCTCAGCCTTACTACGAAGAAGCTCTTCAAATATTTAGAGAGGCAGATGATAAAAAGAATCTCGGTCAAGCCTTAAATAACATTGCCAACATGTATTACTACAACGGTAAATACGAGCAAAGCATCCCGCTAACTCTTGAAGCATTAGAGATTCAAAGAAGCATTGGAAACAAGCAGGAAGAAAGCCTGGTGCTCATGAATTTGGGTTACAACTACATGATGTTAGATCAGGCGGAGAAAGCGGAAAGTAGTTTTATCTCCTCACTCAAGCTTGCACGAGAAATAGGCAGTAAAGATCAAATTGCTGAATCGCTCATCGGATTAGGAGATTTTTATGAGCACTTTATGAAGTTTGAGCAAGCAAACAACTTCAGAAACAAGTATATCCTATACAGTGATAGCTTGAATAAGGGAGAAACCGCACAAAAAGTTGTAGAACTTCAACTTAAGTTTGAGACGAAGCTTAAAGAGCAGCAAATTGAACCCCTTACCCGCGAGAGTGAATTAGCAACGTTATGCCTTGAAAAACAACAAACAACTATTGTAAAGCAAAGGAGTCAATTAGTATTTTTCTTGTCTTTTTTCTTCTTATTCATGTTAATGATTTATGGAAGCTACAAGCGCTTAAAAATGCGTAAGCAGCAAGAATTAGATGCCACCATCATTCGAGAGCAAAAAGCTGGTTTAAAAGCAGTGGTTAGAGCTACTGCAAATGAACGGCAGCGTATTGCTAAAGATTTGCATGATGGAGTTACTCAAACCCTCTCTGGGGTTCGGTTAGCTTTAGATCGTTTTTCACAAGAATTGAACTTTGAGAAAGATTTAGAAAAAGAACGCTTTAAACAGACCGTTGAATATTTAGGGGATGCAGGGAATGAAATAAGACAGATTGCGCATCAAATGATGCCTGCTGTTTTGTCAAAAATGGGTCTCATTTCTGCTCTTCAAGACATGTTAGAAAAGTCGCTAGGTCACACCAAATTCAACTACCAGTTTGAGTTTTTTGGTATGAGTGAAACCTATCGACCCCATTCAGATATAGAAGTTAACTTGTTCAGAATCTGTCAAGAATTGGTTCAAAATGTTATCAAGCATAGTGGTGCTTCTCAAGTTCATATTCAATTACTGAAAGAACCAGGTGAGCTTGTTTTAAGAATTGCAGATGATGGAATGGGTTTTGAATCACATGAAGTAAAAAGAGGGTTGGGATTGAATAATATTAGAGCTCGAGTGGCCTCTTTGAATGGCCATTTAACTTTTGGTTCGGAGTTAATTCGCTATTTAGAAGGAGTGCAGGCAGATGTTGTCAAAGTAGATTTGGATATGCTAGAGAAAGATGATTTTGGAGTTATAGAATATTTTTCAGCGAAATAATCAGCACCCAAAACTATTCTCTTAACCATGCACAACGAAAAAGGAATCATTCGTAAAGCTCTAGACTTAGATGCAAGTGGTTTTTTGCTTAAAACTACAGATAAAGATGAATTGCTTAATGCCATTAGAAAGGTGTATAGGGGAGGGCAGGCATTTTCAACAGATGTTACTATGACTCTTTTAAGTTCGAACTCTGGAAAACCTAAAGATGAGACACACTACGCAGAAAGTGATGTTGAGTTAACCGAACGAGAAAGAGAGATTTTAACACTAATAGCAAGAGGTAAGAGTAACAAAGAGGTTGATGAAGAATTATACATTAGCAATAGAACCGTTGATACGCATAGAACCAACATGATGAAGAAGTTAGATGTACATAACCTAGCGGGGCTCATCAGAATTGCGTTTGAACGAGGTTTGGTATGAAGTTTGTAACTTTTACTACATAATTTTAAACGTTAACTTCGTTAATAATCAAAAGCATACATAATGAAAAACACTTGGAACTTGGGTCTGGCCTTTTTGGCATTCACACTTTTTGCTTTCACGCCCTCAGGCGATAAAACGAAAGAACTAGAAATAGGAGATACATCTAAGGCATTTGAGTACGAAGTGCTAGATGCAGCCAATAACGCGAAACCCTTACAAGACTACGCTGGTGAAAATGGCTTGCTAGTCGTGTTTTCATCAAATACATGCCCATTCGTAGTTGCTTGGGAAGATAGGTATAATGACCTGGCAGAGCTTGCAAGAAACTACGGCATTAATATGGTGTTGTTAAATTCTAATGAAGCCTTTAGAGGTGATGAAGATTCACCAGTAAACATGAGAGAGCACGCTGCGAATTTGAATTATTCCATGCCATACCTTAGAGATGATAACCATAGAATAGCCGATGCATTTGGAGCTAAAACTACTCCGCACGTTTTTCTTTTTGACAATAGCCTAAGACTCGCGTACAAAGGCGCTATTGATGATAACTATAAAAGCAAAGACGAAGTTGAAGAGACCTATGCTGCAAATGCTATTACAGCATTGGGTGAAGGCGTAACTATTCCAATACCAGAGACTAAGGCCATGGGGTGTAGTATTAAACGCGTCAAAAAGTAAACGCCAAAATAGTGTTTGAGAAAGGGTCTTTTAGACCCTTTTTTTATGCCCTTTTTTAACCTTGGAAAAACCAAGACCAAGCCCTGCCGTAGCAAGCAACATCAACCCCATATTAATTGGAGTTGCATTTCCACTACCAGGGGGCGGTGGAGGAATGCCTATTGCTAGTTCACAATTAAAAGCTAGGAAGGCAATAAGCACAATGCGCAAAAGCCGGTTATTCATGTGTCCCTCAATTTGAATTAAACCGAGCAAAAAGTTGTAAGGCAACAAAAAAGGAACAGCTTGTGCTTCAGGATAATACAAGTTTACAAAGCTAGATTCGTGTTCTAGTAACACTTACAGCCAAGTTTTCAAGAGTTAAATGTTAATAGGAACAATGAGTTAATCTCTAGCAGCTAAGAGCTACCTCCTACAAAGAATTTATTTTGCATCAAATTAGTTTAATAGGTATGAAAGCATTGGTTTTAGGTTCAGGGGGTAGAGAGCATGCATTAGCTCATATGCTAGGTAAAAGCACTTTAATTTCAGAAGTATTCGTAGCTCCAGGAAACGCTGGAACAGAAGAGTCTTTTATAAATATTGCTCTTAATGTAAATGACTTCAATGATATTACGGAGTTTGTGTTGTCCAATGCCGTTTCTCTGGTAGTGATAGGTCCAGAAGACCCATTGGTTAATGGGATAGTTGATTATTTCATGAATAATCCAAAGCTATCAGAAGTTCTTATCGTAGGGCCAGATAAGCATGCGGCTACTTTGGAAGGCTCAAAGGATTTCGCAAAGGACTTTATGGCTAAGAACAATATACCGACAGCCGCATATAAAACCTTTGATTCCTCTTCTGTTGAGGAGGGTAAACGCTTTCTAGAAAGTTTGAATGCCCCCTATGTGCTAAAGGCAGATGGGTTAGCTGCTGGCAAAGGAGTTCTGATCCTAGACTCATTAGTAGATGCGAAATGCGAGCTGGAGAATATGATTGGTCACGGAAAATTCGGTAATGCAGGAAGCAGAGTGGTTATTGAGGAGTTTTTAAAGGGAATAGAGCTTTCTGTTTTTGTGGTGACAGATGGAGAGAATTATGTCATTTTACCAGAAGCCAAAGATTATAAGCGAATAGGCGAGGGTGATACAGGGTTAAATACTGGAGGAATGGGTGCAGTTTCTCCTGTTCCTTTTGCACAAGGTGAATTTTTGAATAAAGTTGAAGAAAGAATTATTAAGCCCACCATTCAAGGGATACAAAAAGCAGGAATGCACTACAAGGGGTTTGTATTCATAGGCTTAATGAATGTAAATGGAGACCCATATGTAATTGAATACAATGTTCGCATGGGAGACCCCGAGACAGAAGCGGTATTGCCTAGAATAGAATCAGACTTTGGCCAATTAATGATTCACACAGCCAAAGGCACCCTTAGTGACTATACTTTGGAGGTTACTCCAAATACTGCCACAACTGTTGTGCTCGTATCAGGCGGATATCCAGAGGCCTACGAAAAAGGTCATAGAATATCTGGGCTAAAAGAAGTTGAAAACACCATTGTATTCCATGCAGGCACTAAAAAAGAAGATGAATCTGTTGTTACCTCAGGAGGTCGGGTTTTAGCGCTTACTGCCATTGCATCTAGCAAAGAAAAAGCCCTCCGCAATGCATACAAGGCAGTAGACCAAGTTGCGTTTTCAAAAATGAATTACAGAAAAGATATTGGTCAAGATGTTTAGCACATTGTACAGTAATATGCATAAAAAAAGCCTTCTTTTAAGAAGGCTTTTTTTATTCTATCGTAACAGTGGATTATTTCATTCCACCCGTGCGTTCAGCTTCTTTATTCATTCCGATTTGTTTAGCAACCCATCCCACTAAAATGAAAAAGATGGCTCCTATGAATAACCAGTTAACATAATCGTTTCCGGCTTTTAATAATTCAAATGAAGCAAAAACTGCATCACCAATACCGTAAATCAAATCGTTCCACATAATTTTTCACTTTGTTTGCAGCAAATTTAGGATTATTCTCAAATGCTTATACGCCTTTTTAAAACAAGTCATCCTGTTAGTTACATCTTGCTGCTGGTGCTTGCTCTGGTATTGCGCATACCTCTTTTTTTTAGTTCGCAGGTTTCCGCTTCTTCTGGTGCTTTCGTGGCCAATAATTTAAGCGCCTATGTAGCTAGTCAACCTTATGTATTCATCATTCTATCGGCTTTAATTGTTGGAATTGCAGGTGCTTTTTTGAACTACCTATCAGATACCTTCAATTTTTTAGATAGAGTGAGTGGCTTAACTGGACTAGCCTTTGTTCTTATGGCTTCTATTCATCCAGTTGCTAGTGCTTTTGGCGCTGATACCATTGCCTTGTTGTTTTTGCTACCAGCGCTTCACCAAGTGCTTTCGCTTACTAAAGAGAAAGCAGGTTTGAGTAAGGTGTTTAATGCTGGCTTTTTAATAGCTGTAGCCTCTTTGTTTCAGCCACTATTGCTCAGTTTAGAGTTGCTTGTGATTTTTTCTGTGCTTTATTTCCAAACATTTGACAAAAGACATATTTCAGTTCACATCATAGGCATCTTAGTACCGCTCATCTACTTTGCTGTATATGACTTAATTTGGCTAGAAGGAGACTTCCTCTTCTCCTATTTAGCTGAGCTCTTGTTAACATGGAAAAGAATCTTTCATTTCAATACTTGGGCATCCTTACTTTTACCGTTTTTGGTTTTAGTTTGGTCCCTCTCCGCTTTTTTGAATTCTATTTCAACCAACACCATGCGCAGGCGAAAGACCCTTTTGTTGGTGCTTTGGATGTTAGTTATTTCGTTGGTTTTATGCGTTCAATCGCTTAGCATAAATGACGCTCCACTCATAATCGTGGCTATACCTTTAGCTTTTATTTTAGCGAATTATCTCTTCTATGCCAAGAAAACACGACTAGCAGAATTCTTTTTGCTGTTAATTATTGCTTGGGAAATAGCTTGGTATTGGATGTTTTGATTCAAGTCAAACGCTACATTTGCACAAAATAGATATCAATGAAATTTGGTGTAATCACATTTCCCGGCTCTAACTGCGATCACGATATGATTTACGTGCTTGAATCCATTATGGGTCAAGAGGTGAAGCATTTATGGCACAAGGATCATGATTTGCAAGGGTGCGATTTTATTGTGGTTCCTGGCGGTTTCTCTTATGGTGATTACCTAAGATCTGGTGCAATTGCCAGGTTTTCACCAATCATGGACGAGGTGATTAAACATGCTGAAAACGGAGGGTATGTAATGGGGATTTGTAACGGATTCCAGATTTTATGCGAAGCTGGATTATTATCTGGGGCCTTATTACACAATACCAATCAAAAATTCATTTGTAAGAATATTCACCTCAAAGCACAAACCACCAATACGCTCATCACAAGTAATGCAGATGTTAATGCTGCCATTGAAATTCCTATAGCACACGGAGAAGGGAATTATTACATTTCTGATGAGGGCGTAAAAGCATTAAATGATAATGATCAAGTACTTTATCGTTATTGTGATGCAGATGGAAATGTTTCTGACGAAAGCAATCCAAATGGATCTAAAGAAAATATTGCAGGGGTAACAAATCTTAAACGTAATGTTTTTGGGATGATGCCACACCCAGAACGAGCTGCTGATATCAATTTAGGCAACGAAGACGGTAAGATCTTATTCGAATCCATTCTTTCCAAAGTGTAGTCTAAAAGCTACCACTGATGTAAACTCAAGCTTTACGCGATGCTTATAGACACACATGCGCACGTTTATTCGGAACAATTCCAAGACGATTTTGCGCAGGTTGAAGACCGCGCAACTAAAGCAGGGGTAGATTGTATTTTACTACCTAACATTGATGAGGAATCTATTTCTGGTTTGAAAAAACTTGTAGAGCACAATCCCATCCGGTACAAAGCCATGATGGGTCTCCACCCGTGCTCTGTAAATGCAGATGTTGATGAAGTATTAAAGCGACTAGAGATTGAGCTAGATTCTGGTCACTATATTGCTGTTGGTGAAATAGGGATTGACTTGTATTGGGATAAAACATTCCTAAAAGAACAAGAACACGCATTTAGAACACAAATCCGTTGGGCTAAAGAGAGAAACCTACCGATTGCTATTCATGCCAGAGATAGTTTTGATGAAATATTCGCCATCTTAGATGAGGAGAACGACAAGCAATTGAAAGGAGTTTTTCATTGTTTCACTGGTACTAGAGAACAAGCTCAACATGTTTTGAATTATGGTGGATTCAAGCTGGGCATTGGCGGAATGTTTACCTTTAAGAATAGTGGCCTTCGTGATGCATTGACTGGTATAGATCCTGTTCACATAGTTTTTGAAACAGATGCTCCCTATCTGGCTCCTGTTCCACATCGTGGTAAACGAAACGAGCCTGCCTACACTAAACTAGTGGCAGAAGCTTGGTCCAAAACCTATGGCATATCTGTTCAAGAGATTTCTAAGATCACAACTCAAAACGCAAAAGAGCTGTTTAACCTGTAATGAACCACAGTCCGCACATAATGGTTATTTACACTGGAGGCACCATCGGAATGATGGAAGATCCAGAAAGTAAAACATTACACCCTTTTGATTTTGAGCACTTATCGGCACAGATTCCAGAGTTAAATAAGCTAGACTGCGACATAACTCCATTTACCATTCACCAACCGGTAGACTCATCTAATATGTCTCCCGGCCTTTGGCGTGAGTTAGTAACCATTATTGAAACCAACTACAAACTATACGATGGATTTGTAATCTTACATGGCTCCGATACCATGGCGTATACCGCATCGGCCTTGAGCTTTATGCTAGAGAACTTAGGTAAACCTGTTGTTCTTACAGGCTCTCAGTTGCCAATTGGGGTAATTCGAACAGACGGAAAAGAGAACTTTCTAACCGCTGTAGAAATAGCAGCAGCCAGAAATGCACGCGGGTTACCAAGAGTGCCTGAAGTTTGTGTCTATTTTGAATACAAGCTTTACAGAGGAAATAGAACCTTTAAACAAAGTGCAGAGCATTTTGAAGCTTTTGTTTCACCCAATTTTCCCACGCTTGCAGAGGCAGGGGTGCATATCAAATACAATAGAGACGATATTCTGTCCTTTCCAGAAGAACCATTACTCACACATACCGTATTAGATGAGAATGTTGGTATACTATACTTATTTCCTGGCATTGGCTTAGACTTGGTGCAAGCTGTATTGAACCCAGATAAGTTTAAAGCGGTTATTCTGTATACCTATGGAGCAGGTAACGCGCCTTCAGCACCCTGGTTTCTCAAACAGATTCTTCGTGCTACAGAAGCAGGAATGATTTTGGTGAACATCACGCAATGCACATCAGGAGTAGTAAACCAGAACTTGTACGCTACAGGTAGGGAGTTAGAAAAAATGGGAGTTGTTTCAGGTAAAGACATGACCATGGAGTCTGCCTTATCTAAGCTCATGTACCTGTTAGGTTCTGATTTTGACAGTGAGCAGGTAAAACAGTATTTTGGTCAATCACTTCGCGGAGAATTGACCGAATAATGAAGCTACAACTTTCAAAATACCAATGGATACTTCTTCTGGTTGGTATAGCACTCTATCTGAATACTCTTCCCTTTCAGTACGCATTAGATGACAAGCTGGTTATTACAGCCAATCAAATCACCAAGAAAGGTTTTGAGGGGATACCGCTGCATTTTACTCACGATGCCATGGATGGATTCTGGGCAGAGCAATACAATATTCCAATTGAAGAATATGAGGGGGAATCTTTTGTTTCAGGCGGCCGGTATAGGCCATTAACTTTAGCAACCCATGCTTTGGAATATGGGTTATTTGGAGAATCACCAGGAGTGAGCCATCTTATAAACGCATTGCTCTACGGCCTTCTATGCGTATTAGTCTATAGGTTTCTACGGTTTTTTAAAGCGGGTGAAGAAACATGGTTCTCTTTTGCTTTCTTGGCAACGTTGCTTTATGCCACGCATCCGCTTCATGTTGAGGTGGTAGCGAATATAAAAGGTAGAGATGAGCTCTTAAGTTTTGTTTTTGCCTTGTTGGCTATGAATCTAGGGGTAAACGCTGTTCGAAATAAAGAGGTTAGGCAGTTGTGGTTATCTGGAGCTTTGTTTGGTTTATCTCTTCTTTCTAAAGAAACAACAGCTCCCTTTTTAATACTGTTTCCATTGGCACTCTACTTCTTGGGTACGGAAGTAAAATCTGTGTTCAAGTCATCTTTACCAATGGCCTTGGCTTTACTGCTATATCTTAGTCTGCGGTTTTCTGTTTTAGGAGGTACAGATTTAGAACCGCCTAGTGAGCTTATGAATAACCCGTTTCTGAACGCATCGGATTCAGAAAAATTTGCAGTTGTTTTCTTAACCTTTCTCGCCTACCTCAAGCTGCTCTTTATCCCGCATCCACTCACACATGATTACTACCCTTTCCACTTGCCATTTATGTCTCCTGAATCAACCTACCCACAGCTTTCTCACCCAGCCGCACTGCTTGGAATTATTGCAGGTTTAGGACTCTTGGCTTGGGCTCTTTTAGGGCTCAAGAGACGAAATCCCTACTTGTTTGGACTCTGGTTGTTCTTTGGAACACTCGCACTAGTTAGTAATGCCCTTTTCCCAGTAGGTGTTTTTATGAACGAACGCTTCATGTTTATACCTTCTCTTGGTATCATAATGGTTTTGGTTCATGTTGTTCAGTTAAAACTGTCTAGTAAAGTATCTGGTCCGATGCTAATGAGTGTTGCACTGGTATTTGCTCTGCTTACCGTAAATCGTAATTATGCCTGGGAGAATGATGAAACTTTGGCTCTAGCCGATGTTGAAACCAGTGAAGGATCTGCGAAAGCACATATGGCCGCAGGCGATGCATTCATTACAAAAGGCAAGAAAGAGAGGAATGCCGTTGAGAAGAACAAGCTGTTTCAAGAAGCCTTTACTCACTTAAATACATCCCTAAAAATATATCCAGGCTATTTTCCGCCATTAGATTTATTAGCCAATTTGTATTTTGAGACGGGCAACTACAAGGCGTCAGCAGAGTATTATGCAGCGTGCTACAGAAGAAAACCTGGAAAACCAATCTTCTTGTCTAATGTGGTTGTAGTAGGTAATAAACTGGTTACAGAGCAACGGTATGAAGAAGCACTCACCGCCTTTAAGTTGGCACTAAAAGAAAACCCCAACTATGTAGAAGCGCTAAGTAAAGCGGCCGAGACGGAAGCAAGGTATTTGAATAACCCTGCTGGAGCCTTAGTGTATTTGCGCAAAGCGATGGAGGTTCAACCAACCAATGCAGATGTTGTACAGCGCACAGGTATTGTTACCGCAATGACAGGAGATTACCCAGAAGCCATTCGTATTCTAGAAGAATCGCTTCGCCTCGATCCAGATAATGCTATTACCCTGAACAATCTGGGAATTACCTATATACAGGCGGGAATGCAAGCGAAAGGCGAAGAGTACATAAACAGAGCCAAAGCCGTAAAACAATAAGCAACGATTCTATTCGTTCAGAGAAGAAGAAAAAGCTTGGAAACCCTTTGTTACCACTGCATGAAGATAGCTGCGGATATCGCTTGTAGTTTTAAAAAAATTGTAGTTTAGTCGCGCTTTAAAAACAAGCATGCATTAAAGGCGAACGGAGAGGTGGCCGAGTGGCTGAAGGCGCACGCCTGGAAAGTGTGTATACCGGAGACGGTATCGAGGGTTCGAATCCCTCTCTCTCCGCTGATATTGTATATTAAGTAAACCAAATAGATACAGGAAATAACCAAACGAAAAACATCATGAAAAAGTTATTCGCTTTGATGGCCTTAGCCGGTATGTTGACCTTCGGAATGTCAACAGCGGCATTTGCTCAAGACAGTGCAGCAACCGAAATGGCCGGAGACACTTCAGCTACTGAGATGGCCGAAGATTCTACAATGGCAGAAGAAGCCGCTCCAATGGCAGAAGAGCCAGAAGAAGAAGCCGCTGAAACCATGCCAACAGAACCCGTTGAGGAGGAAGAAAGAAGCTTCCACCAAGTAGTAAAACAAAAGTTTATTGAAGGTGATCCTGTCTTCATGTCTTTCGTTGTTATTTCATTGATTTTAGGTTTGGCTATCGCAATTGAGCGTATCCTTTACCTAAGTATGTCTGGTTCTAACACCAAAAAATTGTTAGAAGACGTTGAAAGCGCGTTGAACAGCGGTGGTGTTGATGCAGCAAAAGAAGTATGTAGAAATACACGTGGACCAGTTGCTAGCATCTTCTACCAAGGTTTAGATCGTTACCATGAAGGTATAGATATGGTTGAGAAATCGGTTATCTCTTACGGTGGTGTGCAAGTTGGCCTAATGGAAAAAGGTGTTTCTTGGATTTCATTGTTTATCGCATTGGCGCCAATGCTTGGTTTCTTTGGAACGGTAATCGGTATGATTCAAGCATTTGATGCGATTGCTGCGGCAAACAATATCTCTCCAGGGATTGTGGCAAGCGGTATCGGGGTAGCCTTGATTACAACAGTATCAGGTCTATTAGTAGCCATGGTACTTCAAGTATTCTACAACTATATCATTGCAAAGATCGATAGTCTAACCAACGGTATGGAAGATGCTTCTATTTCTTTGGTAGATCTTTTGGTTAAGTACAACCAAGCAAATAAGTAAGTCACATGGACGCAAGTAAAATCACATCCTACGGCATGATTGGACTGATTATCATTGGGGTAATCGTGTTCATAATGTCCGTATTCATGGAAAGCTACGATGCCATCCTGAATGTGAGTTACGCTTACATGGGATTAGGCGTACTTGCCGCACTAATTGGTGCAGTGGCAGGTATAGTAAACAAACCTGATGCAGCAAAAGGAATGCTCATTGGAGTAGGTGCCATGGTATTAGTTATGTTGTTGGGCTATATAATGGCAGACGGCACAGACTACGCTAAATACGGTACTACTGAATCTTTAAGTAAATTATCAGGAACGCTATTGTATTCGCTTTACATTTTGTTCGGATTGTCTGTTGTGACAATCATTGCTTCAGGTGTAATGCGTTTCATCAGATAAACCAAGTATATGTCTAAGCGCGATATACCGGAAATTAATGCAGGCTCGATGGCAGACATCGCCTTCCTGTTGTTAGTATTCTTCTTGGTAACAACCACGATGGATTCTGACTTTGGGTTGATGCGAAAGCTCCCGCCACCCATTCCTGCAGATATGCCCGAGCCTCCGCCCATTAAGCAACGTAATGTATTTACCGTATTGGCAAATGCAAACGACCAGCTTTTGGTAGAAGGAGAGCTTTTGGAGGTTTCTGAATTGCGCGAGGCTGCTAAAGAATTCATTGCCAATCCAACGAATAAGGAAGATCTTCCTGAGAAAAAGCAGGTAGACGTACCTTACTTCGGAACGGTTATGGTTTCTAAACAAGTAATTTCATTGCAGAATGATAAAGGAACATCTTATGACCTTTACATTCAAGTACAAAATGAATTAGCAGCCGCGTACAATGAATTGAGAAACGAGCTTGCTTTGAATGAATTTGGAGTGAGTTACGATTACCTTGTAGAAAACGGGGTAAAAGATAAGGTGAAGGCCATACGTAAAATTTATCCTCAGCGGATTTCAGAAGCTGAGCCTAAAGATGTAGGGAGGTAAACATGTCTAAGTTTAAGAAAGACGGAAAAAAAGGACTTCCAGCTGTATCTACTTCATCATTGCCAGATATTGTTTTCATGTTGTTGTTCTTCTTTATGGTTACCACGGTAATGCGTGAGGTAGACTTAAAGATAAAATTGAACACACCTGAAGCAACGGAAATTGAGAAGCTAGAGAATAAGGCTTTGGTAAGCTATATCTACATTGGTGAACCTATGGAAACTAAACGTTACGGAACATCGGCACGTATTCAGTTGAACGATGCCTTTGCAGAAGTTTCTGATGTAGGTCCGCACATTGAAGAAAAACGTTCTGAAGTTAATGAAGCGGAGATTCCGCTGTTAACTACATCCCTTAAGGTTGATTCCGAAACCGAGATGGGCATAGTAACAGACGTAAAACAAGAATTGAGAAAAGTTCAGGCACTCAAACTGAGTTACTCTACGAGAGAACGCTTGAATAATTGATTTTCATGATGTTATAGAAAAGCCGCTGCTCAAAGAGCAGCGGCTTTTTTTTGGTAATTACTTCAGATCAAAATCCTTCTTAAGGTCTGTAAGTGTTGTCTTAGGTAAGTCTTTAAAGTCTAAAATCATTAAGCCATCCAAGGCCCTTTCAAACTTAGGGTCAACATTGAACCCTATGATTTTGGCATTCTGCTTTATGTATTTTTTTAAGAGAACGGGAAGGTTATATTTCTGTGGTTCAATGTCTTTAATAAACTCATCCAACTTCTTTATATCGCTACCTGATTTCTCCAATAGTGCTGTAGTATCCACTTTTTTGAAGTTGGGTTTGAACTTGTTTTTAGGTTTTACGTACTGAGCCAAATCAGCTCTGTAAAAGTTGCGCTTTATGAAGGCGATCATAAGTCCTTGAGACAACTTGGAGTAATGATTGCTGATACTCACCGGCCCAATTAGGTAGCGGTACTCCGGGTTTTTCAAAAGAACATACAAGATGCCCTTCCACAATAGAAAAAGTGGAAGCATTTTACGCTGATATTCCTGGCGTACAAAAGACCTACCCAGCTCCATGGAGGCTTCAAGAATTCCCTCCATTTGACCGCTTATTTTGAACAAGCTACGGATGTAGAAACCACGCACGCCATAAAGGTTGATTATATCTCCGCCTTTACCTAATCTATACGCACCTACCAAGGTATTCGCTTCTTTATCCCACAAGAATAAATGGTGATAGTATAGATCAAATTCATCTAGATCTATAGATCTATTGGTACCTTCTCCAACCGCCCTGAAGGTAATTTCTCTAAGCCTGCCTATTTCTTGTAACAAGTGAGGTATTTCACGCGGATCTGCAAGGTAAAGCTCAAATTCTTTTTGTGTGTGAAGCAGTTTTCCGTTCTTCTTTAGTGCAGAAATGTCTTTTATTAATAAATCTGATGATATCTTCCGAATAATTTCTTGGGGTTGCTTTAAGGCCTTCAATCGACCCTTAAAAAAGGGTTTTACCTCCAAAGGTGAACCAAGAGCATATGTTTTGGCGCGCAGGTACCTGCCCATTCGATGTGTGCTTCCAAAAGATTGCAAATCAACTACGGGTATTGGTTTCCCAATACGTATTTGAACTTTCTTATGACTGCGATTCATTAACTCACTGGGTAACTTGGCTGTGCGCAAAACAGGATGAATCATACCCAGTAAATGAAACAAGACGGAATTATTCCCAGTAAAGTAGATAGGCACAACGGGTACTTGTGCCTTTTCAATGAGACGTAATAAGCCAGGCTGCCACTCCCTATCTGTAATTCGCTTGCTATTGGTTTGAAAAGACGATACTTCACCTGCTGGAAAAGTGCCTAAAACTCCCCCAGTTTGTAAATGATGTAGTGCAGCTTTGAGTCCCGTGTTGGAATTGAAGTAGCTTTTCTTCTCAAAAGGATTTACCGGAATTACATGTTCTGATATTGGCTTTATTTTTTGGAGTAAAAAGTTGGTCAGGAGTTTGGTGTTTTCGCGTTTACCTAGCAGAAGTTTCAGTAACATCAAACCTTCTACTCCTCCATATGGATGATTGGATACGGTGATAAACGAACCTGTGGAGGGAAGATTTGCCAACTCCTTTTCATCAAAAGAGAAGGTAATTCCCACTTCTTTGAACAATGCATCTATGAAGGCTTCTACTTTCAGATGTTCATGCGTCCTGTAGAAGGTATTTACTTTGTTAATGGATAGTACATTCATCAGAAGTCCAGCCAGTGCTGGGAACTTGAGCTCACCAATTTTCATTAAATCCGCGAACTCCTCACGTTCAATTAAATCTCCCATAACTTGAAATGCAAAGTTGAGGGTCTAACGTTTCTCCTGCATTACGGAATTGTAAAACCCTTACTAACGAGAGAACGCTCAATTCCCCCCGTTCGATTCAAATTAGTAGCTAAAAAGTGTTGACTTTTGAGCCATTCTTCTGTTTTCTTGGCTTTATAGTTTCGCCAGGTACCATCTATAATAATCTCACGAGGCACTTGTTTCTTCAACCACTCCAAGGGAACAAAGGCTTCATGACTAACCACCATCCAATCTACTTTGGGAAGTTTTGGCAACGAGTTGGTAGATTTTAGTTGGTGAAGCACAATCAAAGTGTCAATTGCGTATAGGGCGTAGGTAGAATCCACAGATACGTAGCAGGGTTCCAAAATCGCAGGCTCTTCAATCCCTCGTTTCCACATTTGATGGCTAACATTAAACAACATTTGGTCTTCATCAGAGGCAAATTCTCCCTCTGCGATAAGCTTCGCTTCAAGTCCTTGTATATGTGAAAAAACAGGTTCACCTCTTACCTTGTAAAATGTGACAATGGATTGATTGAGATGAAGATGTCTCTCGTAGACTTGATAGGTCATCAGAAGTATGCAGCAAACAATGGTAGCAGGCACCCAAATAGTTTTTCTATAGGCGAAGTAAGCCGCTAAACAGGCTATAGCCGTATAGATTCCCCATGTTTGACCTGTAGAAAGATCGATTCCAGTAGAGATAGCATTTGGAAGCGTATTGAGAGTTCCAACAACCTTGTTTAATGAGAACGTTGTGAAATAGAGAATCTTTTCTGGCAATACGTGAAGATAGGGCACGGGATACAGCAACAACAAGGCTACACCAGCAAGTACAATTAAAAATGCCGCAGGAATAACTACTAGGTTAGAGAGTAAAAAGTAATTTGGGAATTGATGGAAGTACAGTAGACCGAGTGGAGCAGTAGCTATTTGAGCAGCTACCGAGACGCAAGTGATTTCCCACGCTTTTCTAAATAGCCAACCTTTAGGATGCAGGAAAGTAGCAAACTTTGGTTGTAGGTATACAATGCCCAAAACAGCTAAATAGCTCAACTGCATGCCCACCTGCATAATCATAAAAGGTTCAACAGTAAGAATAATGAATGCCGAACCAGCCAAGGTGTTGTAAATGTTAGTTTGCTGCCTAAAAGCACTGCCAATGGCGATAGCACTAAACATAGTTCCTGCCCTTACCACAGAGGGTGATAATCCGGTAAGTAACGCGTAAAACCAAACGGTAACCACAATAAAACCAGCTTTGAAGATTCGCCAAAAAGTGGTTTTTCTACTGTACTTGAATAGGCCACTCGCTAACCAGTAGAGAATACCTACGTGCAGTCCACTAACAGCCAGTACATGCATCGCACCTGCTCCAGCATAAGCTCTAGCCAAAGAAGAGCTAAGATGGTCTTTTTGTCCAAGCAGTAACGCACCAGCAACTGCAAACTCATCTCCTGTAAAACCTGCTTTTTTGAGTATAGCAAGCAACTTTTTGCGAAACGAATAGGCGAATCTTCTTACAGAAAACTCAGGTGGAACGCGTAGGTGCTTTATGCGATTTGTCGTTATATAAGCTTGGTGATAAATGTGGTGATGAAATAGATATCTCTTATAGTTGAATGCATCGGGGTTAGATGTAGCCTCAATAGCCGTGGGTTTGGTGTAGATGAGTAGCTCATCGCCATACTGCAAATCTTCGTTACCTTCTTTTTGTAGATAGAGTAGCAGGTTTCCAGATGCATTTACGACTTCTTCATCTGAAGAAAGAATATGCAGAATACGTGCTTCTGTTTTGAATGATTTTGGCTTTTCTTGCAGCTCGTCTGTGAGAATAACATGGAATGTAGTGTAGCTCTTTTCATCAATGAAATTCATGAAAAAGGAGTCTGTGTACCTTTCAATACTTAGAACGGCCAATAGGTACCCTGCAGTGAGTAAAGTGCCTGATACAGATGCGATTAGAGCAGATTGAAGTTTAGCCTTAAATTGGAAGAACCGCATGTATACAAGCAAGAATACCAGACTGGCTAGTAATGCAGCTCCAATTCCAAGTAGTGTGTTAGAAACTGGATAAGGAAAATAAGATGCACCTACTATGCCCAATGCAAAAGGAAGCAGCAGCTTAAATAACGGGATGTGTTTTAGCGGGCTCGACATCTGATGGTTGGTTAAGCCCCTGAAAGTTAGGAATTAATCTTCTTCCCTAAAAAAATCGATGACCGATAGTTTAATTAAATGGATGTTTTGGTAATAGTGATGCAGTATTTGGGTGTAGTTATATCCCAATTTTGCCATAAGCATAGCACCCTCTTGAGATAGGCCTACTCCATGGCCAAAACCTCTACCTACCAAAATTACTGAGTCTGCAGACATACCCGTGCAAAAGGAGGTAGAGCGCAATTTAAAATCTGTTCGCATTTTACGAAGCGGAACTTGACTAACTCTAGGGAAGTAGTAAGGGTGTCGCTCTGCAGGACAGTAATTCAATATAGCTTGCTGCATAGCAGAATCTGCAGTATCAATGCCATAAGCCTTGGCGAAATAACCAAGGTAGGTGTCCTTATGCACAGCTACAGTCCAATCGTAATGGGGCTGGCATACGCTAAAGGTGTCTTTTACCGCACGCAAGTAGGGGACTTCCTGCACCCACAAATCTTCTGAATTGATTGTATTCCCACCAGAGTTTGAATGAAATACCGCAGAAATTAAATTGATGTCAGAATCTACGATGACCACATCATGCGTGGCTTTTACCGCTTCTCTTATGGTATCGTTCCACGCCATGGTTTTGTAGACCTGTGAGTCTACTCGATCGCAAAGATTGAAGCCTTCTCGCTTAAACTTAAAGAAGTGTTTTAGTGCATAGGTTCTGCAGATAATGGCTTGTACCTTGTAGTATTCTAAAGTATGCCTGTTGCCAGCTTCAGATTGAACAACACCGCCAAGGTAGAGGTCAAACGGAACGTCATTTATGATTTTGAGTCTACCTCTAGCTGTTGTAATCTCAAAAGTACCCTCGTAGTTGCGTAGAATATCATTAGGCTTAATAGGGTCTAACGTCAGTGACGCACCAGGTAATTTCGGCCTGAAAACTACCTTGGAATAGGTGCCCACCAAATGAGATAGGGTTTTGAGTTGAACCCGGTCTCCTGAGTATGTGAGGTAGAACAAGTCAGCTGGACTCAATTGGTCAACTACAGCACCGTCTGCAATCACATCATAGCTCTGCACATTGCCAGATACTGCCATTTTAGAGGGTCTGTTTTCCCAAAATACACCAATGCGTATGCGGTCTGCAGATTGCGCTTGCGATAGCAGAGAAAAGAGAATAACTAAAACAATGAGTATGCGCTGCATGCTTAATGATCGGTCATGCAAAAATAATCTGCCTCTCAACCTTCTTCGCCTTTTTTACTTTGAGTTTTGAACAGAGAATATTCGATTCATTATATGGTTTAGACTATGATAATCCAAATAATGTTTCGAATCCAACTTTCACTCCGGATTCACCACCTTTAATAAAACATTCATAAAACAATTCTTCCCTATCTTCATACGCGAAGCAAAACCATAACCTATGTTTCACGCACACCATACAGATACACTAGCTGCTAAGCAGTTTCTCTCTCTAGCAATAGGGCGATACAACACGATTTCATTCCAAAAACCGCTTGGTTTTTGGCTCACCATACTACCAAGTGCAAAGCACGCTCGTGCCTTTGCACTCACATGCGCTATGCCTGTTACCGCACCATTGTATTACCCAAAATCACAGTATGCCTATGAAACACTTACGGGTATCACCTCAAGTCCGTAACTAGAGGATTTATCAATTCTTAATAAATCACATTACTATGAAAAATTTATTCTTTACGGCTGCATGCTTTGTAGCATTAATTACAAATGGAATAGCGCAGCCTTTTCCAATAAACACGAACAATTCATTCAATGGTCAAGAAACCGTAGATATCAAGACATACAGAGACTTTGTATATGTGCTAGCTTCATTCAATACAAGCACCACGTTCAATAGTGGTCTCACCATAAGTCCTGTGAATTTTGATAAAGCTATTATGTAGCCAAGTATGAGGCCGCAACAGGAAACCTAGAGTGGGTGAACTACGCATTGTCTACGTTTGGCCCGGGAAAAGATCAAGAAGCTGTAGATTTTGAGATTAGAAATGGGTTCATTCACATTTTGAACGTTAATCATCCAACAGGATCAAACTTGGCTTTTGAAGTAAGAACAGTAGATGGTGCAGGTGCCTTAATTTCTTCTTCCATCGTTCCGGGTGGCTTTACCCATGATGTAATTGCTTTGGATTTGAGCGGTGTAATTTTGAACCATGGTGGTGTGCAAGTAACCAGCTCCATTGCCGGGGCGTCATCTATATCTGCAACGGTAGAGGCCCATACTATTGAGACACTCAATGACTCAACGGTTTTCATTGGTGGAAGAAACACCAATTTTCTGGCAGATGCCTTTGTGGGCAGGTTTACGTATAGGACCGCTACAGCAGAGTATGAGCCTGCACTGAGTACCTTAACTAATAATGCAACAAGTATAGGTGTAGCCACGTCATCATTAAACACAGTTTTGGATTTGGAGTTAAATCCGGCAGGAAATTGGTTATTTGCTACAGGTTTTTATGACGTAGCCAACCCAATGAATTCTACGCTTACAGCCTCTGGCCCAAGTGATGCTTTTATGATAGTGCTTAATCCTTTTGGCTTGAATTTATTCCCTCCCGGATTCACAAGTCCCGGAACCTCAGGAGCTAGTACAGGTAATGCCATTGATGTTGCCAACATCAACCAAACCGGTACGGTTTATGACATAGCCGTTGCGGGAGATGCCGATGGTGATTTAACCAATTGGGGAGCTACCGTAAATCCCATTAACAATGCCTTTGTTACTCGTTTTACCTATGATGCTTCTACTTCTTCTGTGGTTCCCCAATGGACCAATGTGTTGGATTATTCTTCAACTATTCAATCCGGCTCGGGCACCGGTGTTGTTTTTAGTGAGTTGTATGTGCATGCTTCAGGCGTATTTGACGGAAGCAACTTTGACCTTTTTGGCGGAGGTTGCACCCAACCCGGCTCGGCAGGGAATAACTCCGGATTCTTGGTAACCATGGATAGACCCGCAGGATTTTGTGTGAGCTCAGGTTCTACCCAAAGTTTTAATCCGGGACATACGGCAGTAGATATTGGCTATGATGCCAACCGGCTGTTTGTAGCAGGTGATTACGAGGACGCTGTTACCATGCACAGTGCTGCTATTCCGCCAACGGTTGCTCATCCGAACGCAGGATTAGAAGAAAATTATGTAGTACGGTATGATGTTGCAGGCGCTAACTACTTCAAAACCAACGAAGCTACAAGCACAAATGAGTTGGTTGAAGAAGAGTTAAGCATTACTCTAGCTCCCAATCCATCTAAGGGTAAAGTAATGCTACTTGGTTCGATTGTGGAAAATACGCGATTTACGGTTACAGACTTAACCGGAAAGGTGGTATTTGAGACCGTTCTCAACTCCACTACCAATGAGCTAAGCTTAGAGCACCTGCCTAAAGGAGCTTATTTGACCACATTATCTTCTTCATCAGATGTAGTTCACCAAACCTTGGTTCTAGAGTAGAGCTCTTGATAAAAACTTGTATATTACGCACACAGCCAACCCAATTTGGCTGTGTGCGTTTATTAAACTAGACGTTAAATAGCAAAATGACTAGCCGATATTTACATATCATATCCTTACTGCTTGCGCTCTTTATCTCTACACAAACAAGAGCGCAGAAAGAGTATTCCATTTGGTATTTTGGAGGTCAATCAGGGTTAGATTTTAGCTCTGGAACAGCTACTGCGCTTACAAATAGTGCCATGGTAACAAGCTTTGGCTCAGCCAGCATGTGCGATGAATTCGGCAATTTACTTTTTTACTCCGATGGGTTATCTGTATGGGACAGCACGCACCAAATAATGCCGAACGGTACGGGGATGTTTTTTATCGGAGCTGCAACAGATGGTGTTATGGCTGTGAAAGATCCTGGGAATAGTAATCGGTACTATTTATTTCACATTGGCGTTTCTCCTGCATACCCCGGAGTTTACTCCTTTTTCTACAGCATTATAGACATGACAGCCAATAATGGGTTGGGGGATGTTGTGTTGAAGAATCAGTTTATTCGAACGGATATAAGCGGCAGGCAAGTAGCTGTTAAGCATTCTGATAATTTGAGTATTTGGATTCTTGGTATGGATGAATCTTTAATTAACCCTAATCCAGACTTTTTTGCCTACCGCCTTACTCAATATGGGTTAAGTTCTACCCCGGTATTGAGTCCGGGACCTACTAACTATACAGGGAATGCAGCAACAAAAGGACAAATGAAATAT
>CBFIHE010000031.1:0-25630 GCA_965662345.1 Salibacteraceae bacterium
GTTGGTATGCCCTTGGCGCTCTACATTCATGGGAATGTTGATGCCAGATTGTTTACGAACAATAAACTCGTTAATTTGGTCGGAACCCTCTGCCATAAAGCTAAACCACTTGCTGAGTGGGTAATCATTGTCGTTAACTGTAATGTATAGGGTGTCGTTGCTAACAATTGAGGTAAAATCTACTGTCATACGCTTGCGCCAGTAATCACCATAGGCAGCCATATTTGTTTTAATGAATTTGGGACCTAATTGTTTTAGGTACTCTCGTTGAGCATCGAGTTTCCATCTTCTGTTTGGATGCATAAGGTGATTAACCAGTGAGTGATTATCTGCGTAACTCCATGAATCATTTACCAAACTGCTTACAATGCCTGGCCAGTTGTCTTTGTTAATGCCTCCGTCAATCACATTGCTCAGTGTCATTGAAATTTCATAGACGTTCGTAACTTCTCCACTGAAGCTGCGGTTCTTCTTTATTGGAAACGGAAAACTCCAACCAATGTCGTTGGTGCTGAGAGTGCTTTCGTATTCATACCCTAGGGTATCTAGTGCATTGGGTAGTTGCTTTGGGTATCTCAAATGCCCTGCTCTAAAGGATCTAACTTTCACGTCATGATTAGCTTCAAGAATGTTCTTAGAAACTTGAACCTCAGGCAATACATATCCAAAGTCTGTGGAATCTCCGTCATAATAAGGTGTGTAGGTAGAAGAAGTGGCACCGTATGACCCCATTTGAAACTCGTGAAAATCGAAAAAATGACCTACACTATGACTGTTGATTACGTGGCCATCTTGAATGACTTCATCTACTGATTATCCCCTTCCATTGTAGAAGTCGCTCATGGCGGCATCTCTAAAATAGCGAGTTGTGATATTGTAATCTGCCACTATGCCTTGTTGACGTTGCCATTCGCTAAAAATCAACATGGTATCCATATCTGTTCTACTATCCACGTCATGGGTTACCAAAACAGTTGAATAACTATTTGCTGGCGAAGTATGCTTCCAAACCTTTGCTTTACCATGCTTGGTGTAAATAGAGCGCAGAAATAAAATATGTACATCTGCATTAGGCTCAAAGGAATTTGAAAAATGACGTTCTGCGTTGTAATCATAATTTAGCATGTGTCTAAGAGATACGTCTCTTAAGGAATACCCTAAGCCGTATGCTACTCCGTTGCCGTATTCATTCATAACAATTGCAGGACGTTGTACATCGTTCTCAAAATAGGCGAGTGCAGTAGCTGTTCTAATACGATAGTGGCGCGTAAATATAATTTCAGGATAAGATTGTTTTCCTAAAATCACCTCTTGTTCCCTTGGGTCGTCAAACCAAATTAATGTGCTGTCATTGGTAGACATATCGAAGTTCATGCTGTAATTGGTTCTTGACGTGGTATACGATGAGATCCCAAAAATATCGTTAAATCGTGAGTCTTTAACATTAGAAGTAACTAGAATACCACCATTGTTTACAAAGCTGCGCAATTGGTCTACTTCATTATCGGAAAACGTGTAGGTCTGAAAGTCTGAACTACTTAGAATCATTCCGTATTGCTCCGCAATGTCTAGGTTTCTTGTGATGATGTAAGGAAATCCTGCAGCAATTGCTATTTGTTCCACGCCAAATAAACGGGTATCGTTTTCGTTGTTTCTATCGCGCAAATCAAGGATTCCCACCATCCGTCTTTTCTCGGCTGTTGATTGAGCAAATACGGGAGAAATAAAGAGAATGGTATAAGAGTAGTAATGGTAATCTGGTCATGCTTAAATTTGTTCATGCAAAGTTACAATTTTCTAACGACCATTAATCCGTCACGAATTGCAACTAGCACATTTTCAACACGATGATCTTCTGTTACGGCCTTGTTAAAGTCTAGGAGGGTATCAGTATCTTTGTCTTTTGGATTCAGAGATTCAACCACTTTTCCACTCCATAACACGTTATCAGCAATGATATATCCACCTGGTTTTACAGAATCAAAAACCATATTGTAATAATTGAGGTAATTGCTTTTGTCTGCATCAATAAAAACAATATCCCATGATTCTTGCAGCGTAGGGATGATGTCTAACGCATTACCTACATGCCAAGTGATGCAGTCTTGAAGTTTAGCTTCTTGCCAATATTTGGTTACCATAGGCTCTAGCTCTTCATTCCTGTCTATGGTATGAATATGCCCGTCTTTGGCCAAACCCTCTGCCCAACACAGTGCAGAATATCCAGTGTAGGTGCCTATTTCTAAAATGCGATTGGGCTGAATCATGTGACTGAGCATACTTAAAAACCTGCCTTGAACATGTCCCGCAAGCATACGTGGATTCAAGACTTTGAGATGCGTTTCTCTGTCTAGTCTATTCAGTAAATCTGGCTCCTTCTGACTGTTGTCGCCAACATATTTTTCCAGTAAAGGGTCTAAAAATTCCATTGAGCGAAGATAATGGTCTTACGCTTACTTGTTTGAAGGTAAAAATACCAAAGACGAAAGGTGATCTTCCTTATATACTGTATTTGCAATCTCAAGGAGTTGTTCTGCAGTTATAGATTCAATATCTCTATAGATCACGGGTAGCGTATCTACTTGGTTAAAAGCCAGTAAACTCTTGCCTAACGCCATCATTTGTCCAGTTCCACTTTCTTGACCAAGGGCAATCTGACCAATCAATTGTTTCTTGGCCATATGCAATTGCCTGCTGCCAAGTTTAATCTCTCGTAGCTTTTTCAATTCGCGATGAACGAGCTTTATCGACTTATCTAAGTACTTTGCTTCTGTACCTAAATAAATATTAAAGTATCCTGTATCGCTGTAAGGCACATAAGACGATTCTAGGTTGTAAGCAAAACCATACTTTTCACTTATATTCAGATTTAGCCGGCTGTTTAATGCTGGTCCACCCAGAATATTGTTCAATAAAATCATCGCTCTGCGTTCATCTCTGTGGTAGGAATAAGCTTCACCACCAATCAGTAGGTGGGCTTGGTAGGCATCTTTTTCTATACGCTTGTGTACAGGCTTGTAACCACTGAATGGTTTAGCCGCTGGAGTTACTCCATATTTGATAATTGCGCCTAAATGGCGCTCAGCTAATTTTTTTGCACGATTGATGGTAATATCTCCAACTATGCTTAACACCATGTTCTCTGGCGTGTAGTATCGATCTCTAAATGCAATAAGGTGATGTTGCTTAAACTCTCGTAATTTTTCAGCAGTTCCTAAAATGTTGCTGCCTAGCGGATGATTGGGGTAGATAAGTTCTTCAAAATCATCGAAGATTTGTTCACTAGGGCTATCTAAATAAGAGTGAATTTCATCAATGATGATGAGCTTTTCTTTGGTGATTTCTTTCTCTGGAAATACAGATTGAAATGTAATATCTGCCAATAACTCCAATGAGCGCTCCAAATGCTCGTTGAGCACAGAAGCATGTATAACGGTTTCTTCTTTAGAGGTGTATGCATTTATTTCTCCACCAACAGCATCTAAACGATTCAACACATGGTAAGCTTTGCGCTTTTTTGTACCCTTGAACATACAATGCTCCAGGTAATGTGCTAGTCCTGTTTCGTCTGTATTTTCGTTTCTACTACCCGCTTTAATGAATATACCGCAATGCGATGCAGGGCCTTTCATGCGGGCATAAATAACGCGGAGTCCGTTAGATAAGGTGAATGTTTCAAACTCTTGGCTCATGCGTTAGAGGAACCTTCGTTTCGTTTTTTTGGTGGTCTTGGTTTTCCGCCTCTTCCTCTGTTTCCAGATGACTTTCCGCCTCCGCTATGACTACTTGGCTTACGGTTGCGATTTCCAGAGAATTTCCCTTTTCCTTTTCGGTTAAATCCGCCTTTTTTCTTTCTCGGCTTTGTTGGGTCATAGGTTGGACTCTCACCAATCTCTGCTGGTGTTGGTGTTTTTTCTATGGTGCGCTCAATAAGCTGCTCAATGTTGTAGAATCGGAATTGCTCTTTATCGTTTACAAATGTAATGGCGGCACCACTTTTTCCTGCTCTTGCCGTTCTTCCAATACGGTGTACATAGTCGGCTGGATCGTCTGGAATATCATAATTCACCACATGGCTCAAATCATCTACATCTATACCTCGTGAAAGGATATCTGTAGCAACCAAAACATGCAGGTTACCAGCTTTGAAGTTCCGCATGATATCGTTGCGCTCGTCTTGGTCTTTACCCGAGTGCATTGCCTTAATGTTTAAACCCGTATCTAAACTCACCAAGTCGCGATGCACGTCATTCACATTGGCAATACGAGAAACAAACACAATCATAGACTTGATTTCATTGGTCTTGATAATGTGCTCTAACAACTTTGTTTTGTTGTTATCGTAAACCATGTAGGCTTGCTGATTAATTCCAGCTGCTGGTTTTGCAATGGCAAGGTTTATTTGGAACGGATCTCTAAGTACATCTAGTGCTAATTTCCGGATACCGGCAGCCATTGTAGCAGAAAACATGAGACATTGGAGTTTTGGGTTCTCTAGTTTTCTGTGGATGTTTACGATATCTCCAATGAAACCCATATCCAGCATTCTATCGGCTTCATCTAAGACAAAAGTGGTTACTGTACTAAGGTCTACATAACCCAAGTTGATATGTTGTATTAGTCTACCAGGAGTAGCTATAATAATATCAGCACCTTGTTTCATTGCCGCTTTTTGCTGCACAAAGTCTCCTGAGTTTTGTCCACCGTAAATGGCTTGCGATGATAGGCTTGTGAAGTAAAGCAAACCCAAAAGGTTTTGCTCAATTTGAATCACCAATTCACGTGTTGGTGCAATCACTAAACACTGAATGCCTTTGCCTTGGTTACGCATGCATTTTTCTACAATGGGTATGAGAAATGCAGCTGTTTTACCTGTTCCTGTTTGCGCACAACCAAGTATGTCTTTGCCCTCTAAAGCCGCGGGAATCACACTGCTTTGGATAGGTGTAGCGTGCTCAAAGCCATAGGCTTCAACGCCTTCTTGAAGAGTTGCAGAAAGTGGTAAATCTTTAAATGCTGTTTTTGTATCTGTCATGTTCTATTAAAATGTGTAGGTTTAGTTTAAGAAGATTATCCCGAAGAAAAATAAGGGATACAGAATAGAGGCTGTGAGACGAATGTACCCTTTATATCTGATTAAGTGGCTAAAGCGTGTTGAGTTCACCGCTATCACGAATAAGAATACGGTGAAAACATGTAAGAAGGTGAGTAAGAAAAGTTTATCTGCAATGGTAAGGGTGTCCAATTTTGGAGTGAGCTCTGCCAAGGCATATGAAAATGCTGTAATAGAAAGGAATAGACCTACAATTACTTCGCCCATATCTGAAAATGATAAGGAATGAACATATAAAATGGCGGTAGTAATTAATCCAATGAATAATAGGGGTAATATGATCAATAGAATGGATGACCAATACCTTCGCTGTACCTTGTAAGTAAGGCCTAAGCTATTAGAATCTACATATTTACTATCTAATGAAGTGGGATCTTGTCTAACGGAATTTTCAATGGTTACGTAATAATCTTTGGTTCGCCAGCCATTGATTGAAATTTGATCAGGATGGTCTGAAAATGTTAACGGATCTACTACGCTCTTTACCTCTTCTCGCTTGGAGTTCACTCCTATTTTTATTTGTAGTTGTTGTTCATCAAAAGGATAGTTTGAACCTTCAAAAGCATTGTTGAACTCTCCAGAAACGGCATAAATTTGATAAAACCGCCCGTTACGCTGGGCAGCAGAGATTAACTCTACACTCTCTTTTGGATTTCTTAAGTTATGAAAGCGGTATAATTCATCTACGTTTTTTAGAATAGAACTATCACCAACAATCCAAAACTCAAAATCTGCTTTAAAACTGGTTGTTTCGAAGTTAATATCGTAAACGTCTTTTAAGTCTACCCCTAAAGCAATACTAGGGATGGGCTGTGTCTTCGCGCTTAATTGTACGGGTGAAACTTCCCAATCTTGTCCCTGCAGAATAGAAAAAACAGGTGGGGAGATAAAGGCATTATTCTCTTGCACTTCATGAATATTACCCTTGTGTAGAACTGGTTTATTGTGAAGTAGCTGGAACATTCTAAAAACTGTTTTTCTACCGTATGGATCTTTTATAAACCGTACGAGGTAGAAATCAAGTAGGTTTTTTACACGCAATAGACTTGTCATTATACCTGGAGCGCCAGGCCATTCGAATTCTTTTGGGTATTGCTTTTTAAGCTCTCTGTAAGGAATAAGAACTTCTGATGAAACGATGTTTGGTGAGCGTTGATTGATTACAATACGGTTTCCATTCTTTAGTTCTTCTATAACTGCTTCATCTGGAATAGCCCACACCAAAAAAGTGCTATTCTTTACTTTCTGGTTAAGAAAACGGAGAATGCTATTTCCCCAAATAAAGTGACTATTTAATAAGACTATATTACCAGAGTCTTTTCCTGGACTACTGTAAATGGAATCAAGTTTATTGAATAGGGATAAGGAATCTGCAGGCTGAATTCGCTTTTGGCCTCGGTACACGAGCGTTTCACCTAAGTTAGTATCCGTTTCTTTGATTTTTTCTTTTAAGATGTTGTGAAGCCTCGTATCATCTTCTGTTATGATATCTAATGGGGTAGTTGGTTTGTCACTTTTAGCATATGCTAGTAAGTAATCAAACTCAGCGGCAAAATTGGTTAAGAACAATATGTTCTTTCCATAATCAACATCTGCTTTATAGGCGTTTAGCGAGATTACGGGTACGGAGGCATTCTTAATGGTTTCTCGTGCCTGTTCCAATTCTTGAGCCCATGTATTGTCTAATACCAAGAGGAATGAAGAGTCTGATTGAATCGCTTGGTATAAAGAGTCTAGTTTTTGTCCGTCTTGATGAATGTTGAACGAAACAAGCTCCAGTTCAACGCGGTCTGTGCTTTGATTTAGCTCCGTGAAGTAGTGCTCAAGTGTTATGCGCGTAAATTCATCAAACCATGCATTAGACGGTGATTCACCATCTTGGTCTTCGTATCTGCCAATTAATGCAATTTTAAACTGCTCTTTCCCATTGGCGAAAGCATCTGTACACCCCGAAAAAACGAGTACCAAAAGAAGTAGAAAGGATGTCAAATGCTTAATTCCGTTCATTGCTTACAATTATCCAAAACGAAACTAAACAAAACGATTTGCTAAAGAGGTTTCAAATAAGAGTAAACAGAACTGGTGGTAGCCTCAAGTAAAACGATTAGTTTAACCCAAACTTAATCCCTCCAAAATAGGTGATCGGCCTTGCCGGACCGTATACATAACCGGCATCGCGGTCTGCGCCAATATCAAAATCATCTTGGAAATGGTTCAAGACGTTTTGCACCCCTGCGAAGAATTCAACTCGGTAATTGTCTTGGTTGTATAGGGTGTAGGTAGCTTTCAGGTTGATTTCTGTAAATGCATCGGTAGTTTTAATGACCGTGTATTCGGTTTCGGGGTCAATTACATGTGCAACTTGCATTGGGCCTGTGTAAATACCTGAAGTATTGAACTTCCAATTTTTGGTGGGATTGTAAGTTACAGACCAAAAGCCGTAAAAATCAGGCGTGCGCAATAACACATCTGTAGTGGTTGGTGGTATATCAGAATCCCCCTCTGCAGACCATATTTCTTCTGTATTACTGTATGCTGTAGTTTGAGCGGTGAAGCCAAGTTGCGCAATCCACTTTTCTGTATAGGCTAGATTCAATTCCATATTCACTCCTTGAACGTTCAGGCCCTCTCCGTTTCTCTTTGTAATTACGCCAATACCTGAGGGTAGTTCAGTTTGATCTGATAAAATGAATGGATTATCTAGCATTGTGTAAAAACCCTCTCCCACAGCATTTAGCTGCCATTTGTTCTTGAGTTTGGTGTAGTTTATTGATGCCGTGTATGAATGACTCCTTTCTGTGATAAGTGAAGGGTCTAATCGAGTAAATAAGGCCGCGCCACCCACAGTTTCTATATGTAAATCTTCATCAAATGCCTGCGGAGCACGATAGCCTTGAGCATATCCTGCCCTTAGCTTAAAGGCCTTATTGATTTCATACATCAGATTGGCTCTTGGAACCAAAACATTCAAGGTGCGATTATTGACGAATGATTCGTTTCCTAATTGGTAATTGCCAGCAATGGTAACGATGTCGTATCTACCGCCTGCTACCAGCGTGAACTTCTCATAAGGGTTCCATTGAATTTGGCCGTATGTACCTATGGTATTTACTTTTTGGGAAATACTTCTTTCGTAACCTGGCATTTCATCTACCACATCATTGTATTGGTATTCGCTACCTGTTGCTAATGTGAGGGTAGGGAGCAGTACTACGTTGTATTGTAAACCCGTAACCATTGCCATATCAGTAGACTTACCATAAGCATTAAGTGCAAGAAGATCGTCAGCAGTAAGTGAATCCCCTGGTTGAAGTACTCTGCCGCCCGCACCGTAATAACTTCCTCGGTTTGTGTGCTGTAAGGTTCCATAAACAGCAAGGCCATGCTTGTTTTTTTTACTCACCGTTTCTAAAGAAACTCCAGCTCCATAAATAGAGTGATTAAGCTGCTCGGCTACATCGCTTTGGTGGGGTTCTAAATCAAAATCATTTCCACCCCTGCGGTACTCATTAATATGGTAGCCATTCAATTTGATCTTACTTCTTTCACCTACATTGCAGAATGCATCAAGTCCGATGGTGGTATTGTTCAATTCTACCATCTCTGAGTACCCATCTCCGTTGGCATCCCAATGTTCGCGATTGCGGTTGAAGGCGTATAGGCTAATCCCTTTTTGAAGATCGGTTGAGACTACACTCCCGTTTAACGAAACGGTGCGATCTCCAGCAGTTCCGTCTACAAATGCTTGATTCAGCCCAACTTCAAAACTGTTATCCACAGGGTCTTTGGTGATAATATTTACTGTACCTGCAATCGCATTACCACCAAAAAGTATTGAACCTCCACCTTTAACAACCTCAATGCGATCAATCATACTGGTAGGAATCATTTCTAGGACATATACTCCAGATAGGGCTGAGAAAACGGGCCTACTATTAATGAGAACTTGTGAATACGCACCTTCTAGTCCGTTCATTCGGAGCTGAGTAAAACCACAATTTTGACAGTTATTCTCTATCCGCAAACCAGGAGAGAAGTTGAGACCTTCTGCCATGCTTAAGCTCTGACTCGCTTCAAAAACTCGGTCATCTAAAGTACTTACAATAATTGGAGCTTTGTAAAGAGGTACTTCGTTTCTAGTACCTGTAACGGTAATTTGTTCTAATTGGAGTACATCAGGCTGAAGTGAAATTCGCGCTTGTAGATTACGCCCTGGTTGCAGCACTACGGTTTTTGAGGTAGTAGTGTAGCCTATGAAAGAGGTGGTCATGGTGTATTCTCCAGCAGGTAGTTCGTTGATTGTATACTGTCCCATTGGGCTTGTTACTGCCGTAAACTGTTTATCTCCCTGTATAAGGAATACATATACGCCAGGAATGGGAGAACCATTTTCTTCAATTGTACCAGTAATGGAAGCCGTTTGAGTTAAACCAAAAAAGGGCAGAAGATAAAATAGTAAGACGATTTTTTGTGTCATAAACAGTTGCGCAATACAGTGTTTCGGCTTGCAAATATAAATAATTAGACGTGTCTAAAAAGAATTTTTGAGATGGCTTTTGCGTGTGTCAATGCCTAGCGTTTAAAGTTGTGTTGAATTTGTATTTTCGGCAGCCAATCAAGCAATAAGATGGAAGAACACGCACACTTAGCACTCATAAACAGCGATGCTGTAACTCTTGGGATACTCCTACTAATGCTAGGGCTCATTTTCAAAACAGCTTCTAGTGATCATCCAGCACTGAAAAAGTTCTACACCTACATACCCATGCTTTTGCTTTGCTACTTCGTGCCATCTTTGCTTACTACATTTAACATTGTGAATCCGCACGAGAGTCAGTTGTACTATGTAGCCTCTCGTTTCTTTTTACCTGCCAGTTTGGTGTTGCTCACATTAAGTATAGACCTTAAAGAGATATTTAAGTTGGGTCCCAAAGCATTAATCATGTTTCTTACGGGTACCGTAGGTGTAATTATTGGCGGACCCATTGCAATCCTTATCGCATCGGCTCTCATACCCGATGCAGTTGGTGGTGTTGGGCCTGAGGCCGTTTGGCGCGGAATGACAACAATTGCAGGTAGTTGGATTGGTGGTGGAGCCAATCAAGCGGCCATGTACGAGATTTTCAAACCAGAAGACGGGTTGTATTCCATCATGATTACAGTTGACGTAATTGTAGCTGAAATTTGGATGGCGTTTTTATTGCTTGGCGTTGGTAGGTCAGAAAGCATAGATCGCTTTTTTAAAGCAGATGCTAGCTCCGTTGTGGAACTTAAAAATAAGATGCACGACTTCAGTCAAAAAATGGCCCGAATTCCTACCCTTACAGACTTAATGGTGATTCTTGGATTGGGTTTAGGAGCAACTGGAGTAGCACACTTTTTATCAGATGGCATAGCACCTTGGATCGCTGAAAATGCAGCTTATCTGGAGAAATTTAGCCTTACCAGCAAATTCTTTTGGTTGATTGTTATTTCAACTACGATAGGATTAATCTTATCATTTACAAAAGCAAGGAACTACGAGGGTGCTGGTGCCAGCAGAATCGGTTCGGTGTTCATCTACTTCTTGGTAGCAACCATTGGTATGAAAATGAATATTCTGGAGATTTTTGATAATCCAGCACTCTTTGGAGTTGGTCTTATTTGGATGGCCATTCATGTTGGACTACTCTTCATAGTGGCCAAATTCATAAAAGCTCCGTACTTCTTTTTGGCGGTTGGGAGTAAAGCGAATATTGGAGGAGCAGCAAGTGCACCTGTGGTCGCAGCTGCTTTTCATCCATCATTAGCGCCTGTTGGCGTGCTTTTGGCCGTGTTGGGTTACGCTCTTGGAACCTACGGTGCTTGGATGTGTGGATTATTGATGCAAGCGGCTGCCAGCTAACCGCATTTCTCGTGTAACTTTGACCCACTATGGCGGGAAATAGTATTGGAACCATATTTACGTTAACCACCTTTGGTGAATCTCATGGAATCGCGATTGGTGGAGTAATTGACGGTTGTCCTGCTGGGTTCTCTTTGAACCTCGCTGAAATCCAAGCAAATTTAGATAGAAGAAAGCCTGGTCAGTCTGCCATTACCACCCAGCGAAAAGAGGCCGATGAGGTTGAGTTCCTTTCTGGTTTATTCGAAGGAAAGACAACAGGAACGCCTATAGGTTTCATAATCCGTAATAAAGATCATCGTTCCAAAGACTATTCAGAGATAAAAGATACGTACAGACCTTCTCATGCAGATTACACCTACGACTCTAAATATGGATTTCGTGATTATAGAGGTGGAGGACGGTCTAGCGCTAGGGAAACGGCCTGTAGAGTAGTAGCAGGAAGTATTGCCCAGCAGTTTTTAAAGACAATGGGCGTACAAATTCATAGTTCTGTAATTCAAACTGGTGAAATCTCTGTTCCAAGTGCTGCTACATTTGACTATGCAAGTGTTGAAAATAACCCGGTTCGCTGCGCTCATCCAGATACAGCATCGGCTATGCTGACTTATTTAGAAGAAGTTCGGGATGCTGGAGATACTGTTGGGGGAGTTATTCACACAGTAGTATCTGGTGTACCTCCTGGTTGGGGAGAACCCGTATTTGATAAACTCCACGCAGATTTAGGTAAAGGTATGCTTAGTATTAATGCGGTAAAGGGGTTTGAGATAGGCTCTGGTTTCAGCGCAGCGTCTATGCGCGGTACAGATCATAACGATAATTTCGTGAAATCAGATAATCGCATAGTTACTTCAACCAATAGAAGCGGAGGGATTCAAGGAGGTATTTCAAACGGAAGCCCAATCACATTTAATACGGCCTTTAAGCCTGTTGCAACTGTAATGCAAGCACAAGACACCATTACCAAAGACGGAAAAGAAACAGTTTTGAAAGCTAAAGGTAGACATGACCCATGTGTGGTGCCAAGAGCAGTTCCCATTGTAGATGCTATGACGGCCATCGTTTTATTCGACCATGCTTTGCGTCAAAAAACAGCTAAATTCACATCATGAGAATAGCAATAAGTTTAGCTGCATTTCTAATCAGTCAAATCGCACTTTTTGCGCAACAAGACACCTCCTTTTCGATTACCTACGGAACAATCAATGAAGATAGAGGAGCAAAAATCAGGCTAGCTTCTGATGGCAATTTATTGATTGTAGGTAGTACAGCTGCAGATGAGCAAAACTCTGGTTCAGATATGTATTTACTTAAGGTAGATACACTAGGTAGAAAACTATGGTCTTTAGCCGTTGGCGCCAATGAAATAGAACAAGCTACGGATGTAGTGGAAATGAACAATGGTAACTACCTGTTAGTAGGCTATTCCAATAGTTTTAGCCTGGGTGATTATGATGTTTTTGTAGCACAGGTTTCAGCTGCTGGAGCTTTACTATCGTTAGACACCTATGGCGGCTCAGACTGGGATCAAGCCTATGGAGTTACCGCCACAGCCGATGGAGGATTTGTTATTGTTGGTGAGAGCTATAGCTATCAAAATGGCATTTCGCAAGGGTTGGTGATAAAATTAAATGCAGCAGGTACGTTAGAGTGGATGAATAATTGGGGCGGTAGCTTCAATGATGGTTTTTATGCAGTAGAAAATTTGGCAAGTGGAGTTATTGTTGCCGCTGGATATACTGAAGTAGAGAATAATGGAAAAGACATTTGGGTTGTAGGAATTTCGGTCTTTGGGGATTCTTTGTGGACCAGGACTATAGGTTCTTCAGCTGATGAAGAAGCTTTGGATATTGGTATAAATTCAGGACAATTTATAGGACTTGTTGGTTATACGACTAGACAAGGATTATCGAAAGACTTCTATTTTGTTGCGCTAGACAATAACTTAGACAGTGCATTTGACTTTTTAGGGTCATATTCAGACGTTGATGTTCTAACAGGCATTACGATAGACGACTTCGATGGGTTTGTAATATCTGGATATACCAACTCAACAAGCTTAGGTGTCATCAATTATGATGTTACCTATTATAGAATTCGTGACGATGGTGTTTTTGTTTACGGAACTACTTTCGGATATGCCCAAAACGAATTTGCGAATAGTATATTAAGTGGAAGTACCTCTGGCTTTTATTTTCTCGGAACCACAGATTCACACGGTCAAGGCTTAAATGATATCTGGCTCTTGCGAGCACTTGAATTTGACACATTTTCTTTACGTACCCCAGAGCTCATACTTGATACGGTATCGTTACTCACTTCTGCACCTGATTTTTCAACGGCTAGCGCGACTTCTCTAAAACTGTACCCCAACCCTTTGAGAGATCAACTAACTATTGAAACGGGTAGTCGATTAGTTGCTGAGCTTATGACCACAAACGGTCAACTCTTGAGACAATTAGAATTAAATAGGGGAGAGAATAGGGTAGACCTTCAAGATTTACCTGTTGGCACCTATTTTATCTCATTTACAGACCAATCAAACCATACTACCATTCAGGTTATTCAGAAGAAATAGGCACTTATGTTCAGAAAAATAGCACTCCATTGGCAAATTATTATCGGACTGGTTTTAGGCGTGATTTGGGCGCTTATATCTGGTAGTTTAGGTTGGAGTACGTTTACCATGAACTGGATAGCTCCGCTAGGAACAATATTCATTAACCTACTCAAACTCATTGCTGTACCTCTGGTTCTTTTCTCTATCATACAAGGAATATCTAGTTTATCAGATACAACTTCGTTAGGAAGAATGGGACTAAAAACGCTTGGTCTTTACTTGCTTACCACAACGGCTGCCGTTGCACTCGGACTCCTACTAGTGAATGTATTTAAACCAGGTAAGGCGATTAGCGAAGAGCAACACATTGTTAATAGAATCTCCTACGAAATGTGGAGAGACGATGCTGGTGCTGAGGTTTTTGATGACAAGGATTACCTAAATAACTCCGATTATTCCACCTACCTGAGCGATGCCCAAGCCAAAGTGGCGCAAGATGCCAGTAATGTTGAGGCGAACACCAAAATAGAAAGGGCAAAGAAGAATAAGGAGTCGGGGCCACTTCAGTTCTTAGTGGATATGGTGCCTAGCAATATCTTTATCTCATTCAATGATAGCCTAATGCTCCAAGTGATTTTCTTCGCCATCTTCTTTGGAGTTACGCTTATTTCACTTCCCAGAGAAAAGGTTCAAGGCGTAATATCTTTTGTAGATGGTGGCTCTGAGGTATTCATCAAGATGGTAGATATTGTTATGCGCGGTGCTCCCCTATTTGTTTTTGCCTTATTAGCTGGTAAGATGACAGAGCTAGCGGGAGACAATCCAGCTCGTATGTTGGGAATTTTTGAAGTACTTGGCTGGTATTCGCTGGTGGTAGCTATTGGCTTGGCACTTATGGTTTTTGTTATTTACCCCGGAATTCTGCTAGTAGTTAATCGAAATTTGACTTACGGTGAATTCTTCAAAGCAATGAGTCCAGCTCAGTTCTTGGCTTTTTCAAGTTCATCATCGGCTGCAACATTACCTGTTACCATGGAGTGTGTAAACAAGAATTTGAAAGTAAAAGAAGAAATTACTGGTTTTGTGTTGCCCATTGGAGCTACTGTAAATATGGACGGTACCAGTCTTTATCAAGCGGTGGCTGTCGTGTTTTTGGCTCAATTCCACGGTGTGGATTTAAACCTATCTCAACAGCTCATTATAATACTTACAGCTACTTTGGCTAGTATTGGATCTGCGGCCGTACCAAGTGCTGGATTAATCATGTTAATTATCGTGCTAGAATCGGTGGGCTTAAACCCAGCTTGGATTGCAATAATCTTCCCAGTTGACCGTATATTGGATATGTGCAGAACCGTTGTAAACGTTACGGGTGACGCAACTGTGAGTAGTATTGTAGCACATACCGAAGGCAAAATGAATTTCTCTAAAACCCTATAAAACAAAAAACCTATGAAAACAGCTCTTAAGATTATTGGTGCTTTACTCGTGCTGCTTATTGCTGCTGTTATCATTTTACCCCTGGCTTTTAAGAGTAAGATTTTTGATATGGTGATGGCTGAGGCAAATAATAACCTTAATGCCAAAGTTGAATTGGGTGATTTGAGTTTATCGCTTATTGAGAACTTCCCTAAATTCACTATTACAATAGAAGAAATAGAAATTACTGGGAAAGACAGGTTTGAAGGTATTCCGTTGGCGCATGTGGGTGAAGTTAAAGCTTCTGTAGACGTAATGAGCGTGATTAATGGTGAGCAAATAGGGATTCATTCAGTTGGGCTTTCTAATTTGAAATCGCACGTGATAGTAACAGAAGAGGGTATCGCAAATTATGATATACTAAAAGCCTCAAATACAGATGATGTGGAGGAGTCAACAGAGGAAACTGTGGAGGATTCTGGTTCGCTAAACGTGCAAATTAATGAATATTACATCCGCAATGCGCATGTTATCTATGACGATCGACAAGGAGATGTATATGCAGAGCTTACAAACTTTGCACATGAGGGAAAGGGCGACTTTACATTAGATGAGTTTCTTTTTGAAACACGCACTACAGCAGATGCTATTACAGTAAGCTTAGATGGTGTAGACTATCTAAAAGAGGTTAAAACAGACATCACCTTTAACTTCATGGTAGACTTACCAGGAGCTAAATACACATTCAAAGAGAATGAAATTAATCTAAACGCGTTGAGTCTTGCTTTTGACGGGTGGGTACATATGCCAGAAGACCGTGTAGATATGGACCTCACCTTTGGAGCAAAGAAAACGGAATTTGCTAGCATACTATCCTTGATTCCAGGCGCGTATACCGCAGATTTTGCTGATGTACAAACCTCAGGAAAAGTAGCTTTAGAAGGTATGGCTAAAGGTACCTACAGCAGTACAGAGAGCAACATGAACTTGCCTGCTTTTGACCTAAAACTACTGGTTGAAGACGCACGCTTCCAGTATCCTGATTTACCCGAGGCAGCTGAGAATATACAAATAGATGTTCGTGCTCAAAACCCAGGGGGAAGTGAGGATAATACGGTTGTTGATGTGAATACGTTCCACGTAGAATTGGCTAAAAACCCCATCGACTTTCAGCTACACTTAAAAACCCCAGTTAGTGATCCTGATATGAAAGGTGCAATACAAGCACAAGTGAATCTAGAAAGCCTAGCAGATGTAGTACCTATGGAGCAAGGCGAAAGCTACTCAGGTTCAGTTACAGCAGATGTAAACTTTGCAGGCAGATTGTCAAGTATAGAGAAAGAAGATTATGAAGCATTCAGTGCTAGTGGAAAACTCATCTTACTTGGGATGAATTACACCTCTGCCTCGTTACCTTACAACATTAAATTAGAGAAGCTTTACCTAGAGTTTGCACCAGAATTTGTGGAGTTAACCTCATTTCAAGCGAGGGTAGGTGAGAGCGACTTTAGTGCCAATGGTAGAATAGACAATATGCTGGCATACTATTTTAGAGATCAACCTCTTCACGGAATATTCAACCTAAACTCAAATTATGTGAACGTAAATGAGTTCATGACCGAGTCTGAGGAAGCAATTGCAGAAGAAGGAACTACCAAGGGTGTAGCACAAAACGATAGTCTCCCAACGCAAGAGACCACGGGGTTTGACGTGCCTGGAAACATTAGTTTTCAGATGAATACTTCTATGGCTAAAATCCGCTATGATGAGATGGATATAACTAATCTGAATGGTCAGCTAGTTATTGAAGAAGAAACCATTAATATGAACCAATTAGTCATGAATATGCTAAAGGGTAGCATTAAGATGTCTGGTTCGTACAGCACCAAGAACACAATTCACCCTAAAGTGGCTTTCCGCATGGATATGCAGAAAGTAGACATTACGGAAACAGCTCGCAACTTCAATACCGTTGTGCAAATGGCCCCAGCCTTAAAATCTGCCAAAGGGGCGGTTTCAGTTAAAATGAATCTCACAGGATTATTAGACGACTCGCTTTACTTAGACTTGGAAACCGTGAATGCCACAGGCCAACTCAAAACACACACGGTTCAGCTAGAGAACAAAACGCTAGAGAAACTAGATAAAGTGCTAAAAGTAGATAAGTACAATCCATTAACCGTAAAAGATGCCACAATCGACTTCACCATCAAAGATGGTAAGTTGGAAACGGCACCATTCACCACAAAATTGGGTGATGTAGAATCAACAGTTTACGGCTATACGAACCTTGACCAGCAAATCAATTACACCATAGACTCCAAAGTGCCGTTTGACGCTTTGGGCGGGCAAATAAGCCAACTTGCTGGAAGCTTGGCTTCTCAACTTCAATCTGCTGGTTTTGGAGCAGGAAATGTTCCAAAGGATGTTGATGTAAGCATTGCCATTGTGGGCGATATGTCTGACCCACAAGTAAAACCAAACTTCAAAGGTGCCAATGGCGGGCAATCTATAAAAGACCAAATTAAGGGCCTTGCAAAAGAAAAGGTAGAAGAACTAAAGGGCGAAGCAAAGGCCAAAGCAAAAGAAGAAGCAGCTAAAATTATAGCAGAAGGGCGTCAACAAGCCAATAAATTGGTGGCAGAGGCCAAGGCTAAAGGAGATGAACTTCGTGCAGAAGGTAAAAAAGCAGGCGATAAGATTAGAGCTGAGGCAGATAAACAAGCTAAAGACTTGGTGAAACAAGCCAACAATCCAATAGCTAAAATTGCAGCTGAGAAAGCGGCTGAAGAGATTCGTAAAAAAGGAGAACAAGGTGCTTTAAAAGTGGAGGCAGAAGCCGATACGAGAGCAAAGCAATTAGAAAAAGAGGCTAAGAAAAAAGCAGATGTCATATTGGCAAAGGCGCAAGAAGAGGCAGATAAAAAGCTTAATGAGCAGTAGAAAAAGCACATACAAGATAGGGATGAGTAGAGGCCTGGGCTTTCTACTCATTCTTTTTTTAGCTACTTCAGTTAGTGCCCAAGAAGAAGACTGCCCTTTACCAGATAATAAGAAGGCCGTTAAAAATTGGAAGCAAGGCTTAGATCGTAAAAAGAACAAAAAAGGTGAGCGCATTCAATACTTAATGGATGCTATTAAGGCTGAACCTGAATTCGCACAAGCACTTTGGGCTTATTCTGAAATTAGTATCAAAGACGCTAGAAGAAAAGGTAAGCTTCCAACCTCAGTAAAAGATGAACTAGAAACGGTAATAGCTATTTGTCCACAATTACACAGCTCACCTTACTTCTATTTGGCTGAAATAGCAATGAATGAGCAAGCTTATGGCAAAGCTGCATCGCTGTACAAGGCATTTATAGATTTCAAGAGTGAAGACGATGACAAATTTGACCGTAGGCACGATGAACTTTTTCTACAGGCAAAGGCCAATTACAAATTGAGTACTTTCTTTAATGAACAGTTCAATAACCCCAAGCCATTTAACCCTGTAAAGGTGAATCCTGTAAGTACTGCACAAAGCGATGAGTACTTGCCTCTTATTTCTCCAGATAATGAGCTAATGCTTTTTACCAGAAGAGACCTAATTAAACAAAATACACGAGCCACCGCTGTACGCTCGAATGCCGTAAATTATGTAGAACGATTTTCATCGGTACAAATCATTGAGGGCAAGCCTGCCGAGCGCGGTAAGCCATTGCCACCGCCATTCAATGAAAAGAAAGAATACAACTACGGAGGTTCTTGTCTCAGCATCCAAAACGATGAAATCTTTGTTACTATCTGTATCAATGAATTTGGTAAAACCAATTGCGATATCTATACCGCAAAGCAGATTTTTAGAACGGGTAGGGGCTATGAGTGGACTCCTTTAGAACCACTAGGGCCTGAGGTGAATACCCCAGAGGGATGGGAAGCACAACCTACCTTGTCTAGAGACGGTAATATGCTGCTTTTTGCAACCCTTCGTAAGGGTGAAACTAAAGGGATAGACATATACCAAACGTCTAGAGATGCATCTGGTAACTGGTCTCCGTCCAAAAGTATCGGAGAACCAATAAATACAGATTCCCATGAAAAAACACCTTTCTTTCACTCAGACAGTAGAACACTGTATTTTGCCTCTAAAGGCCACCTGAATTTTGGAGGCTATGATGTTTTTAAAGCCAAATTGAAAAAAGATGGTACCTGGACTGAGCCAATGAACCTGGGTTACCCTGTAAATACGGCCAGTGATGAACATGGGTACGTAGTGAGTACAGACGGAAAAACGGTTTACTACGCCTCTAAAATGTATAATGGAACTGAAACCGATAAGGTGAATATCTATAAGTTTCCACTGTATAAAGAAGCCAGGCCTGAAAAAGTGATTCTCATGAAAGGTAAGGTGGCAACAACAACAGGAACGGTTCCAAAGAAAGCCACACTGCAAGTGAGAAATAGTAGAACAGATGAGGTAGAATCTTTTGATGTAGATACGGTAACGGGTTCATACACAGCTATTGTAACGGTAGAAGATAGCTCAGATTTTGTGGTAAGCATTAAAGGTGAGGATGTTGCTTTTAACTCCATCAGAATCTCTGGAAAAGACACATCGGTTTACAAAAAATTAGATGTGCCCGTAGAGAAGTCTGAAGTAGGAAAACCTTATGCGATAGACGATATTGTATTTAAAACGAATTCTGCAGAGTTACTTGCTGAGTCTAAAGTTACCCTAGAGTCTTTCGCAGCGTATTTACGAGATAATCCTACCATTAAAGTTTCTATTGAAGGCCACACAGATAATGTGGGTGACCCGCAGGCGAACTTGGTGCTAAGTACAGAAAGAGCCTACAGCGTGCTAGATTACCTGCAAGAACATGGTGTTTACAAAGGCAGACTCAAATTCAAGGGGTACGGTGATTCAAAACCAATAGCAAATAACAGTACAGCTGCAGGTAGAGCAAAAAACAGAAGAACAGAATTTGTCATCTTATCTAAATAACAAAAGCGGTTACATTTGAAATATGCATCTAAAATCGTTGTCTATCATAAACTTTAAGAATCACTCAGAAGTTGTTCTAGACTTCTCAGAGGGGATTAATTGCCTTGTAGGAGACAACGGTGTAGGTAAAACAAACATCCTAGATGCTGTGTACTACCTGAGCTTTTGTAAGAGCTATTTCAACCCCATAGATTCACAAAACATTAAGCGTGAAGAAGATTTTTTTGTTGTTCAAGGAGTGTTTGATGTAAACGATAAGCAAGAGAATATTCATTGTGGGTTAAAAAAAGGCAAGAAGAAATCGTTCAAACGAAATAAGAAAGAATATGAAAAACTCGCTGAACACATAGGGTTAATCCCTCTGGTTATGGTTACGCCTTCAGATACAGACCTGATACATCACGGTAGCGAGGTAAGACGTAAATTTATTGATGGCATCATTTCTCAGTTCGACTCCCATTATCTTGATAATCTCTTGAAGTATAACAGAGCAGTGAGTCAGCGCAATGCATTTCTAAAAATGCTAGCAGATGAACGCAGAACAGATGATGCTTCTTTGGAAGTCTGGGATATGCAACTCATCCAATATGGAGAACCGATATTTGAAGCTCGTCAAAACTTCTTGAAAGGGTTCATTCCTATTTTTAAAAAATATTACGAGATGTTAGGGCAGGGAAGAGAAGAAGTCTCAATGGTTTACGATTCACTTCTTCACGAAACTCCGTTTGAAAAATTACTCGTAGACCAACGCAGTAAAGACTACCGCTTAACCTATACCTCTGCGGGTATACACAAAGAAGACCTTACATTTTTGATAGATGAGTATCCGCTTAAGAAATTTGGCTCTCAAGGCCAACAGAAATCATTTGTTGTAGCTCTTAAACTCGCTCAGTTCGATTATGTAAAAGAGAAAAAAGGCATTAAGCCACTTATACTTCTAGACGACATATTTGATAAGTTAGACCCTTCTCGGGTAAAGGCATTATTGAGCTTAGTGAGCGAAGAACATTTTGGTCAGATTTTCGTAACCGATGCCAATAAAGAGCGAATTGATGAGTTATTCGGAGAAATTGGAATAAAACCAAGAGTATTCAAAGTAAAACAAGCAGAGATCGAAGAACATTGAGGTTAAAAACATACATACAGCTCGTATTAGCAGCATCGGCTTTGCTCTTTTCTCTGGTAACTCTTGGTCAGCAAGACTCCGGAGTAATTCGAACTTTTGTGGATCCTGGGAAAAACTATCGGGTAAAAATTAATGGAAACCTACAGCCAGAAGGTAACTCTTTTAAGGTGAAACACGGTAGGTACAACGTTGAGATTTGGGCACCTGGCTATTACCCTGCAGACACCACTTTTGTAGTTACCAATTCATATGCACGAGTGGTTAAAGCACTAAAGCCTACTCCAGAGCTATTGGCTTTCAGAGAAAAAGAGCGCGTGTATGACGGGTATAAAAAGCGATTAATCATGAGCTCTATTTTTACGGGCTTCGTTGGTGCGGTTGCTATATACAATTACAACCGAATAGGTGATTTGAATTTAGAGCAGGTTACCTATGATAACGGAGTAAAGTATGGCATTACTGGATACACGCAAAGTGGTTTAGACGATGCCGATAAAAGCTTACGAAATGCACGCGTATTACAAATGGGAATATATACGGGTCTTGCTGCAGGAGTAGGTTATGCTGTGTTCAATTATGTGAAGATGAGGAAATATGGCAAACCTAAGTTTGAATCAGACCAATCATTCCTAGTAGATGATATTGGCGTTTCTTTAATTCCTGGTGGCTACGGAAACCTGTACGCTCGATTTAGATTTTAGCAGATGGTGGTATTGAAATACATAGGGCTATTTTTAACATGGGCAGTGCTTCTTGCCTCATGCAAGAAACCAGTTGATGAATCTTGTTTTGAATCAGAACCCTATCATTTTAAGCCTACAGGAAGTAGTTTCAAAGACTGCTCAGCTGGTCCGTATGTGTTATGGGAGTTTAGTGATGGAACAGGAATGGAGGGCACTACTATACAACACATATTCAATTCTGCAGGAAATTACACGCTCACACAAACCGTTTACGCAGAGGATGGTAGAACTTCTTCGCAAAGCTCTTTGAGCTTTTATTCTGGCTATATCTATATTGATTCCGTGGTTTACACCAAGCTGTTGGTTCCAAGTTTTGAGGATCCTGATGGTGGTGATTTTGCCGATTTGTATTTGGTCTACAATGAGGTACGTTCTAACGAAACATACCAAGATTATTTTCCCGATGGCAGCAAGGTAATATTTACCTTTCCAGAGGGAGGGGTTTACCTGCCTTCTGTAAAACCATATGAATTGGTATTATGGGATGAGAATTACCAAAACCCAGATTTACCCTTGTCCAATAAATCGTACACGCCTTATTTAGGCGAAGACAGATTCCAAAATCCGCTGAACGATAATTCAGATAGCAAGTACGAGTACGCCATTTATTGGCATGTTGGCCCAGAGAAACCTTAACGCCTATGAAACGCAAAGACAATCAACAGCACATTGGAGATTTAATAAAGGCCTACATGAAGCTTAATAAGCTTGATGATAAGCTAGAAGAGGTAGACTTACGCAATGCGTGGGAAGAAATAATGGGAACCCCCATAGCAAGGCATACAAGTAAGCTAGAGTTGCGCAACAAGGTTTTGGTAATCCGTTTAGATTCCTCTGTTCTTCGTCAAGAATTGAGCATGGGTAAAGACAGAATTAAAGAGGCCATAAACAACCATTTTGGTAAAGATGTGGCACAAGAAATATTATTAACCTAGTAGCTATCTTCTACTTAAAGAAATAAGATTTGTAAACGATGGGGAAGAGTCAAAAAGTACTGGTAACTGGTTCAGCTGGGTTTATAGGAATGCACACCGTTAAGGCACTTGCCAAGCAGGGTCACGATGTAGTAGGTTTAGATAATTTGAATACATATTATAGTGTTGATTTGAAATTAGCACGTTTGCGTGAGCAAGGCATTCAAACCAATCGCATCCAATACAACAGGATGCAGAAAGGCCTAGATGGTATTCGCTTTATTCAACTCGACCTAGCTGATAACCGCAACTTAGAAGACCTTTTTGCTGCTGAAGAATTTACCAAAGTCATCCATCTTGCAGCTCAGGCGGGTGTGAGATATTCTATTGAAAACCCACATGCCTACATAGATGCCAATGTAAAGGGCTTTCTAGATATTTTGGAAAGCTGCCATACCAATGATGTGAAGCACCTGGTGTATGCGAGTAGCTCTTCTGTTTACGGAATGAATGATAAAGTTCCTTTTGAAGAACATCACCGTACAGATTCGCAGGTGAGTCTCTATGCAGCAACTAAAAAGGCCAATGAAGCTATGGCACATAGCTATGCTTCTGTTCATGGAATTCCAGTAACGGGGTTAAGGTTTTTTACGGTATACGGACCTTTTGGTAGACCAGATATGGCCATAAGCAGATTCACAGATGCTATACTGCGCGAAGAAACGATTGACGTGTATAACAATGGTGAGCTGAGCAGAGACTTCACCTACATCGATGATATAGTAGAGGGCATAGTAAATTTAATGCCTCTGGTTCCTGCAAGTGATGTGCCTTATGCCATCTACAATATAGGTAGGGGAAAGGCTATAGCCCTAATGGATTTTATTAAAGCCATTGAAGAAGCCTCTGGCAAAAAAGCTAAAATGAATATGCTTCCTATGCAACCAGGAGATGTGCATAGAACTTGGGCAGACGTAAGCGCTTTGCACAAAGCTATTGGTTACGCTCCGCATACCAATTTAAATGCGGGAATTGAAAGGTTTGTGGATTGGTACAGGAACTATCATCGGTTAGATTGATTGTAACTCTGGTTCTCTAACCAATCTCTGCTTTGTTTACCGTACCGCTCAATGCCGTAAAAAGCATTACAAAACTTGTGAGCAAAAGGCGCTTCGCATTGGAAGTAGTCAAATGGGTTTCTTAGGTATGAGTAGTTATTGTAGACGAACTTCTCTGGTCTATTTCCCGATTCGAAAGAGGTGATATCATTCCTTAGGGTGTGCAAAGTCCCCTTTGTTTTATAAACTAGATTAACGTATTGGTGATTGATGAACTCAGGCTCGCCCGGTAAAATTACGTGTATCGGTTTATTCACTTTTTCTAGCAGAGCAAAGTCACGTATACAGGCATTATTGTCTGCCACCAAAATCACGTCTTTGTACTGTTGCGTTTTTTTCAATGCCAGTACAAGTGCTTCTATATCATTCTCTTCACGATCACCGCCATCGCCTTTGCGCATTACTTTTTCAAAAAAAGTAAGGGCATGGTTACGAACTTGATTCGGAGAGCCTTTGAGATGATAAACCCCGCCTGTTTTGCCATTCTTTTTTCGATCATTTTTCTTACTGTTACCATCATTAAAAAACACAAAAGATTGCACGCGTAGTTTCTCTTCATCCAACAAGTGATAAAGCAAGGTTTGCGCTCCATATCCGTACATACTTCCTGTCCAATCTAACACCACCAAAGCGCTGTCCCACCGCGGTGCATTCCGTTCTAAAATGGCTAAAACAGAAGTGTCTCCGTATCCACCTTGATTTAAAATGAAGCGGTGAATTTCTTGCTCAACAGAATAAGCAGAGATATTTTCTAAAAGCGGTTTAACGGGCAGGTAGGGCAGTTGAAGCTCCTTGGTGCTGGCAGTATCGGTAGCAGCTGTATCCACATCGCTGAAATGAATGGAGAAACCATGAAAGAGTCCCATCGCTTCGGGTTCAGACTCACAATCGGTTTGTAATATGATGCGCCAAACAACTTCCTCCCGATTGAGCTCAGGCAAGTACTTAAACAGTTCACGTAACCTTCTGGCTAGTAGAATATGGTAATTCGTAAGCCAAAACTCAGGGTTACGGGGATATAGTGAAAACACTACGTCTACTGAATCTACCAGGGCGTTTTCTGGGGAATGTATGCGGTCTGGCTGAAGTAAATAGGCACTCGCATACCCGTTTTCCAAGATTAAATGGTTTGCGGTATCTGGTAAGAAGTGAGAAACCTCTTTGGCAATGAAGGCTTGCTCTAACATTTCTGTGTGAGAGGCTGGGGAGCGCAATACTTCTTCGGAGAACATTTTCTGTCCGTACCCCCCCCCTTGAAAAAGAAACATAATCATAAAGGCAAGAAGGATGTAGGACTTGCTTTGACTACAAGGTTTAACCGCACTACCAAGCCCTGTGCACCAAGTAGAAATTGCCCTGTTATGAACGTTTCGCTCACTGCGGCTAGCTACTCTATGTAAATATTGAAATACTTGCACTAGTCATTTACGCTTGAATTATTGGCGTGTAATGTTTTGTAAGACGGAGTTGATTCGTTCATGTGTTTAGTCAAATCTAAAGCATACGAGGTGTTGTTTACAAACTTTTCTCTGTATTGCCAAAGCTAGGCAATCGGCTTCTACAAATGGAAAGCGCTTCTTCTCTGACCCTCTAAATAATTGAAGTATAAACGTAATAGACGATTGTACCTGCGATATAAATGTAGAAAGGAATTCAGTATCAAATAGGATAATAGAATCCCAGTGTTTGTGCGTTCTTTCTGCTTCTGGGCTTGTAACAGAATGCAACGGTTTACGAAGGAAGAACTTCGTACTCAAATGTTACGCGAT
>CBFIHE010000032.1:0-22265 GCA_965662345.1 Salibacteraceae bacterium
CAACCGCTAAACTACATCCCCTCTTGCGCTTCACTCAAACTCTAAACTCTTTTTGAGACCCTGTAACACGTTTAAGGTGCTAGAGGTCCGAAAACGGGTTTTCTCAACAATGACTTTTATCATTTAAAAAGCAAACTGTTATCAACCGTAACCTTTTGATTTATAGATAACTTCGAGTAAAACCTGAGAGTCATGTATAAGTTTAGCATTCTAATCGCACTGGTACTGGGTAGTCTACAATTAGTTGCTCAAAGCCAACCAGAACAAGCCATTCAAGCTGTGGTTACAGAGCTTGAAACGTTGAACCTCAACAAAAAGAATATTTCCGTTATGCCAGTAAGAGCTAGTCTTAACGGAAAGGAGTCTTACATGTTAGAGCAGTTCGCACTATCTGAAGTTGAACGAGCACTGAGAAAATCTAAAGTGTATAAACCCATTTCCACTACTCCCATTAGCGCTGAATTGGAAAACAAACGCTGGTTAAAACCAGAATCTTACGCAGCGTACGACCGCATTAACAAGTTAAATTTTGCCTTTGGAAGTGATGTTACTTCTTCTTTCTTACTCCTGCGGTTTTCGCCTAGAGAAGCTGATGTTTACCTAGAAGCCATGTGGATTCCAGGTGGTGTGGTTTGCAATGCAGAAAAAGTAGGTGTTTCTTTTAGCAAAGATGAGCATTGGAATAAACTACTGGGCGAGGAAGTGCCCATGGCTCTATTAGATGAGCCTGAAATAGATGAGCCATTGCAGGTTATGGAAACCCAGAATATTTTAGCTACAGTAGAAGATATGAAGCCAGATTTAGGCTCCTTACCTCAAACCAGAATCATAGGAGACTTATCCGTTACCTTAATGAGTGCAGAGAAACAATCTTCTAGACTGGTATTCGACTTCTCTGTTACCCATATGGACGGTGATAAAAAATTACCTGGTGTACGCGCTAGACTAATAGATGCGGATGGAAATGAGCACAATGCACGTGAGAACACTATGAGCTACAGAGACCTCATTGGCGATGCCACTATTAGAACCGAGGTAGTATTTGATGCTCCCGACAGCTCAGGAGAAATACAAGTATTGGAATTGTATTACAGCACCTGGGGAGAGCACATGAGGTTCACCAACATACCGTTGAACAACCAAACCCGTTATAGCGACAACCTATCACACTAACAGGGCCTAGCTACAGACCATTGACCACCTATTTTTTACCATAGAGATTCGGTCTCTACGTCTTAGCCAGACAACCGCATTAGTAGTAACCCAAATGATACTCAAGTCATGAAAACTCAAAAATTAATAGCAGTGGCTTTACTTTTTGGAAGTAGCCTGGCGGGATACGCACAAGAAGTAGCGGAAACCGCAGAAAAAACATCGGGCGGAATGCCCTGGGAAGAAATCATATTTGGTACATTTCTCTTAGCCACAATTCTGTTTGTACCCATGGTGATTTACACCAACATCAAAGAAAAATTGAACTTGGAGCCTGATGAGTCTGACCCGCTTCAAGCACTATCTGATGAAGAAAGAAACGAAAGAGCCATGTTCATCTTAGATGAAGTGGACCAAAAGCTAACCCATTTCGAAAGTGAAGAGGGTGAGGATATGATTACCATTGAAAAATGGTGCACAAGCAAAATTTTTAAAAAATACGCTGGAGTTTTTACATCAAAAACTATCTCCAACAGACCCAATGATTAAAGAACAAATGGAAGGTTTAGTGGAGTTGTATGAAAACAGAACCGAAAGATTCTTTACTGGTTCTAAGTGGATTCTGTTTGCTGCAGGTGCAGTTGCCGCTTTTGTAGGCTATACAAGTGGTCTATCTACCTTCTTCTTTGTTCAATTGGCTGGTATTGCATTTTACTGGTTTGCTAGTAGAACTCCGCTTTATCAATTAGAAAGCAGAATGGACACTTTTGGAAGCATGGGGCTAGGCATAGTAGGAGGACTTCTTGCTGGTCTTTTTGTAGGTGGCGGAACCCAATACTACACCGAAGACTCTATGGGTTTTCGATCTAGAGATTATGAATCTGAGGGTCAGGCCGCACTATTTCAAATAATACTGATGGCCATTGCTGTGCTCATAGTAGGGGCATTAATTATTGCATTTGCAGACCTTAATGCGGTTATGAACTACTACAGCAGTTATCAAAAACCCATTAACCTCAACAACTGGTATGATGAAAACATTCAAGCAAGAGAGCTTGCTTGAGGCTTGGGTTCATGATTAGGCTATGCCGAGGTTTCTATTCAGGTTCCTCGGCATTTTTATGTGCTAAGCGTTCGGTTTCGTCTGTATTGATTTAAGTAATCCTTTTGGAAAAATCAATAGCTTCCGTACAAACGTTTTCCTGTTAACCGTTCATAAATGCAACCGGCCAACCGGTTGCAAGGGATGCATGATTTATTCACCGCTTGCCGGTCATCAACAAGTTCTAGTAACCTGCAAATCGAACTAGTATTTACCGAATTTCGAATTCTGCCTTAAGCGAAAACCTATAACAGAATTGAATAATACCAAACTATGAGTGAAATTACAGACACAGCCTTAAACCAAGATCGCGTTTATTCATACGAAGATGTTTATCAAGAATCATTAGCCTATTTTAATGGAGATGAACTCGCTGCCACTACTTGGATGAACAAGTATGCCGTTAAAAACAAAGCTGGTGAATTTGTAGAGGCTTCACCGCTTGGTATGCATGAACGTATGGCTAAGCAATTTGCTCGTATTGAACAGCGCTACGATTCAGATACAGGCGAACTATTTATTGAAAGTCTTTCTGAGTATGGCAGAATTAGACCTGCGCTAACTGAAGACCGTATTTTTGACCTGTTCAATCGTTTTAAATATGTTATACCTCAAGGGAGCGTTATGGCCGCATTGGGTAACACCCATATGTTAGCTTCCCTTTCTAATTGCGTGGTAATGCCTTCTCCTTATGATTCATACGGGGGAATTATGAATGCAGACCAGCAATTGGCACAGCTTTTTAAACGCAGATGTGGGGTAGGTATTGATATCAGCTCGTTACGCCCAGGTGGCGAACCGGTAAACAATGCAGCTGGAACTACCAGTGGAGCAGTAACCTTCATGCATCGCTTTAGCAATACCACACGAGAAGTAGCTCAAAATGGCAGACGTGGTGCACTCATGCTTACTATGGATATAGCGCATCCAGATGTGGAACAATTCGTTACCATTAAGCAAGACCTTACCAAGGTTACAGGTGCTAATATTTCAGTGCGTTTGAGTGATGAGTTTATGGAAGCCGTTCAAAATGATACAGAGTATACACACCGATTCCCCATTGATGCAGATGAACCTGAAATTACCAAAACCGTAAATGCAAGAGACCTCTGGAACACTATCATCAGCTGTGCGCACAACACGGCAGAACCTGGGTTAATTTTCTGGGATAGACAGCACCACTACTCTACCTCATCTGTTTACCCTGGGTTTGAAAACCTCTCTACCAACCCTTGCTCAGAGATTGCCATGCAAGGCGGAGATAGCTGCAGACTCATCGCAATAAACCTTTACAATTTTGTAAAGAATCCTTTTACAGCAGAAGCTGAGTTTGACTTTGAGAAATTCTATGAAGTAACCTATGAGGCTCAGCGCTTGAACGATGATTTGGTTGACTTAGAATTAGAAGCCATTGAGCGGATTTTGGCCAAATTAGAAAGCGACCCTGAGCCCGACTTTGTTAAACAAGCTGAAAAAGAAACCTGGAAACTTCTATACAATACTGGAAAACGAGGAAGAAGAACAGGTTTGGGCTTTACCGCATTGGGCGATGCAATTGCTGGGCTTAACTTGAAGTTTGATTCAGACGCTTCTATCAAAACCATAGATGCCATTATGCGTGAAAAATGCAGAGCCGAATTTGATAGCTCTGTAGATATGAGTATTCAAAGAGGTTCATTTGAAGGCTTTAACCCAGAAATAGAAAGTAAGTCTGAATTTGTGGATATGTTAAAATCAGAATTTCCAGATTTACATAAACGCATGATGGAATATGGCAGAAGAAATATTTCGCTGAGTACCGTTGCGCCTACGGGAACCCTATCTATGCTAGCGCAAACATCAAGCGGCATAGAGCCGGTATTTATGCTCTCCTACAAGCGTAGAAGAAAAGTAAATGGCAGAGATAAAAACGCCAACGTTTCTTTCATTGATGAGTTGGGAGATGCTTGGGAAGAATTCACAGTGTACCATCCAAAAGTAAAAGAGTGGATGGATATCACAGGAGAAAAAGACTTGAGCAAGAGTCCGTACGCTGGAGCAACTGCACCAGAAATCGATTGGATAAAGCGGGTTGAAATTCAAAGCATTGTACAGAAGTACACGACCCATTCAATCAGTTCAACCATTAATTTACCTAGCGATGTTTCCACAGATAAAGTGGGCGATATCTATTTAGAATCTTGGAAACAGGGCCTTAAGGGCATAACGGTCTACAGAGATAGTTCACGTAGCGGAGTTTTGGTAAGCACCGATGAGAAAAAAGAAGAAATCGAAGACCTATCGGCACCCGCCAAAAGACCAGATGTATTGGATGCTCGCGTAATCCGTTTTAAAAATGAAGATGAAGATTGGTTGGCCGTTGTGGGTATAATGAATGACAGGCCTTATGAGATTTTCACGGGTAAAGCAGAAGACGCGTTTGCGCTTCCAAGCTATGTGAGTCGCGGTTGGATTATGCGCGCCAAAGATGATGATGAATCTAGATACGATTTTAGATATACCGATAGTGCTGGTTTTAGAGTAACTATTGAAGGGCTTTCACGCTCATTTAACAAAGAGTATTGGAATTACGCTAAGTTAATTTCAGGTGTATTGAGACACAACATGCCATTACCGTATGTGGTAGACTTGGTAGAGAATTTAAACCTTGATAAAGAGTTCATCAACACCTGGAAAAACGGAGTGGCGAGAGCATTAAAAACCTTTATTCCAGATGGCACCAAAGCCGCAGACAAGATTTGCGACAGCTGCGGAGATCCAGAGGGACTCATCTATGAAGAAGGATGCCTAAAATGTAAAAGTTGCGGACACAGCAAGTGCGGTTAATTTAACTTTGATCTTACCTCAGCCCAGCTAGTAATAGTTGGGCTTTTTTTGTGCCTAAACCATTCGGTTTTTTAACCTTTGCACAGTCGATTTGAGAATGGCAGCGACCGTTTTAAACTTCACGATTTTCATCTTCTTCCGTTAGCGATTGGCTCCAGGAGTGCAATCGTGCTATGCAAATACGGAAATGAACCATACACAAATTAAGGTTGGTGGGGTGCCCGAGCACTTTAATACCCCATGGTACATGCTGAGTGAAAATAACTCTCTGGTGAATGAGGGTATTCATCTTGATTTTATCCCTCAACCAGGTGGAACGGGGCAAATGATAGAAAGCCTTGTAGATGGCGACTTAGATTTAGCCGTACTACTTACTGAGGGAATTACAGCTGCTATTCTCAAAGGTGCTCCTCTCAAAATAATTCGATTCTACGTAAATTCTCCTCTTATTTGGGGGCTTCATGTGAATCCAAATCGCAAAATCGCTAACCTTAACCCCCTAAAAGAACAGCGATTTGCCATTAGCAGACTTTACAGCGGTTCGCACCTGATGGCTCATATTCACGCAGATAGTCAAAATCAAACCCTTGGGGCCGATAACTTTGTGATCGTTCATGATTTGGAGGGTGCACAAAATGCTTTGGCAACCGAAGATGCAGAATTCTTTCTGTGGGAAAAATACACCACTCAACCACTCGTAGATTCAGAAGACTTTAGCCGTGTAGGTGAAGTTCCCACTCCTTGGCCGTGTTTTGTTATAGCCGTTAGAGAAGATGTGCTCAATACGAGAGAAAGCGAAATTACTCGAGTCATTGAAGCAATAGAAGACATTATCACTCAACTAGAAGCCAGCCCAGAAGAAACAATACAACATATTTCAAAAAGGTTCAACCTGAATAATCAACAGGTTACAGAGTGGTTCAGCGAATTAGAATGGACCTAGAACTCAGATTTAGATGAAGAAGTATTCCTAAACGTGATTTCAGCGTTAAAGCGAGTTGGTGTTTTAGAAAAAGAACTACCGGCAAAGCCCGATGCCTTTTTGCATGAACTTACTGCGTCTAGTTCTTACTCCTTTTAGGTAACACAAAAAAATCTCCGAGTTAAAAACTCGGAGATCCAAACGAGTACCTCTCTTATCAATGGGGAATCCATTTTGTGTATAAAGTCTTGTAGCCGTAGAGGTATCATTACAAGACACTTGCCTAACTAAACCGTGAACCAAATAACACTATCAAGGGAAGAAAACAAAGCTTAAAGTTACAGACGGTTGATAGACCTCTTTCAACGGTTCTTTTTAACACTAATTATCACCTAATCCTAATTATACAACACAATATAGGTGTTTAAAGAAGCGGCAATAGCCATCCAAATAACATAGGGTGAAATCCAAATCTCGTACAACTTACCATACGGCCAAGCCAGCTTAACAAGCGCAAGCAACACTACAAATAAGGCTAACAAAACCAGTAAGCCAAAAAAGTAAAGATGACCTCCAAAGAATACTGGGTTCCAAGACACATTCAACAGCCACTGCAACCCGTAAACAACAAGCACTTGGTTAGATTTACCTTCAGCTCTTCGGTATAAAGCTTCCATAAAAAAGGCAAAAGAAATCATAATTAATGTCCAAGCAGCTCCAAAAACCCAACCGGGTGGAGTCCAAGGAGCTCTATTCAAGCTTTGATAAACTTCATCTTCTGCAGGGTTAGCAAAAAATGACCCAATTCCCAAGGCCAAAAAATTCAATACCAAAAAGGCTGTAAATGCAATCCAATTCATACGTGTAAAAATAGATACTGGAAGCTAGCAAAGAAGGTCAAAACTCAAAAAATCACGGGTATTGGCAGCACCAAATAGCCATTTACGGGAATTCATAAGCTAACGATACTATACAATTTTGACCCATCAATAAACCCTAAATATATCTTATGAAAACGCATGTTGTGTTGGTCATACTCCTGTTTTTATCCTTCTATTCTCTCGGTCAAGATCTTATTTCTGACGCCTCTATGCCTAACTCACTTTCAATGTATGATGATGAATATTTCAGTTCTGAAGGTCCTTCTGAAGAAGCGTGTTCTTATTTCGTATTGATACCCGATGATGGTATAATAGGCACAAGAGCCCGCTTTGATTTAGACTTCTCCCCTCCCCCAGTTAAGAATAGCCTTATGGTTAAGCAATCATCTTTTGAAGTGCTAACTGTATCTCTTTATAATTTAAACGGAGCTCTACTTCAATCTCTTCAAGTTGACCATGGCACGCACGCATTTGCCCTTGAAGAATTTACATCGGGGTCATATAAATTGCGAATTTCAAATGGAAAAGAAACACAAACGTTTCGTTTATCTAAAATAAACCCAAGGGTTAGTCAGTAAAACAAAATCACCGATTTTAATAATGATGTTCGAAATATAAGTCCTTAAGCCTGAATCTAATGGCTACCACGTAAGCCTGAACTTCTTGGTGCTAGAGCGATGATTCCTCATCGCTCTTTTATTTTGTCATATTCTTTAAGGCCTTGGAGTATACACTAGGAAAATGACCTAAAAGAACATCTCTATTACTCAGATCTTTATAGTCCTCAAGCTTATTCTTATCGGCATAAACATACACACGCTTTCCCACGTGTTTATAGTTCTCTTGGAGTACATACAATTCTTCAGGAGGTAACTCTGTAACTATATCAAATGCATTTTCTACTCTAAAAGTAGTAGGTACTTCAGCATTATATCTGTACTGAAAGGTAGTGCTACCTACACGTGGAGAACCAAATAAATAAACGGTTGGAGTATACTCCTTCAAGGCATAACCCGCAAGCGTAGCCATTGCAGCACCCAAACTATGCCCAGTAATGATTAATGGTTTGTTGGGAGAAAACCAATCTGGTAGTTCTGGATTCATGGCCTTAAAAACAGTTTTGAACCCTTCATGCACTTTACCTGGTAACCAGCGAGAAGGTACCTGTCTAATAAGCACATCATGGTACCACTCAAATGCACTTAGAGTTCCTCTGAAGGTAAGAATGGTTTTGTCTTTATACTCCGTCCACATTCCCATGGGGAGTAAATTCTTTTTGCCCTTTTCCCAAAAAAATAGGTTTTGCTCAACCACAATTTCTTGAAAGCGTTCAGGGTTTCCTACTAGTTTAAACTCTCCTAAAGGAGCAAACTCCAGTTTACCGAATACAGACCAATGATCGCGGTTTAGACCATACTTCGCTTCAAAACCACGCACATAAGCCATAGATATGAGCGGTAATAAAGTATCAACACAAAAGGAGCTATTGAACCCTGGGGGTACAACAACTCCTTTTTTCAAAGATTCGGGTGAATGTTTAGTTTTTTTCGAGCTCACTCAATTTATGCTTTAGCTTCATGAGCATTTGCTCCTCATGTGTATTTGTTCCTTTAAAGGCGTCTGCCACCGCCTCAGATATATTTACAATCGCTTTGCGAAGTCGCTCATCCAGCGCGGTATGATGTTCATTTACATATTGAATAAATGAGGTGAACGCATCGTTAGCGTCTGTATCTCCTTCATGCAAACTTTCAAATTGCATTTCTACATAATAGGCAGCATCCATGCCATATTCATCTGTATGCGGCTCATTTGGAACTAAATCATTAATTACTTTATCATGAACCAATTTCCATTCCTTTTCCCTAACCAATCCATCGCTTTTAGCAACTGCATATAGTAGGTTTCCTAACTCGATGTAAAAATTCTTATAAATCATAACTACCTCCTGCTTTGTAAGCATAAAGATCGGAATAAAATATGATCAGAGGCCTGAGGAAAATCAGCAAGAATCACAGATAATATTCTTATCTTAAAGTGTTCTTTCTCAAAATTACCAATTCATCCACTCTTGTTTCGTTACCAATAGTAGTTTACCGTTTTCTAGCTCTGTGTAGCCAAGGTCATACAAGTAGAAATACACTTTACCTTTTTGAGTCTCAAATCGATTCGTAAAGAAATCAAAGTTGAAGCCTTTTCGAAACAAGTCTTCTTTGTAGACAGTTGATTTGTCGTTCGGATTCAATTCTTGAAGAATCCTGTAGTTTCTTCTAAGCGTATTGTGAACGTTTCGAAATAAGTTGTTCGTGTCTTGTTTGAGGCTGTTGTTGTAACCGTTCCTGCAATTCACATCGCAGAACTTCTTATCGCTTCTGCCCTGAATCGGCTCATCACAGTACAAGCAGGTACGCATGGTCATCGTTTTTTGTTAAATGGTTCATCAGGAAAATTAAAAAATTTAATCTAAAAGAGTTGGAACACTGTATCTACCTATTTACGGGGCATTCATCAATATTTCCGCTTCTCAATTAGGTGTTTTATTAGCTTGTAAGCGTTTACAAACGTTTAGTAAACGCTTGTTATTCGCCTTTCTTTTTGGAGTGCTTACACTTTTGTCTCATCAAGTTTTCAATAGCGCTAAACGAAAACAACACACATTGTATAACACCTTAATTTTTAAATCATGAGAAATAAAGTACAGTTGATCGGACATGTAGGAAACGCACCAGAAATGCGTGAATTTGAGACAGGAAAAAAGATTGCAAAATTCTCATTAGCTACTAATGAAACTTACCGTAATTCCGCTGGGGAAAAGCAAATAGCAACGCAATGGCACAACATCGTTGCCTGGGGGAAAACGGCCGAAATCATTGAAAAATATGCAGGCAAAGGCAAAGAAATTGCCGTAACGGGTAAACTTACATCTCGCATGTATGAAACCAAGGAAAAGCAAAAACGAATCATTACAGAAATTGTAGCCAATGAAGTACTACTTCTAGGTAACAAATAAGAAATACCCATTCAATAAATCCATAAAACACAGTAATCATGAGAAATAGAGTACAGTTAATCGGTCATTTAGGTTCCAATCCAGAACTAAGAGAATTTGAAAACGGCAAAAAATTGGTGAAGCTATCCATGGCTACCAACGAAACCTACAAAAACAACGATGGTGATAAAGTTACAGATACACAGTGGCATACCATTGTGGCTTGGGGAAAGACTGCTGAAATTTTGAGCAAGTACACATCCAAAGGTTCTGAGGTTGCCGTAGAAGGAAAACTCACCACCAACTCCTATGACGATAAGGATGGTAATAAACGCTATACCACAGAAGTTGTAGTAAACGATGTTGTTCTACTTGGTAAAAAAGCAGATTAATACTCCGGTTTCCAACTTACATCTGCTGCATACTAAGCATAGCAATTCTACTAAAGTGCGAAGTCATTCTTAAGGCTTCGCACTTTTACTATTAGGCGTATCAAAAACCGTTAACTTTGCTTCAAAGCAATGTATACATGACGCTTTCTTACGCAGAAGAGAATTATCTTAAAGCTATATACAGACTAACACGTTTTACTCCTGATGGAGCCACTACCAATGATGTAGCTGGTGAAGTAAACACCAAAGCATCATCTGTAACGGATATGCTTAAAAAGCTCAAGAAAAAGGCAATGGTGAATTACGCACCTTACAAACCTGTAACACTTACAGAGCAAGGACGAGAAACTGCTATTAAAGTGATTAGAAAGCACAGACTGTGGGAGGTGTTCTTAGTAGATAAGCTAGACTTCAAATGGGATGAGGTACATGAAATTGCTGAAGAACTAGAGCACATACAGAGTTCTAAACTCATAGATCGTTTAGAGCACTTTCTAAGTTACCCTACTCATGACCCTCACGGTGATCCTATACCAGATGGTGAAGGCAATATTCAACATCACAAAGACATTACCATAGCAGATTTAGAGGTTGGTCAATTTGGCATGATCATAGGCTTAAAAGATACGTCTCCTGCATTTTTAAGATATTTAGATGAAAGTGGCCTAACATTGGGTAAAACGGTTAAGATTAACGAGGTTAATGATTACGATCAAATGATGCAAATCACCTTAAACCTGAATGACGAGCGCAATGTATCTCACAGGGTAGCTAAAAACTTGTATATCAAAAAGCTCACGAGATAAGTTATGAGTCAACAAAAAGTGGCTATAAAAAACAAGCGCGCTAAATATGAATTTGAATTTTTGGAGAAGTTCACAGCTGGTATTCAGCTAACTGGAACAGAAATCAAGAGTATTCGTGCGGGAAAAGCTAGCATTATTGAAGGATATTGCAGCTTTGAAAAAGATGAGTTATTCATCTATAATATGCACATCACAGAGTATGATAATGGGGGCTTTGTAAACCATACCCCAACACGAAAGCGCAAACTACTTCTCAAAAAGCAAGAACTTCAGAAGCTTGCTAAAAAACTCAAAGATCAAGGATTAACCATTGTACCTACTCTACTCTTTATTGCTGATAGCGGCTTTGCTAAACTCAACATAGCATTAGCAAAAGGAAAGAAATTGGTTGATAAGCGTCAAGACTTAAAGGCCAAAGACGATAAACGTAGAATGGATAGAGCTATGAAGATGTAGCGGTAAATCGTTATGATTTCTTTTTCCTATTGAAAAAGTAACTCAAGGTTATTCCAGCTGTTGAACTCATTCTGAATCCGCTATCTGTTGTTCGATTAGAACCTACTTGACGAGATGTTTGCGTAGCGCCAGAAATAGGGTCTTCAATGGTAACCACGCTGAAATCACCACCCACTCTTTCATTCACAAATCCCCATTGGTACTCTGCACCGAGTGAGAGTTGCTCTGAAATGAAATAATTAAAACCTATGATTAGGTTAGCACCAAATGTAAAGCCCCCTGGGATATCGTAGGTTCTCTCTAGCGATGCCGTTCCTGTAGTATCTACAGATGATATATCTACTTGAATATCTTGGCTACTCACAATGCCCATGGTTATACCAGCTCCAACAAATGGGTCTAGGCGTTTTGTACCGTTAAAATGATATTCAATGGCGGGCTGAATAAAGAAGTCTGTGCGCTTGTAAGTTGAATCGTTTGTCACCTTCGCGTTACTCACACTATCAACAACATTTGAGTTATAGCTAAACGAATTCAACCCAAAACCTGCTCGTATGGCCAAGTTTGGCTTGATAAATTTGCGAATTTGAATTGCTGGATTACCATTTACCCCTTCTAGACTGTTTAGGCTAATATCATTGATTAAGCCATTCACATTAAAGGTTACACCCCAATCTCTATCATTAAACTTTGTAAACCCATCTTTATTAATGCCTTCATCTTGGGCAAAAGCGGCAAGACCAATTAGAGAAAGGATGAGTAAGGCGGCTGCTATTCGCTTGTTCATAGTGCAATTTTAAGGTTACGCGCGATTTAAACGTGTAGAGAAAGAATTTATTTCGTTTCAAGTTGGCTATCTAGCCGTTTTCTTGAGCATTGGTACAAAGCTAAAACTTCCGAAAGTCTCTGTACTTGTAGTGCCATTTTGCTTTTTGGTAATTCTAAGCATCTCTTGGTCATCACCTTCTCCAACAGGAATTACCAATATACCGCCTGGCTTAAGTTGATCAATTAAGGGGTCTGGAATATAAGGAGCGGCTGCCGTAACTATACACCTGTCAAATGGTGCAAAAGCAGGCTGACCCTTATATCCGTCACCGTAAAACAATTTGGTACGGTAACCCATCTCAGGCAGTAACTTACTGGTTTTATCAAACAACAACTTTTGTCTTTCAATACTGTATAGCTTAACACCCAACTCCATCAGTATAGCCGCTTGGTATCCGCTTCCCGTACCTATTTCTAATACTTTTTGTCTTTTCTCAGTTTTCAATAAGGTACTCTGAACGGCAACAGTGAACGGATGAGAAATAGTTTGTCCAGCCCCTATGTTGAATGCTACGTTCTCATAAGCAAAGCCTAAGTCAAATGCACTTTCAAAAAAAACATGTCTGGGAACTTTCATCATTGCACCCAGTACTTGCTCAGAAATAGAAAGTTCTTCATTGATTGGCATCGCTTTAAGCTTCTCAATCATTCGTTTTCTGGCGCCTTGAAATTTTAAAGAATCGGGTCTAACCACTATTTGTTTTGTTGATAACTGTTGTTGAAAGATTTAGTGCATGGAAACGGACATGGAAACACACCGTTCTACTTTTGCTTACAAAGCCAAAGAAATGCTAAAAATAGGAGTATTAGGTGCAGGCCACCTTGGAAAAATTCACCTGCGACTGTTGAAAGAATTAACTGATGTATACGAACTAGTTGGTTTTTACGACCCTAACGCAGAACACGCAAAAACAGTGAGTGAAGAAATGGGTCTTACATCTTTTAACTCAGTAGATTCACTTATTGATGCTGTAGATGTTGTAGACATAGTAACCCCCACCCTTTCTCACTTTGAATGTGCAGAGAAATCAATGCGCAAGCAACGTCATGTTTTTATTGAAAAACCAGTTACTAATACTATTGAAGAAGCCAAAAAACTCATGTCTTTGAGTCATGAGGCAGAAATTCAGGTTCAAGTAGGACATGTGGAAAGGTTTAACCCAGCATTCAGATCGGCTTTGCCTTTTATAGATACTCCGATGTTCATTGAAACCCATAGGCTGGCGCAATTTAACCCTAGAGGAACTGATGTTTCGGTAGTTTTGGATTTGATGATTCATGACTTGGATATCGTCTTAAGCAATGTAAAGTCTAACATTAAAAAGATAAGTGCATCAGGAGTAGCAGTTATTAGCAATACCCCAGATATCTGTAATGCGCGATTGGAGTTTGACAACGGATGTGTGGCAAACCTTACGGCTAGTAGAATTAGCATGAAAAATATGCGAAAAACCAGAATGTTCCAGCGCGATGCATATATCTCCATTGATTTCTTGGAGAAAGATGTTGAAGTGGTTCGTATGCATGATATTGAAGGAGAACCCGATCCGCTTGCAGTTACTGTTGAGCCCGGTGAAGGCAAACCGCTAAAGCAAATTTTCTTTGAGAAACCAGAGGTGCCAGAAGCTAATGCAATTAAAGATGAGCTGGCAACATTTGCAAAAGCCATAATGGAAAACACAACACCACTGGTAACTATTGAAGACGGATACAATGCTTTGGATGTGGCGCATCGCATTTTAGAAAGGCTTAAGCTCTCTCCAAATCTTATGGAAGACTAATTCATACGCAATTTTAACTTCGCGCCATCGTTTTTAATGGTGATAGCCTATGAACTTAAAAGTTTGTCTTCTCAGTGCTTTTGCATTGGCAGCTTTATTTGTTGGGTGTAACCCCGATAAAATAGAAGCTACCATACCTGGTTATGTATACATAGACTCGTTCTCTATCAACTACCCAACACCAGCAGAATCAGGTCGTGGCGCACAAAAAGTTACTGAGGCATGGATCTATGTAAATGACGAATTACATAGCGTTACACCTTTACCCGGCACAGTGCCCATCCCACAGGTGGGAACAAATCAGCGCATTTCTATTGGACCAGGAATAAGACAAAACGGAATAGCAGCTACACGTGTAGAATATCCGTTTTATGAGCGTTATGAAGTTATTATTCCTGAAGTAGAACCAGATTCAACCTACCATCTTTTACCCGTAACTCAATATACAGATGCTACTCTGTTTCCCTACATGGAAGACTTTGAAAGTTCTGTGGTACAGCTTGACTCTATCAGCTCAAGTGATGTAAACATCTACAAAGAGTCTATGGGCCAAGATACAGAACCCTACGGTAGATTTGTTGGAAAAGCAGTTTTAACGGCAGATAAGCCAGACTTGAAACTTGCTTCTAGTGAGCTTTACGCATTGCCCAAAGGAGGTGCTCCTGTATATCTTGAGTTAGATTATAAGTGTAACGCTCAGTTTATTGTTGGGGTGATTTATCAGCTTCCACAGCAGAACCCAGTTGATTATCCTGTGGTATGGGTTCAGCCCACAAATAGAGAAACAGGAACTCCAGAGTGGAATAAGATGTATATAGAGTTAACCCCACATGTTAGCTCAAACTTAACCGCTCTTGGTTTTGGTTTTACATTAACGGCTAGCCATGAACCTGCTAATTCTGAGAGCGTACTTTACTTCGATAACCTAAAAATCGTGCATCGATAAAATGTTGAATCGCAGAGCGGAAAGGCTCAAATATTTTATTGCCGATTTTTTGATGGCAGCCTTAGCGTGGGTAACGTTTTACCTCTATCGCAAGGTGTACATAGAACCGCTTAAATTTGAAGGGCAAGTAGCTCTTGAATTCAACGATAAGTTCTTTTTGGCTCTCATCTTAATCCCAGTTTTTTGGGTGAATTTCTATTATCTAACTGGCTATTACAAAGACCCCTATCGCAAGTCTAGACTGAGTGAGTTGTCTAAATCATTATTGCATACACTAGTTGGGGTACTCATCTTATTCTTTGCGTTCATTTTAGATGATCAAATTCCTGATTACCGCTCGTATTATTACCTCTTTTTTGCGCTATTCTGTTTTCATTTTGTGCTCACTTTTCTAGCGCGTCTGCTTTTTTCAACCATTACTGCTCATAGAGTGCACAACCGTATAATTGGTTTCAACACGCTTATTATTGGTAGTAGTGAAAAAGCTGTTGAACTGTATGATGAACTTGAATCTGCTAAAAAATCAAGTGGGTTTAAGCTAGTAGGGTTTGTTCATGTGAACGGTGGTAAGAACATGCAGTTAAAAGACAAACTCAAACACCTAGGCCATGCCGATGATGTTGAATCGATTATCTTAGAAAATAAAATTGAAGAAGTAATCATAGCGGTAGAGTCATCTGAACATCCGTTAATCACGAAAATATTAAGTCGTCTTTACCCCTTAAATGTTTTTGTTAAAATCATACCAGATATGTATGACATCTTATCTGGTCAGGTTAAAATGACATCCATATTTGGAGCACCGCTTATAGAGGTGAGACAAGAAATAATGCCCGCCTGGCAACAGAGCTTGAAGCGTGCAATGGATATAGGTATTTCGCTTTTTGTAATCACTTTTTTTAGCTGGTTGTTTATGCTAGTGGCGCTTATTATAAAACTTACCAGTAAGGGTCCTGTTTTTTATAATCACGAGCGCATTGGTAAAAATGGGAAACCTTTTACCATCTATAAGTTCAGGTCTATGCAAGTAGATGCTGAAAAAAATGGCCCGCAACTAACCAAAGAGAACGACCCAAGAGTTACCTCTTTTGGCAGGTTTATGCGTAAAAGCAGGTTAGATGAGCTTCCGCAATTCTACAATGTGCTCATAGGAGATATGAGTTTGGTTGGTCCAAGACCTGAAAGGCAATACTTCATAGACCGCATCATGGAGCGGTCTCCTCATTACAGATACCTAATGAAGGTTAGACCAGGCATAACTAGCTGGGGGCAAGTGAAATTTGGCTATGCCTCAACCATAGAACAAATGGTAAGAAGGTTGGAATACGATATCATCTATATTGAAAACATGTCTTTGTTTGTAGATTTCAAAATATTGATTTACACAGTGCTTATTGTACTCCAGGGCAGAGGCCAATAAAATAGGCCAATAATTTTCATCATTGGCCTACTTCTATCAATAGAGGTTTTCCTTAGCCATAGGCTTATACCGCTTCACTTTCTATGGGTTTTCTGAATACAAACTCATCTTCAAATGAGTCTAGAACTATTTGATCGCCTACTGTAAACTTTCCTGCCAACAACTCTTTACTCAGGGTATTAAGCACCTCTCGCTGAATAATTCGTTTCACAGGTCTTGCACCAAATTGAGGGTCAAACCCTAAAGATGCCAATTTATCTAGTACTTCTTCTGTAGCTGAGAGTTCAATTCCCTGTTTCTCAACCTTAGCCACTAGTAAATTGAATTGTAGTCTCACTATTTTCTTCACATGCTCTCTGGAAAGCGGTGTAAAGAGAATGGTTTCATCGATACGGTTAAGGAATTCTGGTTTCAATGATTGTCTTAAAAATACGTTCAACTCACTTTTAGTTTGCTCAAACAAACGCTCTTCATCTCCTGGAACAACATCGGTGAATTGTTTAGCAATAATATCAGAACCTAGATTAGAGGTCATAATTACAATTGCGTTCTTAAAATTAGCTACACGACCTTTGTTATCAGTTAATCTTCCATCATCCAATACTTGCAAAAGCGTGTTGAATACATCTGCGTGAGCTTTCTCAATCTCATCAAGAAGAATCACACTGTATGGCTTTCTTCTCACAGCTTCTGTGAGTTGTCCACCTTCATCGTATCCAACGTATCCTGGAGGAGCTCCAACCAGCCTAGACACACTGTGTCTTTCTTGGTATTCACTCATATCTATACGCGTTATCGCATTCTCATTATTAAACAGAAACTCTGCTAACGCTTTGGCTAATTCTGTTTTACCTACACCTGTTGTTCCTAAGAATAAAAATGAACCTACAGGTCTGTTTTCATCTTGTAAGCCTGCACGACTCCTTCTAACCGCATCGGCTACAGATACAACTGCTTCATTCTGCCCCACCACACGTTTGTGCAACTCATCTTCTAAGACTAGTAGTTTTTCTCTTTCGCTTTGAAGCATTTTAGATACGGGTACTCCGCTCCATTTGCTTACAACCTCAGCAATGTCCTCTGCGTCTACCTCTTCTTTAATCAGTACGGAACCATTGGCTTTCATTTCTGCCATTCTCGCCTCAAATGCTTTGAGCTGATTTGTGGCCTCTACCATTTTGCCGTAACGAATTTCTGCCACTTTACCCAAGTCGCCATCTCGCTCTGCACGCTGGGCTTCTAGCTTGTAGCTTTCTTGTTGCTCCTTGATTAGCTGGAGACCGTCTACCACCTCTTTCTCGCTATTCCATTGAGCTTTAATTTGATCTCTCTCTTCAGATAAATCACCTATTTCATGATTTAGCTTATCTAATTTAGCTACGTCATTCTCGCGCTTAATAGCTTCTCTTTCAATTTCTAGTTGACGTATTTTACGCTCAATTTCATCTAGTTCTACAGGCATGGAGTTAATCTCCATCCGCATTTTCGCTGAAGCTTCATCCATTAAGTCAATAGCCTTGTCTGGCAGAAAACGATCTGTAATGTAGCGCTGACTCAGTTCTACGGATGCAATGATTGCCTCATCCTTAATTCTTACCTTATGATGGGTTTCGTATTTTTCTTTTATACCCCGTAGAATAGAAATAGCATCTTCTTCTGTAGGTTCATCTACCAACACTTGCTGAAAGCGTCTTTCTAACGCCTTATCCTTTTCAAAGTACTTTTGATATTCGTTCAATGTAGTAGCCCCAACCGCGCGCAACTCTCCTCTAGCCAATGCAGGCTTGAGAATGTTGGCTGCATCCATTGCTCCTTCTCCTCCACCTGCTCCAACTAGAACATGAATTTCATCAATGAACAATATGATTTGGCCATCTGCAGCGGTTACTTCTTTAACTACAGCTTTTAGTCTTTCTTCAAACTCTCCCTTGTACTTTGCGCCTGCTACTAACGCGCCCATATCAAGACTAAAAATCTCCTTAGATTTAAGATTATCGGGAACATCACCATTTACAATTCGGTGGGCTATGCCTTCTGCAATAGCCGTTTTACCAACTCCGGGTTCACCTATTAATATGGGATTGTTTTTGGTTCTTCTTGACAAAATCTGCAGTACTCTTCTTATTTCATCATCTCGCCCAATTACTGGATCTAACTTACCCAACCGAGCTTTTTCGTTTAGGTGATTAGCATACTTGTTTAAGGCATTGTAGGATTCTTCAGCACTATGAGAATCCACTTTCTCACCCTTGCGTAATTCTTGTATCGCCTTAGCTACATCTGCATTACTTAAACCACTGTCTTTCATCATTGAAGCAACAGGGTCTGTTCCATTGAGAATTCCCTGAAAGATGTGCTCTAACGAGACAAATTCATCTTTATTGGTTGTTGCTAGCTCTTGTGCCTTTCCCAAAGCCTTTGTTGCTTCTTTAGAAAGGTAAACATCTCCTCCAGAAACCTTTGGATATCCTGAAATAATGCTATCTAAAGTACTTCTGAATGCCTGATCGTTTACGCCAGATTTCTTTAGAAGAAAAGGAATGATATTCTCGTCAACTTCTATAACACCTTTTAAAAGATGGCCGGTTTGAATAGCTTGTTGCTCATTACCAGCTGCTATCTGTTGACCTTGTTGAATCGCTTCTTGCGACTTTATTGTGAACTTATTGAAATTCATGGTGTGTGTTTTTTACGATTATCTTCCAATTATCAAACCGAAGACACATCTCGCTCAAAAACAAGACATTACGGCATAATGAATAAAAAAAAGCCGCCAACTTGGCGACTTTTTCTTTACGACTATGTCAATACTACTTATTCTCTAACGGCTTCTCCATTTAAAGGAAGGGCATCAAAACCTACCATAAGTGTAATACATCCTTCGATGCTTACCCCTTCAGCAATATCATCATCATATGCTGGCAATTCGTATTCTACATAGAGTGTAGAGTATTGTTCAGGCATAGAATTTGTTTCAAATATCACTTCACGTTCAGAGCCAGAATGTCTGAATAGTTCTGTTCTGTTCTTCTTGCCGTAAGCTTTATCGTAAATCACAATATTTACTGTTTGTCCAGAAGGAACACCATCCTTATTGAAAATAAGCCTGTAAGGCATGTCTCTCAATAACTCTACAATGGTTTCTCTTATTTGGTTATACGGTTTTGCTTCAAATGGCTTTGCTTTAAACCCACTGTAGCGGTATGGCTTTAAATTCTTAACGGATTTAGACCTAGATTCATCTTTGGTGCAATAATCTATTGTTTCGCTTTGCGCAATGGATGTCCCCGTAATGAGAACAAGGCTAAAAATTGAAAGAAGGATTGTCTTTGTTTTCATCATGTAAGGATCTCTAATTAACTGTATGACTTTCTAAGTTCTATAATTTTTGTAGATAAAGTGTTCATTTCACTTAGACTCAACAATGGGAAATTCTCTGTACCTGCTTCTTTTACAGAATTATACCCTTTGAAGTCGTTATTTAAATCCATGAGCTCATTGTAGAACTTCTCATACTGGCCAGTACTTACATCTTCACTTTCCATAGCCAAGAGTAAATTATCTAAGATGAACATTTGCTCCACTATTCTTTCAGAGACTCTAGACTTGTCTTTGTCTGTATTTGTCTCAATAGCAAGATACATTCCTTCTACCCAGGCAGCTCCAAATATAACTGTGGCCAACCCTTGCATTTCATTTTCTTCTATATACGCATCCCGAGCTGAATTAACGCTCTCTAGAACATCTAGTGTTTTGTTCTTATCTCCCAAAGCGTCCTCTAGAGAACTGAGGGTACTGTCTTGACTTTCAGTTACCTCCATGCCCATTGAGCGAGTAATATCAGAAACTGCCTTGAAATACAACTGAACCTCTTCAGCATCTTCATTAACAACAAAATAAGCCAAGTCTGCAGTGTAGAAACCTGCTCCAATTGCTCTTTCAACTTGAGTATTGTATTCAGCAACATTTTCTATTGGAAGTGGGACTTCTGGATTAAAAGTCATTCCCGCATTCTCGAAAACCGTAATGATTTCTACTGCCGATGGGAAAACGATTGACAACTCTTGCTCAACAGTTTCTGCTCCAGAAGTAAGATCTTCTGTTACTTCCATATCTATGTTAGGAGGAGTATTTTCACTTTCTCCGTTGCTAGACCCGCATGCTGCTGCAAACAAGGAAACAGGCAAAATCACGTATGCCAAATATTTTTTCATTTTCACTACTATTTGTTATTGTGCTAAAGTAAAGAAGATTTTCGGGAAGAAGACAGACCAAGCTAAGGAATAAAAAAAGCCCGCAAACATTGCGGGCTTTTAACTTAAATAAGATTGGTGTTATGCTGCTAACGGAGCTGTTTGTTGTATTGCAGGAACCTCTTCCATTGCAACAATTACATTTTCCTCTTGCATTCCAATTATATCTTCAATGATGAAGTGCGCTTTTGTTGCAGGAACAAAGCGAAGAGGCATACTAATAAAGTAGCGTTTACCATCTTCATTCATTTTAAAACGTAGGCGTTTCCAAAACAAGAAACCCTTGTATTCTATCTCCTCAATATCTGACTTAACCACACGAACTAAGTTAGACTTAATACTCATCTCATCTAATGAGAAAAAATGACCTGTAGCAAACTCAAGATAATCTGTGTTTGTACTGAACTTCAGTAGCAACCTAGTTCGCCTGAGCAGTACAAAAAGAAGCACCAAAGAACCAGTAGCGTGGACGAGATACTCTTGAGCAAAGCCTGTTAGAAAATTGAGAAGTAATAAAAAACCGTAACTAATTACGACTAACCAGAAAAGGGAGGTAGAAAGCTTAGGTAACATTGAGTTATTGATGCTCATACCTAAACTTTAAATTATTATGAAACAAACATAGCCTGAATATGTGGGCCTAAAACTGCCAGAATACTGCTATGGGTATAAGATGCAGGAATGTAGGAATAAGGTGCAAACAGCCTAATTGACCAACTGTTTGATGATTCTTAGCTTGTGAGTGTAGTCTCTAAGCTCTGGGTTATATATACCCTGATGGTCTATACGGTCTATACGTACTTTACCAGATGCATGTATAATATAGTTATCTCCCAGCAAGATACCCACATGTATTATATTCCCCTCTTCATTGTCAAAGAATGCTAAATCTCCTGGTTCTGCTTCTTCTATAAAGCTCAAGGTAACACCCTCATTGGCTTGGTCTTTAGCATCTCGTGGTAGGCTGATACCACACATGGCATAGACAACCTGAGATAACCCAGAACAATCAATTCCAAAAGGACCTCTACCTCCCCAGAGATAGGGAGCATTCAAATACATGCGTGCAAGCTCAACAAGCTTGTCTCTACCTTTAAACTTAGCCTCATTAACTTCTCCGTAAATCTGGAAGCGGTGGTTACCCATTTCAAATAGTGAGTCTTTCAGAGGAGGAACAGTAGAACCCAGCACTATAGGTGTTAGACTTCCTTCTGTTTCATGCTTTACCAGTGAAACAAGCTCTGCGGTGTAGAAAGACATTGGACTACTAACCTGTGATTCAGTGCATGAATCAAATAATTTGCGGTCTATCCAAGCTTCATAATTGTCATGTGAGCAAGAAATACGAATCCATTTCTTGCGCTCTTCGAGTACACGATAAGTTTCGCCAAACAACAACTGCGTAACTTGCTCAGCAGATTCTGAGGGTTCTACTCTGCAAGGGATTACACTTATAGTTGTTATTCCGTACTTCATAAAAAAGAAAGCTTGACAAATAAAGGCACGGTTCT
>CBFIHE010000032.1:22966-24637 GCA_965662345.1 Salibacteraceae bacterium
AATTCATCTTGAGCTTCACGGCTGATGTTACACTCAGATGCGCACAACTCGGCAGCATTACCCATGTGGTAATTGTTGTAAACATCTGTTAAGCCATCATGCACTAAACCATCCACTGCTGTTACTGGACCGAGTTTAGTACCTGTTCGTGCAGCACTTAGGTAGTGAGGTGCCATAGACATATTCTCCATGCCACCTACCACAACCACATCATTCATTCCTGTCATAATATTCTGTGCACCTAACATGATTGACTTCATACCTGAAGCACAAACCTTGTTCACGGTTGTACATGGAACTTCTTGGCTAATTCCTGCAAAAATAGCGGCTTGCCTTGCTGGTGCTTGACCCACACCTGCCTGCAATACATTACCCATAAATACTTCTTCAATCCACTCGGGCTTGATGTTATATTTCTCCATCGCTCCACGAATGGCTGCCGCACCTAATTTTGGAGCGGGCACACTTGAAAGTGACCCCATAAAGCTTCCCATTGGTGTTCTGGCGGCTGCTACGATATATACTTCTTTCATGCTTTTAAATTGTTTCGGATTTCTTAGCGATGCAAACTTAAGATTTCCAACGTGTAGGCAGACGAGTGAACCTGACTATCTTCGCAATGTATGCGGGAGTTATTTCATAAAATTCTACATAGTCACGGTATATTATCCAAGGCGCTCTTGATTGCAGCGGGCATTGCCGTAATGGTGATTCTATTGCCAGATGAAGTACGGTTTAAATATGATTTTGAACCTGGTAGACCATGGATGCATGAAGATTTGTATGCTCCGTTTGACTTCCCCATGCTGAAGCCTGTTGAGGTGCTTGAACGAGAACGTTCATTGCTAAGAACATCGGCTGTGCCTTACTTCACCTACAATGATAGTGTGACAGCTAAAATTAAATCGAACCTACAAATTGCGTTAGATGTAGCATACCCAAAAGCCAGCATAAATGAACTGGTCACCCTTGAGCAGCAAGCCATGCAGTTGTTATATCCCGTACTCAATAAAGGGATTATAGAGCAGCACCCTGTACTAGACAGTCTGCCTGAAGGCATTGTTAGAGTAGTATATGACAATACGGCTAAAGATAGAGGCGTTGAAGAATTATATACGCTCCAAAGCGCTGTAGATTTCTTGGTTTATGAGAATAAAATTAGAGCGCAAGAAGACAGTTCGCTTCTTGTTAATATATGTGCAGAAAACCTACAACCAACACTATACTTTGATTCTACCCTTACTCAAAAAGAGCTGAAAACAAAGTTGGATGCCCTACCACCCGTATTTGGTAAAGTGAGTGAGGCAGAGCGCGTGATTAGCAAAGGCGAACTGGTTGATGAAGAAATCTATACCAAGCTAGAGTCTCTGAGACAGGCTTACGACAAAAGAACAGTAAACCTAACAGGTGGACTGTGGATTGATGTGGGTAGAATCATATTAATCACCGTGAACTTGGTGATTCTAGCCCTTTACTTATTCTTCTACAGACAAGATATCATGCGAGAGACCAATAAGTTTGGTTTTATTGTAGTTGCTTTTGTGCTGTTTGTAGCAGTAGCCGAAATTAGTTTGAGATACGAGTTGGTGAGTCTTTACATGATTCCTTTTCCACTCTTAGCTGTCTTAATTCGAAATTTCTTCGACTCCAGGCTTGCTGCATTTGTAGTTC
>CBFIHE010000032.1:24684-25528 GCA_965662345.1 Salibacteraceae bacterium
TTTGTATTCTTAGAGGCAATTACGGCTGTAATTACTGCTTTTGCCATGAACAACCTCAGAAGGAGGTCTCATTTGTTGCGAATAGCAGTACTGGCATTTCTTGTCTACTCTGTTCTCTACAGTGCGTTTACTTTATTGAAAGAGGGTACTCCTGATGCGATAGTTTTATCAAATTATGGAGCTTTTGCTATCAGTTCTGGGCTTATGCTACTTACTTACCCGCTTGTTTTTGTATTTGAAAAAACTTTCAAACTTGTTTCTGAAGTTACATTACTAGAATTAGCAGATACGAACAATTCTCTTTTGCGGAAACTATTGAATGAAGCACCAGGAACCTTCCAGCATTCTTTGCAGGTTGCTAACTTGGCTGAAGATGCCGCACAAGAAGTAAACGGTGATGCGCTTTTAGTAAGGACTGCAGCTCTTTACCACGACATTGGCAAACTAAAACAGCCAGAATTTTTTATAGAAAACCAAATAGCGGGACAGAATCCACATGACGAACTTTCTCCAGAGGCTAGTGCTCAAATTATAATTAATCATGTCATTGAAGGGGTAGAATTAGCGCGAAAACATGAACTCCCTGAGCAAATAATTGACTTCATTCGCACACATCACGGTGATACACGTGTTCGGTTCTTTTTACATGCTGCTAAACAAACGAACCCTAACGTTGATGAAGAATTATTTCGATATCCTGGGCCTCTGCCCTATTCCAAAGAATCTGCTTTGTTAATGATGGTAGATGCTGTTGAAGCTGCGAGCAGAAGTTTAAAAGATTATTCTTCTGATGGATTAGATGAATTGGTTGAGTCGATTATAAACGCTCAACAACAAGAGGGTC
>CBFIHE010000033.1:0-25552 GCA_965662345.1 Salibacteraceae bacterium
CGCAAAGCGTTAGAGCAATCTCACTCTGGAAGAAACCACATCTTGAATGAGATGAATAAAACGCTTGAGACTCCTAATACTGAACTTAAAGATCACGCTCCAAGAATCTTCACTATGATGATTCCTAAAGACTTGATTGGTGCGGTAATAGGTCCAGGTGGTAAAATCATTCAAGAAATCCAGAAAGAAACCAATACAACCATCAATATAGAAGAAATTGATGACCAAGGTAAGGTAGACATTGCAGCAACTTCAGGTGAAGAAATGAACTTGGCCGTTGCTCGTGTAAAAGCAATTACTGCTCAACCAGAAGTTGGTGAAGAATACGAAGGAAAAGTAAAAGCAATAGCTCCTTACGGTGCATTTGTTGAAATAATTCCTGGTAAAGACGGATTACTACACATTTCTGAAATTGATTGGAAACGCGTTGAAAACGTAGCCGATGTAATGAAAGAAGGTGATATGGTTAAAGTGAAACTGATTGACATCGATCCAAAAACTGGTAAGATGAAATTATCACGCAAAGTGTTGTTGCCAAGACCTGATAAAAAGTAACGGCAACTACATTTTTCATACTTTTTTGGGAAAGGCTCTAACTTTTTAGAGCCTTTCTTCGTCTATATAAGTGAGCAACCTTTTTATTGAGAAGCTCTCTCTACCAGTTTAGCCTAATGAGTTGAATGTATTCAACTAATCGAACGAGTATGAGACAGCTTAGAATTACCAAACAAATCACCAACAGAGATACTGCATCATTGGATAAGTATCTCCAAGAAATCAGTCGAGAATCCCTCATAACGGCTGAAGAAGAAGTAGAATTGGCAAGACGCATCCGTGAAGGAGACCAAGTTGCATTGGAAAAATTAACCAAAGCAAACTTGCGATTTGTAGTTTCAGTGTCTAAACAATACCAGAACCAAGGTTTGGGTCTCCCCGATTTAATTAACGAGGGTAATTTAGGCTTAATTAAAGCGGCAACGCGCTTTGATGAAACACGAGGCTTTAAATTTATTTCCTATGCCGTTTGGTGGATTCGTCAAAGCATTTTACAAGCATTGGCAGAACAAGCACGTATAGTAAGGTTACCCTTAAATAAGATTGGTTCTATCAATAAAATAAATCAAGCCTACCGTTTCTTAGAACAACAATTAGAAAGACCTCCATCGCACAGAGAAATAGCAGACCTGCTTGAAATCTCCAAAAAAGAAGTAGACCAAGCATTAAAAAATGCACAACGCCACGTGTCTATGGATGCACCTCTACCAGGGGATGACGAAGACAGAAATATGTACGATACGCTCAGGCCAGAAGAGAACGCTTCACCAGAGTTTGATTTACTAGAAGAATCTCTTAGAAAGGAAATAGAGCGCTGTTTGAATATTTTAAATCCAAGAGAAGCTAATATTATAAGGTGCTATTATGGCTTAGGCGGGCTAAACGCGCTAACCTTAGAAGAAATTGGTGAGAAGTTTGACCTTACTAGAGAACGCGTGAGACAGATCAAAGAAAAAGGTCTTCGCAGACTTAAACGGGCAAGTATTAGCGGTCAATTACGTGGATATTTAGGCTAGTCTTTTCTGCCTTTGGCTACATTTGCGCCAAACAAAAATCATCATGAGTCATTTGGTAGCACCATCTATTCTATCTGCAGATTTTGCCAATATGCAGCAAGAGGCAGAAATGCTGAACAACAGCAAGGCAGATTGGTTTCACGTAGATGTTATGGATGGGATGTTCGTTCCTAACCTTACGTTTGGAATGCCCGTTATCAAAGCCATCAAGAAGCACGCAAAAAAGCCCTTTGATGTTCACTTGATGATTGAGAAGCCAGAGCGTTATATCAATGACTTTAAAGATGCAGGAGCCGATATCTTAACTGTACACTACGAGGCTTGCACGCATTTGCATAGAACCATTCAGCAAATAAAGGAAGCAGGCATGAAAGCTGGTGTGGCCATAAACCCGCACACCTCAGTTTTTTTATTGGAAGATATTTTAGCAGACATCGATTTGGTGTGTATAATGAGTGTTAACCCTGGGTTTGGAGGACAAAAGTTTATAGAAAATACATACATCAAAATAGAAGATTTACGCGAGATGGCAGATGAGCAGAACCCAGACCTACTCATTGAAATTGATGGTGGAGTAACCTCAGACAATGCTGGGAAACTCTTGGCTGCAGGTGCCGATGTATTGGTTGCAGGTAGTTTCGTTTTCAATAGCGAAAACCCCACTCAAACCATTGCAGATTTAAAAGCTGTTTAGAGATATTAGTGTAACTTTTGAGTGTGAAACAGACCTCATTTATTTTCTTCCTTTTACTACTTCCTTTGATTTCCTTAACACAAGGGAGTCATTACTGGACTCAAGGCTTTGGTGCAAAAAGTACTTTTGTCTCTGGAGCTAACATTGCCGATGTAAATGATAATTCAGCCATTTTCTACAACCCAGCTGGCATTGGAAATTTAGCTAGCACTACACTCTCCATAAACGCGAACGTTTACGGTCTTTCTTACATAAACATTATGGATGGGCTTGGAGAAGATAGAAACCTATCTGGAGCCAAAGCACTTCTCTACCCCCAATTGCTCTCAGGAAGTTTAAAGCTAAAGTCAAAAAAGTGGAACGTGGTAGGCGCCTATTTATCTAGGCATTATGCCAAATCGCGCATCCCCCTTTTTGATACACAAGTAGATGACTACGTGCCAAACATACCTGGTAAAGAAGCATATAATATTAACCTAGATATTGAAGATTTTCTACATGAGCAATGGGCTGGACTAGGCGTTGGATACAAGTACTCAAATAAGTTGTTCTTTGGCTTGTCGGCCTTCATTAGCTACAGAAATCAAAGAACCCAAACGCTCTATTCAAGATCCATTATTCCCATTAGCGGCATAATTAATGAACCTATTGGTATAACTATCACCCAACGTACTGTTATTGACTTGGTAGCACTTCAACTCAAAGCTGGTGCACAATACATTACAGATAATTGGAAACTTGGAGCAACGCTAACGGTACCAAAAATCAAATTATTTGCATTTGGTAATGGAAGGTTTGAAGAGCTCATATCTAATGTAGAACCCTACTCTGCTACCCTTAGAGATGGTGTTGCCCTTGAACAGAGCTCTACGTACTCTACTGCCCACAGAACACCGTGGAGTTTGGCCTTAGGAGCAACTTACCGAAAGGAGAAGAATACATGGCACATTACCGTTGAGGGCTTTGCTGGCGTAGCTCCCTATGAAATTGCGAAACCCAAAAACCCGAATACTCTCATTACTCCTATTACGAAACGCTTACGGTACATGGAACTTTTAGAAAAGGGTAGTTTACTTGTTGCGGAATCTTCATCAAGACCAATTTTAAATGTAGCTATTGGCTTAGATCGAGCCCTTGACGAATCTATGTCTATCCACTATGGGTTCCGAACAGATTTCAACTACTACAATGGTGATTTCAATAATAACGTGAATTTTGACAGCGATTTATGGGACCTATATCACTTCACCATAGGATTGAGCCGAACCAAAGAAAAGGTAACAGCAACCGTAGGAATGGATAATGCTATTGGCTACAGACCTAACCTCCCTAGCTTTGGAAATGCTAACATTCCTACACCAGAATCGGCAGAACCAGTAAGTAGCACTGCCACCGCCTTTACGTATGTGGGTTCAATTGTAATTGGTGTAGCCAAAGCATTTTAATTATATACCGTCTACATAATGCTGTAAATACGAGAATGCAGAAGTAAGCTCTCCATTGCGCGTCATAGTAGCTCTATCCAATATTCCGTCTTCATCACCATTCATAAACGCAGGCAGAATGTGTTTTGTAAACTCCGTACCAAAATCTTCAGAAGCATCCCTTGGCAACTCACAAGGCAGATTATCTACGGCCATAACAGTGATAATATCGTCACCGTTTAAGCTGGCCGACTCATTTTCTGTCATCCTATTGTATCCATAAACCGGTTCTGCAATGGTTGACGGGCGAATGGTGCTTGCAACAGGCCCATTAATATCGCAACTTATATCTGCTACGGTTCTGATTTTGAAACTAGGGTGCCTCGCATCATCGCGGGAGAACAAAAACGGAGAACCTTCAGCGTAAAAATGACCAGCAATAAATACATCGCTTACCGCAGCCCATTTCATGAAATCAGATTCGTATTCTGTAAAGTTCTTGTAGAAATCAAATTGACCACCCTCACTTCGGTCTTTACGCTTGTTATAGTGCTCCACGCCTATTTGAGTAAATACAGGTTCATTGAAATCTTCTGTCAAGTAAGCCTCCGGAGATACCTTTCGTATTCCGGCAGCATTCAGTGTTTCAATAGCGCCCTTTGCCACTCTCCCTCTACCTGTTAGTAGAATTTTGATGTTGTCTACATCCAATTTTTCGAGTTGAGCCTCCATCGCTTTGCGGTCAAACAAATCTGAAGCTTTTTCTAAGGAATACCTTTCCGTGCGCATACCATAGGCACGCAACCCGTTATATGCCCCCACAATTCCTGCATACCTTCCAAACCCGATAAGCCTTCTAGACTTAGAATCTGTAAGCACCTCCCAATCAATGAGTCTAATGTTCTTCTTAAGTACGGCCAACATCAAATCTCTGTTATACGGCTGTTCCTTAATGGTGTGCGAGAAAAATAAGTAGGTTTTATTGGGTATCAAATCTGCAATAGGTACCTCTTTCACTCCAATCAGCACATCACTTTGCGATACATCTGGTATTACGCTGATTCCTTTAGTAGAATAATCAGAATTGGTAAATATCCGCACGTTGCTTTCTTGTACCTGTAGCTCCAAGGCATCTCCGTATTCTTGTTGAATAGAAGCGCACTGGTCTGGAGTTAAAGGAACGCGTTTATCAGGTGGATTCTTACCTTCTTTGATTATACCTAACTTAAGTTTTTGCATAGCCTTGCGGATTTGCGCAAAGATAGTTTCATGCCTGACATGCTATTGCTACCTTTGTAGATTCTTAGAATAATGGGGGCGACCGGTTTTGACAGCAAGACGATTGACTCTGTAAGCAAGTAAAGCGTTGTGGTGTAGCTTTTCAAAACATGTCACAAACAACAACAGGCGAAAATAACTTCGCACTCGCTGCATAATCACTGCCAAGCAGGATTACGCTTAATCTCAGCCAACAGTTGGCGAGACGGGTTGTCTTCCGATAAGTGGCGCCCAACGACTTATCACATGAAGGCATCAGACACGATGGGCTAGGATGAGAGACGCTCGGGCTCAATTCCGAAACCTTACGAGATAAGCTTGAGTTTTGGCTGTTTGTGGCCGTGCTTAAGACGAAAACCAAACACAAAATAAACTTGTAGAAAGCTTGGTTTTTCCTTGTTTGGACGAGGGTTCGAATCCCTCCGCCTCCACAACTTTAACATGAAGCTCCCAAAAGGGGGCTTCTTTCATTTCAAAAAGGCTGAGTCTGAGCTTGCTCAAGAGAGGGCAATTTGAAATGAAAAAGAAGAGAAACGAAGTTTAGCTTCATGTTAAAGTTGAATGCCTCCCTTAAAAGGGATCACACCGATAATTCTCAGCAACATTTGTCTGTCACACAACAAATCCAACATTTCAACCTTGCAGCAATAAACTCGAAAACATCTTTTTTCGTTATTCTGTTAAACAGTCTACAATGAAAGCATTTCTATTAATTGTTGTTCTAAGTTTCGCTTTGGTATTTCAAAGCTGCGCCCAAGAACAACCCAAACAGAAACCCATGAAGGCAGAAGACATTCAACTAAGAAGCGAAGGAAATTATAATGAGCTCTCAGAAGAAGAAAGCAGAGTAATTGACCGTAAAGGAACTGAATATCCTTTCTCTGGTGCATTGTATAAAATTGATGCCGAAGGGGTTTACCTATGCAAAAAATGCAATGCCCCACTCTACCGCAGCGATGATAAATTTGACGCACAATGCGGATGGCCAAGCTTTGATGATGAAATAGACGGAGCCGTAAAACGGCAAGTAGATGCAGATGGCCGCAGAACGGAAATTGTTTGCAACCACTGTAATGGTCACCTTGGGCATGTATTTATGGGTGAAGGCTTCACCGCCAAAAACACGAGACACTGCGTGAATTCCGTTTCACTCAAATTTGTACCCATTGAAACATGGGAAGAACTTAGAAAGACTGTAAAATAAAAAAAGCCCCGATGGAATCCATCGGGGCTTTCTTAGATTTATTTGAATAGGATTAAACCCTAAACCCCTCGATCGTTTTACGAATAATCTCAACGCACTCCATCAATTGGTCTTTGGTCATTACCAATGGTGGCGCAAAGCGAATAATGTTACCGTGTGTTGGTTTAGCCAACAAACCGTTCTCTGCCAGTTTCACACAAATGTCCCAAGCAGTAGAAGAATCTGGGTCATCATCAATTACTACGGCATTCAACAACCCTTTACCTCTAACTTTTTTAATGATGGGGTTGTGCTCCCCTAGCTTTTCCATTTCACTTCGGAACATTTCACCCAGTTCTCTCGCGTTCTGAGCTAGTTTCTCATCGCGAACTACTTCCAACGCTTCCATGGCCACTTTTGCCGCAATGGGATTACCTCCAAAGGTAGAACCATGTTGCCCCGGGCGAATTACCATCATTATATCATCATCGGCAAGTACAGCAGATACAGGGTAAACTCCCCCACTCAATGCCTTGCCCAAAATGAGCATATCTGGTCTCACATAAGATTCTTGCTGCTCACAATGCCCTTGACACGTACAGTTGCCGCAAATGGCCAAAAGACTTCCGGTTCTAGCAATTCCGGTTTGAATCTCATCTGCAATAAAAAGTACATTCTTGGCTTTACATAGCTCTGCAGCTTTCGCCATGTATTTATCAGATGGCACGTTTACTCCGGCCTCACCTTGAATGGGTTCTACCAAAAACGCTACTACATGCTCATCTTCCAAGGCTTCTTGCAAAGCATCTACATCATCATACGGAATACGCACAAAACCTTTGGTATACGGTCCAAAATTCTCACGTGCATCTTGATCGTTACTGAAAGAAATTATAGTTGTGGTTCTTCCGTGAAAGTTATTCTCTGCTACAATGATCTTGGCTGTATTAGACTCAACGCCACGTTTCTCGTACCCCCACTTTCTGGCAATTTTTAATGCCGTCTCCACAGCCTCAGCTCCGGAATTCATGGGCAACACCTTATCAAAGCCAAAGTACTTAGTTACGTATTCCTCATACTTTCCCAACACATCGTTGTAAAACGCCCTGGAAGTAAGGGTAAGCGTTTCCGCTTGCTCTTTCATGGCACCTACAATACGCGGGTGACAATGACCTTGATTTACGGCAGAATATGCAGAAAGAAAATCATAGTACTGTTTACCCTCTACATCCCAAACGTGCACGCCATCGCCTTTGGCCAACACCACCGGGATTGGGTGGTAATTATGCGCTCCGTATTTATCTTCTAATGCTATGAGCTCTTTTGAGCTTAAAGTTGATTCTGCCATCTTCTCTTGTTTGCTACAAATCTACAAAGCACCTTACGAGTCCACAACCCAAAATTAGCTTGGTTCGGAATGTATCCACAATCGTGTTTCACGTTACTTTCGCAGCATGAAAAGAGGCGATAAAATTGAAGTTACCATACAAGACTTGGCTTTTGGCGGCAAAGGAATAGCCCGCGTTGGCGAAGAAGGGTATGTGGTGTTTGTACCCAATACCATTCCAGGCCAAACTGTTAAATGCAGATTGATTAAGAAGCGTAAAAAACACGCAGAAGGCAAGCTCTTAGAGGTAATTACGCATAGCGATGAAGAAACGCCCATAGATTTCCAACCCATACCTGGGGCTCCCTATGCCACTTGGCCCATTGAAAAGCAACGTGCACATAAACAGCAAAGCACCTTTGAACTTTTTAAACGCATTGGAAACGAGCCTGAGATTGAAGCGCTTTTTGATGAATTCATTGCCTCCCCAGCAGATTGGCATTACCGCAATAAAATGGAGTATAGCTTCTCTACCGTTCGGTATGATTTAACCGATAATGGAGAATACGATGAACCCGCATTGGGGTTTAAGCACCGCGGACAATGGCTGGCCGTGGAAAATATGGATGCTGATTCTGGACTTTTTGACAAACAAATTGAAGATGGAATAAAACACATTAGAAAATGGTGCGAAGCGAGTGAACTTCCGTTTTGGCATCCAGCAAGACATCACGGGTTTTACCGGTTCCTCACTTTTAGAAAGAGTTTCTCTACCGAAAAAATCTTGATGAATCTCACCACTTCGGGTAGTCATTTGGCAGAATTCGATAAAGAAGCCTTCGTAAAGCGCTGCCTAGAACTCTTCGGAGATCGATTGGCGGGAATCATTCAAACCATCAACAACTCCACGGGAGACCGCACCATGGATGAACCCGATGATGTTTTCCAACTTTACGGTGCACCCGTCATTCACGACACCCTCTTGAGCCTTGATTTTGAAATAAGTATGCGTAGTTTCTTTCAGCCCAATCCGCAGGCAGCGCAGTTGCTTTATCAAAAAGCCATAGACTATGTATTCTTAAACCGCAATAAAGAAGAGAAAGAGGTGGTGATGGATCTCTTTTGCGGAACGGGAACCATAGGTCAGATTTTGGCCAAACAAAGCTCAGGTGCGAAAGAGATTATTGGGGTAGACATTATTCCAGAGGCCATTGAAAACGCCAAAGAAAATGCCAAGCGAAACGGCTTAGAAGGTTTGAATTTCTTTGCAGCCGATGTAGGCAAGTTCTTGTACAATTACCCTGAATACAGAGGCAAAATCAATACCATAGTGCTAGACCCACCCAGGGGAGGAATTGCTCCAAAAACGCTCAAAAAAATTATTGCTTTGGGCGCAAAGCGGATTGTTTATGTAAGTTGTAATCCAGCAACGCAAGCCAGAGATGCTAATGATTTGCGCGAAGCTGGGTACGTTTTGGATAAAATTAGCATGGTAGATCAATTTCCGCACACTTCGCACATTGAGACCGTAGCTCTGTTTAATCAGTATGAAAAAAGCAACATTAAATAAAGATTACTGGCAAAGCCGATGGCAGTCTAACCAAACGGGTTGGGATATTGGATATGCATCGCCTCCATTGGCAGCATATGTAGACCAATTGAAAGAGAAGGATGCGCACATATTGGTACCTGGGTGTGGGAATGCCCACGAAGCAGAGCATCTGTACAATCGCGGGTTCACCAACTTTAAGGTTTTGGATATTTCAGAAGATCCATTGGAGCAATTGCAAGAACGTTTACCAGGCCTTAAAAACGACCAATTAATTTGTTCAGATTTCTTTCACCATGAAGGAGCGTATGATTTAATCTTAGAGCAAACATTTTTTTGCGCTATAGACCCCGTTTTACGCAGTGAGTATGTTAAACATGCATCGGCACTGCTGAAGCCAGAAGGAAAATTAGCTGGTTTATTGTGGAGTGTACCGTTGAATGAAGCACATCCTCCTTTTGGCGGTAACGCTGCGGAATATGAAGAATTATTCTCTCCCTATTTTGAAATTGAAACCATGGAAACAGCTCATAATTCCATTTCTCCTCGAGCTGGCAGAGAACTTTTCGTCATCTTCAAGAAACGTGTTGAGGCGGAATAGATATTTTTGAGGTAAATAAACCGTTATGACCGACAGAACCCTTGTACTCAATCACACGCAAATCAGTCAGAAAATAACAAGAATTGCGCATCAAGTAATGGAAAAAAATACGGAAGTTGATGAGCTAATCGTAGTGGGTATCACTCCTCGTGGTTCTGAGTTAGCCAAGCGTATCAAGTCTATTTTAGACGAGATTGCTACGGGTAAGGTCTATTATTTTGACTTAACGATTAATAAAGAGGAGCCGCTTAAGCATTCCATTGTTTGTGATTTGAATCCAGAGTTGGCATCTGGTAAAACTGTGTTGTTGGTTGATGATGTCTTAAACACGGGTAAAGCATTGATGTACGCGGCTAAATACCTGCTAAACTTTAACCTAAACGGCCTGCAAACAGCAACTCTTATAGATCGTATGCATAGGAATTACCCTATTAGAGCAGACTACAATGGGCTTAGTTTAGCAACTACCATTCAAGAGCACATACAGGTAGAATTTGGAGAAGAAGACAGTGCTTGGCTTTCTTAGCCTAGTTGAGCCACTAGAGAATTTATATCTACACTCAACCCAGAAATGGTGTAGTTACTTCTTGTGTAAAAACCTTCTCGCTCTTTCAACAGGTGAGCTAATAACACTTGTTGATCTTCTTTAGATTTACCAGCAAACATGGGCCTGTTATTCGGCTTAGATAACAAACGCTGATGCAATGCTTTCACTGGCATTTCTAAGTAAACTACAATCCCATTTTGAAGCATGTAATCCATGTTTTGGTGAAAGCAGGGAGCTCCACCCCCAGTTGAAACTATTGGAGTGTTTTGTAAATCCAATTCGCGTAATAGGTCTGCCTCTAACCTTCTAAAATGAGATTCTCCATGTGTGCCAAAAATCTCTGGAATATCAGCATCAGCTTTGCGTTCAATTTCTGCATCTAAATCTATGTGGACCGCATTAAACCTTGCTGCCAATTTCTTACCAACAGTAGTTTTTCCGCTGCCTGGCATGCCTACCAAGAAAACCGTTTGCGTACGTTTGTACATGAGGAAAATGTATCTTCGTTCAAAGGTATAGCAGTAATCTGAATGAGACCGATTGAAGTTCAATCTAAGCAAGACATTAAAGCCTTTCATGCGCTACCGTTTGCAATTTACCGAAACGATAAAGCATGGATTCCACATTTAAAACAAGATGTAGAAAAGGTTTTTGACCCCAAGCAAAACAAGTTTTTTAGACATGGTGAGGCCGTTCGTTGGTTACTCAAAGACGACAACGGAAAGGTAATTGGTAGGGTTGCGGCATTCATACACACCAAAACGGCCAAATCTTTTAAGCAACCTACGGGCGGAATGGGCTTTTTTGAGTGTATTGAAGACCAAGAGGCTGCATTCTTGTTGTTTGATACTTGCAAGCAGTGGCTAGAGGAACGTGGTATGGAAGCCATGGATGGTCCCATCAACTTTGGAGAGAAAGATAAGTTCTGGGGTCTTCTTACAGAAAACTTTGTGGACCCTCCCTATTACGGTCAAAATTACAATCCAGAATACTATAAAACCTTTTTTGAGGCCTATGGATTCAACGTGTACTACCACCAGTTAGTCTTTCATCGTGATTATCAAGGTGATCTTCAAGAAGTATTTGTTGAAAGGGCAAATCGAGTACTTGCCAACCCCAAATACGAAATAAGACAAGTTGAAAAAAACAACGTTGAGAAATATGCCTTAGACTTCCATAGAGTTTACAACCGGGCTTGGGCTACACATACTGGGTTTCCTGGTATGACAAAAACACAATGCTTGGCACTTATGAACCAAGTGAAACCTATCTTAGATGAAAATCTCATCTACTTTGCTTATTATGAAGGAGTTGCCGTTGGTTTTTACATGGCTTTACCAGAGCTGAACCAAGTATTTAGGTATGTGAACGGTAACTTTAATTGGTTAGGGAAACTAAAGTTTCTTTGGTATTTCAAAGTGCTCAAGGTAGTTGACACCTCTTTTGGAGTAGCCTTTGGAATTGACCCAGATCATCAAGGAAAAGGTGTTGAAGGTGCTATTTTTCAAACGTATGAGAAGCACATTAAACCATACCCTAATAGATATAAAAACTTGATTATTACTTGGATTGGTGATTTCAATCCAAAAATGATTCGAATTATTGAAAACTTAGGGGCAACCGAGTTTAGACGTATGGCCACCTATCGTAAACTCTTTGATTCTGATGCACCTTTTGAACGTGCACCCATTATTGGATTAAAGAAGAATAGATCAGAAACCGAAAAGAAGGAAAAAAGTTAGGCTTCAACTTTGCCGATTATCAAATAGACTTATATTTGCACTCCCTTACAAAAAGGAGACTCGGTAGCTCAGCTGGTAGAGCACAACACTTTTAATGTTGGGGTCCTGGGTTCGAACCCCAGCCGAGTCACAAAAGGGCAAAAAGCAGCTTCGCAAGAGCTGCTTTTTTCGTTTCATACTAACTCTACCACTTATCAAGATTCTGCGCTTAGGACACACTCAAATAAGCCGCACATCCATCCCTTTTTCCGTGTATCCATACTTAGACTTACATTCGTTACATGTTCAAACAAAAGCATCGCATTTATTGGTACCTCCAACTTTTTGGTTGGCTAGTTTATGTGCTTTTGGCAGGTGTACTAAATAAGGTTACTGGTAAAACTTTAACGGCTGAACTGATCACCACGCTTTTCTTAGTCTTCACCATAGGTATTGTAAGTTCACATTTATACAGAACTACCATTCAGCGATTGGGGTGGGCAAAACTTGGTCTACTCAAACTCGTTCCTCGTGTGCTCATAGGCTCTGCACTTTTTTCTGTGTTATTTGAACTGCTGTATTTTCTATTCACTGGGCTATTTATTAAAGGCGGATTAAACGCGGTAAAACCAGTTGAGTTGTTCACTGAATGGCTAAACTGGAGTATTCTTTACCTTATTTGGTCACTAATCTACTTTGCTTTCCACTTTTTTGAACGCTATAAAGATGAAGAAATAAAGAATCTGCTTTGGGAAGCCAGCAAGAATGAAATTGAACTTAACAAACTCAAATCGCAGCTCAATCCGCACTTCATTTTCAACTCTATGAATATCATACGCGCACTGGTAGATGAAGATCCAGATAAAGCCAAGAAAAGTATTACTCAGCTTTCTAATATCCTTCGTAAAACGCTACAGATGGGCAAGCATAAAACCGTGAGTTTTGAAGATGAAATGAAGGTTGTAATGGATTACCTGGAACTTGAAAAGGCAAGATTTGAAGAACGATTGGTTTGTGAAAGCAACATCGCTCCTGGCTCAGAAAAATATCAAGTACCTGTTCTAATGATCCAAACTTTAGTTGAAAACGGGATCAAACACGGGGTTTCTCAGCTGCCAGAAGGGGGCAAAATAACCTTGAGCACTAAGATTGAAGACAGTACACTTCATATACGCATTATAAACAGTGGCAGATTAAAGACCTTAAAAAGCAAAGACTCTGGCTTTGGTTTGGTCAATACTAAACAGCGCCTGCAGTTGCTTTACGGCAGCCATGCATCACTCAAGATTAATGACCTAAATAACGGAACAGTAGCCACCGAGGTGGTAATTCCCAAAGACCTAATTGTTTAAATCATGATTAGAACACTTATTGTAGATGACGAACGTTTAGCTCGCCAAGAATTAAGAAAGCTGTTGGCCAATCACGCAAAGATTAATGTGATTGAAGAGGCTAGCAACGCAATGGAAGCCAAAGAAAAAATTGAAGAGCAAAGACCAGATTTGGTTTTCTTGGATATTCAGATGCCTGGAAAAAATGGATTTGAAATGCTTGAGGATTTAGATTATACGCCTGAAGTTATTTTTGTTACTGCCTATGATGAATACGCCCTTAAGGCATTTGAAGTTTCAGCTCTAGATTACATCTTAAAGCCCGTGGAAGATACCAGACTGGAAGAATCTTTAGAAAGGGCTACAAAAGAGATAGAAAAACGCAAGAAACAAGCAGATGATACCAACCTCAACGTATCTGATGAATTATTGAGAGAAACTGATCAAGTTTTTGTTAAAGACGGAGACCGATGCTGGTTTGTTACACTTAAAGATATTCGGTTGTTTGAGTCTGAAGGAAACTATGTAAGGGTATACTTTGATGATAATAAGCCTCTTATACTGCGCTCTTTGAACAATTTAGATAAGCGATTAGACTCCAAATCTTTTTTTAGAGCGAATAGGAAACACATTATCAATTTGAAATGGGTAAATGAAATAGAAACTTGGTTCAATGGTGGACTACTAGTGATTTTGAAAGACGACAAGAAGATTGAAATTTCTAGAAGACAAGCCGTAAAGTTTAAAGAAATGATGAGCCTGTAAGGCTGAAGAAGGTTAACAGCGGAATCTATTACGTACAAAAAGAAAAGCCCTGATTCCTCAGGGCTTTTCACACATTCGCTTTCATGAACATTAACAAGTCTGGTATTTTTATAGGGCAAAGCCCGACTCTTTCAATTCATGTTAATGCAATATTAATACTATTAACTCTATGTTACCTAAAATGGACGCGAATTTTAAATCTTAGCCAGATTAAGTAAATCCTCCTGCGGAATGAAAGGTCCTCTTAACCAATTGGTAAGAACAATAACGGTAGCCTCTTCCTCTGCATCATGAATGAAGTAGGTTTTGAATCCTCTCCACCAACCGTTATGGTAGGTAACCAAAGACCCATCTGGCTGTTTATTGAGTCTCCATCCCAATCCGTAACTCCCTCCTCTTCGATTAAACTTACTCGTTGGAGAAAACATTGAAGCCAACGTAGAATCTTGAACAATATCTCCATTTAACAAGGCCTTGTGCAGCGTATACATGTCTTCTGCACAGGTATAAACCCCTTTATCTCCTGTAGTTCCGTTTAGATAATAAGGAGCAATGGTTCTGCGTCTTTTATCATGTCCTCTAGCTATAGAATTACCTTCTGGAACCTCCAAGTCTGATTTTATGAAGGTGTTGTTCATTCCTATTGGAGCAAAAAAGTGAGTGGCCATGTAAGTCTCAAAGTCTACTCCTGTTACTTTCTCAATAATAGCTGCCAACAGCATGAAGTTGGTATTGTTATAATCGAATCTAGAATTAGGGCGATAATACCTTTCTGGCTTTTTCTCGCATAGCATTTGAATAGCTTCTTGGTTACAAATAACCATTTCATCGCGTTGCACGAACCAATCATCGGTATGGTACATGTAATTCGTAAGCCCGCTTCGATGACTCAATAGCATTTGAACCGTTATGCCTGGGTATGGCCATTTGGCAAAGTAGATTTCTAATGAATCTGTAAGGCGAATTTTTCCTTCTTCAACCAATTGCATTATGGCAAGTGCAGTAATTGGCTTAGAAACAGATGCTAATTGAAAACGGGTATCCATTTGAAGCGAATCTCGGTTACGATAGTTTGCAAACCCATATACCGCCCGGAATACACTATCTCTTTTAGCAATGAGTACCACTCCATTAAACCTACCTGCTTTATGCTCTTTGGTGAAGTAATGGTCCATTTCTTGAACGCGCAAGGAATCAAAGGCTACTTCAATAGGAGCAGTTAACTCTGGATATATAACCTCTTGCGTTCCTTCTTCTCCGCATTTTACGAAGAGCATAAGTCCTAAAAGTAAAAATGCCCATTTGTGCATGGCGGCAAAACTAAACTTACCAAACCCAGAATTGAGCCCACAACACCAAAGGCTTTGAACAAGTTCTCGTGAACTAATAAAGCCGCAACCTCATGTGAGGCGCGGCTTTAAACAACCATGTTGGAGAAGGCTATTCCTTAACCAACTTCTTGTATTTGAATCGTTTGGGCTCCGTGTCTCCAAGGCGCTTGCGCTTATTCTCTTCATATTCACTGAAAGAACCTTCAAAGTAATAAACACTAGAGTCGCCTTCAAACGCCAATATATGAGTACAAACACGATCTAAAAACCATCTGTCGTGTGATATAATAACTGCACAACCAGCAAAATCATTGATGGCTTCTTCTAACGCACGAAGCGTATTCACATCAATATCATTTGTAGGCTCATCTAACAGCAATACGTTGGCTTCTTGCTTTAGGCTCATCGCTAGGTGTAAGCGATTTCGTTCTCCACCAGAAAGCACTCCTACCTTTTTCTGTTGATCATTCCCGGTAAAATTAAACTTACCACAATACGCCCTTGAATTGATAGAACGACCACCTAGTTCAATCATATCGTTACCATCTGAAATAACTTCCCAAACCGTTTTATTCGCATCTAATGCATCGTGGCTTTGATCTACATATGAAATTTTAACAGTTTCACCTACTCCAAAAGTTCCTTCATCTGGGGATTCTTGCCCCATTACCATGCGGAAAATGGTGGTTTTACCAGCACCGTTCGGCCCAATAATACCTACCACACCTGCAGGTGGCAATTTGAAATTAAGATCTTCATAGAGTAGTTTATCGCCATATGCTTTACGCACGCCTTCTGCTTGAATTACTTCATTCCCCAAGCGCGGGCCTGGTGGAATCCAAAGCTCCAGTTTTGCTTCTTTTTCCTTCACGTCTTCATGAAGCATAGACTCGTAATTCTTCAGTCTTGCTTTTCCTTTAGACTGTCTACCCCTAGGGCCTTGACGCACCCATTCCAGCTCTCTTTTGAGTGTTTTTTGGCGTTTGCTTTCTTGTTTCTCTTCCTGCTCTAGTCGTTTGGTTTTTTCTTCTAACCAACTTGTATAGTTTCCTTTAAACGGTATGCCTTCTCCTCTATCTAGTTCCAAGATCCATCCAGCAACATTGTCTAGGAAATAACGGTCGTGTGTTACCGCAATAACTGTACCTGCATACTGTTGCAAGTGGTGTTCTAACCACAATACAGACTCGGCATCAAGGTGGTTGGTGGGCTCATCTAACAGCAGAATATCTGGTTTTTGAAGAAGTAACCTACACAAGGCCACACGCCTGCGCTCTCCGCCAGATAAGACCTTAATTTCTTTCTCCCCATCTGGACAGTTCAGGGCATCCATTGCACGTTGTAACTGAGACTCCAGCTCCCAAGCATTAATAGCCTCTATCCGATCTTGAACCTCTGCTTGACGAGCCATCAGCTTCTCCATTTTATCTGGATTCTCGTAAACCTCTGGTAGCCCAAATTGATTATTCAAATCTTCATATTCTTCTAAGAGAGATACGGCTTCTTGTGCTCCTTCTTTAACAATATCCATTACCGTTTTTGAGTCATCAAGTTCTGGTTCTTGCTCTAGGTATCCTACAGAGTATCCAGGTGAAAAAACGACATCACCTTGATAGCTCTTGTCTACTCCTGCAATGATTCTGAGCAAAGTAGACTTACCTGCCCCGTTAAGCCCCAGGATACCAATTTTGGCACCATAGAAAAACGATAGGTATATATCTTTAAGTACTTGTTTTTGAGGAGGGTGTATTTTGCTCACCCCCTGCATGGAGAAAATGATCTTTTTGTCTTCAGACATACTTTTGGCTATTTGCGCTATCGCAATGGATTGCGCTCGTTAAACTTTTGAATATAGAGGTACTTCTGCTTGCGTTGTTCTTTGCGCTTCAAAGCGCGGTACTCATCGGCTAATGGTGGATCTACCTCTAAGAATTGGAGGAGTGTTTCATTTGTTAACTCAGTTGCTTTTTCTTCTTGTACAGATAGAAGAATTTCTGATGGGCCTGGAGGTGGCCCAATACTTACTCCCACGCCCATGCCCATACCGCCCCAAGTGCTAGCTCCAAAACCTACCCCAGGTGAGACTTGGGGAGATTGTTTGACAGGAATAAAGCAAAGGGATCCTACAGTAGCCATTCGTGCGAATTTTCCTTTTCCCACATTCATGTGTGGGTCTCCGTTTATGCAATAGCCAAATAAATCATCTACCGCAGCACTTTTGATGGAATCATTCTGCCGATATCTAAATCCTTGTTTGGATACTACTTCTTTGAAAAAGTTTGGATCTATTGGTTTTACCTCCGCAATAATGCAGTTTGGCTCAAGCGGGGTATTGTCTTTAAAGTCTTTAATGGTGCGATAAAACCCGTCTTTGTAAACAAATGAAGTGTCGCTTTCATAATAACTATAGTCAGATTGACCAACTACCATCAAAGCATTAGAAAACAATAAAAACAAACCAATTATCCTTAACATACTATGCTCCTACTCTATCTACTTTGCGCTTCATCTTAACACCTTTCTCCAAGAATTGAATCACATGATCCGCTACATCCAATCCGGTGGCTTTCTCAATACCTTCTAGTCCTGGGCTCGAGTTCACCTCCAAAATTAGGGGACCTCTGGAGCTTTGGAGCATATCTACTCCTGCAACAGATAGTCCCATTGCTTTTGCAGCCTCTACTGCTGCTTTTTTCTCGGCTCTGCTCAATTTCACAACACTAGATGTTCCACCCCTATGCAAATTACTTCTGAATTCGCCTTCTGCTCCTTGGCGTTTCATAGCTGCAATAACTTTACCGTCTACTACAAACGCTCGTATATCTGCACCTCCTGCTTCAGCTATAAACTCTTGCACCAACATATCTGCATTCAAGCCATGAAAAGCTTCAATTACAGATTTGGCGGCTTTTTTGGTTTCTGCCAACACCACTCCTATTCCTTGTGTACCCTCTAGTAACTTAATTACAACGGGGGTTCCACCAAGCTCACTAAGCAGCTTATCTATAGCCTTGGGATGATTCGCGAAAATGGTTTTAGGAATTCCAATGTGGTGTCTTGAAAGAATTTGAAGGCTCCTTAATTTATCTCTACTTCGCACAATAGCTATGCTAGAGTTAGCGCTAAACCTACCCATTACTTCAAATTGCCTTACGATGGCAGAACCATAAGACGTTACAGAAGCGCCAATTCTTGGAATAATGGCTTCTATATCAGATAACTCTTTCCCTTGATAATAAATCTTGGGCGTACCAATATCAGCAGAAACAGAACACTTCAAATGGTCTAAAACAACTGCCTCATGCCCTCTTCTCTCTGCTGCCTCTATCAAGCGAGATGTAGAATATAATTTTGGATTTCTAGACAATACGGCAATTTTCATTTCTTGTTCAGTTGTTTTGATTCAAAAGAAAGGTCTTGTTTGGAGACATCTACCACAAACCTATTACGCAAAAGTTTCCTACCCAAAAGGATCGGGTATTTCATTTCCTTCCTCTGGGCTAAGGTTACATCTGTTTTGAACGTTCTACCAAATAGTTTTACGTTCATTTTCACAACGAACCGCTCTTGCACAACACCGTTACTGCTTTTCACCTTTCGCTTGGTATAATGCTTGGCTTCAAAACGTAGCTTTCTGTTTCCCAGCAAACAAAACCGCAAGAGAAGTCCGTCTCCATTAGGGTCCTTAACTTCACTAATGTAGCTCGCGTGTATACTAGAGCTATTCGCACCTGTATCGATTTTAACCTTTACATCTTCTAAAGCAAAATCAGGTAAGTCTACCTTATCTATTCTGCCTATCAACTGTTTCATGGATTTATGCGCTATTCATTATGAATGAAACAAAGTAGAAATAAACTATAATTTAGATGCCTCAATCAGTAAAGAAATTATGAGATATAAGTACATAGCTGCACTGCTATCTATCCTATTCAGTTCAGGTTTGATGGCGCAAACAAAAGCTACATCTACAAAGATGGAGATTCCACTGTTACGTACAGTAAACATGGACGCGCTCAAAGACCAGCCTACTTTTGAACCGCGTATTCATCATTTAGAAGCGCCTTACCCGGGTGGAGATGCCTATCGCACTTTATTAAAAGATCAGAAAAAGAAATCTGCTGCATTGGTAAGTAGCGAGACCTCAAAAAGATCATCTAGAGCTGAGGACCCTTCGCTGAATCCAATTTTAGTTGACGGACTGCCAATGACTAGAGAAGTACCCAACCCAGGTCAAGACACCACCTATACTTTCGATGTGGTTGGTGGTACACCTCTTGATAACACCATGGCCATATCTGCTAATGGAATTCTTCTTGCTTCTGTGAATAGCGTACTGTGGGGATATGATGTTTTTAACGATTCCATTCTTTTTAAAAATGCAGATGGTAGTACCAACTTAATTTCATTTGCAGAATTTGGAGATACCCTAGTGCCTAATCCAGGACAAACTTTCCCATTTGATCCTAAGCTTCTTTACGATGCTGGTAGAGACCGCTTTGTTTTTGTATTCCTGGATGGGCGAGGACCAACTGATAGTCAATGTATAATAGGATTTTCGTCTTCTAACGACCCCAGAGACCCTTGGTATGTTTACAGCATTCCCGGTGACCCAAGAGGACAAGGAAACAATTGGACCGATTATCCCGCAATCTCACTAACAGAAGATGAACTCTTTTTTACGGTGAATATGATTATTCCTAACATGAGCTGGCAAGCGGGGTTTGATGGAACCGTTATATGGCAAATCAACCTTGATGATGGATTCTCTGGAGCCTCCACACTCAACACCAGGCTTTGGGATGGAATCACTTACAATGGTGAATACATCAGGTATCTGTGCCCAGTTGAGAGTGCTACCGACCCGCAAGGTCCTAATGCCTATTTTGTAAGTAATCATCCGTGGGATGCACAAAATGACACCCTATTTTTGGTAGAAGTCACCAACACTGCAGACCAATCACCTTCTTTGAATATCTCAGCAATGGAGTCTCCTTTGGCTTATGGCATGCCACCAAACGGAAGACAAAAAGATACACCTCCAGGACTAGAAGATTCACTAGGATTGCAGACCAATGACGCGCGCTACTTAGGAGCCGTACTCAACAGCAGCACTATTCATGCTGTAGCAAATACACGAGATTTTGCCACTGGAAATGCAGCCGTGTATCATGCCATAATAAATGATGTTTCTGGAACACCATCGGCACAAGCCAATTTAATTGGGGTAGACTCTTTGGATTTGGGCTATCCAAAAATTTGCTTTGCTGGGGAAGGAACACAGTACAATCAATATGTAATTGGGTTCAACCACACCTCTCCCACAGTATATGCAGGCATAAGTGCTACTGTATTTGACGCAACATCTGGTAATTACTCAGAGATAGTAAGACTTAAAGAAGGATTGGGCTATGTAAGAAGACTATCTGGCGCTTATGAAAGGTGGGGCGATTACTTTGGTATTCAAACCGCACCTTACGCACCAGGCAGGGTTTGGACCGCAGGATTCTACGGCTTGGCCAATCGTTCAAGCTCAACATGGATGAACGAGATTAGCTTAAACGATAATAACCTACTGGGCATTGCTGATGAAGTTTCCAATGTAAGTTCACGCATGTTCCCCAACCCTGCATTTGAAGAGTTCTATGTAGATTTTGAAGTAACAGAAGAGACAATAGTTTCACTAATCGTTTACGATTTACAAGGTAGAGAAGTACAAAACTTTGGTGAAGCAATGGCAAAACCAGGAACAAATAGATTTACGTTCAGAGCAGATGAACTGCCACAGGGAATGTACCTGGTAGTTGGTATTACAAACGGTAAACGCGTTTTCGCTGAAAAACTCATACGTGAAAAACGCTAAGCATTTCAGCCTATTCCTCTTTTTATTGGGTGTAGGACTATTGGAGGCAGAAGGTCAAGGAAAAGTCTTGATAGATATTTATGCTTCAGAACGCACACTAATTGATGATGTGCTAACTGGAGATGAATTAGATGCTACTAATATCAGCTACCGTGGTTCGCTAGAATGTAGAGCCTTATTCAAGCTCACAAAAAGTAGAATTCCTTTTGAAGATGGAATCATACTATCTACCGGAGATGCGCGAACCATCCCTGGTGAAAATAGAAAGTCGGGGTTTTCCGGAATAATGGGCGCTACTGGAGACACAGACTTAGAAGATTTGGCAAAGGGCAGAACCTTTGATGCGGTTTCATTCCAATTCGATTTTCAAGCGAAACACGATTTAATCAAGTTCAACTATGTATTTGCCTCAGAAGAATACCCAGAGTTTGTAGGAAGTGGGTTCAATGATGTTTTTGCCTTTTTCTTAACTGATTTAGAATTGGATGAAACAACCAACCTAGCTGTCTTGCCAAACTCAACTACTCCAGTAACGATCAACACAATTAATGATAGGCTAAATGCCGACTATTACATAGATAACAGACCTTACAGGCATGTTGAACAACCAACCAATCCCATAGAATTTGATGGGTTAACCAAAAAGCTAACTGCCTTTAGTGAGGTAACACCTGGTAAGCGATACAGAATTAAAATTGTACTCGCTGATGTGGGAGATGACAACTTAGATTCTGCGGTGTTCTTAGAGCAAGGCTCTTTTGAGTCTATGCCCAAAGAAACATTCTACCTAGAATATACAGATTACCTCAATGCATTTAAACTACCTGGAGACGAATCTGAAATAAAACTTACTCAAAAAGACTCTGTGACCTACAAAGAACAAGACGTTCTTGCAACTGACACCCTATCACTTGAAGAAGAGAAAGCAGAAGAGGTCAAAGAAGTAAATACGTATACCGATACGCTCACCGTTTACTTTGAAACCAATTCACATCAACTTTCACAACAAGAATTAGAAAAGCTCTCGGTTTGGATTACAGATGTATCAGCTAAATCAATGGCATTTCTGGTAGGTGGACATACAGACAGCGTAGGCTCTGAGGACTATAATGAAGAACTCAGTAAACGAAGGGCAGATTACGTAGTCAGCTATATCAAGCGCGAGAATACAGAAGAAGCCACTTTATCTGTAGTATATTCAGGAGAGAGAAAGCCCATTGTTGCTAACAATACCAAGCCTAATCGCGCGTTAAACAGGCGGGTAACTGTTGTAAGAACCTTTACCAACTAACCCTATTTGATAAAACCATATAAAAGTCATTTGCAGGTAAAGCGCGTAGCCTTATCTTCGAACCATTCGTTTAAAACCTAATTACAATCTAAATGGAGCCAAATAACCCAATTAGAATAGCAGTTTGTACTGACTTCACTCCCATAGCAACGCATGCTTTTCATGAAGCACTTCGATTTGCAAAAACGATGGGAGCAGAAATTCATTTGATTCACATCATCAATCCCGAGAATGAAACTATGGGTTCAGCGGAAACGAAGATGGTGAACATGATTAAAGAATCAAATGATCTTTCCAAAGGGGTAGACGTGAAATTTGTGGTTGCTCAAGGTAACGGTGATATCACAGAAAGCATCAACGAACAAGTAACGGATATAAATCCTGATTACTTTGTAGTTGGTTATGAAGTGAAAAAAGGAATGGATCGCTTCTTCGGCCCTAATATCATGAAGATTGTTCGCGGTTGTAAATATCCTGTGATAGCAATTAAGGAAAATGAGACATTGGATGATATGAAGAACATTCTTTTCCCTCTTAACCTTAACGGTTTTGCCAGACAAAAGACGGTTCCTACCATTCAATTGGCACTAGATTTAAAAGCTAAAATCCAATTAGTTGGTCTTGCTGTAGACTTCACTGAGGCCGATGCAAAAAAGCTGAAAATCTACATGAAGCAGCTAACAGAGAACTTTGATAAATATGGCGTTGAATATACCACAGACTGGTTATCAGGTAATGACGATACCGATCTTGTAATTGATTACGCGAACAAAAATGATTCTGACGTAATTGCCAAAGTATTTGAGCACGACCCAAGTATTGTAGAAATGTTCACGGGTAACGAAGACGAGAAAGTGATAGCTAAAACCAATATGCCATTATTCATTGTGAAATCACACGAGTATATGGTTGGTAGCTGGAGCACAATGCGAGGATAACCAAGAAAAAAGAAAGATGAAAAGGAGGTTGGAGACAATCTCCTTTTTTTGTGAAATGGATTTTAGCAAAATTAAAGTCGTAGAACTTGCTTCTGTTCTTGCAGGACCTGCCGTTGGCACCTTCTTTGCCGAGCTAGGTGCAGAGGTAATCAAGTTTGAGAATAAGCGCACCAGCGGTGATGTTACACGTGGCTGGCAAGTAAAAGGAGAGGAAAGTGGTTCTATATCCGCATACTATGCCAGCGTAAATCATTCCAAAAGAACATCGCTAGTAGATTTTACCAATAGAGAAGAATTGGCCCTAATTAAAGAAGAAATTCGTACCGCTGATATTGTCATCTCTAACTTCAAAAAAGGAAGTGCGCTTAAATTTGGATTAGACTTTGATTCGCTTTGCCAGCTTAACTCAACTATTATTTCAGGTGAGATAAATGGATATCCACAGAATAGCAGACCTGCTTTTGATGTGGTTCTTCAAGCTGAAACAGGATTTTTAAGCATGTCTGGAACGGCAGCTGGAGAGTTAGTAAAAATGCCCGTGGCACTCATTGACGTGCTAGCTGCCCATCAACTTAAAGAAGGCCTGCTTGTTGCCTATCTGCAGCAATCGAGCGATGGCAAATCAAAACGTGTGCGTGTAAGTTTATATGAGGCTGCTTTGGCTTCACTAGTGAACCAAAGTGCGAATTACCTAATGGCCCAACACATTCCAAAACCAATGGGAACAGGTCACCCCAATATTGCTCCTTACGGAGATTTGGTACGTACAAGTGATAATGTTAAGGTAGTTCTAGCCGCAGGTGCAGAAGACCACTTCAAAAAGCTATGCAGCGTTCTAAATATTGCTGATGTTGCAGAGCGGAACATGTTTAAATCAAATACACAACGTGTATTGCACAGAAATGAACTGATAAACCTACTAAAAGAGGCATTTTCAAGGTTTACATCAGATAAAATCTTACCAGAAATGGACAAACTGGGTATCCCATACGGAGTTGTAAAAAATATGGCTGAAGTATTTGAAAACCCAATCGCTCAAGCTGGAGTAATTGAGTCTATAGAAGAAGGCCAGTTAACAAGACGTTATAAGCATAACGTGTTTACAATTTCTTCAAAAGCTTGATACGTTTATTGAGTATGCCCAGTAGCTCGTTTGCTTCAGAGGCTGTTAAATGCATACCAAATTTTTTGTTCTTATCATTGGTAGTGAACCTCAGCTTTTCATTTCCAACCACCCAAAAAGACTGACTGTAGACAAACCCAAAAGACCTATTTTGCTCTTCTTGTCGCTCAACTTTCACTGTATCTGTAGTTCCTCTAAATTGGACACTCTCAAAACCAAGCACCTCCCTACCGTATTGCAATTCATTCGAATCTATGGTTATCCATTCTGCGCCATACACCTTGAATAAGTAGGCATACAGAGCTTTGTAGGCAAACCATGCCCAAAACAAAAGATAGGTTAGAAAGAAAATCTTACCATCACCATCTATTCCAGAAGTAAAGATGTAATAAACCACATAGAAACCTAAAGCTAACCAAACAACTACCCAGCTCAGTAGAGATTGCTTCATCCACTTTTCAAGATTGCCCGTAATCTTAACCTTTACACTGTTTTCTGCTTTTTCAATATGTATCCTTTTTTCCATGTCAAAAACAAGTTTGGAACACTATTTGTCAAACGTAGCTATATAGAACAACCGCAAAACTGCGATATGTTCATTTATTTTAACAACTTTGAACAACTTGAAAAAAACACAATGTATATGCTTAAGCACGTAAAACAAGTTTCTTTACTACTTACTTTATTATTCAGCTATCAAGGCTTTGCGCAAGTCGCAGGAGGCAGCAATCAAAAACTTTTTGATTTGTATGTAATGGGCGATTATGAAAAATGTGTAGACAAAGCGATTAAGCTTACAGAGAACGATAAAACCAAATACGAATCTGAGCCTTATCTGTGGGTTTCTATGTGTATGATCAAGCTCAATGAAATGCCAGAGATGCAGGAGTACTATCCAGATGCGATAAAAGATGCGTTGAAGTTTGGGGCCAAGTTCAAGAAGCGTGATGATAGATTAAAAAGTAAAGACCAAGACTACATCTTTGAGGAGAATACTGAGTTTATGAACAAACTC
>CBFIHE010000034.1:0-24676 GCA_965662345.1 Salibacteraceae bacterium
ACAGGGTGTGGTATGAGTCTCACAAACTTTCCTAGTTTGAAAACACCCGCTAAAATTTGGATACCTCCTACCAATAAAAGTGTAATAAACAACCAAGACAAGCCTAGATTCTCCATCGGCTCTGCCAGGTTCATACCTACTTCATTTCCTTTTTGAATAAGGTGTACCATCACAACGGCCATAGCTCCCGTTGCTCCTGAAATCATACCTGGTCTACCACCAAACATAGAAGTAACCAAACCCATCATAAAGGCTCCGTAAAGTCCCACAAGTGGGTCTATGCCTGCCACAAAGGCAAAGGCTACCGCCTCTGGTACTAATGCCAAGGCAACTGTTAATCCTGAAAGGATATCGTCTTTGGGATTAAAGGTGAAGTTTCTAAAAATTGATTTCATAGCACCAAAATAAAGGGCGCGAAAGTAGACAATGAAACTGGAACGAATGCCTTAAAAAAAGAAGCCTAACCTAACCGTAATATCACTTGAATTTGGGGCAACCTGAACAAGGCTTCTTACCCTTTTTCTTGAAGCGCTTGCAACACTTTTTCTTTGCCTCAGGTGTAGAGTCGCAAAGCGATACCTGTGCATCAGTTACATGAAAAAAGCATAATGGAAAAACAGTGTTAGACACCTTGTTTGGAATTAGTCTAAACAAAGATAAGCCGAAAATCCAATTCGGAAATATCGCATGCTAAAAAAATGCATTTTGTCTACTTTCGCTACTATGCAAGAACATGAGCTACTTACTACGGCTAGCAGATTTGTAAACGCCACCGACTCACACATTTTTCTCACTGGTAAAGCAGGAACGGGTAAAACCACCTTTCTAAAAAACTTAGCGCAAAATACACGCAAGCGTTTTGCCATTGTAGCACCTACAGGCATTGCGGCACTTAATGCAGGGGGAGTAACCATACACTCACAGTTTCAACTACCAACGGGCATGTTCATACCAGAAGAGCTAGATTCTTCTGCCCTAGCAGGAAGTAGAGCATTAATTACTCCTCGTACACTGAGCTACAAACACCCTGTTAGCGCTGTTAAAAAGAAAGTACTTAGAGAAATTGATCTGCTTATCATTGATGAGGTAAGCATGCTACGAGCCGATGTTCTAGATGCCATGAACCACAGGTTAAAGAGTATCCGCAGAAACTTCAACCAGGCATTTGGAGGTGTACAGCTCCTGTTCATTGGTGATTTATTTCAGCTACCCCCTGTGGTGCAAGATCGAGATAAACCAATATTGAACAAGTATTACAGAAGTCCATTTTTCTACGAAGCACAATGCCTAAAGGGTACCGATCTTGTTTTTATTGAGCTAGAAAAGATTTTTCGCCAAGCCGATGATGTCTTCATTCGCATTCTCAACAATATACGAGAAGATCGCTTGAGCAAAGCCGATGTTGATACATTGAACAACTACTACAACCCTAAGCGAAAGCGCGATGCGGATGTAATTACTCTCACCACACATAATAAGCAAGCAGAGAACATCAACCGCAAGGAGTTAGAAAAACTGAAAGGCGACTCCTACTTTTATGAGGCTACAGTCATAGATGATTTTCCAGAAAATATGTACCCAGTAGATGCTACGCTGGAACTACGCGAAGGTGCACGTATAATGTTTACTAAAAATGATTCTGTAAACCAACGCTACTTCAACGGTAAGATGGCTACGGTTACTGAATTGAGTAAAGATGAAATTACCGTTCGCATAGATGATGATCCAGATCTGTATATATTGGAGAAGTCTACTTGGGAAAATAAAAAGTATGAAATAGGCAAAGCTTCTAACGAACTAGAAGAAAACATTGTGGGTAAGTTTAAGCACTATCCCATTAAGTTGGCTTGGGCCATTACGATTCACAAAAGTCAAGGACTCACCTTTGAAAGAGCTGCTATAGATGTAGCAAAAGCATTTGCCTCTGGCCAAGTATATGTAGCCTTATCTCGTTTGAAATCGTTAGACGGATTGGTATTGGAATCGCCAATAGATCCTGCAGTGGTAAGCAATGATGCCGCTGTAGTAGAATTCTCTACAGGTAAATTGAGCAAAGAAGAATTGGCAAAAATCTTACCAGAAAGAGAGAAAGCCTACCTCTTTAATTTACTCAGAAGCACCTTCTCTTTTGAAGAGTTAATCCATACTACATCTGTTCTACTCAAGAAGCACAACTTTGGTCTATTTGAGTCAGACACTGTACAAAGATGTTTACCCGAACTACGCACAGTATGGCAGACTCAGCGTAAAAACATGGCTGTATTTACTGGGCAATTGCATCGGCTATTGAATGAAAATGACACCAATACCTTTGAAGAAAGACTCACTAAAGGATCTGGGTATTACAGTCAGTTGGTGAAAGAGAACGCTAAGCAGTTTGCCTTGCTCATTGAAGAAGTAAGCGCTTACGCGAAAACAAAGACCATTGTGAACGATTTGGAAGAGCTAGAACAAGGTATTTTAAATAGATGGTTTGATTTACACTCGATACAGAAAACAAGCTTAAGTATACTGCGTGGAGAGCCGTTAGAGGAAAAGGCTTTAAGTAAAAAAGTAGTGGCTCAAGCTTATAAAGAGATGCGTCATAAAGCAGCTTTACAAGCTGAGTTAACGGCTTCAAAATCTAAACGAAAAACTGGAAGAAAACGCACGGTTAAGACAGGTGAATCTACCAAAGGAGAGACCTATATCAAGACCTTAATTATGCTCAAAGAAGGCATGACTCCTGAAAAAATTGCCGACAAACGAGGCATGGCAGAAAGCACCATTCACGGTCATGTGTCAAAGCTTATTGGAGCGGGTGAAATAAAGATTCAAGATGTTATGAGTCCAGACCGCGTGGATACAATTCTCCACGGCATGGAAAGCATTAAGTTTAGCAGTTTATCTGAATTAAAAGCTGCCCTTGGAGAAGATTACAACTACAATGAATTGAGACTTGTTTTAGCCCATCGGGCAAAGCAAATGAAAGATGCTTCTTAAAATCTTCTAGCCAGGCCAAAGCTTACACTAAATAGATCAAACTCTTCTTTAAAATCATAGAATGCACCAACTGGTGAAAACCAGTTTTCATTGTATTCTATTTCATACTCTGCACCTGCTCTTAAAACAAATAAGTTCTTGTGTTTCTCAAATTCATAACCACCACCAGCAAGTATGCATAGTTTGGGTAACACTTCATAACCCACTAAGCCAAGTAGCAAAAAAGCTCTTTCTCTTTCTAATTCTTCTTTGCGATTTATGAGGTAGTGGGCAAGTTCTAGGTCAGCAATTACACCAACAGACAACTTTTCTTTAGGTCTGTAGAAATAGTCTAAACCTATGCCTGGAACGAGGTACCCTTGCTCTCCACCATCTTCTCTTTAGTTAAGCTCTGCTCCTTTTGGGATAAAGGCATACGATATAGTTAACCCCAATGAATGCTGCTGTAAAGGCAGTTCTTCCTCTTGTGCAGTTACTTCTGTTCCAAGAATGGAAAAGAAATATAAAGCACTAATCCAACTCAGTCAACTGCTGCTCAAGAACCTTGATTTTTGCTTCTGCATCAGCTTGTTTTTTCTTCTCGTTCGCTACCACTTGCTCTGGCGCATTGTTTACAAAGCGTTCATTGCTGAGCTTTTTGGCTACCGATTTCAAGAATCCTTTGGTATAGTCTAATTCAGATTGCAGTTTATCTTTTTCTGCTTCCACATCTATAGTTCCTGCTAAGGGAATGAAGTACTCGTTAGAGCCTACCATAAACCCATACGCACCCTCTGGTTTAGCATCTACATAGATGATACTTTCGGTATTTGCCAATTTCACGATAACAGTATCTAAGGCTTTTACTATCTCTTCATTTGCTTTTACCTGTAGCGTTACCGTTTCTTTATTGGGTATATTCTGCTTGGCTCTAAAGGTTCTTATGTTAGTAATTACCTCCATGTTTTTTTCAAAGTCGGAAACGAGTTTGGCATTACTATCACCAACTTGGGGCCATACAGAAACCGTAATACAGTCTTGCTCTTCACGCTCATTCAATATGTGCCATATTTCTTCTGTAATGAAGGGCATGAATGGGTGCATCAATTTCAGCACATTCTCAAAATGGCCAATAGCTTTATTCAGTGTTTCAGCATCTATGGGCGAGCCATAAGCTGGCTTTATCATTTCAAGATACCAAGAGCAGAAGTCATCCCAAGCCAACTTATAAATAGCCATTAGGGCTTCGCTTAACCTAAACTTAGAGAATAGGTCTTCTACCTCCAGCGCCACCTTAGCAAACTTGGCAGTAAACCAAGCATCGGCTTGAATTGCTACGTCTGTTGGTTTGGCTTCCGTATTTACTTCCCAGCCTTTTACCAAACGCATGGCATTCCAAATCTTATTGCTAAAGTTTCTACCCTGTTCGCAAAGCGATTCATCAAACGGTAAATCATTACCTGCTGGAGAGGTAAGTAACATCCCCACGCGAACACCATCTGCACCATAGTTCTCCATGAGCTTTACAGGGTCTGGCGAATTACCCAATGATTTGCTCATTTTTCTACCCTGCTTATCGCGAACAATGCCCGTTAGGTAAACCGTATCAAATGGTTTTTCATTGCGGTATTTGTAACCAATGATGATCATTCGAGCTACCCAGAAAAAGAGAATTTCTGGTGCCGTTACCAAGGTAGCAGTTGGGTAATAATAGTTGATTTCTTTGTTATCTGGATTTCGGATTCCGTCAAAAACACTAATGGGCCATAACCAACTAGAGAACCAAGTATCCAATACATCTTCATCTTGGTATATATCTTCTGGCTGAAGCGCTTTTCCAGTTTTCTCAGAAGCCAATTTTAATGCTTCATCGGCATTCATGGCCACTACGAAATCATTATGGCCCTCACCGTAGTACCAGGCAGGGATTTGATGACCCCAATGCAGTTGTCTAGAGATATTCCAATCGCGTACGTTCTCCATCCAATGACGATACGTGTTTTTGAACTTCTCTGGAACGAGTTGAACCACATCATCCATCACGGCTTTAAGGGCAGGATCTGATAATTCTTTCATGGAAAGGAACCACTGTACAGAAAGCTTTGGTTCAATAACAGCACCCGTGCGCTCACTGGTACCCACTGAAGTAGCGTAGTCTTCAACCTTTACTAAATTGCCTAATTCTTCCAACTCTTTGGCAATGGCCTTTCGAACGGCAAAGCGATCTTGCCCTTCGTAATGTAACCCATGTTCATTGAGTGTACCATCATCATTGAGCACATCAATTACTTCTAGGTTATGCTTGTCTCCAATTTCTTTATCGTTGATATCGTGAGCAGGTGTAATTTTCAAACAGCCAGTACCAAACTCTACATCAACATACTCATCTGCAATAACGGGCACCGCACGGTTCACAATGGGAACGATTACCTTCTTCCCAATTAAGTTTGAGTAGCGGTCGTCATTTGGGTTTACACAAACAGCACTATCTCCTAAGATTGTCTCAGGTCTAGTGGTGGCAATGTTCACATACGCATCGGCTTCGCCTTCTATGTCGTAGCGCATGTAGTACAATTTGCCATTGATATCTTTGTGAATTACCTCTTCATCTGAAACCGTGGTTTTGGCCTGGGGATCCCAATTCACCATGCGAAATCCACGATAAACCTTACCATCATTGTAGAGGTCTACGAAAACGCGAATTACACTTTCATAACGTTCATCATCCATGGTAAAGGCAAGCCTATCCCAATCGCACGAAGCGCCCAAATGCTTTAATTGCTCGTTGATAATACCTCCGTGCTTGTGTGTCCAATCCCAGGCATGCTTCAGAAAATCTTCTCGAGACAAATCAGCTTTATCAATGCCTTCATCTTTGAGTTTGGCAACCACTTTGGCTTCAGTAGCAATAGAGGCATGGTCTGTACCAGGAACCCAAAGTGCATTCTTACCTTCCATTCTCGCTTTGCGAATAAGCACATCTTGGATGGTATTGTTGAGCATGTGCCCCATGTGAAGCACTCCTGTTACATTGGGAGGGGGAATTACTATGGTATAAGGCTCTCTTTCATCTGGAGTAGATTTAAAAAAGCCATGTTTTTGCCAAGCGGCATACCATTTGTTTTCTGATTCTGTCGGATTGAATTTACTCGCTATTTCTGCCACGTTTCATGAAATTATTGAGCCTGCAAATGTACTGAAAGTAAGCTAGCGAATAATGGGGTATTACGAACCTAAAAGTAAAAAAACAGACTACATGCCGAACTCAAGATAGAAGCCAATTGCCAGTATGAGACCAATTAGAACAACAGCAAGTCTAGATAGATTTTTATTCATCTCAAAAAGGGGTTGTGAGGGCTAATGATTAAAGTAAGAATTGCACTACCATTTTATTATTTCTAATAGGTACAACTTGTCTTTTTTCTACACCACTCTTCGTGCGTTTTACAATAAGGCTATTAATGTCGTTGTCTATGTCTAAGGCAACGATAGTATTTCCGTCTTTGTCTGCAACTTCAGTAGAAACATATTCCATGTCATCAGAACCTCTTACTTGATAGAAGTCATATGTGATGTTCTGACCCCGAATATCTTTAATGGTTAATTCAATGCTCTTGGTTCCTGTGGTTGTTTGAACCTGGTTTTGACCAGGCTGTTGGCATGAGGATAAAGCAACACTAACTGTTGTAAATACCAAGAGAATAAGGAAATTGTATAATCTCATTTTGCAATTTGTTGTTTCAGATGTACATTAATCACTACTCTTGAAAAAAAAGGGAAAGGGAAAGACTTGTTTCTACGCAACTAGATTTTGCACAAAGGCTTTTACGTCACCCCATTCACCCTAAGAACAAACCTTTATTTAAAATCATTTGAAGCTATTAAAGTACACCACACTTACACATGTACCTTATTCTACTGAGAATCATTATGGTAAACTCTACTACACCAAATCAACCGACTGCTTCGGTTTCATTGGAGATTTGGAGAAAATAGGGGCCCATATTTAAAAATCACACCTATTTGAGATAACAGAACTTGTTGAGAATTAAAGTCAATATTTGACTCAGAGAGTACATAGGTAAGAGAACCTGTTAGCAACCATGTAGCTCTTTTATTATTGTTAATGCGGTAGAAAATATTTTGACCTAGACTAAACTCATTATTCTGCGGTTTGATCTAATAGATAGGGTTCACATCAAAATATGATCTGTAGCCATATACGATGCTGGTAGCAGATGTAAACCTATTTACTGTATATCCGTAACTCAATTCAGCATTTATGGCAACGCCTTGTTTAGCCTTTCCATTTGCAAGAATGTGCTTAAAGGTTATTGAAGGAATTAACGTTTATTTTTCAGATAAGACTTGGCGGTAATTGCATTTAAGCCGATGCGTAAAGCCATTTCGATCAAGTAATCTACGATTTGCATCAGATAACCCTAAGAATTCACCACTTTTAGCTCTCTACCATGCATCTTGGCGTTTGAGATTTAAAAACTTATCGTTGTGTTAAACGATTTTTCACAACCATTTGGATTACTACATTTGGATTGAACAAAAAATAATACCATGAGAAAAGTTTTATTAGGAGCCCTTTTCGTTTTAGGAGCAGCATTTGGAGTACAAGCCCAAGAAGTAGCTGGACCTGAATTGAAATTTGAGAAAGACGTTCACGATTTTGGTAAATTAGATCAATATGGTGATGCATCAACAGAATTTGTTTTTACAAATACTGGAACCGAACCATTAATAATAAGCAATGCCAGAGGTTCTTGCGGATGTACAGTTCCTCAGTGGCCACGTGAGCCAATTGCACCAGGTGCACAGGCTGCTATTAAGGTTAAGTATGATTCTAAACGTGTTGGACCAATCAACAAAAGCGTAACTATTACCTCAAATGCAGCAGATAATCCTACTAAAGTTATTCGTATCAAGGGTGAGATTTTGAAAGCTCCGCAACAACAGACAATGCCCGTTAATCAAACGGCAGCTCCTGTTGCAAAATAAGGAGTTCAGCATATTATAAAAGATAAGCCGCATGAAATCATGCGGCTTTTTTGTTGCCAAATGGTAAATGAGATATTTTCGCCCTCTAATTAGAGAGGATATGCCTAGTATTTCTAACAAAGGGCACATGATGCCTGAATCTCCTATTCGCAAACTAGTTCCGTTTGCAGAAGCTGCAACAAAAGAAGGAAAGCAAGTTCTTCATTTGAATATCGGGCAACCAGATATCCAGTCACCTAGAGAGGCGATAGACGCTTTAAAGAAGGCTGATCTCAATATATTGGAATACAGCCACTCCGCAGGAATAGAAAGCTACCGTAGAGGATTAGCTAAGTACTATAGGAGTGTGGGTATTGAAGTTGATTACACCAACATTATGGTAACCACAGGGGGCTCTGAAGCTTTGTTGCTTGGCTTTATGTCTTGCTTAGACGAAGGAGACGAAGTGATTATTCCAGAACCCTTCTATGCAAACTATAACGGTTTTGCTACCTCAGCTGGTGTAAAAGTAACCCCAGTTACTGCATCTATAGAAAATGGTTTTGCCCTCCCTCCTATATCAGACATAGAGGATTTACTTACTGAGCGCACCAAAGCCATCTTAATTTGTAATCCAGGTAACCCAACAGGATACCTCTACACAAAAGAAGAACTAGACATGCTCCGCGACATTGTTGAGCGGTATGATCTGTTTCTCTTTGCTGATGAAGTTTACCGAGAGTTTATCTACGATGGCAAGCAACAGCACTCCGTAATGAACTTAGAAGGAGTTGAAGACAATGTTATTCTGGTAGATTCCATTTCTAAACGCTACAGTATGTGTGGTGCTAGAATTGGTGCCTTGGTAACGAGAAACCATGAGGTGATTTCTACTGCAATGAAGTTTGCTCAAGCTAGACTAAGCCCTCCTACATTGGCCCAGATAGCAGCAGAAGGTGCACTAAAGACACCAAAGTCGTACTTCACAGAGGTAATTAAAGAATATTCCGAAAGAAGAGATTTATTGGTAGATGGATTAAATAAAATACAAGGTGTGGTATGTCCAAAACCCACTGGAGCTTTTTATTGCGTAGCCGAATTACCTGTTATGGATGCAGAACGCTTCTGCCAATGGATGTTGGATAGCTTTGAATACGAAGGTTATACAGTTATGATGGCTCCTGCAGCAGGTTTTTACTCCAATCCTGAGCATGGCAAAAGACAGGTTCGGATTGCCTATGTATTAGACAAGAAGCGACTGAAGAAGGCCTTAGAATGCTTGACTACTGCTCTAAAAGAATACCCAGGCAAATTATCTAATGCCTAAAAAAACGAAGTCCTAACCTGTTCAGGTTAGGACTATATCGACAGGAAACAACAAAACATTCCGATCAAGTCCGCTGGGCTTGAAAAGAGATTCCTGCCGAGATCAGCTGCGCGATACAAATAGAGCCAATCTAGGCAGGCTTAAAAATGACTAGCCTCACCAATAATACTGACAATTGTCAGTTTTTAAAGGGTTCAATTAGAAAGAGTAACCTTCTTCTGGGCTTTTCATATCAAAAAGCGTATACTTCGCATCGAGTTTATTGGTGAACGGTATTTCAGGGTTAAGCATTTCATGTATGCTGTTCAACAAATACTCTTCAAATTCTGCTAGCACATCATCTGTTATAACTTCACTCCCACTAACCTTGGCGAAGATCAAACCAAAGCTGGATTTAGGAAAGCTGTATATAGCAGATTTCAATTGCATGTCCTTAGGTATTCTGCTTCTATAAATCCATGCGTACCACACCAGTTGAAGTGCTTTACTTTTAGACGGGTCTGTAAACAGCTCTTCCACAGACTTAACGGCTAATTCTTTGGCTTCAACAACACCCGTTTTATAATCAATAATGGTATGACTTGACTCATCTCTTTCTATCCTATCTGCAATTCCTTTGATTTTAAAGCTTGCAAGATCTGTTTCTAAAATTCTGAAAAATGATGAATCGGAGTTTCTGCTACCCTCCTCAACTCCCAACAGTGTAATTGTATTTTTTTTGAGTCGCTTCTCCTCAAATGTGATAAAGTTCTTCATGAAGACCTTCATGAAGGTGAATGTGAGGTGATTCTTACCAGTTATTTCTTCTATTCTTAATGCATGTAAGAATTTTTCCCGTATGCGCTTTGAAGCAGAGTTTTTCAATTCTTCATAAACATCAGCAGTCAGTACTTTTCGTACATGAGGCTTAAGGTACTCTTCTAGTACTTCATGGATAATGTTTCCAGTATCACGGTCTTCAATAACCTCTGTAACCTCTTCTTCTTCAGATAAACCAAGAATGTAGCGGAGGTAAAAATCTGCAGGAGATGTTACATATTTAACAAATGCACTCGGAGACAACCCTTTGTTGACCAATAAATTAAGAACCTTAGAAATTACTTCTTGATCTTTTTGAACGGAAAAGCTCTTAAAATCCAGTGGTTCCGTGGCACTAGAAAAGTGCTCTCTTAACAAAAGTCTATCCTTATCTGTGTTTTGCCACTCAACCTCTAGTTGTTTAATGAATCTACTTTCTTCTGCATGCTTTACCCCTTCCGTTTCGTTGTCATAAATCAAATAAACTTCTTCTGCTCGCTGAATGACTCTGTAAAAATGATAGGCATAAATAGCATCTTTCTCATAATGGGTAGGGAGTCCGTATGCGCGTTTCACATCAAATGGAATGAAAGATCCTGAGGTTTTTCCTGCTGGGAGAACCCCTTCATTTACATGGGTTAATATCACGCGCTTAAAATCCAATACTCGAGATTCCAGCATACCCATTATCTGTAGTCCTTTTAAAGGTTCCCCTACAAATTGTATGGTTTCTCCAGAGAATAATTGACGAAGGAAAAGCAGTAAGCTACTCTGAGTCCATGAAGCACTATACCTATCTATGTACTCACTCAACTTCTTTACAGCCTGCTGAATCCCTAGAATTTGCTCTGTTACGAAAACATCATCCTCTTCTTGAGAGGAGTGATACGAATCAAACAGAACAGTTAATAGACGGTTTCCAGATTGAATCAATTTTAATGGCGATGATTCAGAAGAGATGAGTTCATCTACAACAGCTTGGTGAATTACACCGCTTAACTCTTCTTTGAGCTTTATAGGTGAAACATAAATGGTATTTCTGTTAATGTGACTTTGTCTCAAGCGATGCAACTCGTAATCACTTATTATTAGTGATTTGGTACCTGGATGCTTTAAAAATGACCAAAGGGTTCGATGGTAGAACGCCCCAGATTTCTTCTTGGAAAATAGTAACTTAATGAACTGCACGAACCAATCTGCAAATACGGAAGCATCTAAACCCATACCTGCTGTAACATTGAAGTGCTCAAGGCTTTCAGGGAGTCCGTACATTGCAGACATCAATCCAGACTCATCTGCAGGAATAAGCGCTGCTTCTTCTTGTTCACCTTTAGGTATCCTTGCATGAATAACACTTGCGGCTACCTGAGCAACTCCATCGGCTCCTGCCCCTTGGTAAACCCGTATAGTTTTAGGTGTTGTTAAACCAGTAGAGTTAATGAACAGATTGCAATCTGGCCATCGTGTTGTATGCTTTCTAAGAAATAGACCAGCTTCTTGATGCTTGTCTTTAAAATAGTAGTCTTCTGAATCCCAAACGAGCTTAACGTTACCTGTAGTAACCCAGGAATCTATAATAACCTCTTCGCATTTATTGAGCGCATTGAAACCTATAAACCACGCATTATGAATATGCGGGTATACTTTCTTCTTATGAGAAATAAAGCTGGATGCACATTTTCTATATAATGCCCCGTTGTAGCCAGAAGATGTTCTATTAAAAACAGAATGTATTCCATTATATAGCTCAGCCATATCATCCCACAATTTAAGATATGCCTTCTGCAATACGGTAGCTTCTTCGCCAGCTGGGTTCCAGCGCTCTAGATTCTTCACATCTCTAATTTCTTTAAAGAGTTTCTCGTGGGGAATCATGTAGGCGTCCATCTCATTAAAATCTGATAGCATTCCAGGAGCCCATTGAACAAAACGGTCTAGCGAATCTTGATTTGATTCTGAAACGGTATTCCTATAAACATCGTAGAACTCTAATAGCAATTCTGTTGAGCGCATAAGTCTTCTACCCGATAACTCTTCTACAAAGTCTTCTATAGAAATGCATCGCGGTAGCCAGCAATTTGCTGAGAGTTGCTTCTCTAATTCTCGCTCAAAGAAGAATACGGCTCTACGCGATGGAAATAAAATAAGGCTATTTCTAAATTCAGATGCTGGTACACATTCTATGAATGCGCTGGCGGCTTGGTGAATAAACGATTGCATGGTGTGTATTTCTTACTTGAATCCGTTAGAAACGAATGTAAGAAATTCACGAAAGGTGTTTTTATCTGTAAGTGCTCGTTTCATTATACCGAACATAGATTCATTTGTCTCTTGTTCTTCAAGTTCTTCGTCTAATTTATCTGTAAGCGCAGTTTGGTCATCAGACCTAAACGTTAGAAAGTCGTCTCTTTTTGCCAATTCATCGGCTTCTCCAAAATGTCTTTCTGCTTTTTTCTTGTAGCCTAACTTTTCTTGAAGTAACCCCAGATTGTTGTGTGCAACGGCATCTTCTGGATCAAGTTTTAATGCTTCTTCGTAATCTTTAATCGCACCAGTTAAGTCTCCGCATGAGTCTTTAATATAAGCCCTACTTGCATACCTGAAGGGATTCTTTGGCTCTAAACCCAATGCCTCATTAAAGTCTAAAAGCGCTAAACTTTTCTTTTTCATGTGGAAATATGACAAGCCACGTTGGTAATAAAATTCGGCATTACCAGGCTCCTGCTCGATAGCCACAGAAAATGATTCTACCGCCTCTTTGTAGTTGCTTTGCTTGTATTTTTGCTCTCCTTTTAAAAAATGTGAATTGCTCATAATGAATCAAGTGATTGAGTTTCCTGTGTACCGAAAATATAGTAACGACAAAAGCTACTTTAAAGTTGAATCAGATAATGAATTTATTCAGCTGCAGGTAATTGGGAAGAAAGTGTTCGAAAGCAAAATTACCGTGGTGCAGTACCCAGAAAGGCTACTTGTAAACGACTTAATTCAGGCCGAGGAGACTCATATTTTGAGCATTGGAGAGGCAGAATTCGTTGAACAACTTGAGAAGGTGCAGCGGATTTAACTCCTAACTAAAGTGTTATTTAGATGTAGAAACTCCCTATACTTTACGCGTCATTTTCAAGTGAGGAATTCCGTCTTCTAAGTAATTCTCTCCCTGTGGTTCAAAATGGAACTTGCGATAAAATGCCTCCAAGTAACATTGAGCGGATATATGAATTAGGTTACCCATACCTCGTACTTTCATTTCTCTCAGGGTGCGATTCATCAACTCCATACCCACACCTGTCATTCGTACATTTTTCTTGGTTACCACTCTCCCTATGGACGGAGCATCTGGATAAGACAAACCATGAGGTACGATTCGTGTATAGGCCACTAGAACCCCATCTAGGTATCCACACATGTGCAAGGAGGCTGCATCTTTATTATCTAAATCTTGATAAGCACAATCTTGCTCTACCACGAACACTTCTGAACGCAATTCAAGTATTTCATACAACTCAACTGTAGTGAGTTCTACGAAAGATTTACAAATCCAATTCATATATTAGGCAAAGAACATTCTATTCAATACGATGTTTCAATTCAAATATCGGATACTATGCGTGTTCACAGATTAAAAACAGAACAAACTTTACCTATTTCTTTGGAAGAAGCGTGGGAGTTTTTTAGTACTCCCCTTAACTTGAATGAAATTACTCCTGAAGACATGAGCTTTGAAATCTTAAGTGATTTGAAGGGTCAGAAAATGTATCCAGGAATGATTATCAACTATAAAGTGAGCCCATTTTTAGGGATCAAGCTCCGGTGGACAACAGAAATAACGCATGTAAAAGACCACGCTTATTTTGTAGACGAGCAACGTTTTGGTCCCTACTCTTTCTGGCACCACAAACACTTCTTTGAGGAGACAGAAGATGGTGTTCACATGACCGATATTATTGACTATGGTTTACCGCTAGGCCCATTGGGAGATATAGCGAATACTGTATATGTAAAGAATCAACTGCAGCATATATTCGATTACAGATACAAGAAACTTCAACAGGTGTTTCCACAAACTAAAAAGGAGGCTGTTTAGGCCTCCTTTTTTTTTTACGTTCTACAGCTACTTTCTAGTAGTAGTGTAATCTTCTAACTTTTGCAACGTATTTGGCTAGGCGGATAACCTGTTTGGTATAACCAAACTCATTATCATACCAAGTGTAAAGAACCACACTTTTTCCATCAGGATGAACCAAAGTTGCATTGCTGTCAAAAACAGAGCAACATGCATTTCCTATGATGTCATTGGATACCAGTTCAGGGTCTACATTGTAGTTAATCTGGTTCACCAAATTGCCTTCTAGTGCCGCATTGCGTACAGCTTCATTCAAAGCTTCAACAGATGCATCATTTTTAAGCTCTAAACTCATAATTGCCAATGAACCATTTGGTGTTGGCACTCTTACAGCATTTGCCGTAAGCTTATCCTTTAAATCTGGAATCACTTTGGTAACCGCTGCGCCAGCGCCAGTTGAGGTAATTACCATATTAATGGCTGCCGATCTTCCACGCCTTGGTTTTTTATGCATATTATCCAATAAGTTCTGATCATTGGTGTAAGCATGAACTGTTTCAATATGTCCTTTCTCAATACCAAAAGCATCGTTTATTACTTTAAGCACAGGAGAGATTGCATTTGTAGTACAAGAAGCTGCTGAGAATATGGTTTCATTCTCGATATCTAAATCGAAGTGATTGATGCCATAAACTATATTCGGAATTTCTTTCCCTGGTGCAGTAAGAATCACTTTAGCAATTCCTTTAGCTTTCATATGAACAGACAAAGCTTCACGATTTGTGAACGCCCCAGTATTATCCAAAAGAATTGCATTTTCAATTCCGTAAGCCGTATAATCAATAGCCCCTGGATCTTTAGACCCTATCATCTGAATACGCTGACCATTAATAACCAACGCCTTATTACTCATATCTTCTTCAACCGTTCCTGAGAAGTGACCGTGAACGGAATCATTGCGAAATAGCGCAGCACGCTTTGTAATGGTAGCCTCAGAATCGTCTCTAGTGACAATCGCACGCAAACGTAGTTGTTGACCTTTACCAAATTGCTTGATTAACTCACGAGCAGCTAATCTTCCTATACGACCAAAACCAAATAAAACTACATCTCTAGGCTCTGTATGAGCATTAGCGCTACTAAACGAGCCTATTTTATCGCCTACAAAGGCAGACATATTCTCGTAGTTCTCTTTTTCTTCATTCCATTCTGCAGCTAACTTACCGATATCTACTTTGGCCGGAGCAAGGTCCATTGACACCATAACCTTAGCTAAGGCAGCGGTATCATAAACAGAAAAAGACTTTTTAACTACCTCATTACCATACTTGTGAAGTTTGAGAACTTCTGAAACAGAAGTATCTACCAAGTGGTTTCTGAATAAAACAAGCTCTACGGAGTTGTCATACAAAAGTGTACCGATGGAATTGATCAAACTTACGGCCGCCTTTTCCTGCTCTACTTGATTCTGTAAATCTTTGTTGTAAGAGTCTTTCATGGATGAAACTGACATGTGTTAATTATTTAGATTGATGTTCGGATTTCGGAGGCAAATATAGTATTTGCCACCCCATAAAAACAGAAAAGGCCTGTCTGACAAGACAAGGCCTTTTCTACCACATTTCATTTGAGAAAAATTACATTCCTACACCGTAATAACCACGCTTTCCATTAGGGTATACTCCTTCAATAAGCATGCCTCCATTCTGGCTTGAGAACAATTTTGCCAGCTGTTCTGCAGATTCTACGGGCATCTTGTCTACTCTTAAGATGATGAACCCTTCTTTCAACCCAGCTGCCTTCAGCTTGCCATCTCCGAGCTTCTTCACCTGAACACCATTCTGTATGTTCAATTCTTCCATCAACTCTTCATTTGGCAGCACACATTCCGCACCTAATACCACCCATTTATCAGCACTTTCTTTTTCAATCACTTTTGTAGTGCCAAATTTATTCTTGAGGACTAAAGGAATCTGCTCTATTTCACCATCTCTCAGTACAGATATCGTTACCTCATCTCCAGGTCTATATCTCCCCACCTGCTCCTGCAATTCAGGAACATTCTTTATACTCTCTGCTCCAACGGCAACAATTACATCTCCTTCTTTTACACCAGCATCGGCTGCTGCACCTTCATCCATCAAACCATTTACAAAAACACCTGAAGGTTGATCTAGATCCAATTCATTAGCCAGTTCGCTATCTACATTTCGTATAGTTACTCCTAAAAAGCCGCGTTGAACTACACCAAAATCACGCAGATCTTCCACTACTTTTTTTACAATGTTCACTGGAACGGCAAAGCTGTACCCAGTAAAAGTACCTGTTGGAGACTTAATAGCAGTATTGATACCAATGAGCTCTCCCTTAGTATTTACTAATGCTCCACCACTATTCCCTGGATTCACTGCAGCATCTGTTTGGATAAAACTCTCAATGGGAGCGAATCCCTTACCTTGTTTGTTCATAATATCTATGCTTCTGCCCTTGGCAGAAATAATTCCAGCTGTAACGGTAGAGTTCAAGTTGTATGGATTACCTACCGCTAGAACCCATTCTCCTAGCTTTAAATTATCTGAGTCTCCAACCGGAACAGCGGGTAGATCATTCTCATCTACTTTGAGTAAAGCAATATCTGTATTTGGGTCAGATCCAACAACTTGAGCTGTGTAACTACGATTGTCATTAAATACAATCTCAATTTCATCTGCACCCTCAATCACATGATTATTAGTTACAATGTATCCGTCTTGTGAAATCACAACTCCTGAACCAGATCCAAATTGTGGAGGTGCTTTACGTGGAATCGGTTCTGCCTGGCCAAAAAAGAAATATTCCAGCGGGTTAACCTGGTAGTATTGCTTACCCTCTGCTTTCGTTTTTACATGAACTACACCGTGAACCGCTACTTCTGCAGCTGTTGTGAAATCTGCTCCACTAAAAGGTGCTACTTCTCTGTAAGAGACCTGCTTAATATCAGGATTCTCATCAACAGGCGTAATACGAGCACTTCTAGTGCCTATCTCTTTATTCAAAAAAACAATGGTTAAGGCACTTCCCAATACAGATGCCGCTAAAAAAGGAATAAATCGCTTCAACATAGTTAGATTCATTTTGATTACTTGATCAATTTACGCTCAGAACCATAGTTGTGTTTTTCTTTCCTTGTTAAAAAAAGTTAAGCACATTAACCGCTGTAATACGCTATTGGTAAGCACGTGATAGACGGATAAACTACTTTCGCAGCATGGGAACTAAAATTGGTTTGTTCTTAGTGGGATTACTGGCTGGCATTTTACTCATGATTGTAGTGCAAGATGCGAGTGAACCTGTACGTCAAAAGATTAGACACAATAAAGCCAAAGAAACTTCTAATGTAGTAGATACGCTATTCATAACACAGCGTGATACGGTAATTGAACAAGTCTATATTGAAGTTGAACCCAAGGATACCACTACTGAAGAAATAGACTCAACAAACCAAGTCGATAGCATTATTTTAGATACGCTAGTGCAATCAAGTCTAGACTCTCTTGAAAATACCCGCTCAAATTTTACCACAATTGAACAAGAAGAACTTCTCTTTTCCAAAGTGCTACATGTTTTACCAGATGAAGACAGGGCTGACTCCGCAAAAATTGCCATTGATTCTCTTCTTGAAAAACAGACTGGAATAGAGCCAACACCTTCATTTATTAACCTGGAATTTTGGGATCATCCTTTCTACAAAGCAGGATATATAAAAAACGGTAAGGTGATTCGTGTTTATGGTGTTGTTCCAGATAAACAAGCCACATTGCACACCTTAAATAATCAATTGTATTTGGGATTCAACGGTTCTTTTTACTCCGTAGAGAATACCTTTAATTTGCTACCATTGGTAACGGAAACCGATTCTTTGATTCTTATTCAACTTTTAGAAAATTGAAATTCACTTTTTTCAAGTACCAAGGCACTGGAAACGACTTCATCATGATAGATGATAGAGAAGAATGGTTTCCCAAAGAGAATACTGAGCTCATAGAACGTCTTTGCTCTAGACGATTTGGTATAGGTGCTGATGGGCTTATTCTTCTACAAAATCACGACAGCTCAGACTTTAGAATGATCTATTTCAATGCAGATGGCAAAGAGAGCTCCATGTGTGGCAATGGAGGCAGATGTATTGTTGCTTTTGCCAAACAGCTTGGAGTTATTTCTCATACTGCATCTTTTATGGCAATTGACGGCTTGCATGAAGCTTCAATAAATGACCATGTTGTTGCATTGGGAATGATAGATGTAGCAGGAGTAAAAAGTGCCCTTGACTTACCATTTGTCAATACAGGCTCTCCACACCTCGTTAAAGAAGTAAATGATGTAGACACCCTTAACGTTGAAACGGAGGGCAAAGCCTTAAGACAAAAACACTCGTTGGAGGGTTCCAATGTAAATTTTGTTACCAGAGTAGGTAATGCCTTCAAAGTTCGAACGTATGAACGAGGTGTAGAAGCGGAAACGTTTTCTTGCGGAACAGGTGTTACCGCTGTTGCATTAGCACTCAACAAAGATGCATCTGCAGGAAGCTATGATGTTTCAATCAAAACGTTGGGGGGAGATCTTTCCATTCGATTTGAAAAAGACAAAAACGGGTTTAAAAACATACAGCTAGTTGGCCCTACCAAATGCGTTTATCAAGGTTTATACGTATGCTAGCTTTAAGATATAAGAACATACGGTTGCGAGCCCCAGAGCCTAATGACCTCGATATGCTTTACTCTTGGGAGAATGACCCTGATATTTGGCACATTAGTCACACGCCTTCTCCATTCTCAAAGAACACCCTAAAGCAATATCTCAGTACCATTCATGATATCTACACTGATAGACAGCTTCGATTGATTATTGAGTCACACCGAGGTATTTCTATGGGGTGTATAGACCTTTTTGACTATGAACCTTTAAATGCTAAAGCTGGAATTGGCATACTAATCTCACCCGAATTCAGGAACAAAGGTTTAGCAAAAGAAGCATTACAGATTATTCTTCCATATGCTTTTTTACACCTAAACTTGAATCAAGTTTATTGTACAATCTTACATTCAAACACTAAAAGCGTTCGACTTTTTGAAAGTGTTGGATTTTCCTACAGCGGAACCTTGAGGGATTGGATATCTACAAGAAATGGATACGAAGATGCTCGCATGTATCAAATGACAAAAGATGAGTTCACGCAAGAGTAACAAATCGCTGGAGTTTATTATCGCTTTTCTCTTTATTCTGGGACTTGTGGCGGGGGGAATTGGCTATCGCTATTATCACTTTATAAAATCACCAAACCTAGCAAAAGAACTACCCAATGATGGATATTTCTATATACCAACAGAGGCAACATTTGAAGATGTAGTTAACAGCCTAAAGTCTAAAAACTTGCTTTTGAAAGAAGAATCTTTCAGGTGGGTCGCAGAGAAAAAGAACTACTTAAACAAAGTGAAGCCAGGACGCTATAAACTTACTTCTGCTATGAGCAACAATGAGCTTGTGAATTTGCTACGTTCGGGGGAACAAGAACCCGTTAACGTGACTTTTAACACTATAAGAGATCTGCCCGCTTTGGCTGGAAAGGTGAGCAAATACCTTGAACCTGACTCTACTGCATTTTGCACTTTCTTAATGAATGATAGCGTAATTTCCCACTACGGTTTTCAACAAGAAACCTTTCTTGCTCTATTTATTCCCAATACCTATGAGTTTTACTGGAATACCTCTCCAGAGGCGTTTTTGAAGCGAATGGCTGCAGAGTTCAAGTCCTTCTGGACACCAGAGAAAAAAGCAAAAGCTGCAAGGTTGGGATTATCGCAAAGCGATGTTGCTACTCTGGCTAGCATTGTACAAGCTGAAACTGTAAAGCAAGATGAAATGCCACTAGTAGCTAGGCTTTACATTAATCGATTGAAAAAAGGCATGAAACTCCAAGCTGACCCCACTGTCAAATATGCGGTTGGCGACCCAGGCTTAAAACGCATTTATTTCAAACACTTAGAGATAGAATCTCCATATAACACCTATAAATATAAAGGCTTACCTCCAGGCCCTATCTCTGTACCTGAAAAACAGGCCCTAGAAGCTGTACTAAACGCCCCTGAGCACAGCTATATTTTCATGTGTGCCAAACCTGACTTCTCTGGCTATCATAATTTCGCCAAAACACTCTCTGCTCACCATGCAAACCGTAACGCCTACATTCGATTTTTACAAAGAGAAGGAATAAGATAATTAGTCTTTCAATGTTAACAGAGGCACCCTGGTATGATAGGCCATATCTTTTGATATGCTGCGTTTAAACAGGCGTTGAAAGAAACTGACCTTTCTAGGTACCATAGCCAAAACATCAACAGTTTTATTCTCTATAAATTCATTTATTCCTTGTGGAATATCATTGGTATCTATGAACTCAAAAGAATCTAAAAAAGCAGAGAATATTTGTTCAAGCTTCTCTCGCTCAGCAAATAGCTCTCTGCTCATGGGGTCTTCACCAGAATGAACATGTACAATATTGAGCAAGGCTCTATCTTGTTTTAACAGTTTTAATAACGGCTTGAATACATCTTCTGAGTGATTGGCTTTTAAGTCTGTGGCGAGAACAACACGCTTGATTGTTGAATAAGAGCATGTAGCAGGGATAGCCATTACAGGTAGCAATGACTCTCGAATTACCCTTTCTGCGTTAGAACCGAGTAAAGCTTCCTTTAATCCAGAAGCTCCAGTTGTTCCAATGTATACTATATCTACCTCATTTTTAGAGTGTACCCTGTGTATTCCATCTTCAACGCTGCCATGAACGGCCTCTGTAGTTAGGTCTAAGTTTGGATAAATCCCTCGTATTACTTGTTCTTCTTTGCGAAGTTCTTTAAGTGATTCCTTCTCTAGAATATCATCAATAGAAACCAACATACCTCCGCTCCCTGCATTAGGAGTCTCATAAGTATTTAGCAAGATGTACTCTGCATCGTTACCGTAATGCTCGTATGCAAATGCAAAAGCGTTTCTCGCGTTTTCAGAAAAATCAGTAGGAACTATTATTCTCATCTTGTTTTAATTACAGATAGGAAAAGTAGTGAAATTACGAGAAAGGCAAAATGAGCTTTGGGTTAAATAGCTAGGCCTTCCCGATAAATAGTTTTTTTGCGTAGGTAAACAGGCTATCTGGAACTAACATAAGTGATTCAGGCCCCGCTACAATCGTCTCTTTATTGGTTTGAAGTAGTTTCTGTAAATAGCCTTCAGATTCAGATTTATAGGAAATAAATGCCAAGTTCTTGCAGTGAGTTTGTAAGTAGCTAGAGAGTATTTTCAAGTCTGATGTTGCATCTGAATCGTATTGATCATCTGTCATGTAATTCAACAATGTAACTTCCTTGTTCTTACAGGTATCATCGTAGAACCTGCAAAAGTTTTTAATGGCATATACGGATTCTTGCGAGCCATCATTCAAGAGAACCACATTCTCTATTTCATGAATAGGTTGATCAATTACCACTTTTGGACAACAACACGCTTTCATATCTGAATCAAGCGAATCTTCGTTCCAGGGTAATAAATCGTACCCTGCTTGTGTTGTGATCAATAGGTCTGAGTATTTCACTTCGCTCTCTAAACTTGCCTGATCATCAACATGAATTTTCTTAAGCACAAAACGAGACTCTAAAACCGCTGTAACATCAATTAGAATATTTGATAGTTCATCTCTTACCGTTTTATTACGTATAGCCCCCAGGTTATAGTTGGATAGCTCAGATGGAGTAGCTGCTCGCCCTCCTGAATAAGACATATCTTCTGGCTCTGAATCCAAGGATATTCCTACAATCTTATTTCCGCCTTCATTAAAATATTTGAGGGCAAAATCCACGGAATACAGTGATTCTTTTGTCCCATCTATTAAAACTAATATTCTTCCAGTTGCCATTTTTCGATATTCATTAACTCCTAAATCATTCCGGAAAAAGTATCGCATCAGATACTTTGGAACCCGGCAATTTTAGGCTCAGTACAGGGGTATTAGATCTATTTGCTACTGTTTCTGCAACACTCCCCAGGATATATTGAGACAGTCCTTTTCTACCGTGGGTTACCAATGCAATTACATCGGCATTTACCCTCTCGGCAAATTCCATGATTCCAGCTTCTTTGGTCTCATGGTTATAAACATGTATTGAATAGTTCTTTAAGCGGTGTTGCTCTGCGAACTTCTTCATAGTACGCTCAGATATAGATGTGGATTCAAATTGTCTTGGAGTTATAATCTTTACCAAGTGAACATGTGCACCAAGTAACTCTGCAAAACCTTGAATCTTAGGGAATACAGCATCAATCTCCCCAAAAAAGCTACTGGCAAAAACTAAGTGCTTCACATCAAAGCACTCTTCTTCTGCTTTAACAACCAGTACAGGAAACTCAGCAAGCCTCACTACACGTGCCGTATTTGAACCAACTAACGAAGGGTCATCTGCACCTTTTCCATGAGAGCCCATCACAATCAGGTCAATATCGTGCTCTTTGGCCGCAGATATTATTGAACCTTCAAGCTTTCTCTGCTCGAGATGAATTGAAACATTCAAACCTGAGAAAACCTCATGGTCCATAAGCGCTTGTAACCTTGCGTTGCACACATCTGGATTGTCTTCTTTATTGCGCGAAACATGAATTAAGTAAATCCATGCATCACTCTTTTTAGCAATTTCTGAAGCAACTTCGCAAGCATAAAATGCGAGTTCTGAAAAGTCTGTTGGTACTAATATCTTTTTCATATCATCTGATTTTCAAAGTTGTTCTTATTTATTAGCCTTTTGCATGATGAATGTCAAAGGCGTATATGATTATAATCATAAAAAAAGACCTCAAACACGCGTTTGGGTCTTTTTGCTGTAATTCTGTGCTGTTGATTCTTAATAGAGCTCAGCAATTTTAATCAACTTCTTGGGTTCTAATACCATAATCTTTCGCCCCTTTGTTTCAATTAAGTTCTCTTGTTTGAAATCATGCAAGAGCCTAATGACTGTTTCAGTTGCAGTTCCCACAATATTTGCCAAATCTTCGCGAGTGAGATTAATCTCTACAGGGCAATCGTCAGTTCCATCAATGCCGTAGGTATCTTTAAGCATTAACAGCGCTACGGCTAGTCTTTCGCGTACGCTTTTTTGAGCCAAGCTAGTGAGGCTATCGGCCATTAAGCCCAACTCTTTACAGGCTTCTTTAAGCAGAACATGATTAAACTGCGGGGAGTCATCAAGAATATCTAAGAAGTCTCCTTTGGGAACAAAACAAACCTTTGTGTCTTCCAATGCTTCTGCGGTAACCGGATAAGTCTCTTCGCTTATCATAGCCTTATACCCTAGCAAATCTCCTGGTTTGGATATTTGAATTATTTGCTCCTTTCCATCAAAACCAATTTTATAAATCTTGATTTTACCCTTGTTTACGCAAAAGACACCTAGTGGTCTGGTACCTTCATGGAATAAAACTTGACCTTTTTTATATTCAGCACAAGACTTACTATAACTAATTTTATCTAGGTTCTTGGTGCACAAACCGCCAAACAGCGCTTTGTCTTTGACACCGCAATCTGCGCACTCAATAAAAAACTTGGAAGCTTTCATAAGGAAGACTTAAAATCGAAATGTTTGCTACCGTAAAGATACAAATACTCAATAGCTTCCCAAAGCGAATCAGTTCTTTCCGAATCTCTCGAATATTTTTCCATAATGGGAACGAATTACTCTAGATCAAATTGAAAAAACACCTATGAATAAAAAACAAATTTAATCCCCTACATAACTACTCATCAGACACTTACGCTTTAATATAATCTTTGAATTCCATATTTGTACAAGAAAAGGCTTGTAATTTGATAGTGTGGAGAAGCGAAATTTTAGAGATCCTAAAAAACCTTTATACACTCATTATTTTTGTGGCGTTAACATCTGCTCAAGGAGTTATCGCTCAAAAAGCAACACCTGTGAACGATATAGATGGACTATTCTATACGGTTCAAATAGGTTCATTTTCTGGTGCTACGATACCTGAAGAGTTCAAGTCTGTAACAGAATTGAACGTAGAAGAACTCCCGGGAAACAGGTTTAGATATTCCACAGGGATTTTCAGAGACATCAAATTTGCTAGAGCAAGAAGAGAAGAACTGCAAAGTGCAAATGTTAAAGGTGCATTTGTTATTGCTTTCGAAAATGGCAAACGAATTAGTTTGCGTGAGTTAAGGCAGCGTGTAGTTGAGGAAGGTGAAACAACAATTGATCGAGGTGAAACCCCATCATTAGTAACCTTACCCCAAGGTGAAAACGGCAGAAAGCAGTTTAACTTCAATCTAAAATCAGGAGATGTTCTGAGCGAGGCAACAAGAGAAGTAAGCGATTTATTGGAGAATCAAATACTTGATTATACTCAGTCTCAAAGTGCCATAGATACTAATTCATTGAATGCGCTCTTTCAAATGACTTATGACACCATAGATATGACATTCTATGATAGTGCCTACAACATGG
>CBFIHE010000035.1:0-24044 GCA_965662345.1 Salibacteraceae bacterium
TTTCTTAAATAGTCAATGTTTGCACCGTAGACAACGTCTTTGGTTACTACGATGTCTCCATCGTTAAATACTTCTTCCAAGAAGCGCTCTTGAGCAGAAGCTCCTGTGGCCAACGCCATACCTAGAGCCACCCCGAAAATTGAACGTAGTTGTTTTTTCATATGCTTGATTTTATGGTAAATATACACGATTAAATTAATTGCTTCGCCAATCAAAGAGTACAGAGAAGTATGCTAACCTCCCCACTCTAGGTCCTCCATACACTTGATAAACCTGATTATTTAACAAGTTAGAGGCTCCAATCTTAAATGTAGTGTGGATTTTAGGAACGGTATAATTGATTTGAGCATCCACTAAATCATACGTATCAATGAATCCTGTGAACTGCGGTGAACCCTCAAAAGTAAACCCTTGAATCCACTTGTAATTCACCCCGAACCCAAGTGAGCCTTGGGATATAAATGGAACATTAATGTCTCTTCCAGTGAAGCCAATGTTGTACTTGTGCTCCGGAGTATTAAATGCCGGTATTATAGGATCATCTCCGCCTGTAATTAGTTTATTCCAACTGTAGTTAGCAGAAATAGTATATCTGTTTTTGATATAATAATTACCTCCAATGCTCAAACCTTGTGTAGTTACTGTTTCCTTAGCATTAGTAGCCAATCTATATGCCTGAATGGCACTCGGAAAGCCAAAGTTGGTAAAATCAACATCTAGGCCAATTACAAAGCCAATGAAATTGGTATACCAAGAATGGTAGTAACTCGCATCTAAGTACAGTTTATCCCATAAAATACCTCGGTAACCAAACTCTATTGTTTTAACCTCTTCTGGTACTATTGGGTCTACATTAAAATAAGACAATGTATCTGTATTCAAAGCAGTTCGATAATCATCAAAGCTTTCTACGGTAATTAGTGAGTCGTATCCGTTTAAGTTCCCTAGCAAGATTGCCCTACCAACATTGTAGTACAAAAATTGATCTGCCAATGTAGGGTTTCGCACTGCTGAAGTAAAGGTAGTGCGGAAAGTGTGATTCTCATTAGGGCTATAAACAAGTGAGATAGCTGGTGAGTATAGAAAGTCGAAATTCTCGTTCTTATCTACCCTTAACGTTGCTGTTGCAATCAATTTATCATCTAGCAACATCTTTTTGATTCCCGCATAGAAACCGTATTGGTAGTTGGTAATTCTCTTGTAGGCGCTATCGGTTAGTATTATTCCTGTATCCGTTTCAAGGCGAGTATACTCTAGGGTATCTGCGAAAATAGTTCCCTCCGTATTGGGCATGTACAACCTACCATTACCACCTATGGTTATTTCTGCCCATTCTGGCTTGAATTTATATTCTCCCTGAACGTGGTACAAGGCAGAACGGTCAAAAAACAAAGAACCTCCATCTGTAAATTTTCTGGTGGTGATGTCATTGAAAGCAGAATCATACGGGTTGGTTCCTTCATCGTATCTAGGATTTCTGGCAAATTCTGTATCTGTTCTGTAACGGTTATCATTGTGCCAGAGCATTAAGGAGTCTGCATACCCAGTAATCCAAGGGTTGTAAAAGTTGTTTTGCCATTGATCCAGCGTTTCTCCTCCTGCATAATCGGGAAGTCTCCACCCAGGTAGCCCTCTCACTAAACCCGCATAATTGGAGTTCCAGTTACGTTTGTAATCTAGGTTCCACTGGCGCTCATCATTCACTGCTTCTTGCATGCGCAATGCAGTGGTTACAATATCGTATGAGTCTCCTGCATCTTCGTGCGTAGCATACGCCCTAAAGAACCAAGTATCTTCTTTTTTAAACTCCAAACGATTTTGGTAAAACTGAATATTCTTTAAACTATAGCGGTTGTCTCCTTGGTAAACGGTTGTTCCTTGGCTGTAGCTTGTGCTGAAAATGGCTTGAACATCATCTTTAATTTTGTAGTGGAAAGCTGCATTTAACTTTGCATTTTGGGTATTGTAGTCTGCCAAGTCTATCTCACGGTAACCTGTTCTGTAATACCTCCCCAAACCAGGACTCTCTAAAGAGCCTATAGAACCAGTTGCATCATTATTCGTTTCTGTGCTTTCATCTCCGTAGATGTTAACTCCATCAAAACCACCAGGGTTTGAAGCGGGGTCATCAGACCCATCTATGGGATTATAATTCTCTGCTTCCCAATCCAATGCAGAAAAGTAAAAGGCGTTGATTTTATACCCGAATTTCTCTTTCCCTTCCTTATTCTTGATGACTTGTGCCCATCGCACTGCGCCCTCTACCATGTTTCGCTCACCTACCTTAAATGAAGCACTCAAACCAGGAAAGGTAAAGGGGTCTTTCGTGGTCATATTAATTACTCCGTTAAAAGCACCCGGACCATAATACGCAGAACTTGCACCCGCAATTACATCTACCTTCATCACATCCAAATCAGAAGCACCCAAGAAATTCCCTAAACTGAAATTGAGACCTGGTGACTGGTTATCCACCCCATCAATAAGTTGCAACGAACGAACAGGTGAGGTGGAGTTAAATCCTCTAGTGTTAATAACCTTAAAGCCAAGTGACGCAGATGTCATATCCACACCTTTCATGTTGCCTAGACTCTCATAAAAGTTACCAGAAGGTGCATTCTTTATAGCAATTACATCCATGGTTTCAACCGTAAGCGGTGCCTGTTTCTCTCGTTCAGATATTCTAGATTCAACCACTTCAACAGCTTGTAGCATTACATTGTCCGTTGCTAGCTTCACGTTGATTTTTTGATTCCAATCTGAAACAGTAATTGTTGTGGGTTGATAGCCTAGAAAGGAAATAACCAGATTTATGGGTAGTTCTTTGTCTGTCTTTAAAATAAACTTACCGTCTATATCGGTGATAGTTCCTATTGCAGTTCCCTCAATCACTACGCTTGCACCTATAAGCGTTTCTCCCGTTTGCTTATCTGCTATCTTTCCCGAAATGCTGTTTTGCGCTTCAGCTGTTAGGGAAAAAACCAATAAAAATGCTGGCAAGAGAAGCATGATCCACTTCTTGAACGTTGCTTGATTCATCTATTTATTTGATTGTGATACGGTAACCCAATTTATTAGGCGCGCATACTTTTTTTGGTTTCTCCTTGCAAAATAGGAATTCAAGCCGTTTAATACTTATTTTACTTGCAACTTTTTATGTAAGAAAACCTATGAAATCAAGTCACGCTTTCCTCTTCGCACTCGGCATCTGTACTAGCTTTGCCTGCTCAAATAACAACCGTATGAATGAAATTCTGCCTCCTGTTGCCACCAAAAAAACCAAGGAATTGATCACGCATGGTGATGTGCGAATAGACAATTACTATTGGCTTAACAACCGAGAAGACCAAGAAGTTATAGACTATCTAAATGCGGAGAATAATTACACAGATGCTAAATTGAAGCATACCGAGGTGTTCCAAAAAGAGTTATTTGAAGAGATGAAGGGGCGCATCAAAGAAGACGACCAAAGCGTGCCTTATTTCTATAATGGTTATTGGTATTTAACACGATTCGAAAAAGGTTTTGAATATCCCATATTCAGCAGAAAAAAAGCTTCTCTTCAAAACAAAGAAGAGATTCTATTAGACCAAAATGAATTGGCTCAAACACACACATACCATGCTCTTGGTGGTATGCAAGTTTCCCCTAACAATGAACTGTTGGCCTTTGGAGAAGACACAGTTAGCAGGCGGATTTACACCATACGATTCAAAAACCTAGAGACAGGTGAAACCTTAAAAGACGTACTTGAAAACACCACAGGAAGCGTTGCTTGGGCAAACGATAATAAAACCGTTTTTTACACACAGAAAGACGAATCGCTTCGTTCGTATAAAATATACAGGCACGTTCTTGGAACAGAGCAGTCAGAAGATGTAGAAATCTTCCATGAAGCAGATGAGACATTCAATACAGGGGTATACCGCAGTAAGAGCGGAGCCTATATCATTATAGGGTCTGGTGCTACTGTAAGTAATGAATATCGTTTTCTTTCTGCAGATACTCCAAATGGAGAGTTTACCGTGTTTCAGCCACGCGAACGACATTTAGAGTATAGCATTGCACACTACAAAGATTACTTCTACGTGCTTACCAACCTAGAAGCAAAGAACTTTAGGCTAATGCGTACTTCTTTAAATGCTACTGAAAAAGCGAATTGGGAAGAAGTAATACCGCATCGCGATGATGTTTTGTTAGAAGATTTGGAATTATTTGAAGATTATTTGGTTTTAGGCGAGCGGAAAAACGGACTAACGCAACTTCATGTTATGGCTTGGGATAATTCTCAAGACTATTACATTCCATTTAATGATGCAGCATATGTTGTCTTCACAACCATCAACCGTGATTACGATACACACCTCTTGCGTTACGGGTACTCATCATTAACTACACCCTCAACGCAATACGAATTCAACATGAAAACCAAAGATCAAACCTTGCTGAAAAGGCAAGAAGTTATTGGTGGTCATGACCCCGATAATTACCAAGCAGAAAGGCTCTACATAACTGCTGCTGATGGAGCAAAAGTTCCTGTTTCATTGGTTTATAAAAAGGGATTAGAAAAAGACGGGAAGAACCCCTTGCTCCTATACGGATATGGGTCATACGGTTACTCCATAGATCCTAGTTTTAGCTCTATACGCCTTAGCTTGCTAAACAGAGGTTTTGTGTTTGCCATAGCTCACATTCGAGGTAGTGAAACAATGGGGAGAGCTTGGTATGAAGACGGGAAATTGCTGAATAAGCGCAACACTTTCACAGATTTCAATGATTGTGCAGAGCACTTAATCAACGAAAAGTTCACTTCTCAAGAACATCTTTACGCTATGGGAGGTAGTGCTGGTGGGCTTCTTATGGGTGCTGTTATGAATATGCGGCCAGATTTGTATAACGGCATTGTAGCTTCAGTACCTTTTGTAGATGTGGTTACCACAATGCTAGATGAGTCTATTCCTCTTACAACTGGTGAGTTTGACGAATGGGGGAATCCAAAAGACCCAACCTACTATGACTACATGAAGTCCTACTCTCCTTATGACAACGTATCGGCTCAAAATTACCCGAATGTCTTGGTAACCACAGGTCTACATGATAGTCAAGTGCAATACTGGGAACCCGCAAAATGGGTTGCCAAACTCCGAGATTTAAAAACCGATGATACCTTACTCCTATTACACACGAATATGGATGCTGGCCACGGAGGAGCTTCAGGTAGGTTTGAGGCTTTAAAAGAGGTAGCATTGGAATATGCTTTTCTGCTAGACTTAGAAAACATCAGCAAATAAAAAAGGGAGGTCAAAAGCCTCCCTCCTTCAAACGCGCTTACTCGCGCTTTACGCTTGTTCTTCGTTGGCAGTATTTGCGGTTATTCCCATGATATCTCTATCAAACAAATACAAACCACCACCTTTTTCATCTCCAATAATCTTGAGCTTATCTAGGACGGTGCGAGCCAGTGCCTCTTCTTCAATTTGTTCGCTCACATACCACTGAAGAAAGTTGTGCGTGGTGTAATCTTTTTCTTCAAGGGTAATATGCACCAACTCATTGATTTTATTGGTAATCTCCATCTCATGTTCTAAAAGCTGACTAAACAAGTCTAGCAACCCGCTGTAATCACTTGGGGGGGCGGCTAAAGCTGGAACAACAGCTTTTCCTCCACGTTCATTAACAAACTTTACCAACTTAAGCATATGCATACGCTCTTCATCACTATGGCGATACATAAAAGAAGAAACGCCTTCAAAGCCTTGATCTTCAGCCCAAATCGCCATAGATAAGTAGAATTGAGACGAATATGCTTCGTTGTGAATCTGTTTATTAAGTTCTCCTGCAATGCGCTTGCTAACCATGTTGATAGAATTAATCGTTTGATAATGAGTTCAAATGTAATAATTGACAATTTTGAAGCTAAAGTTGTTCTCTAAGAAATACACTAACCCTTTAATTTAGATTGTATCTATGGCTAAACGCAAGCCCAATAAACCAAAAAGTACAGGAAAAGTAACCAAGCGCAAACTTCAGCGTGCGGTTGTTGACCTGTTTTCTCAATCACCAAAAAAACAATTTAACTACAAGCAAATATCTTCAGCCATTGGCGCAACCAACGTGCATGATCGCGAGCTTGTAGTAAAGATTCTTGCAGAACTCAAGGCTAAAGAAACCTTAAAAGAGCCTTCGCGGGGTAAATATCAATTGGCAAAGCCGATGGCGTTTATTCAGGGGCGAGTTGACCTTACCCAAAGCGGGTCTGCGTATGTAATTACAGACCAAGTAAAAGAAGACATTTATATACCTCCCAAATTTGTGGGTCATGCCTTACAGGGCGATACGGTTAACGTTTTTCTTTTAGCAAGAAAAAAGCGGAAAGGACCTGAAGGTCAAATTGTTGAAGTAGTAGAACGCGCTAAAATAGACTTTGTAGGTACTGTAGAAGTAAATAGAAACTTTGCTTTCCTTGTTCCTGATAGTCGCAAAATGCCCGTAGACCTCTACATTCCACTAGAAAAGTTAAACGGTGCCAAACACGGAGAAAAAGCCATTGGTAAACTTACTGATTGGCCCAAAGAAGCTTCATCTCCATTTGGTGAAATAACCGAGGTATTGGGTAAGCCTTTTGAGAATGAAACTGAGATGGCTGCTATATTAGCAGACAAAGGGTTGCCTCTTCGCTTTCCAGAAGGTGTAGAAGCCACTGCGGCAAAAATAGATACGGAAATAGCAGCGGATGAAGTAGCACGTAGAGAAGACTATAGAGAAGTAACTACTTTCACTATAGATCCTAAAGATGCTAAAGATTTTGACGATGCTCTTTCTGTGCGCCCACTAGACAACGGCAACATAGAAGTAGGCGTTCACATTGCAGATGTAACCCATTACGTTCGTGAAGGAGAGCCTATTGATGTAGAGGCTGTGAACAGAGCTACCTCTGTTTACTTGGTAGATCGTGTTATACCGATGCTGCCTGAAGTACTCTCAAACGGTGTATGCTCACTACGTCCAAATGAAGACAAGCTTACCTATGCGGCAATTTTTGAACTGAATGCAGAAGCACAAGTAGTCAATAAACGCATTAAACGAACGGTGATTCACTCAAACCGCAGGTTTACCTATGAAGAGGCCCAAGAGCGATTAGAAACTGGAAATGGAGATTTTTCAGATGAGCTAAAAACACTCAATACATTAGCAAAGAAGCTTAGGGCCAAACGCATGTCTTCAGGAGCCATTGCTTTTGATAAAGTAGAGGTTCGTTTTCTATTGGATGAGAACAAGAATCCGTCATCAGTTTATTTTAAGGTTCAAAAAGATGCACATAAGCTCATAGAAGAATTTATGCTTTTGGCCAACCGAACTGTAGCATCAGTAATCGGAAAACCAGGCAAAGAAAAGAAGCCTAAAACCTTTGTATACCGTATTCATGACAAACCAGACCCTGAGAAGCTCATGAACTTTGGTCTTTTCATTAAAACCTTTGGGTATAATTACAATTTCTCCAATCCAGATAAGGTTTCCAAAGGCCTCAACAAACTTTTAGAAGAAGTACAAGGCAAAAGAGAAGAAGGAATGCTAGAAACACTAGCCATCAGAACCATGGCTAAGGCAGAGTACAGCACAGAAAATATAGGACATTACGGATTGGCTTTTGACTATTACTCGCACTTTACATCTCCCATAAGACGCTATCCAGATGTAATGGTTCATAGGCTCCTACATCGCTATTTGGAAGAGGATGAAAGCAGTGCAAACGCCAACAAGTACGAAGCGCTTTGTAAGCACAGTAGTGAAATGGAGCGCAAAGCAGCAGAAGCTGAGCGCGAATCTGTAAAATACTACCAAGTACTTTACATGAAAGACCATGTTGGTGAGGAGTTTGAAGGAGTCATTTCAGGTGTAACCGAATGGGGAATATATGTAGAACTTACAGAAAGTAAATGCGAAGGAATGATTCGCTTGCGCGATATTGAGGGAGATTATTACTTCTTTGATGATGCAAATCACCGTATCATGGGGCACAATTCCAACAAAACCTACACGTTAGGAGATGACATCCGTATACGCATTACCAAGGCAGATTTGTACAATAAACGCTTAGATTTTGTAGTTGTAGACGATGAAGATTAATGATGTCAACAACCGTTTCTGCTTACCTATTCTGCAGTTAGAGCTGCTATGGGTATAACGCCTTTACACCTCTTTGGATAAGAGAGAACTAGCTGTTAAGACCTTTACATCTCAGTAGATTTAGGATACAGTGTCTTTTTGGTTGGCTGGAATATCATTTATTGGATACCGAAGGCAGCACACGGATTACTTATCCGACAAACCAACTATTCCTCGGAACAGCCCCACAATTGGAGAAAAAATAATCCAACTAACAAACAAGATGATAATCAGGTTTGCTCCTGTCATTATGTAATCTCCGTATCTACCACCTTCAAAATCAATGATTTGAGATGAGACTGGCACAAAATTGAACAATATACCTGTTCCCCAATCACCTATCTCTTTAGGGAAATGACCAAAACGCACCAAGAAACCAAAAGCCCATCCAATCATAATATAAGGCAGCGCAACGCGCAACCCCCAATACAATTCAGTGTTCTTTCCTTCTTCCAGGTTAAACCTAGAAGACTGTTTTGCTTTTTCTTCAGACATGTTGCTAACGAAGGTAGTTATTCGCCTTTAAATGCATTCCACCCTTGAGCTTCCAAGGTTATTTTGTTACCCGCTTGATCTGCCATGTAAACACCCTCACCCTTACCTGTTACGTGGCCGAGCATGCGAATCTCGGGTATGTGCTTAAGTTTTTCATAAGACGCCAAAGGCATAGTAAATAGGAGTTCATAATCTTCTCCCCCATTCAAGGCTGCCACAGTAGGCGAGAGATTGAAGTCCTCAGCAACTTTGGCGGTAACATGGTCTACCGGAATCTTATCTCCGTAAATGGTTATTCCTCTTTCTGAAGCCTTTGAAAGGTGAATTAATTCAGAGGCAAGCCCATCGCTTACATCTATCATTGAAGTTGGTATAAGGTTATTCTCTTTAAAGAGCTCTATCAGACCCTTTTGTGCTTCTGGCTTTAATTGTCGCTCCAATATGTAATCCATACCTTCTAAGTCTGGTTGCATTTGGGGGTTATCTTTGAAAACAGCGTATTCTCTTTCTAGAACTTGCAGACCAACATATGCAGCTCCTAAATCACCTGTAACACAAACTAAGTCGTTTTCTCCCGCTCCTGAACGATACGTTATTTTGTCTTTCTCTACAGTTCCCATGGCTGTAACGCTAATTACTAGACCTGTTTTAGATGCAGTTGTATCACCTCCTACAAGGTCTACCTGATAAAACTTACACGCCATGTGTATGCCGGCATACAGCTCCTCAATAGCTTCTACTGAGAATTTTGATGAAACACCAATAGATACGGTAATTTGGCGTGGTGTTCCATTCATGGCATAGATGTCACTAAGGTTTACTGCTACAGTTTTATACCCTAAATGCTTAAGTGGAGTATAACTCATGTTGAAGTGTACACCCTCCATTAACATATCCGTACTAATCAACGTATAACGGTCTCCATGATCTACAACCGCTGCATCGTCTCCAGGGCCTTTTACCGTGCTGACTTGAAGCTGGCCCGCATCTTTGGTGATTAGGTCTATTATACCAAACTCACCCAATTCGCTTAACTCCGTACGTGTACTGTTCTCAAACATTTTGTCAAAATTTACCGCAAAGGTATTTGAAATCAAATGCTGAAACACAAGATGGTATACCCTATAAAAATGGCGTATCTTAGTCAGGATAAGGGAGCGAAGCTGTTCCTTTTGCCACTATCATAGAACGAGTCAAGAAGACCTTTATAAAAGCAGGTATGAACGCTAACGTAATGCGCGCAAACAAGCAGAAAAACAGCTTGAGGAGAAGAGTTACGAGTTGTACAATGCAAATCAAAGCTTAGAAAAGCTCAATACTAAACTAGAAGAAGAGGTAATTCAGCGCACTGGAGCTCTTAAAGAAGCTAAAGATGATTTGGAGATGATTGCCTACATCGCTTCTCATGATTTAAAAACTCCACTACGTTCCATTTCGCATATCTCCAATTGGATTGAGGAAAACATTATATCTAGTTCTTACGATGAGCTTTCTAATTATGCAGAGCTACTGCGCTCGCGCATTTCTAGAATAGAGACGCTCCTGAATAGCTTGATTGAATAAACGAATCTCAACAGCATTAGTGTTATCGCTAAAGACATAGATACCAAGGCTCTGGTTCTTTCTATTTTACAACGAGAGCAAGAAATAACTCCTTTTGACTACACTATTACTGGTGAATTCCCTAAGCTAGATGCCGTTGAGAAACTTCTTGAGAAAGTTTTCAGGAACCTTATACGGAATGGGCTGAACTACAACAGCAAACCCTAAAAAGAACTGCAAATTCATGCAAAAACACTCCCTTTGGGATTGGTAGAATTTGCCGTTTCAGACAATGGGAATGGTATAGAGAAGCGTTATGAGAATAAGATCTTTGAACTTTTTCAGACACTAGACAGGAAAGACGAAACAGAGTCATCTGGAGTTGGATTACCCATTGTAAAGAAGATTGTAAACTCTAACGGAGGTACCATTCGTTTTGAATCTGAAATCAACGTGGGAACTACCTTCTATTTCACTTGGAAATTAACTTAATTTTAGCGGCATGAAAGGCGTGGTAGATGATGTTTTCGGGCTTGAGGTTACCGAAGAGGTCATCAAAGAGTCACCTACACTTAGCACAGGTGGTGCCTACACTTCTGTAGGCACTTATCCGCATCATGAAATTATATCGATGGTGGTAGCCCTAAGCAAGGCTACCAAAGTTCCTGTACCAGATTTAGTTGAGACTTTTGGTAAGCACCTGTTTGGTGTACTTGCCAATGGGCATCCAGAATTTGTTGAAAATGCCTCAGACCTTTTTGATTTTCTCAACAGTATAGAAGAGCATATTCATGTAGAGGTACGCAAACTTTACCCAGATGCTCAACTACCCAACTTCGATACCCTTCTCAAAACAAATAAGCGTATGGAAATGCTCTATCGCTCAGAGAGAAGCATGGCAGATTTGGCTGTGGGACTAATTCATGGTGCTGCTGAACGCTACAATGAAGCAGTGGTTGTTAATCTAGAAGATGTTTCTTCAGAAAAAGATGGTAAGCAAGTAAAGATTACCATAGAACGCAAGTAAGCCCTGTCAACCTCGTAAACTTTAATTCTTGGCTCTTGTTTCGTTTACAAAATTAAGTGCATGAAGAATTTTGTTGTCATAGGTGGTGGTACGGGTATAGGTAAAGCCCTAACAGAAAAACTAGCAGAAGAAGGACACTCAGTCTTAGTAATTTCAAGAGAATCTCACGATATAGACGCTATACCAACTGTTGAGTTTCACCCTGCTGATATTACACAAGACGATGAGCAAGACTGGCCTCTACCAGATGAAATTCATGGTTTAGCCTACTGCCCAGGGTCTATTAACCTAAAACCTTTCCACCGCATAAAACCAGATGCTTTTCAACAAGAGTGGGACTTGAATGTGATGGGTGCCATTAAGACTGTACAAGCATGCCTACCTGCCCTAAAAGAAGCGAACGGAAGTGTGGTTTTCTTTAGTACAGTTGCGGTTCAAACAGGAATGCCTTTCCATGCAAGTATTGCAGCAGCAAAAGGAGCTCTAGAAGGATTAACCAGAAGTTTGTCTGCTGAATACGCTCCTACAGTGCGGTTCAACTGCATAGCTCCTAGTTTAACAAATACAACGCTTGCAGGTAAACTTTTAAGTACTCCAGAAAAAGAAGAAGCCTCTGCGAAAAGACATCCGCTTAATGCGGTTGGTCAACCAGAAGATATTGCTCACATGGCAGCTCATTTAATAAATGACTCAGGTAAATGGATTACTGGGCAGGTCATTGGTGTTGATGGCGGAATGGGTGCTGTAAAAACAAACTAATTCATGAAACTCTCCCGAATTACTCCTGAATTGGCGCAGAATTGGCCCTCGCGCAAGCGTGCACACTTCTTTAATACACTTAGTGGGTTTAAGCCCGTTCAATTGATGGGAACCGCAAACAGCAAAGGCCAACACAACCTTGCCATGTTCTCGCAGGTGTTTCATATTGGTGCAAGCCCACCATTGCTTGGCGTATTATTCAGGCCAGCAACCGTGCCTCGCCATAGCCTATCGAATCTAGAAGAAACAGGCTTTTTCACATTGAACCACGTTGCTAAACAGTTTGTAAATGAAGCTCATCAAACTGCTGCCAAATATGAAGAAGGCGAAAGCGAGTTCAACGCAGTTGGTTTAACACCAGTACTAAGCGAAATGCATACGGCACCATACGTTGCAGAAGCCCCTGTTCAAATTGGGCTTAAATTCAAAGAGAAACAACTCATTCAAGCCAATCAAACCATTCTGGTAGTAGGAGAGATAGTAGAAGTTTTTTACCCTGAGGTTGCACTTAAAGAAGATGGATACCTTGATTTATCAAGTCTAGACGTTACTTGCTGCACAGGTATGGATGCTTACCACACCACGCAAAAAATGCAACGAATGGCCTATGCTGTGGCCAATGAAACGCCTCATAAATTGCCCAAAGAACTGTTCTAATGAAGCAAAAAGTAACCCTTTTTTGGCACCGTAGAGATCTACGATTAGAAGATAATGCAGGTGCCTATCGCGCACTCCGTGAACACGATAATGTGCTACCCATTTTTATATTTGACAAGAATATTTTAGACGCCTTAGAAGACAAAGCAGACAGAAGGGTTACATTTATTCATAGAGAGCTTGAAAGACTGCAAAAAGAGCTGTTGTCCATAGGTAGTACCTTACGTGTTTTCTATGGCTATCCAGATGATATATACCAAGAGCTACTAGCAGAATATGACGTAAAGGCGGTATACACCAACCACGATTACGAGCCCTATGCTAATCAACGAGATCATGAAATAAGAGGGCTATTAGATGCTAAGAATATTCCATTCTATACCTTCAAAGACCAGTCGATTTTTGAGAAAAACGAGGTAACCAAAGACAATGGGTCTTGGTACTCTGTATTTTCACCTTACGCCAAAAAGTGGAAAGCCACCCTTACAGATTACCAACTGAAACCATACCCAAATGAAAAGTACTTTAAGAACTACCTCAAGCACGAAGCAACAGCCATTCCCACTTTAGAATCAATGGGCTTTAGTCCAAAGGCAGACCACTTACCCGCAAGTGAAGTAAGTACGGCTATTGTAGAAAAATATCACGAAACACGAGACATTCCGTCTATTCAAGGTACCACTCGAATTAGTATGCACCTTCGTTTTGGAACAGTAAGCATACGGCAATTAGCGAAGTTGGGGCTATCAAAAAATGAAAAATGGCTGAATGAGTTAATCTGGCGAGATTTCTATATGATGATTCTTCATCACAATCCTCAAGTAGTGGATACAGCCTTTAAACCACAATACGATCGTATACCATGGCGAAACAATGATGAAGAGTTTGAGAAATGGTGTAAAGGCGAAACGGGTTACCCAATTGTAGATGCAGGAATGCGAGAACTCAATACTACGGGATTCATGCACAATCGCGTACGAATGATTACCGCATCCTTCTTGGTAAAACACTTGCTTGTTGATTGGCGTTGGGGCGAAGCTTACTTTGCTGCCAAACTCAATGATTTTGAACTTTCATCAAATAATGGAGGATGGCAATGGGCATCTAGTTCTGGATGTGATGCAGCTCCCTACTTTAGAGTGTTTAATCCAGAGCTACAAACCAAAAAGTTTGATCCAAAGCTTCTTTATGTTAAAAAATGGGTTCCTGAGGTAAACAGCATTCGTTACCAGCAAAGCGCAATTGTAGATCACAAGTTCGCGAGAGAACGCGTTCTAAGGGTCTACAAAGAGGCTCTGGATAATGGCTAATTACACCCCAAACTAGTTGCTTGTTAAACAGCTTTTTATCGATTTAAGATGGCTGCAACACCTGGTAGCTCTTTTCCTTCAATCAGCTCAAGCAATGCGCCACCACCCGTAGATACGTAGCTAACATGCTCCTTCAGGTCGTACTTGTTTACAGCAGCAACTGAATCTCCACCTCCAACAAGAGAATATGCACCTCTTTCCGTAGCCGTTACAACTGCATAAGCTGCTTGCTTGGTTCCTTGTTCAAAGTTGCTAAACTCAAATACACCCATGGGTCCGTTCCACAAAATGGTTTTACTTTCTTCTATGCATAATTTGTAGTGCTCAAATGCATCAGGGCCTATGTCTAAGCCCATAAAACCGTCTGGTATGTTTTTAGTAGAAACTACCTGAGTTTTGGCGTTGTTGTCAAAGGCATCGGCAGCTAAAGTGTCCTCAGGCAATAAAATGCGTACGCCCAAATCATCGGCTTTTGCCAAAACTGTTTTTGCCATCTCCAAAAACTCTTCTTCAACTAGAGAGTTTCCTACGTTTCCACCTTGAGCTTTCTCAAAGGTATATGCCATACCACCACCAATAATTAAGTTATCAATCTTGGGTAGAAGGTTTTCAATTATGCCAATCTTAGATGAAACCTTAGCACCACCTATAATGGCTGTGAACGGTTTCTGAGGGGCTTCCATAACGTTCTTTACGCTTTTCAACTCTCCTGCCATGAGGTATCCAAAGGCCGCATCTTTGGCAAATTGAGCAATTACTGCAGTTGATGCATGGGCTCTGTGTGCTGTACCAAAGGCATCGTTTACATATACATCTCCCAAGGAAGCTAACTCTTTAGCCATACCTTCATCTCCAGCAGTCTCTTCTTTGTAAAAGCGCAGGTTTTCAAGCAAAAGAACCTCACCTGCAGGCAAAGCCGATGCTGCATTAGATGCTATGTCGCCTCTGCAATCTGTTGCAAAGTGAACTTTAACTCCAACAAGTTCCTCCAAATGATTCACCAAGTGCTTTAGCGAGAATTTATCTTCTGGTCCGCTTTTTGGTCTGCCTAAGTGGCTCATTAAAACCACTGCGCCACCATCGGCTAAAATCTTTTTTATTGTTGGAACAGCTGCACGCATCCGCGTATCATCAGTAATCTCAAAAGAATCATTCAAAGGCACGTTAAAGTCAACGCGAACTACAGCTCTTTTGCTGCTAAAGTCTATAGAATCTATGGTGCGCACAGTCATGTTTTTCAAAATTTATATCACCCTCAAAGGTTGAATTTTTTTACGAGTTTTTCCATCGCTTTGCAAAGACTTAAAAGCGGGTTCAAATCCCTACTTTTGACCACATGCGTTTTGATGAAGTTATAGGACATAAAGAGCTCAAAGAAAAGCTGAAGCAGAACATTGCATCTGGCAGAATAAGCCATGCTACCTTATTTGCTGGAAATATAGGTTCGGGTGTTTTACCAATGGCAATGGCATACGCGGCAGAAGTAATGATTAAGCACTCTGAAAATCCTGAAATTGCTAGGCAAAATTGCGATAAACTAATTCATGCAGATATCCATTTTACCTACCCAGTAACTACCACACCTAGGGTTCAGAGAGACCCTGTTGCAGACAGCTACATCACAGAGTTTAGGCAAGCTTACCTAAGAAATCCATACCTATCTGTTATGGAGTGGATGAATGCGTTAGGGGCAGAAAAAAAGAATCCGCTAATTAATGTACATGAGGCAAGCGCCATCTCGAAAACGGTTTCATTGAAAGCATATGAGGGAGGGTATAAAGTCGTTCTTATTTGGCTACCTGAATATTTGAATACTCAAGCTACCAATAAATTGCTGAAGCTTCTTGAGGAACCCCCTGCTAAAACCCTTTTTGCTATAGCCTCTGAAAGGCCAGAAGAGTTGCTACCAACCTTCATCTCAAGAGTGCAGATGATTCACGTACCTCCAATTAAACAAGATGTTTTAAAGACGAAGCTCCAAGATTCACATCAACTATCAGAAGCAGAAGCAGCATCTATTTCATTGGTAGCAGATGGCAGCTATACACAAGCGCTTCAACTTCTAGATGAAAGCGGAGGGGCTCAGTTCAAATCAGATTTCAGAGACTGGATGCGATTGCTCTACGCTAAGAAGATTTATGAAATTATTCCATTCACAGAAAGAATAGCACGAGAGAGCAGGCCTAAGCAAACTCTCTTTTTGGCTTATGGTCTTCATATTTTTAGGGAATGCCTCATAATGAATTACGGCTCAGAATCTCTCTTGCGATTAGACAAAACAGAAAAAGATTTTGTAGAGAAGTTTGCTCCTTTCATCAATGCTGCCAACGCATTGCAAATGGTTCAAGAGTTTGAGCAAGCAGCTGCAGATATTGGTAGAAATGCAAATGGAAAGATTTTATTCTTAGACCTTTCCCTTAAAGCCATGAAGTTAATTAGGGTAAAACCAGCAGCTTGATTTTTTTATAGGGTCTTTGTGTCTAACTTTGATTTTTTAAGCGTTAGTAGTTAAACCTGTCAAAACGAGAAGAAGAAATGGGATGCGGAAGTTGTTCCTCAGGAGGATGCGGAAGCCCAGCAGGTTGCGGAAATAACGGTTCTTGTGGCACTTGTGGTGTCGGCAAACTAGATGTATTTAATTGGCTGGCAGGTATGGAATTACCATACGGACATCAGTCTTTCGATATAATTGAAGTTCATTTCAAGAACACAACCAAGGGATTTTTTCGCAACACCACGGGACTTGATTTTAATAAAGGAGAAGCTGTAGCCATAGAGGCTGGCAGTGGCTATGATATTGGTATTGTGAACTTAACGGGTGAGTTGGTTCGCTTTCAAATGAAGAAAAAAGGGATGTCATCTGCTAAAGATGTCAAATCTGTTCTGCGAAAGCCAACTCAAGAAGACTTAGACCTGTGGCACCGAATGCGTGACAAGGAAAGGGAAACCATGCTTCGCGCTAGACTTATAGCCAAAGAGCATAAGCTGAGTATGAAAATCAGCGATGTGGAGTACCAAGCAGATGGCACAAAAGCCACCTTTTACTACACAGCAGAAGAGCGCGTTGACTTTAGATCACTTATTCGTGCACTAGCAGACCAATTTAAAGTGCGTGTTGAAATGCGCCAAATTGGATCTAGGCAAGAAGCAGGTAGATTAGGAGGCATAGGTTCTTGTGGGCGTGAGCTTTGTTGCTCAACTTGGCTAACTGACTTTCGCTCTGTTTCCACAGGTGCAGCACGCTATCAACAACTTTCCATCAATCCGCTTAAATTGGCAGGTCAATGTGGAAAGCTCAAATGTTGTTTGAACTACGAGTTAGATTCTTACATGGATGCATTAAAGGGGTTTCCAGATGCAAACACACGATTAGAAACTGCAAAAGGTAGAGCGTATCATGTAAAGTCAGATATCTTCAAAGAGCTCATGTGGTTCAATCATGCAGACGACCCTGGAAAGTTTGTTTGCTTGCATATCAATCGTGTGAAAGAAATTTTGGAGATGAATAAGCGTGGTGAAAAACCCGCAGATCTCAAAGATTTTGAAGAAGTTCTGGAGCCTGTTCAAGAACGCGAACCCGATATTGAAAACGTTGTTGGTCAAGACAGTTTAACTCGCTTTGATCAAGATTTTAAAAAGCGAAGAAAAAAGGGTAATCGCAAGGGTAAAGACAACCGTAAGAAACAAGCCAGGCCTCAAAATCGTCAAGATAAGCCTGGGAATAAAGAAGGTGGCGACAATCGCAAGAACGATAGCAGGTCTCCTAGAAGCTCCAAGCAAGGGAACAAGCGCAGAGGTAAGAGACCAAACAATCCGCAAGCAAAGCGCAATACACCAAAGGGCAAGCAAGATTCATGAGGAAACTCATTTTCATAGCGTTCCTATTTGCAACCTTGCAAGGTTGTGATTCTGGAAAAATATATCAAGAGGTTCATGACTTCAATGATGCCGAATGGGCGTTTACAGATGTACAGCGGTTCAACGTAACAGTTGAAGATACGTTGAATCCACACCTTTTATTGGTAAATGTGCGAAACACAACGGCATATCCGTATAGTAATTTGTGGTTGTTTGTTACACGTATAGCCCCAGGAGGTCTAGCGCATACAGATACTATTGAGTGTCCGCTTGCTGCTCCAGATGGGCGTTGGCTCGGAAATGGTTCTAGTGATTTAATAGATAATTTAGTTCTTTTTAACAAAGACTTTCGCTTTAGCAGTCTTGGAACCTATACCTTTAAAATTCAACACGGCATGCGAAGTGATACACTCACAGATATTGCTAGCATAGGACTTCGCGTTCAAAAAGGGTATCAATGACGGAAAAAAAGAAACCCCAAGAAAAAAGAAGCTATACCAAATACGTTGTTGTATTCTGGACTGTTTATGCCTTAGGAGCATTTGCTGCAACTGGGTATTTCTACGGGCTTTCTCAAAACTGGTTTTGGGAACTACCGTCTTTTGAAGAACTTGAAAGTCCTAACACCTATTTAGCAACAGAAATTATTACGGCAGATAATGAGCTATTAGGGAAGTATTTTAGAGAAAATCGCACCAATGTGCGTTTTGAAAACCTTCCTCCACATTTAGTACAGGCACTTATAGCTACGGAAGATGAGCGTTTTTACGACCATTCTGGTATAGACATTAGAGGTACGTTGCGGGCTTTGGTCTATTTAGGTTCTAAAGGAGGGGCTAGTACAATAACCCAACAACTTGCCAAATTGCTATTCCATGAACCCGCATCGGGCATTGTGGAGCGTATAGGGCAAAAAACAATGGAATGGGTAATTGCTGCTCAACTAGAAAGGCAATACACAAAAGATGAAATCATTACGATGTACCTCAACAAGTTTGATTTCGTGAACAATGCCGTAGGTGTAGAGTCCGCTTCACAAGTCTACTTTAACACAACCACAGATTCATTAAACTTAGAGCAGTCAGCGATGTTGGTAGGAATGGCAAAAAATCCTGCCTTATTTAATCCTAATCGTAGACCAGACACTACCAAGCATAGGCGAAATGTGGTGTTTGGCCAGATGAAACGCAATGGTTTCATAAGCCAAGAGGTTTTTGATTCGCTAACGGTAGTTGAACTAGGTTTAGACTTTCAACGCGTAGACCACACAAGAGGAAAAGCGCCTTATTTTAGGGAAGTGTTGAGGCAAGAGCTAAAACAGCTATTCTCAGCTAAAGACGCTAGCGGAAACTACATATTGGCAAAGCCCGATGGAACACCATACAGCATCTACAACGATGGGCTTAAAGTCTACGTAACTTTAGACTCCAAGCTACAAGATTACGCTGAGTTTGCTGTGCATCAACATCTCAGTACAGAGCTACAAGAAGACTTCTTTAGAGATTTAAGGAAGAATAAGAACCCGCCTTTTAGCAATGACCTCACCAAAGAGCAAGGCGATCGAATTATAGACCGTGCTATGCGCCTAACAGGTAGGTACCGGAGCTATAAATCTCGCAATCTATCTTCAGATTCTATTGACTATTACTTCAACACTCCTGTTGAAATGAAAGTCTTTTCGTATAACGGTGAGATTGATACGGTTATGTCTCCACGAGACAGTATTCGCTATCACAAATCGTTCTTGCAGGCAGGGTTAATGAGTATGGACCCCAAGACAGGAGAAGTAAAAGCATGGGTTGGAGGAATTAATCACAGGTACTTTGCTTACGACCACGTAAAACAAGGTTCTAGGCAAGTGGGCTCAACGTTTAAACCATTCGTTTATGCATTAGCCATTGAGAATGGTTTATCTCCTTGTAAAGAAGTACCCAATATTCCTGTAACCTTCAAAAAAGGTACTTGGAATCTTCTTGGCGATTGGACACCAAAAAATGCAGATACTACCTACAACGGGAGCATGGTTACGTTGCAGTTTGGTTTGGCAAATTCATACAACAACATCACGGCTTGGGTTATGAAGCAGTATGGTCCGCCAGCTGTAATAGATTATGCCAAACGCATGGGAATATCTTCTAACCTAGATACCGTTCCATCTTTAGCCCTTGGGGTTGCAGATATTTCACTTTACGAAATGGTTGGTGCCAACGCCACGTTTGCAAACAAGGGCATTTACAAAAGGCCTGTTTATATAAGTAGAATTGAAGATAAAAATGGAGCTGTAATCAAAGAATTCATTCCAGAAACGCGCGAAGCAATGAGCGAAGAAAACGCTTACGCCATGTTGCAGCTTATGAAGGGCGTAACCATGGGCTCACGCGGACCTGATGGCCGAAAAAGAGGAACTGGTATAAGGCTCCACCTAGACAGGCCTTACGGAAACATTCCTTGGGATCGGGAAATAGCTGGCAAAACAGGAACTACACAAAACAATAGTGACGGGTGGTTCATGGGCATTACTCCTGATTTGGTAACGGGTGTTTGGGTAGGTGCAGACGACCGTTCGGTACACTTCAGAACCACATACTACGGCCAAGGGGCAAACACGGCACTTCCTATCTGGGGTTACTACATGAACAAGGTTTACGCAGACTCTACTATAGGCATTTCCACAGAGGACTTTGAAAAGCCCAACAAGATGACTATTCAGTTAGATTGTGATGTTTCGTCATCCTCTGGAACCAATATTAACTTTGATGATTCACCACCTGATTTCAACAACTAGAAAAATGCATTGCTATGATTAATAAAGTGGTTCACAGCGCTCAAGAAGCTATCCAAGGCCTTGAGGATAATATGACACTTATGCTAGGAGGTTTTGGATTGTGCGGCATTCCAGAAAACGCCATTACTGCCATTCAAAATAGTGGAGCCAAAAACCTAACCTGTATTAGCAACAATGCAGGAGTAGATGATTTTGGATTAGGCTTATTGCTTCAAACCCGCCAAATCAAGAAAATGATTTCATCTTATGTTGGTGAAAACGACCTCTTTGAAAAACTGATGCTTAGCGGAGAGCTAGAAGTAGATTTAGTTCCGCAAGGAACACTAGCAGAACGTTGCCGAGCTGCTGGTTCAGGAATTCCTGCCTTCTTTACGCCTGCGGGTTACGGCACAGAAGTGGGCGAAGGCAAAGAAACACGTGAGTTCAATGGCAAAATGCACATTCTAGAGCACGCCTTTGAGGCAGACTTTGCCTTTGTAAAAGCTTGGAAAGGAGATACCGCTGGCAACCTCATTTACAAAGCAACGGCAAAGAACTTTAACCCTATGATGGCTATGGCTGGTACAATTACTGTAGCAGAAGTGGAGGAACTGGTTCCTGCAGGTGAATTAGACCCCAATGAAATCCACACACCGGGCATATTTGTACAACGCATTTTCCAAGGAGAGAAGTTTGAAAAACGCATTGAACAACGCACGGTTAGACCAAGACCATAGTTCAACGTTAGCATTTGTAGTCTTAACAGCTGCAGTCTGGCTTTACCTTATTCTGCGCGCGGTTTACATTCCTCTAATACATGATGAAGCCGCCACGTTTGAGGCATACATGATGTTTGGTACATTCTTGCCGCCAGATGCCTATTGGGATGCCAATAACCACTTGTTAAACTCAATAGTTGGGGCATTTTCTTACAAAGCTTTTGGCTTTTCTTACCTTTCTATTCGGTTATTGGGAATTCTCAGCTTTCCTGTTTACGCCTTATTCACCTATCGCCTAGGTAAGGTTTCATGCGAATCTAGCATCTCTCGTTGGCTATTCTACTTAGGAATGATTTGTACCCCTTTTGCCATTGAGTTCTTCGGTTTGGCTCGTGGATACGGAGCCGCGTTGGGATTTTTTACGGGTTATATCTATTTTATCTTCAGGCTCTTTTACTCACCAGAGTCAAGTAGCTATTATTTAAAACTTGTTCTTTTTGGCTTTCTAACCGTAGCCGCTAACTTTTCCTTCTTTTCTGGGGTTTTCATATTGGCATTTTTACTCTTTACCAAATGGGTTCTCTATCAAGAACTGCCATTCAAGTTCATTCTTTACAGAGGATTGACTTTTGCGGTAGTAGTGATGCCCTGGATATGGTGGATTCTTGAGCTAAAATCACGCGGGTTACTTTATTACGGAGGTGACGCCATTATTCCGTTTTTCTTTGAACCCATGGAACAAATGTACCTGCGTTCCAATTCTTTTTCGGGAATTATATCCCTCCCGTTTCTGTTAGCAACGATAGTAGTTCTACAAAGAACTGTATCCAAAAAATTGAACTTCTTAGCAGATGCTACACATTTGTATTCCACGGCTCTTATTCTTGCTTTAGGTTGGATTGTTCTTCTTCAACTCTTACTTGGTGTAAACTATCCAGAAGACCGAGCTGCCCTATACTTCTTTCCGCTCATTGTAGGTAGCTTGAGTGAAAAAATTCCAGGACTAACTATCAAGAACATTCCACTTCAAGCTCTATTTCTTTTATGGCCTGTAATTGATCTTGGGTCTTCTCTAAATTTAACACATAGCAGGCTGTGGTACAAAGAACATATTCCAGAACACTTTTACACGCGTATTCAAGAGGCACATACTGGAGAAACCCCTCCAACCATTAGTGGATACAAGCTTCGTGAAAGCAATTGGCCATTCGGAATATTTAACAGTGCCTCCCCCCTTGTGATATCAGCATCTGGATTCCCAAACACATCGGCAGATTTTATTCTGGCATCTAATCGCTGGAAAAATGACCTCCCCGTATATGGCTTCGATACACTGGCTAAAGACGAGGCCTCAAAACAGTTTGTTTTGATGCGAGAAACAACGCAAGCCTACAACGCAATTGCTGACACATCGTTTACCCTGCAGCCTACAGATGCTGAGTTCATTAATCTAATTGAGCTTCTTAATCAAGACGTTCCCTCAGAGGCGCTGCGGTTATCCGTTACTTTGGAGGCGCCCGCAGAAGAAACCATTCTACCCATCACACTAATAGCCTCAGCGTTTAATGATGACGGGAGCACGTTGTATTATGAGGTACTCATTGGAACTCACCTGGGCGATACCTGGGGAGAGATGGGAGAAGTTACGCTGGCACAAGTTCTTCCCGCTATCCCTGAGTCTAGCTCACGATTGGTAATCTACTTGTATAACCCTGGAAGAAAGAACTACTCGCTCAAACAAGTCAACGCTGCCATAGAATCCATACACTCTCCCCCTGCTGAAACCGAGAATTAATCATACTTTTAACGCTCACAGTAAACGTTGTTATGCTAGATAAAAACGGTATTGCAAAACGAATTGCACAAGAACTTCAAGATGGTTGGTATGTTAATCTAGGAATTGGTATTCCCACCCTAGTAGCCAACTTTATTCCCAACGGAATTAACGTAGAGTTTCAATCAGAAAACGGTGTTTTGGGCATGGGCCCCTTCCCTTTTGAAGGAGATGAAGATGCAGATCTCATTAATGCTGGAAAACAGACCATTACTACCTTAGATGGCGCTGTGTTTTTTGATTCTGCCACAAGCTTTTCCATGATTAGAGGACAGCATGTGCAGCTTACCGTTCTAGGTGCAATGGAAGTTGCTCAAAACGGAGATATAGCCAACTGGAAAATCCCAGGTAAGATGGTAAAAGGAATGGGCGGAGCTATGGACTTGGTAGCATCAGCAGAAAACATTATTGTGGCAATGATGCACACCAATAAAAAAGGAAAGTCTAAACTGCTTCCTGAGTGCACATTACCACTTACAGGCGTAGGTTGTGTGAAGCGAGTAGTAACAAATTTAGCTGTATTAGATATTGAAGATGGCTCATTCAAGTTAATAGAACGGGCACCTGGAGTCTCCGTTGATGAAATCAAAAGGGCTACAGCGGGTAACCTTATTGTTGAGGGCGATATCCCAGAAATGCAGATAGACTAGTTCTCTACCTTGTACGCCTGATAGGTTTCTCTATTAAACCTAAAAGCAGGTGTTACTAGTAGCTTAGGATCAGTTCCTACAGAGTCATAATTATTTCCGAATAGTTCATCAGCTCTTCGTTTTTGCTCGGTAGAGGTGTACACAATGAAATTGAAGTCTACTGGCTCAGCACGATTCTCTTGCCTTTGATAATACCAGTTTTCATTCATCACATGGTACCATGGAGTGAGTACATCAAACGCGGTGTAAACCCTGACCTTTTC
>CBFIHE010000036.1:0-22697 GCA_965662345.1 Salibacteraceae bacterium
AGACGATTATGTGAATTTTGTAAAAGGGAAACTAAATGGAAAAATTAAGCTGAATGGCACTCCAGATGAGCCTCTTCTTGAGGGTAAGTTATTTATAGATACACTAATTACTGGCGTAAACTATTTAAATACATATTACGCTATTCATAATGGCGAGGTGTTTTTGGAAAAAGACCTTATTGGGGCAGATTACCTACTCATAGAAGATCAACAACAACGAAAGTCATACGCAAACCTGAGTATATTTCATGATAACTTCAGTAATTTCAACTATGATATATGGGTCTACGCAGAGGAGGGTATTAAAGGGCTAAATACCAAAAAAGGTGCTAATGAGTATTTCTACGGTAGTGCTGTACTTCAAGAAGGAAGCTCTATAACTCTTGAGACAGGTGTGAATGGAGTAATGCACTTGCTCGTTGATGCTGAATCTGCTTCAGGAACAGAATTGTTTATACCACTTTCTGAAGGAACTACTGTAGCTTCATCAGAGTTTGTTCACTTTGTAAATTATAGTAGTCAAACAGATTCTTCAAATTTTGCTGAAAGGCGTATTAAAGAGGATGGCACACTATCCATGGATTTTGAATTTGGATTGAATGATCAAACAGATGTTCATTTAATACTAGATCCTGTAATGGGAGATGCCATAGACGCAAGAGGAAATGGTGATGTTTCGCTAGAGATAGATGAGAACGATAATTTTACTATTTACGGAACATACGAGTTAACTGGCGGAGAGTACACTTTTACTTTGGAGAATATCATTAATAAGAAGTTCTCTATTCAACAAGGTGGAACCATATCTTGGGATGGAGACCCCTATGAAGGTCTGGTAGATATCACAACCAAGTATAAGGCCAGAACCGCTCTATATACGCTCAACTTACCAACGTTAACAACAGACTCATCGGAGTTAATGAGGAAAATAAACGTTGAACTCAACCTGCACCTATCGGGAAATTACATGAATCCAGATATAGGTTTTAGCTTTTCGCTTCCAACTCAGTATGCAGATGTTGAAACTTTATTAAACATGCTAGAAGACGGAGAGAAGAATAAACAAGTCTTTGGTTTATTGCTTCTTGGAAGGTTCTTACCAGTATCTGCAGGAGATGATGGTTCTACGGGTATCAATAATGCATTTGGAAATAGTACAAGTGAAATGTTGAGCAATCAGCTAAGCGGATGGCTATCTCAAATTAGCGATGATTTTGATTTGGGAGTAAATTACAGGCCAGGAGATGAACTAACCTCAGATGAGGTAGAGGTAATGATGAGTACCCAATTATGGGATGATCGATTAACCTTGGAAACCCAAGTTGGTGTTCAGGGAGATAACCCTAATACACAGGAGGCAACAAATCAAATAGTAGGTGATTTCTTACTGGAGTATAAGATTTCTGATGATGGCAGAGTTAGAGCAAAGGCATTTAACCGTTCCAATACATACAACCCCATTTACGATAATCAGGCTCCATATACACAAGGTGCAGGAATCTCATATCAAGAGAACTTTAGTTCTTTTAGCCATCTAACGTGTAAAGTTAGAAGCAGGCTAATGTCTGCTAAAAAGCGTGAGAAGCTAGATTGCGATGCGAGGGAAAGAGCAAGGCTTAAGGCCAAGCATCGCAAATATGCTGAGAAGAAAGGTGTTATTCTGAAGGACTAACGTATTCAACTACCTCTAACCCATAGCCAATTAACCCCGTACGTTTCTTTGGATGGTTACTTACCAATTTCATCTTAGAAACTCCAATGTTTCTGAGTATTTGTGCGCCAACTCCATAGTCTCTAGCATCCATTTTTACCCTGTTATTGATTTTGGCTTCTACAGAGTCGTAACCTTCTTTACGTTGATTTTCTGTTAGGTGCGGTGCTTGCTCTTGTTGCATGTAAACCAAAACACCTTTACCAACCTTGTCTATTTCTTTTAATGCAGAGTAGAGCTGAGGCCCTGCAGAACATCTGCATGAGTCAAAAATATTTCCGTTTAAGAAAGAGGAGTGAACCCTTACCAAAACAGGGTCATCTTCAGATATTTCACCTTTCACCAATGCGATGTGCGTATCTCCTGTGGTTGACTGCTTGAATGAGATTGCCCTTACTTTACCTGTTTCGGTTGTTATTTCAGCTTCTCCCGTTCGTTCTATTAAAGACTCTTGCTCCATACGATAAGCTATGAGGTCTTCTATGGAGATTAGTTTAAGGTCGAATTTTTTAGCAATCTTAATCAACTGAGGAAGTCGGGCCATGGTACCGTCTTCGTTCATTATTTCTACAATCACTCCCGCAGGTTCAAGCCCTGCTAGTTTAGCAAGGTCAATAGCGGCTTCAGTATGACCAGTTCTTCTCAAGACTCCACCATTCTTAGCCTTTAAGGGAAATATGTGACCTGGTCTAAATAAATCATCGGGCTCTGTTTTATAGTTTACCAACGCTCGAATGGTATTTGCTCTGTCTTGCGCAGAAATACCAGTGGTATTGCCTCCTCCTTTGTAGTCTACACTTACCGTAAATGCTGTTTGATGCGGATCTGTATTCTTACCCACCATCAGGTCTAAATCCAATTCCTTACATCTAGATTCTGTTAGAGGCGTGCAAATTAAACCTCTTCCATGGGTAGCCATAAAGTTAACCATAGCAGGAGTAGCCATTTCTGCTGCGGCTACAAAATCACCTTCATTTTCCCGGTCTTCATCATCTACCACAATTACCACTTTACCGTTGCGGATATCTTCTATGGCTTCTTCTATATGATTGAAAGTTTCGTTTGTTGTCATGCGATTACTCCTGATCCAATTAATTCTTCATTGGCATACCAGGCTGCAAACTGCCCTGGTGTAATGCCACGTTGTTTTTCATTAAAGGTGATGTAGATTCCGTTAGATTCTTGGTGTAGCGTTGCTTTCTGTAGTGCTTGTCTATACCTTATTCTAACGTCATATGATTTTGATTCTCCTATGTTTAGAGACAAATCTGGTCGCACATAGTGAACATCAGATTGAGGTATGAAAAGGGCCTCCCTGTATAGCCCAGGGTGGTGTTCACCTTGGCCCACATAAATGATGTTTTTCTCTGTGTCTGTGTCTAACACAAAAAGTGGCTCGGGTGTTCCGCCAATGCCTAATCCTTTGCGCTGACCCACTGTATAATAGTGGGCACCTCTATGTATTCCTACTTGACTCCCCATTTCAGGAGAATATTCGTAGGCAACAGAAAGCAATTCTGGACGATTGTCTTGTTTAGGAGAAAAAACCGCAGAACTTGCAGGAATCTCTATGGCTCTGCCTTCTTTTGGTTTGAGTTGCTGTTGGAGAAAATCAGGCAATTTTACCTTGCCGATGAAACACAACCCTTGTGAGTCTTTTTTCTCAGCCGTATTCAGCCCTATTTCAGCTGCTATTCTGCGTACTTCAGGTTTTTGCAAATGCCCAATAGGGAAGATGGCTTTTGCCAGTTGTGCCTGACTTAGTTGGCAAAGGAAGTAGCTCTGATCTTTATTTTGATCGGCTCCTGCTATAAGTCTATGGGTGAGGGTTCCGTCTAAGTTTTCAATGATTTGCTTTTGACAGTAGTGGCCAGTAGCTACGTAATCTGCTCCTATTTGTGTGGCCGCATCCAAGAAAACATCAAATTTAATTTCACGATTGCACAGTACATCTGGGTTTGGTGTTCTACCTCTTTCATACTCCGTAAACATGTAATCTACAATGCGTTCTCTGTAGACCTCACTCAAGTCGATTGTTTGAAATGGAATACCAAGCATTTCTGCAACCTGCAAAGCGTCTTGGCTGTCGTCTATCCAAGGGCATTCATCGCTTATGGTCACAGAAGTATCGTGCCAATTCTTCATGAACATACCAATAACCTCATAGCCTTCTTCAACAAGTAAATGTGCAGCAACACTGCTGTCTACACCACCAGATAATCCAACTACAACTCTTCCTTTGCTCATAGCGCGTGCAAAAATACAACAAAGCCCACAGCTTCTGTTGAAACTGTGGGCTTTAACGAATTGTTGTGTTTACGCTTTGGCTTATTCACAAGTTTTAGCCAAAACCGAACGAATTCCTATTTTAACTTCTGGCCATAACTTGCTTACTCCATCACCAGCCATATGTAATTCATAACACTCAGTATTCAAGGCTTCAATTCCAGCGTCTGCATTCCATTCTCCTACGTTAATGGTAGTTTCTAGCTGTACTGCGTCTCCATCAATCGTGTAGTCCATTTCAACCTCTTTAGACACTCCATTCATAGATAGTGCCACTAAACCTTTACCGTTTTCTAGACTCACCAAATTTCCTTCCAATGTTTGGCTACCAGCTAGCGTGCCAAAGAAAAACTTGCGAATTTTCATATCTCTATCTGGATTAGCAGTATTGATAGAACTCACAGGAATAGAGAAAGAGGCACCATCAAAAACTTCGTTCATGTTTGATGCGCTTTGAGTTCCAGCAATGTTTACGGTATCAAATTTTCCACCCACTCCAATTTTCTCGGTTGTTTTGAAAGCTGTCCATGAAACGGTGGTAGAGTCTGGGTTAAAACTATAAGTACAAACTTGTGTATTTACTTTTTCACTTGATTGGTCTTCTGTAGTGATTACTTCTTCTTTTGGTTTTGTCTCTCCTGCACATGATGCAAGAAAAAGTGCGAATCCCATTCCTATTGTAAAGTTCTTCATCTTCTTGATATTTAGTTTTTTAGTCCTATTTCTTTTAATCTTTCATTTAAGTAGTCGCCAGCTGTTATATCCGTGTATTTTTTAGGTGTGTTTTCACTAATACAGCTGTTTAAGCAGTTTAAGGGCATTTCACTTCTAGGGTGCAAGAAAAAAGGAATGCTATATCTAGAAGTACCCCATTTCTCTTTGGGTGGATTTACTACTCTATGTGTGGTTGAGCGTAATTTATTGTTGGTTAGACGCTGTAGCATATCTCCCACGTTTACAACTATGTGTTCTGGTAAAGCTGTAACAGCTACCCATTCTCCTTGTTTGGATAGAATTTGCAAACCGTCTGCAGAAGCACCAATGAGCAATGTAATCAAGTTTATGTCTTCGTGTTCGCCTGCACGAACCGCATTTTTAGGTTCTTTGGTAATAGGGGGGTAGTGAATAGGTCTTAGGATACTGTTTCCATTATGTATGTGAGAGTCAAAGTAGGTTTCATCTAAGCCTAAATACAATGCAATGGCTCTCAACATGTGTCTTCCTGTACTTTCCAGTGCTTGGTATGCTTCCTTACCCACGGTGTTAAACTCAGGAAGCTCATCAACTTTTACATTCGCAGGGTATTCGCTTTGAATGGGATCATTGTCTTCAACATATTGGCCAAAGTGCCAGAATTCTTTTAAGTCTCCAGCAGATTGATTTTTTGCATGTTCTTTACCAAAAGAGGTGTAACCGCGTTGGCCAGCTATCCCTTCAATTTCATAGCGCTTTTTGAGGGTTTCTTCTTGACTAAAAAACTTCTCCACTTCAGCGTAAAGATTGTTGATTAGGCTATCGCTAATACCGTGGTTTTTAACGGCTACAAATCCTGATTCCTCGTACGCTGTGCCCAGGGCCTCTACAAATGCCTTCTTGTCACGGGCATCCCCTTGGGTAAACAAAGCTAAATCTACAGTTGGTATTCCTACGTCCATGTGTTCTATGTTGCTTCAAAGATGCGAAAGTGCAGTGAACCTCCCAAGCTTAAAGACCTTAAACCGTGTGGATTCTCAATGGTAATGCTATTTTCGTACGCATGAGAATAATCCCCATAAATACAGGCAACTTTATGCTAGACGGTGGCGCTATGTTTGGCGTGGTACCAAAAAGTCTTTGGCAGAGAACAAACCCAGCTAACGAGAATAACATGTGCAATTGGAGCATGCGCAGTTTGCTCATAGAAGATGGCGACCGTTTAATTTTGATTGATACCGGAATGGGTGAAAAGCAAAGCGAGAAGTTCTTTGGGTTCTATTATTTGAACGGTGATGATTCGCTTGACAAATCACTTCATGCTGCGGGATATTCAAGAGATGATATTACCGATGTTTTCTTAACCCATTTACATTTCGATCATTGTGGTGGAGCCATTCAGCACAACAAAGACAAAACGGGTTATGAGCCTGCGTTTAAGAATGCAAAGTTTCATAGCAATGGAGATCATTGGAAGTGGGCAACAGAGCCGAACCCAAGAGAGAAGGCTAGTTTTTTGAAAGAAAACATTCTACCCATTCAGGAAAGTGGTCAGCTAGAGTTTTTGCCAACTCCTGCAGATGATTTTCTTTCTGGTACTGATTTGGGCTTTGATGTATTGTTTGTAAACGGCCATACAGATGCTCAAATGATTCCTCACATCAACTACCAGGGCAAAAAGTTGGTTTTTATGGCAGACTTACTTCCTTCAGTAGGTCATATACCTCTTCCATATGTCATGGGGTATGACACAAGACCATTACTTACCTTAGAAGAAAAAGCAAAGTTTCTGAATAAAGCCGCTGATGAAGGCTATTACCTGTTTTTAGAACATGATTCTGTTAATGAAGTATGTACGGTTAAACATACTGAAAAAGGAGTTCGTTTGGATCAAGCATTTACATTCTCAGAAGTTTTTTCTTAATGGATAGAGATTATCTCTTGGCACATGCCTCTGCTTTTGAACAAAACCTAGTTAAGGCTTTTCGGAATAGGAGTCCGCAACAGTTCTACGCAATAGGTGAAGGTATTATAGAACTCTTTTTTGAAGAAGAGAAATTGGGAGTAAAGGTATTAGACGATACGCACGATCATACAGACAGTTACCATGTAGAGGCTGAACTAGATAGGGTTTCTAAAGAGCAAGGAATAGAAATAGTCTTTATTCAAGAATACGATGGGATTGATATTGCCGTTGAAAAGATTGAAAAACGATTATTCAAAACGAGCAATAAATAAACGGTTTACACGTATAGTTTTGCGTAGGTGAAGAAAGCGGTTATCATAGCATTATTGAGTTGTTTGATTTTTCAATCGGGTAGAGCCCAGTTTGGGGGAGAACATACCTACAACTTTCTGACGTTACCCAACTCTGCACGATCAGCTGCTTTGGGCGGAAATCAAATTGCTATCAAAGACAACGATATTAACCTTGTACCTGATAATCCAGCTCTTTTAAGTAAAGAAATGTCTGGGCATGCTACGCTCAACTACATCAATTACATTTCTGATATTAACATGGGATACCTAGGTTATGCTAAGCATTTTGAAGATGTTGGTACATTTAGCTTAGGTCTTCAATCTATTGGCTATGGAGATTTCACCAGAACCGATGAAACTGGGGCAGAAATAGGATCTTTTAAGGCAGGCGAATACGCTTTAGATGTTTCATATGGTAATACGTTGAATGATGCGATTAGCTACGGGACTACCGTAAAGTTGATTTACTCAGGTTTGGCAAACTGGAATTCTTTTGGAGCTGCTATTGATCTAGGTGTTCATTACAAGAGCAAGCGAGAATTATTTACGGCTGGTTTAGTAATTAATAATTTGGGATATCAGTTTAAACCCTATGTAACGGGCGAACGCTATGGTTTACCAACAGAAGTTCAGATAGGTATTGCTTATCGCCTACCTAAAGCCCCAATACGTTTTAACGTGCTACTCCATAATATGCAGCAATGGGATATTACCATTGATGGTGCTGTTGAAGATTTGCCAACTCTTTCACCAACTGGCAGGTATCAGGGCGAAAGCTCAGGTGAATCTTTCTTTACTCTAGACAAGTTCTTACACCATATCAACATTGGAGCAGAGATTATACCAAGTGAAAATTTCCATTTAAGAGTAGGGTACAACTACTACCGTAAAGAAGTGTTAGGTAATACAGTTAGATCTGGACTGTCTGGAATATCTTTTGGACTAGGCTTTAAGATTAAACGATTTAGACTCAACTATGGCTTAGCATCTTACCACATAGGGGCTCCATCTCACCACGTTGGAATTAACACAAATATTCAATCATTCAAGCGCTAGTACGCTCATGAAGAAAATTAATATCGCCATAGATGGATATTCATCATGTGGGAAAAGCACATTAGCCAAGGCAATTGCACAAGCCTTAAATTATACGTTTATAGATACAGGTGCCATGTATAGGGCTGTTACCTTATTTGCACTAAGAGAGGGTTTTGTTAAAGCGGGAAGCCTTGATAAAGATTCGCTTATAAGTGAACTGAGCCAAATTGATATACGCTTTTCTCAGCCTAATGCAGAAGGTAAAGCCCATGTCTTGCTAAACAATGAAGATGTGGAGTCTGAAATTCGTCAAATGCATGTAGCCAATCAGGTGAGTGCAGTGGCGAGCATTCCTGAGGTACGCCAAAAATTGGTGACGCTTCAACAGAAAATGGGCATGGATAAAGGGGTTGTTATGGATGGTAGAGATATAGGCACCGTTGTATTTCCAGATGCCGAGCTTAAAGTATTCATGACCGCTAGTCCAGAAGTTAGGGTGCAACGGAGGTTAGCAGAGTTACAGAATAATGGAGATGAGGTGAATGCGGATGCAGTTCGGAAGAACCTAGAAGAAAGAGACTACCAAGATACTCACCGTGCGGCCGACCCCTTAAGGCAAGCAGATGATGCTATTGTTTTGGATAACACGAATCTTAGCAAAGAAGAACAATTCAACCTTGTATTAGAAATGGTGAACAACAAGTTGAAGTAAACCACTAGGTTAAGTTACTTTACTTTGTTACCATAATTCAAAGAATCAATGAAACAGCTCTTTTTAGCTACAAGCCTTTTGTTGACTACGTCTGTTTACTCACAATCTTTCACTATTGATGAACAATGGGGAACAGAGGCTGCAAGTGAAATAGCACAAACCGTTGGAATATACGGTGATTCAAATCTTACTAAATATGTGTCTGCAGTGGGACAACGTTTGGTAAATAAATTGGGAGAACAGCCTTTTCAGTACCGTTTCCATGTATTGGATATGGCCGAGCCCAATGCCTTTGCTTTGCCAGGTGGCTATGTATACGTATCTAGAGGTATTTTGGCGCTAACAAACAGTGAGGATGAATTGGCAGGAATACTTGGGCATGAAATTATACATGTTCACAGAAGGCATAGTGTTGAGCAAGTGCGTAAAAGTTGGCTGCCAGGTTTAATGCAACTACCTGGTTTATTTGTAGGTGCGGTTGTAGATGAACAACTAGGAGCTATCGTAAATGCTCCTGCAGCTGTAAGTTCTGGACTCTTAATGGGAAAGTATAGTAGGGCACATGAATCTGAATCTGATGAAATGGGCGCAGCACTCGCGGCCAAAGCAGGCTACAACCCAAGGAGTTTAGCAGATATACTTGGGAATCTTCATAACGAGGTAGAGGCAATGACGGGTGAGGAGGAATCCTTCTCGTACTTCGACTCTCATCCGTATACTCCCAGCAGAGTCACTAATCTAGAGAATTTGGTCGCTAAAGGGAAGCTAGCTCTTCCTGAAGCCACTACACCGTTTTTGACCGTTTCTGAATACAAACAACTCCTAAATGGGTTACCCATAGAAGCAAACCCAGCAAATGGATTGATTGTAAACAATGTTTTTTATCATCCGGATTTGGATGTGAAATTTGCCTTGGGTAAAGCGTGGGTCTGGAACAATTCTCCCGTTGCATTTCAAGCCGCAAAAGAAGACGGAACCTTGCGTTTTGTGGTAAGAGCAATAGGCGATTCTCTGTTGTCTGAAGATATGGGTAGAGATAAGCGCAAGGAGCTGTTTCAGAAATACGGACTTCGATCTAGTCAGGCAAGTAAGGTTGAATTAGATCAAAGAGATGGGTACCTGCTTATTTACCAAGATACTATTGAGAACCAACCCGTTAAAGGGTACTCGTTTTGGTGGGAAACCCCTTCTGGAGTTTTACTTGAATTTACGGGCATGGCAACTGAAAAGAGCGCAGGTGAAATATGGGAATCTATAACAAGCGTAAGCTCTATTAGTGATTCTGCAAATACTTCAATAACCTATCCTGTACTTTCTTTTGTTGAAAGCAAAGATGGAGAAACGCTAGGTGAAGTTGTTAGCAGAACTAAGTCTAACCTCTTAGGAATGAGCTTACTTTCAGCTATAAACGGTAGACCTTTTGAATATGCTTATAAAAAAGGTGATTTGGTAAAGGTTGGTATGCCTCAGACCATAGCCTCTGGGGAGAACATTGCGAAATAACGTAGCGTTAATGAACTACAACTTTACCGTTTAAAATCACTTGTTCTACATGGTTGGTTCCAAAAGCATATGCCATGTAATCTAGGCTTGGTATCTCTTTCGTAAGAATCAGGTTAGCTTTTTTACCAATTGCAATAGACCCAAGCTCATCTGAAAGTTCAAGTGCAGCAGCACCGTTAATGGTTATGGCATGCAATGCTTCAGAGGGTAAAAGCTGCTGTTTGGTAGCTGCAAGCGACAACAACAACTGCATATTTCCACTGGGCGTGCTTCCTGGATTAAAGTCCGTAGCTATAGCTACAGGCAGGCCAGCATCAATTATGTCTCTTAAAGGAGTATAAGGTAGGTTCAAAAAGTATGAGCAGCTGGGTAGAGAAACAGGCATAGTATCCGCTTGAAGTAGAGCCTCAATTTCATTTTCGCCCATTTGTTCCAAATGATCTGCACTAATTGCACCTAGTTCAATCGCCAACTGGAGCCCCCCAGAATTGGTGAACTGATTCACGTGCAACTTAGGTTTAAGGTCATATTTCGCTGCAGCTTCAACTACTTGTCTCGTTTCTTCAAGGGAGTAATATCCTCGTTCGCAGAATGCATCTACGTAGTCTGCTAAACCTTCTTTGGCTATGGCAGGAAGCATTTCTTTAACGATCAAGTCAAGATAGCCTTGATGATTCTCCTTGAATTCAGCTGGAAAGGCATGAGCCCCCAGAAAAGTGGCTTTTATTGTAGCGTCTGATGTTTCTTTCAATCGCTTAATAACCCTCAACATTTTTAATTCAGAATCAACAGACAATCCATACCCGCTTTTTATTTCTATAGTACCTGTGCCGTGGGCAATTACATCGTTTAACCGACTTAAAGCACTGTGATAAAGCTCATCTTCTGTTGCGCTATTCATTGCCTTGGCAGAGTTTAGAATTCCTCCACCTCGTTTTGCGATCTCTTGGTAGGAAAGTCCGTTTATCCGGTCTACAAATTCGGTTTCTCTTGATTTTGCAAACACCAAGTGCGTATGTGAATCAACGAAAGCGGGTAGAACGTACTTGCCTTCAGCGTCAATAATTTCTAAGTTCACCCAATCAGTGATTCCCTGTAGTTCGGCCATGGAGCCAAAATCAACAATCTTATCGTTTTCTATGGCTAAGTATGCATCTTCAATCATGTTGAGGTTTTGCATTTCTTTTCCAGATTTTTTGGCGATTCCTTTGGGTTCAACAATTGCTAAGCCCCTAATGTCTTTAATGAGGATTTTGGATGACTTTGTACGCTTCATAGTGCAAACATGAATAAATCAATGGTATCCAAGAACATTTTTAGAATAAGTAGAACGTTTAATGTTTTGTGAAAAGATTGCTTGGACATTAATCTGTGTCAACAAAAAAAGCCTTCTCTAGCAATTGCTCGAGAAGGCTTTTTCAATGCGTTCTAGGGTTTATAGCGTTTATTGCTTGCTTACTTTCTTAACCTCGCCAGCTGAATTCTTGATTAAGTAAAGTCCAGAGTTCAGATCCCCTAAATGAATCAACTGAACCTGGTTAAACTGACTAACAATTTTACCAGATAAATCAAGAATAGTGTAGTCATCTACTTTGTTAGAGCGTAGAAGACCATTTGTTGGATTTGGGTATACACTCCATGCAGTTTCAGAGATAGCTTCTTCAGTTCCTACATTTACCAATCCATTCATTTCAAATACGGTAATTGTACCTGAAATTTCATTCGCAGTAACCACATAGTGCTTAGAGGAGTTTGTTCCAACTTCTGGAATATACAGCACATCTTCTACACCTAAATCACCAATCGAATCATTGGTAACTCCATTTAGTTCTGCGTTTACAACATTGAAATCTCTGTTGTTAACGTACTGGATAAATCTTGGACTTGTTGGGTTAGTTACGTTGTAAACAATAACTCCACCAATGCGCTCAAGACCAACTAAAGCATAAATACTGTCACCATTCACAACCATTTCAACAGCCTCAGGTTCCGGGCCTTTATTATCTGATCTTCCTTCGAAATCGTTATTCTCATCATTTCCAGAGTTAAAGTCGTCTGGGTATTGCGCAGCAGTAATTGTCTCAATTTCATCACCAGAATCCCATACTAAAGCACCAGTAGATGCATTCCAAATAGAAAATGAACGGCCTCCGTATGAGTAAAGCTCTTCGAACTCTCCATCACCGTCCGTATCGCCATTGGCTGTGGTGATATTCAACCTTCCAATTTCTTCATTTTCTTGCAATGCGGCAGCATTTGGAAAGGCTGTAGTATCCAAAGTCAAATCTTTAATTCTTTCTTCTTCAGAATACGCATCATAGTCACGTGCATCTCCTTCGTTAGCAGAAACAATGTATCCTTGACCTGCCACTTCATAGTATGCAATTGCATCAGGCTGATACATTCCAAAAACTGGGATGGTTCGGATGTTGATTGTGTCGTCTTTGTCAGATGGGTCGATACCATTTCCAACAACACTATGATCTTTATATCCAAGACCAACAATTGCTGATACTGTAGAAGTGTTCAAGTCTACAATAGCAAGTGCATTATTCTCTTGTAGAATTGCATAAGCCGTTTCAGAATTATTGCTTACTGCAATGTATTCTGGTTCTATGTTATTGTTGGTGTAATTCGCACCAAAATCACCTGTAACTGTTATGTCATCAATTTGCCATAGCTCTGTTGTACCAGGAGTGCTTCCAGAAGAAATATAGTTAAGTGCAATGTGAATGTTTTGACCAGTATATGCTGTTAAGTCAATTGCACCTGAAGCTGTATCTGTATAACCCCCGGGTGAACGATCAAATGTTAATGTATCCCAAGAAGCTGCAACTGCACTAGCTGAATCGCTCACTGCATCTGTTGTAACGAACATGTTGAATGTTCCCCCACCATTATCTGAGAAATTTTTAGCATTCATGAAGTTTAACTCTGCGCTTTCAAAATCGAAAAGCGGAAGAGCTGGTGAAATTAGCCAATCGTTTGATGGGCCATTAGTAGAACTCGAGCCTTTGAAACCGTTAGCTTCTGCAAAATAATCTCCATTAAAATCATCGTAAATCCAAGCTACATTATTTGGAGTAATAGTTACTTGTAACCAATTTGTAATTCCAATGGTAGTATCTTGGAAATCTTCGTTTAAAAGATCTATCATATCAGGACCAAATACACGAACATCTGAAGGTAAAGTTACACCTGTAAATGATGCTGTTGACACATCTCCCTGAGTAACGTTTGCTGCACCTGCAGAAACATCAATAATACTCACTGAACCTTCTGGGTCACGGGTGTAATCATCGTTTGGCTCACCTTCGTTAGCTACTACTACTTTTTGTCCATCAGGAGTAAAGGTTACCATATCTGGTAAAGCACCTACAGTAACTTGACTAAGGAAGTTTCCATCCATATCAAAGAAAACTATTGTACCTGGATCTTGTTTTACGTCAGCTTGAACAGCAACAGCAACGACACCGTTGTGTGCAGATGCACTGTTTACACCGCCTCCATAAGCATTTAAATCAACCTTGGTAAGGCTTGTGATATTAGCTGGATCCGAAAAGTCTAAAAATTCAATCTCGTTTGCGCTTGCATTGGTGAAAACCAATTTTTGATATGTTGAATCAAACGTTACAATTTCAGCAGCGCCATCATCAAAGATGCCTGTGCGGAAAGTAGATAACACGTCTAAAGAAACCTGAGCAAATGATGCTAGCGAAGCAAAAGCTGCAACAGTTAATGTGTAAAGTTTTTTCATGCGAATACGTTTAAAATGTTTGCACGAAGGTCTTAACCTTAGATAAATGCATAGTTAGAATAGGGTTAACGAAAAATTAAATACGCATTAGATTAAGTTAATACGAGTTATTGGACGGTATTGCCTTGGAATGCGCCAACCGTTGTGGGATGTATTTTAATAAGCAGAAGTGCAAGATATACCTCAAGCCCGCTAATGCGATAAGGGTAATGGCATCGAATATATTTTCGGAAAACATGAGCTAACGGTACTTTTTACCAACAATTATATGGGATTAAAACAAGAAAAGCCTTGCACACTGTGCAAGGCTTTCTTTGTCGGGGCGGCAAGATTCGAACTTGCGATCTCCTGGTCCCAAACCAGGCGCCTTAACCGGGCTGGGCCACGCCCCGAAGCCCATTTTTAATTTGGAGTTGCGAAAGTAAGATTATCCAGCTTTTTACAAAGTACTTTTTGACTGAATTTTAAAAATTCACATTCACCAGCTGGCATTCTCTCTCATTCACAAAGAAATAGCTTTCCATACTTTTAAAAATTGTATCGAAATTAGTGGATGAGGTTTGTATGATTTCATCATATCTAATACCATGTCTACCCAGAGTTAGCTCTGTCATTCGTAATGGAACGCAACCATTTTCGCAAAATTCAGGTATAGATGCACAGGCTTGTTGAATTCTTCCGATGTACTTAGCATCTACGTAAATTTCAAAAACTCTGTTCCATTGATTTACGCGGTCTTCCGTAGTGTAGAATCCAGCAGATCCGTAGTACTCACAATCGCCTGAAGAAATGGATGCATCAGGTCTGTAGTTGATTGCCTCAGGGTCCATGCATCCGGCATATATACAGGAGCCATCATCTTCATTCGCTTTCTTGTCGTAATTTAAAGCTTGTATATTCGTACATCCTTGGCGTTTTTCGCATGCAGAAGTAGCGAATATAAGGCAGACTCCTAAAAGGGCGCTTAAAAGGGGTTTACTTGTAATCATAACCTAAGTTTTCCTTCTTCTAATTGAACTTTGTTTTGGTCTATTAGTTCATTTAACGCCTTTCTTACGGCTGTTGAGTCGGGCTCAGGGTAGGTTAGGATGAGTTCTTCTGGTGAATAGCTTGATTCTGTAATTCTCATGAGAATACTTTCTCTCACTTTCCTTGATTTATCAAGATGTTTCTGTTCTAGGCAAACATCACAAGCTCCGCATCTTTCAGCATCGGTTTCACCAAAGTAGTTAAGCAACTGTAAGTTTCTGCACTTACTTGTCTTAACATACTCCTCCATCGCCTCTAGACGTTTTAATGCCCGTTCTTTTTGTTGAGCATAGTTCTCTGGTGAGATTCTAACGGAGTCTGGATGAAGCCGTTCTGTTAAAAAAGTAACCCTTGGTTCATCTGAACTTGGCCTGTAGTCTAGTATTTCGTGTTTGTTGAGTAGCGCCATTTGCTCTCTAAATGCATCTAAAGACATACGTGTTTTGCTCACAAGACTCTGTTCTTTTAGGTGCACGTAGTCATCAAAACACCCAGGGTGTGTTCTTAGTAGTAGTTCAACAAAAGACCCAGGCTTAGGATGTTTCACTTTAAACTCATATAGCTCACGACTTGACCGTGTTATATGGAAAGTGGCTGGTTGGAAAACAGATTCTGTAAATGCAAGTAACCCTTCTTTTTCTAAAAACTTGAGAGAATGGTAGAGAATACTAGAGTGTATTCCGTAGCGTTCTGCCATTTCAGATAAGTTCAAATTGAACGTTTCCATAGCACCTGAGCCTGTTGCTAAATTGAGTACATTGCCCAAAGCATGGTAAACCCGCTTTATGGTTTCAATAGGAGGGAAGGAGCGTTCAAAAGCCTTTCTTAATTTGTACAGGTCTTCGTCATTAAACATTAATAGTGCAAACGCCTTGTGTCCGTCTCTTCCTGCTCTTCCTGCCTCCTGAAAGTATGCCTCTGGAGATTCTGGAATGGTGATGTGAGCTACAAAGCGTACATCTGGTTTGTCTATACCCATACCAAAAGCATTCGTAGCGCAAATGACTTGGATTTTACCTGTTATCCAATCGTTTTGGGTTTGTTGCTTCAAGCTTACTGGTAATCCTGCGTGATATGCCGCTGCAGAAACCCCACTAGAATTCAATAACCCAGTTATGTCTTGGGTTGCTTTGCGTGTTCCGCAGTAAACTACCCCTGATCCTTTTAGCTTAGTGGCCATTTTAATGAGGGTATCTGCTTTAGCATCGGTTCTACGAACCATATATGCTAAATTGGGCCTAGCAAAACTGTTGGTGAGTATATTGGATTCTGCAAACTTCAGTTTCTCACAAATGTCTGCTGCTACTTTTGGAGTTGCAGTAGCCGTTAAGGCAATAATAGGTATGCCAGGCAAGAAGTTTCTGATGTCTGCAACAGTGAGATACGAGGGTCTGAAATCATAACCCCATTGCGATATGCAATGCGCTTCATCTACGGCTATCATATTGATATCCATTCGATTTAGTCTCGCCAAAAACAAGTCTGTGCGAAGTCTTTCTGGTGAAACGAACAAGAATTTGTAAGCCTTGTAAACAGCATTCTCTAATGCGTTGTCAATCTCACGATAGCTCATCTCAGAAGTAATGGCTTTCGCTCGTATACCACGTTTTTCGAGACTCTGCACTTGGTCATTCATGAGTGCAATAAGCGGACTTATGACCAATGTTAGGCCTTCTTTGGCTAACCCTGGAACTTGATAGCAAATGCTTTTTCCACCACCAGTAGGTAGTAAAGCAAGTACATCTTTACCAGCTAGGGTATTGTTGATTACTTCTTCTTGGCCGGGTCTGAATGAATCATAGCCCCAGTAGCGCTTCAGTATGTTTACGGTGGTATCCATGCAAGAAGCTAATTTACATTTTCTACTGTGGAGTTTGTAGAATTTCTTTTCTGCTCCATTTGAGTGTACTGGATATTTTCAGTTTATACTGTAGATGTACAATCTAAGTGAGGATGGTGCTTCAAAGAGTCGTTCAACAGCATTGCAATAGTAGCCGAAGTAAGCGCTCTTTTAACTGGATTGTGTAGCTTTAAAATTAGTAAGGCTCTGACCGGTTTCTTTTTTGAAGAATTTTGAGAAATGAGCAGGGTCGTCAAAACCCAAATCAAAAGCAATTTCTTTTCCAGACTTTTCTGTGAAAAGCAACATCCGCTTTGCTTCTAATGCAATTTTAGCTGAGATTACCGCCTTCACAGATTTACCCGTGCCTGTTCGTATGACATCTTGCAAATGGCCTCTACTCACACTTAGTAAATGGGCATATTCAGACACCTTGTGAAGCGAATTATAGTTCTCGTCTAAAAGACTAAAGAAATCAGCAATTAATGATGATCCTGCATGAGCCTCATGGGGTGTATTTTCATGCTTGGTTACAATGCGGTCCATTTCTACAAAAAGTAGTTTTAACCATGCTCCTACAGCTACTTGAGAAAAGTCTTTCTCTTCACTCAATTCTCTGATGAGGGGATTCATTAACGACTGTAGAGATTTATATTCTTCTCTGGATAAACAAGCGAGAGCATCTGCAGGCGCTCCTGGGTTTGCCAAACGACAAGTTATGGCATGTTTCAGAAGAAAACTAGGTTTAAAAACGAGCACTTGTCCTTTAGGCTTAGCCGATGTGATTACCTGATGAACTTGCCCTGGCTTTATGAGATAGGCTTGAAAAGCGGATAGCTCATGTTTTTGAAAATCAACAACATGGCTTCCTTCGCCTTTTTCTACGAGCATAAGTGTATAGTAGGCATGCCTATGAGGCTTATCGGGTTCTCCGCCTTGGAATTCATAAATGTCTTCCATGGTTTTGAATGCGATGTTAACCACTAGGTCGCCATCTTTATCTAAGGCATAAACGGGTAGGAAGTCTGCTTGCATTATTCTTTCAACTTGGCTTTAAAAGCTTTCTTGAATTTTTCCATTTTTGGCTTAATTACGTAAGAACAGTAAGGCTGCTCTCCGTTTAGACTAAAGTAATCTTGGTGGTAGTCTTCTGCCACATAGAACGTTTCAAAGGCTTCAACCTCTGTTACGATAGGGTTGTTGAATGCACCAGATTTATCCAATTCTTCTATGTAAAACTCGGCTTCTTCTTTTTGAGTATCTGTGTGATAGAAGATTGCAGACCGATATTGTGTGCCTACGTCATTTCCTTGTTTATTTAAAGTAGTAGGGTCGTGGGTTTGAAAAAATACTTCCAACAGCTCTTTGAAAGATATTTCTGTAGGGTTATATGTAACTTGAACAACTTCTGCATGACCTGTTCTACCAGTGCACACCTCTCTATACCCTGGGTTCTTAATGTCTCCACCACTGTAACCTGATTCTACTTTAGATACACCTTTTAGTTCTTGGAATATAGCTTCTACACACCAGAAACATCCCGCTCCTAATGTTGCTATAGCTGTTGTGTCGTTCATTGGTATTAATTCTTTTTCAAGTGTCTTATTTTCTTCTGAATGGGGGCTGCCACAAGCAGTAAAACTAAATAGCAACACATAAATGATTGCTGAGTTCTTAATTAAAGTGCGCATTTCTCAATTTTATAAACGTAACATACGAACGCGTTCAATAACGCCTTGTCCGAATAACGACAAACCAGCGTTAAATGTTGTAAGAGCTAATGTTCCGTACCAAAACCAGTTGCCGTTTTGCGCTTTTACTAAAATTGCTTCACCCAAAAAGCTCAACCCCATTCCTGTAAAGATTAAACCTGAAATGCTGTAGATTAGCCAATTCTTCATGTTTGTAATTTTAAGATACCATTGTATTTGCATAATTATAAAAAGGCAGGTTAAATGCTGTACTATTATCCCAAGTTGTGAGAGTGGAACCATTCAGATACATTAAAGACTTTGATTACAGCAAAGGCTGGGATGCGTATGCAGAAGAATATGCCGCGCTTCCTAAAAGCGGTGGTGTCTATTTGTTAACCAAAACTTTGATGCATAGAATCGTCCAGAAATACATGGGCAAAAGTCAAAATCACCATGTACTAGACTTTAACTGCGGAACAGGAAATGACTTCCCATACTTTTTAGAGAATAATTGGAAAGTGACGGGGGTAGATGGTTCTAGAGGTATGTTAAATAAAGCGCATGAGAATTTTGAGGATAGCATAAAGGCAGGGCGCTTGTCATTGTATGAAATACTCACCGAAAACATGCATCAGAATATGTTTGAAGCCAATTCATTTGACTTGATTTTTTCGGTTACAGGCGGGTTCAGTTATTTAACGGATGAGCAGCTATTGCGAACCAATCGTATGTTAAGTAATTGGCTAAAACCCAACGGGGTGCTAGTAGTTGCTAATCTCAATAGATTTTGCATAAGTGAAGCACTGTATTTTTTAGCTAAAAGAAACCGTAAACGGGGGTTGCAGAGATTTAGTCAAAAGACCGAGGTGAATATTTTGGGAGAAAGCTATACCATGTATTTGCGCAGCGTTTACAAGTTAAAATCGCTTTACACGCGAAGTTTTGAAATTGTAAAGATGCATCCGCTTTTAGCTTTTACTCCACCGTATCAAACTGGACACAAGCCATCAAGTGGTTCTTTGATGAAATACGAAAAATTAGAAAGTTGTGTACTTGATTTCTCACCTCTTTCGGTAATCGCAGATCAAGTTGTTACCGTTGCAAGAAAGAAGGGTCATGGCTAGAAGTACTATCATCTTTGAGCATATTCCAAAAACTGCTGGTAGTACCGTGAACAGTTTGCTACAAAGGAAATACGGTAGTAAGATATATCACATAGAGTCTTTACATACGCTTGAAAGCATAGACCGTTTTCGAAACTTTACAGAAGAGAAAAAAAGAGATTACACGCTAATTAGAGGACATGGTGCGAGTTTGCTCGCTAGTGCGGTTGAAAACCCCAAACTGTTTACTTTCTTGAGAGATCCAGCTGAACGGATGCTTTCTCAATACAATTATTTGAGAACACGAGACGACCACAGGAGTGCAGAAAAGGCAAGGAAGTATTCGCTCATTGATTTCCTGTCTTACTCAAAAGAAATGGGAGAAGACAATTTGATGACTCGCTTCTTATCTGGAAAACTTGAAGCTACCCTAGGAGGAAAGCCAGAGGCCGTATCAAATGCTGACTTAAAAGAAGCTTTGGAGCGCTTATCTACATTTGATCATGTTTTTTTAGTAGAAAATTTTGACACTTCCCTATTGCAACTGAAGAATTGGCTGAATTGGAAAACACCTCCGTTTTACGGTGTAGAGAACAGGAGTGAGGGGATTCGCTTTGGTTCGCTGTCAGCATTGGAGGTTGAAGCCATTAGAAAATGTGAATATCTTGATGTGGCACTATACGAGCATGTAAAAAAGCAAATGACAGCACGCTATGAGGTCTCATCTCAGGCCCTTTTTTGGTTCAGAATCCAGAATCAAATGTTTAACTACATCCGCTCTGCGTATCGCGTATTCAAATAAATGCTTGGCTATTTTAAACACCATGTAGAGAAGAAGTGAATACAAGCTTCTAGCACTGTAAGGCAATATGTACATTTGGAAACCTATTGGTTCGGGAAAATGGAGAGCGACTTAAGACCTACTTTCTTTAGTAAATGGCTACGGTCATGGTTCGATTTTATGATAACCCTCTTACGCTATGCAGTGCACGGTATTAGACGTTATTGGTTTGTTTACTTGTTGATATTTGGGTTGTTTGCAACAGTATTCTACCTTCATTCAAGTACCGTTAAAAGCTACTACAAAGCAACATCTAGTTACACTTATCTCTATTTACCAAAGAAGGTATACGGTGATATGCTTTACGATTTAGAATTGCTTGTAGAAGGAGATCAAACAGATCGTTTTTCAGAAGTATTGAAGGTGAAAAAAGAAGTTGGTCAAACGCTATTGAGTTTTAAAGCTACTAACCTGATTAATAAACCGCTACATGAAGATTACACAACAAAAGCGGTTCCATTCTATATACATTTAGAGGTTGAGTCTGAAGAGCATTTAACAGCTCTTCAAAAAGGGATTACAGATTTTCTCAATAGAAATTCATTTGCCAAAAAGAAAGAAGCAGAGCGGTTGAAAAAAGAGAAGCTTAAGCTCAAAGAGCTAGACTATCAAATTCATTATGTAGATTCTTTGCTTCACATTTACTCTGGAGAAAGTGACACGAGCAGCTTGGCCGATTGGATGCAATTTAAATTTGAAAAAGAAACAGCTAGGTTTAGTGTAGCTCAAGCAGCTGAAGTACGTACTCCCGTTAGCTTGCTTAAGGCATTTCAGCCCATTCATATAGATCGCTCCCAGGTTGTTTCAGAATTACTGCGGTATTACGCACTGCTGGCTTTGTGTATTTCAGTAGTGGTATCAACAGGCCTGTATTGGTATAAACTCAATGAGTAAGGTCTTGCGAATAAAAGAGTTTAAGAACCTGAATAACTCCATTTGGAATGTACTGGAGGTACTTCTTACACCACTAATTTTCTTTGTTTCCATTCCCATTTTCCTGCGTTTGTTAGGTTTAGAGAAGTATGGGATTTGGATGCTTGTGAATTCTATTGTAGTAGTGATGCAAGCATTTAATTTGGGATTGAGTTTTTCCACCTATAGAAATGTTGCTGGTGCAATCAAATCAGATGATTCCAAACAGATTCTTTCTACCATAAACACGAACTTAACTCTGAATACATTGATTTTTGCAGTAGCTATTGTTGCTGGGTTGGTGCTTTCTGCAGGGGTATACAAATACGGTTGGTTCATTGAAGGCAACATTCAGAAAGAAGAACTAATACTGTCTGTATTAATTGGAACCATCATTCTTTTTCTCAAGCTTACTGAGCAAATTCTTTTCAATGTCTTCAGGGCTTTTGAAGTCTTTAAATACGTAACGATAGTGGCAGTTTCCATAAAGGTATTGGTCGTACTTACCAATGTTTTGATAGCCTATACAAATCAAAGCGTAGCCTTAATACTGGCAAGTACTGCTTTCTTTACACTTGCTGGAATTGTAGCAAGTTTTATTCTATTAAGACGATTTGTACCAGCTTACAGAATTTCGTTTTATTGGAACAGGACGCTGATTAAATACGAAATAAACTACGCCTTACTAATTTGGTTACAGAATGTGGCTGTTATTTTCGTGTATCAGGGCGACCGACTTTTAGTTTCTTATCTCTTTGGCTTGTCTGTATTATCGTACTATGCCATAGTTTCAACGCTCTTTAACCACATACACATGGCGCTGTCTTCATTAACGGCATGGGTGTTTCCCAGAACCATTAAAATAACTGGTAGTGAAGAAGATTCACAGCGCTTCTACACGAATGTGCGGAACTTTTCAATTGTAGCCTCTGTATTCATCCTATCTGTCTTTAGCCTTGTGTCTGACCCACTACTTTCAATATGGTTAGGTCAAGAAAGATTTAGCGCAATCAGGGATATACTGCATGGATTCATGGTTTTTGAATTCTTTTTCGTCTTTACGATTGTACCCAATCATTTTCTAAATGGCTCTGGAAGAGAGAGGTTTCAACTTAAAAGTGTGGTGTTGTACACCTTCTTAAATGCGCTTGGTATAGGGATAGGAGCGCTTGTTTTTAATACTGTAACTGCTATGGTAACTGGGCTGGCTGTAACCACCCTTTTAGGAATGTTTGTGTATCATATAAGTATCAATCATAGCTTAAATCATTTGAATGCAGGAATAGGTAAGTTGTTACTGCTCTTTCTACCATCTGCCT
>CBFIHE010000036.1:22707-23739 GCA_965662345.1 Salibacteraceae bacterium
GGACACCTACCTTCTCAAATTTGGTCTATTTGTAGCGGTACTTATCGGTCTTTACCTTGTTTTTATACGAGGCAATCGTTCAGATTTTAAAGTTTTACTCCAATAGAAAAATCGGTCAACATATCGTTTGTTTTAGTCGTATTGATTTTCTTTTTCAATCACGCAGCTTTACCTTTTGGACTTGAGTTTACAATGGTGCTAGCTCCGTTTTTAATCTACTACCTACGTGAAACGAAATACATCCAACATGTATTTGTGCCCTTAGTGGTAATCAGCCTATATGCAATGATTCATGCTCTAATAGGGGTACAGTTGACTTCCTTTCTAGTTTCTTCTGGAATACAGTTGCTTTTGCTTATATCGGTTATGTCTTTCTTGTGTTATTACCAAAATGAAAAGGCCATGAGCGTTATATTCAAGCGACTAGCACTTATAAATGCTTCCTTAACCCTTGTTGCAGTAATTACACTCTTCTCAGATTCCTTAAAGCCTGTATTTTGGTATTTAGTGCCGTTTACCTTTGGAGAAGAACCTATTCCTAGGCTTAAGCTCTTTAGTCTTGAGGCTTCTCATTACTCATTTGCGCTAATTCCATTGTTCTTCTATTTCTTCTTTAATGCGGTAAGGGAATTCAAACTAGGAACCATGAATTTCTTCTTGGCTTGCGCCTTGGGCATTAGTTTAATCTTGTCATTTTCTCTTGGTGTTTTAGCTGTAATAGCCATTTCTTTGGCAGTAGTGGTGCTTGTGAAGTTCAGACACTTCCTTTCTTCTTCGAATCCAGGAAAAAGTATGCTTGTGCTGAGTGCCATGCTAGGGGTGGGTTTAATAGCATTGTTGATTTTCTATCCAGAAAATCCCTTGTTTACCCGCATCAATAATCTCTTTATGGGGCAAGACACCTCTGGTAGAGGGCGCACTTATGAAGCGTTTGATGTGGCTCGCATGGTATTAGACTTAAATAATGCCCTGTTTGGTATTGGATTAGGACAATTCAAGGTTGTAGGGCGAGAGGCTTGGATCTACTATTAT
>CBFIHE010000037.1:0-9772 GCA_965662345.1 Salibacteraceae bacterium
TAGAAAGTCATAAGAGCTATGCGCATTACTTAAAAGCTCAAAATAGACTAATGCAAGCTCCTGAATTTGGAAAAATGTTCGAAACCATGGGGAAAGGTAATATTACCAATCCATCTACAATTGCACGAACAATGCTGATGATGTGGAATGCTCCTTCTGAGTAAGCAAGAATTCGCATAAAAGTATTCCCATTTGTAAAAAATGACCATTGTGTACAATGGTCATTTTTTTTCAACAGATGGCGTAATGCAACTACACACAACAATATGTATAAGTAATAGCGATTTGAGTGCATACTTGAACCGTTTTTACATTTTAATAAGTATCTTAACACCTGACAATTTAGTAAGATTAAATCCGCTACTACTCATATACAAAACCGTTGTACACCCCTGCTCCCGCACGATTGTATCTCGTGGTGCTAACCACTTCATTAACCAAACTCTTCATACCTAATACTGTGTACTTGATACCTTTCTAATCCCTAATAACTAATTCACTAACGCCTACATATCACGCCTTTCTATTCGCCAGTAACAGAGGAGAACTCCCATCAAAAGGGTTGCTTCTGCCAATGGTTTTGGCCTCTTTACCCGCAGCACGTACTACTGCCCGATCGCCAAAACGCTCGCGCAAGCTATCCATTGCTTGGTAAAGACTAATGAGTTCTTCAGAATCTTCAAACAGATTAATTTGATAGCCACCACCTACCAAATGACTAAAGCGAACGCCAATCAAACGCACCAGCAAGCGCTTGTTGTACAGTTTCTCAAACAACTCCGTAACCTTGGGAATGAGTATATGGTCTGCAGAAGTATACGGAATACGCGCTTGCAAGGTATGCGTATTAAAATCTGAGTAGCGCACTTTCACGGTTACGCAAGCGGTAAGCTTCTTTCCCCTGCGCAACTGAAAACACAGATTCTCTGTCATGGCAATGAGCAATGATTTTAATCGTGCCACATCAATGGTATCGCGCTCAAACGTACGCTCTGTGCTAATGCTTTTGCGCTCACTGTAGGGAATAACAGGCGTATTGTCTATCCCATTAGCCTTTTTCCACAGCACTTTGCCATGCTTACCCAATACACGCCCCATCATGTCTTGCGGCATTTCTTGCACTGTTCGTACTTGTTTTACCCCCAAGTTGCAAAGCGTTTGATAGGTTTTAGAACCCACCCCCGGAATCTTACGCACCGATAACGGAGCTAGAAACGGCTTCTCCTCCCCTCCCGAAATCCGAATCTTATTGTTGGGTTTAGCCTCACCAGTAGCCACTTTGGCCACGGTTTTATTGGTAGAGAGTCCGAATGAAATGGGCAACCCAGATTCACGTATAATTTTCTCGCGCAACTCCGTAGCAAACTGCATGGTACCAAAAAAGCGATCCATCCCAGTGAGGTCCATGTAAAACTCATCAATGGATGTTTTTTCAAACAAAGGCACCTCTCCTTTAACAATATCTGTTACGATGTTAGAATACTTGGAATAACTCACGCTATTACCTCTAATCACAATGGCTTCTGGGCAAAGCTCTCTCGCTTGTCGCATCGGCATGGCCGAATGAACACCAAAAGCCCTGGCCTCATAACTGCAAGATGCCACTACGCCTCTATCGCTTGTTCCTCCAATAAGCACAGGCTTCCCGTTTAGCTCGCGGTTCTGCAAGCGCTCTACCGACACAAAAAATGAATCTAAATCCATGTGTACCACAGACCTACCCTTTTGCTGCTCAAGTTCTTCCCTCGCCTCTTCCATTTTTTTGACAAATTTTCAATCAAAATACTGACTGATAATTTAACTAAATTCTATTTTTGTAGCACAGCAATTCGTAAAAAACATGCAACCGTTTCAGAAAAACCTCAAAGCGTTACGCAAATTCAAGAGAGCTTCACAAGCATCACTTTCTGAAAGCTTAGGCCTTACCCGTTCTACGCTAAGTGCTTATGAAAATGGAACCGCAGAACCCAATATGAGCACCCTCATCCGCATTGCAGATTTTTTTCGCATGAGCTTAGACCGCTTGCTCCGCCAAGACATAAGCATACTTACCGAGTTTGAATTGAACAGAATTGAACAGGGGTACGACCAAGACATTCGTGGTAAACACCTACGCATTCTTGCAACCACTGTAGACCACAACAACCAAGATCAAGTAGAAGTAGTGTCTGCAGAAGCAAAGGCAGGCTACACCTCAGGCTATGCCGATGTGGATTTCATTAGCGAATTACCGCGCATTCAGCTGCACAACCTCCCATCAGACCGCAAATACCGGGTATTCCCCATTTCGGGTGACTCCATGCCTCCTGTATCTGATGGGGCTTTTGTGGTGGGTGAATTTGTAGAAGATTTCACAACACTAAAGCCTAGTACCCCTTGCATTGTAGTTACAGCAGACGATGGCATTGTATTTAAGCTTGTAACCCCACAGTTTGAAACCAATGGAAACATGCTTTTGGTATCTACCAACCCCACCTATGCTCCCTATACCGTGGATGCTAAGCAAATACTGGAGGTGTGGCAATTCAAACAATACATAAGCGGAGACATACCCGAGCCACATCTAGATAAAGACACCATTGCACAAACACTCATGGAATTGCGCCAAGACATTGCTGCTTTGAAAGCACAGAAATAGCAACGGTTTACTACCTTCGCTTTTATCAACCAAAACAAGTGACACATGTCAGATTTCATTGCCTTTGAGCAAATTGGCAACGTGGCCAAAATCACGCTCAATAGACCTGATAAATTCAATTCTTTCGTTAGAGAAATGGCTCTAGCGCTTCAAGAACGCTTACAAGCCTGCGCGGCAGATGCCGGTGTGCGTGCCATTTTACTTACAGGAACGGGAAAAGCCTTCTGTGCCGGACAAGATTTGGCAGAAGCTATAGACGATAACGGTATTGAATTGCAAAAAATCGTTTCAGAACACTACAATCCCATCGTAAAACGGATACGAGAAATTGAAAAACCCATTGTAGCTGCAGTTAATGGAGTTGCAGCTGGTGCTGGTGCCAACATTGCTCTAGCATGCGATATTACTCTGGCAGCCGAATCTGCAAGTTTTATTCAGGCATTCAGCAAAATCGGTTTAATACCAGATAGCGGTGGTACTTTCTTCCTGCCAAGAATCATAGGTATGCAACGCGCTACTGCTCTCATGATGCTTGGAGACAAGGTATCTGCCCAAGACGCTGCCTCTATGGGAATGATCTATCAATGCGTAGCCGATGCAGAACTAGAAGAAGCCTCAATGAAACTTGCGGCTAAACTATCTGTTATGCCAACCAAGGGCTTAGGATTAACAAAGCGATTACTCAACGAATCATTCACAAATGACCTGCACACACAACTTCAGCGAGAAGACGATGTTCAAACAGAAGCCGGTAACACTTACGATTACCAAGAAGGTGTAAACGCCTTTTTAGAAAAACGCAAACCTCAATTCAAAGGAGAATAATATGAGCTTAAATAAGCATAGTCAAATTGGTGTAATAGGTACAGGTACTATGGGTACCGGCATTGCCCAAGTAGCCGCAACTGCTGGTCACCAAGTATTGGTTTACGATAAAAACAATGAGGCCCTACTCAATGCCAAACACTCTTTGCTTAAGATTTTTAACCGACTCATTGAGAAAGGTAAATACACCCAAGGAGAGGTAGACACCATTATGCACCGCATACAGTGGGTAGACGGATTAGGTAAGTATGAAGGCTGCGATTTGGTAATTGAAGCTATTATTGAAGACTTAGGTGTTAAGCAGCAAGTTTTCAAGCAATTAGAATCTGTTACAAATGATGATTGTATTTTAGCATCTAACACCTCTTCATTATCTATCGCATCCATAGCAAATGCGCTAAACAGCAAAAGTAGGATGATTGGCATTCACTTTTTCAACCCAGCTCCATTAATGCCTTTGGTTGAAGTAATTCCTGCATTGGTAACAGATTCAGAAGTTACAGAGAAGGTACTAGACCTCATTAAGAGTTGGGGAAAAGTTGGAGTTACTGCTAAAGATACGCCAGGGTTTATTGTGAATCGCGTTGCGCGACCATTCTACGGTGAAGCCATCAAAATGTTGGAAGAAGGCGTTGCAGATGTTGCAACGATAGATTTTGCCATGAAAGAAATAGGCGGATTTCGCATGGGTCCATTTGAGTTGATGGATTTGATTGGGAATGATATTAATTACACTGTTACAGAAACGGTGTGGACTCAATTATTCTATGACCCACGTTACCGCCCTTCGATTACTCAAAAACGCTTGAAAGAGGCTGGATGGTATGGAAGAAAGTCTGGAAGGGGATTCTACGATTACAGCGAGGGAGTAAATAAGCCAGAACCAGCAACGGATAGAGATTTACTCAAATACATTTCCAATCGCATATTGGTAATGCTCATCAATGAAGCTGCAGACGCAGCATTCTTAGGAATTGCAACCAAAGAAGATATTGATTTGGCTATGACCAAAGGAGTAAACTACCCCAAAGGTCTGTTGAAATGGGGTAATGAATTTGGTCTATCTAATGTGTTAGATGATATTATGCAATTGCACCGCGAGTTTAATGACGATCGCTATCGCCCTAGTGCTCTTCTACAGAATAAGGTACGCGAAAACGATAAGTTTTATTTTTAATCTTACACCATGAAAGAAATCAACTGGAAAACCGCCAAAGAATACGAAGACATCACCTACAAAAAATGCAACGGTGTTGCTCGTATTGCGTTCAATCGCCCGGAAGTTAGAAATGCTTTTAGACCAAAAACGGTTGGAGAGCTTTTTGACGCTTTTATAGACGCACGCGAAGACCACTCCATTGGTGTGGTGCTTTTTAGTGGTGAAGGACCAAGTAAAAAAGATGGCGGCTGGGCATTCTGCAGCGGTGGCGACCAAAATGCACGCGGTCACCAAGGCTATGTAGATGATGATGGAACTCCAAGGCTAAATATTCTTGAAGTTCAACGTTTAATACGCTTTATGCCTAAAGTGGTTATTGCTATAGTTCCTGGATGGGCAGTAGGTGGAGGTCATAGTCTACACGTGGTATGTGACCTTACACTAGCCAGTAAAGAACACGCAATCTTCAAACAAACCGATGCTGATGTAACTAGCTTTGACGGAGGATATGGCTCTGCTTACCTTGCCAAAATGGTTGGGCAAAAACGGGGTAGAGAAATCTTCTTCTTGGGAAGAAACTATTCAGCTCAAGATGCTTTTGATATGGGCATGGTTAATGCCGTTATTCCACATGATGAGTTAGAAGCAGAGGCTTATAATTGGGCACAAGAAATACTGGAAAAATCACCAACCAGCATTAAGATGTTGAAGTTTGCCTTTAACGCAACGGATGACGGTATGGTTGGCCAGCAAGTGTTTGCAGGTGAAGCCACGAGATTGGCATACATGACAGAAGAAGCAAAAGAAGGCAGAAACGCATTCTTGGAAAAACGCAAACCGAACTTCAAAAACATCAAGTGGATTTCCTAGTTCACTGAAAGCAGAATAATTTAAAAGAGACAATGTATCCGTCTGGTTACATTGTCTTTTTTTTGTGGAGCTAAATCTCGTAAATCCGTACTTTTTTCTTTTTGAGTCTGGTGTTGTTTACCTCCTCTACCAATGCACTCACTTTGGCTTTCTTCACAGAAACAAAGGCACAGTCTGTTTTCAACTCAATCACGCCCAGTTCACCTTTTGATAAACCACCCTGCTTGAAGAAAAGACCAGCAATATCGCCTTTAGAAATTTTGTCTTTGCGGCCACCTGAAATGAACAACGTGGTCCAACCAGAATCTTCAGGCACAGGTGCCTCCGCCAAAACAAAGGTATCAAGGTTTCCTATAAATTCAGGGAGCTCCTCTCCTTTTCCTTGAATCACATAAGCCGTACCCGAACTATGCATCCTTGCCGTACGCCCGTTTCTGTGCGTAAACTCCTCTGCTTTCAACGGTAAATGGTAATGGATGATGTAGTCCAATTCAGGAACATCAATACCTCTAGCCGCCAAATCCGTAGCCAAGAGTATATTATGGGATTCATTTCTAAACTTAATGAGCGCGCGTTCACGGTCAATTTGCTCCATTCCACCATAGAATATTCCATGCGCAATGCCATTCTCTTCCAAGAAATCACTAACTCGATTAATAGAGTCTTTAAAATTGCAAAATACAATACCGCGCTTTCCTGGCAGGTTAGTCAGCAGCTTACCCAAGGTCTCTAATTTATCTTTAGATGGCGATTCCACCTTTTGAATAGCCAACACAGATTCCTTCTCGTGCAAGAAATTTACGGTTTCTGGCAAAGTAACCCCCACAAAATCAGGAATCAAGACCCCTTGGGTCGCACTCGTTAAAATCTTTTTATTTAGATGAGGTAGCTTATTAATGATTTCCTTCATCTCGCTTTCAAATCCTACCTCAAGCGATTTATCAAACTCATCAAGCACCAAGGTTTTGAGCGCCCGTTTCCCGAAAGAAGCTCTACGCAAGTGATCTGCCAATCTACCGGGAGTGCCAATTAAAACCGCAGGGCGATGTTTGATTTCTAATTTATCTTTTGAACCAGAGCGACCTCCGTAAACGGCATTCACTTTGTAACCAGAACCCATATCGCGGAAAACCTGCTCTATCTGAAGCGCCAATTCACGCGAAGGAACCACAATAAGGGCTTGAATCTCGTCTAAGGTAGGATTCAGTTCTTGGAGAATAGGAAGTAAAAAAGCTAGGGTTTTCCCCGTACCAGTTGGAGATAACAACACCACCTCGTTGTTTGCACGAATGGCTTCATGTGCTGCAAGCTGCATTGGATTGAGTGCTTCAATCCCCAGTTTACTCAAAATCTCGTCTTTTTTCTTGGAAAATGCTGACATGGGGCAAAGCTAGGTGTTTACCGCACAAGCCTATGCATATGGAATGAAAGCTTTTTGAGAAGAACATTACGCACTTTCAAAAAGCTAACTCTGGCATAGCCCCTTTCCAATTTTTTGGTAAGCGTACCATAAGCACAAAGAAGTGCTATGCCATGATTCTCTGCAAGGCTTGAATTGTTATCTTGTTCGGGTGAGAAAGCCCATTCTTTTGTTAGGTAAACTTTCTGCAATACTCACCGTACTCTTGTTTCTAAATGGCTGCGAGGATAGCATCACGTCAAATGTGATGCCTGGGGAAATTCCTTATTAAACCTCTGATGGTGCCATTAAACACAGACAAGGGGTATACAGAAAATGTACTTACGGGAGAATCCATTGAGCCTTTTGTGAATTTCTATGGCGATACTGTTCAATCAGGGGTTGAATTGCGCTTGAATGACAGAGCCATTTCCAACTACCAATTAGAGAAACCAAAACGGGTTATGCTCAGAAACGAACATAACCTTACTCGCAAAAAAGCCTACCCCAACCGATATGTAGTACCTAAGGATATTCGTACCATGCCGCTTGATGAGGATTCATTAGAAAAGGTCCCATTTCAACTAAGCCCTACCAAAGACACCTCGCATTATGTATTGAATTCTAGAGCTGACACTATTTACACAGGAACTCCCGTTACTGCAACCGGTAAGGCTATTGAGTTAGATTTTCCTGTATCTATTCCAGCAAAAGAACTCCGATTTAAGTACAATGCCATCAACAACATGCAGTACTTAGACGTAGATCAAGGGCTAACATCATCATACATTCTAGACATTTTAGAAGACCAAAATGGCAACTTGTGGATTGGCACTTCAGGTGGCGGTTTGGTACGATATGACGGCAACACCTTGCTTGCTTTCACTAAAAAAGAAGGCTTGCCAAGCAACACTGTTCGTGCTCTTCATGAAGATTCTGATGGTTCTATTTGGTTTACAATAGGAAGTCGCGGTTTATGTAAGTACGATGGGAAACAGTTCCTCCAATTTTCGGAGGAAGAAGGACTCATTCACAACTCGGCAAGCGCGTTACTTGAAGATCAATCTGGGAATTTATGGATTGGAACCTATGGAGAAAGGATAGCCACGTACAACGGATCAACTTTTATCTATTACACAGAAAAAGAAGGGTTAGCAGACGACCACGTTCGGTCTATTTCTCAAGATCGACAAGGAAACATGTGGTTTTCTACTTCTGGAGGTGGCATTACTCGGTTCAATGGCACGCATTTCACTCACTACACAGAAGGTGCGGGCCTCACGAATGATGTAGTGAAGAGTGTAACAGAAGATAAGTAAGGCCGCTACTGGATAAGCACAGAACATGGAATTAACCTGCTCAAAACAGATGAAGAAGGAGCGTTTTACGGATCGGGATTAATGAATTTTACTGGGAATGATGGCCTAAAAGGACTAGATTTCATGGGCAATAGCGCATTACTAGATAGTAAAAATAGATTGTGGCTAGGTAATGGAAAGTGCCTCTCAATGCTTAACTTGAACACCTATCGTGCACCAATAGAACCTACAGCTGTTCAGCTCAGAAGTGTTGAAATCAATGATGTGCCTACCGATTTCAGGAAGATTCCAGACACACTGCTTCAAAAGTTACAATTTGAAGGCGTTGGATCATTTGATAATTACCCCATTAACCCTTCCCTACCTGAAAATTACAATCATATTTCTTTCCGCTTCTCAGGTATCGATTTAGAAGCTCCCCATGACATTAAATACAGCTATGTGGTAGCTGGACTAGATGAAACTTGATCTAATCCATCGCCTTTGCGCCAAGCCGATTACCGCAATATACCGCCTGGTGACTATGTGTTCAAAGTGAGAGCATGGGGAAAGAGCGGTATTCGGGGCGAGCCTTTTGAATATCCTTTTAGTATTAGACCCCCTTGGTATGAAACCAAAGCCTATTACATTGGGTAAACCGCTTTCTTCTCTATTCTCGTTATTCTGGCCGTGTTCCTACACCGATCACACAATGGGAATGAATGGGCGATTGTACTTTCATTCATCGTATTAATTACTCTCTTTGAATTTCTGTTATTGTTGGTAGAGCCCTATGTAGAAGATTTTGTTTCTGGAATTCCGTTGCTAAAACTTGGTATAAACGTGGGGTTGGCTTTATCGCTTAGTCCGATTGAGCGCTACCTAAGGAACAAGTACAACCTTTAACATAAAAAAGCTCCTTTGATGATTAACCAAAGGGGCGCTGCTAATAAGCTTATTTACTCGTTAAGACAATGCGAACATAATGGGGAGAACCAAACTCACGCTCACGGCTTTTCCGTCTTTCTCTCCAGGTGTCCATTTAGGCATACTGGAAATGACACGAAGAGCCTCCTCGTTAAAGATGTCGTTTTCTGATTTCAACACCTCCGCATTGTTTATACTCCCATCATCTGCCACAGCAAACCGAACAAATACTTTGCCCGTAAGTCCTTCTTTCTTAGCCTGCTCTGGGTATTGCATAGAAGAGCCAATGTAACTGAACAATTCTTGTTGTCCGCCTGGAAATTCAGGCATTACATCTGCCTTAGTTACCAAAGGAGTTTCTTCATTGAGTGTCTTCTCATTAGCCTTAGCTTCAGAAGGGGCACTCATGGGAGTTGCTTCTTGTTCTGCACAGGCTTTGGTTATCAGTGCCAGTGCCACTAAAGGAATAATCATGAGGTAGTATGAAAGGTTGTTTTTTCTTTTGGTATTCATCTTGGTAAATCTTTTTTGAAGTTGTGATTTATTTGCCATGGCATGCCCCAAAACAAAGCCCGGATCAGACATCGCTCTGCTCAATAGCAATGCTTTGTATTCCGAAACATTTTCCACCGTATTCAGCACGGCTTCGTCAGCTT
>CBFIHE010000037.1:9781-21519 GCA_965662345.1 Salibacteraceae bacterium
CAGACATCGCTCTGCTCAATAGCAATGCTTTGTATTCCGAAACATTTTCCACCGTATTCAGCACGGCTTCGTCAGCTTCATATTCGTGATTCATGCGAATGGCTTTTTCATAGAACCAAACCACCGGATTAAACCAATTCAACAGTTGCAAGAGTTGAATCAACAACAGGTCTGCGGTGTGCAATGACCGTACGTGCACTTGCTCATGCTTCAGCACCATGGGAAGTTCATCTTCATTCATGGATGCAGGAACAATAATGTGGTTAAAGAACGTAAAAGGCATTTCTACTTCCCTGGACACTCTATTAAGCGATTCCGTAATTCAGTTGCGCATCCGCTCTACGAATAATTCCAATAATCTTGAACACATGGAAGTCCTTATTGAGTAAAAGTACCATACACGTAATGGCATATACCCATGCCAACAGGTAATACCCCGAGAACGAGGAAACTTGAGAAGTGCCTGTTGTTAACACCTCTGGCAAAACATAAGTTATGCCATTACTAGCAGCAGCATTCGCCACAAATTGCGGTAAGGCAATAATGGGAAGCACTGCGCTTACACCCATCCAACCCAAAAGGAAAGCTCTATTTCCTTTGATGCCTCCTACTCGAGATAGGTATCCTTGGTAAAAGACATAGCCTAAAACCAGCAAGCTATTCATCGTTATCCAATCACTCATTTTCTTTGCGTTTAGATTCTTGAATATCGCGGAGCAAGGCATCTACCTCTTGAGCAGATAGCTTTTCTTTTTTTACGAAAAATAACAGCAAGCTTTCTACTGAGTTTCCGAAATAATTCCCTAACAATTTAGATGCCTGCGTTTCCGCGTAAGCTTCTTTCTCTACTTCTGGGAAGTATCTATGCGATTTCCCAAAGGTTTCGTGGCCAACAAAACCTTTGGTTTCCAATATGCGCACTATGGTTGAAATCGTGTTGTAAGCCGGCTTCGGCTCGGGAAATTCAGCTACAATCTCCTTCACAAAAGCCTGCTTTAGGTTCCAGAGGATTTGCATAATCTCCTCCTCTGCCTTAGTCAATTCCCGGTTATTGAATTGGTTCATGAGACAAATATAACTAAGTTTTTAGTTTTTTAACTAATTTCTTAGTTATATAGCTATTAAACCCTCAGGTATCACATAAATTAACCTATGTATAAAAACAATTAACTCTTCTTATGCTACCAAAAACCATAAACATGATAAGTTTGTTATGCATTAAAATCAACAATCAATTAAACTATACAATTATGGCTTTTGGATTACCTCAATTACCGTATGCATACGATGCGCTTGAGCCGCACATTGATGCGCGTACCATGGAAATACACCACAGCAAGCACCATGCTGGCTACACGTCTAAATTGAATGCTGCTTTAGAAGGTACAGACCTTGCTGGAAAAAGCATTGAAGAATTAATGGCTAACCATACAGACAATGGAGCTGTACGCAATAACGGTGGTGGATTCTATAACCACAACCTTTTCTGGACAGTAATGAGTCCAAATGGGGGCGGTGCTCCAACAGGAGAATTGGCAGATGCTATCAACAGTACTTTTGGATCTTTTGATGCGTTTAAAGATGCGTTTTCCAATGCAGCAGCTACACGCTTCGGTTCAGGATGGGCATGGCTTTGCGTAAACAAAGAAGGAAAATTGGAAGTATGTTCTTCTGCCAACCAAGATAATCCGCTTATGCCAGGAATTGGTTGCGAAGGAACTCCGATTTTGGGATTAGACGTGTGGGAGCACGCTTATTACTTAAACTACCAAAACCGCAGACCAGATTACATCAGTGCATTCTTTAATGTAATCAACTGGGAAGTAGTTTCTGCGAACTACGCAGCTGCTAAATAAGCTCACCAACAGTCACACTATAGAAAGCGATGTCTTCAAGGGCATCGCTTTTTTATTGTAAAAGAACTATCAAATCACCCAAAAGAACTAGTTGTGAAACAAAGGAGAGTATAAACAGCTTAGCCCCGTATTTCATACTTAAAACCATAATAGCTATTACAACGAGCGGCACAACTAAACCTGTTAGCGACCTGAAAGAACCTACCCGTTTGTGTTCTCCGTTTTGAATCTGAAAGCTGTTAATCTCTTGAAACAGCCAAGAAGGATATATATCTACCCACTCCCCTACTAGAAAAGTGCTTGAATTTTCTTCATCTACATAGAATTGGTGAGATTCAGTAATCACTTTAAACGTGTAGTGACTATTGCGCGCTGGGTTGTAGTATTGCTGCGTTTCCCTTATTACACTTTTAACTTCTTCTTTGCGAGAGCCTCTTGTGAATGTATAATCTGATAGAATGAGTAACGACACCAGTGTAGTAGCTACTTCTCTCCACGGAATTACGGGTACATAACCTAGATTCATCTTTGAATTATTTCCATTTCACCACGTCTACCATTACTTGGTCGCCCATACTTAAGTCGTATACACGATTTTCTATATCATCACCATTCCGATCGCACTCATGGGTATACCAATCACCTCGGGTTATTTTATATTCAAAGCGATGCCACTTCAGCTTAAGCGTAATGCGGTAAAACCCGTTTTTATCTTGTTGAAAGCGATAGCGTTCATCTTTACTTTCCCAATTGTTTAGATCTGATGCCAAATAAAAGGCATCGTTCTTACCCGTGTTCTTAGGTAAACTTTTCAAGACTACAGTCACCTTTTGATCGTAGTAAAAAAGATCTTGCCAACCATCAACCGTTATGCGTACCTCTGGTTTAGACTTATAGACTAATCTGCGGTTTGAAACTGGTTTTCCTTGCTTATCTACCTCTTGTGTTTCCCAGTCTCCCCTTGTTACTTTGAATTCTTGATAGGCAAAACGAACAGGAACGGCTCCAGTATATTCGCCCGTAGGTTGCCTGGTTAACTTCCATCGGCTCTTGCCTTCCCACTTATTGAAATCACCCACCAAATAGAGCTTGTCTTTTTCTGGTGTGTTCTCTGGAACTTTTGCAATAATGTGTAAGAAGTTGACATCTGGAGCACCCTCATCTAACCACCGAGGAATACTAATGCGTTCTACACTCAATTCGTTTAGTTGTATGCTTCTGTTGGGGATTTCGATGCCCAGTTTATCTACCTCTACTTTTTTCCAATCGCCACGCGTTATCTTATACTCTAGCCAATCTCCGACTTTAGGTAAAGTAAGCGCCAGTTGACCATTCTCATTCCGCTTAAACCTAAAGTGTTCGTCTCTTGGATTCCATCCGTTCTGGCTATTCGCCATGTAAATTCCAGCATCTGCATCGGTTCCAGGAGGCAAACGATCTATGATAACAGTTATGGTCTTACTTTTGGCGCGCACCAGGTCTTCCCAATTGGAAACTGCCACTTTAACGGTATCTGTTTGCCCTAAAGCCAATTTTCGCGGAGCGATGGGGAAACCCAGTGAATCGGCTTCTTGCAGTTCTAGACTACCCCTGGTAATTACATATTCTAGCTCGCGCAGCTCTTCTTTGGGTCGCTTGATGGTGATGAAGTGGTCTCCCGTAACACTGTCGCATTCCAACTTAAAGCTATCTGTTTGCCAATCGTTAAAATTACCGGCAATGGTAATGGGATCGTTATCTGGAGTGTCTTCTGGTAGATCTGTAACAACAATGGTAACTTCTGGACAATTCTCTGGGTCTAAATCTCCCCAACTTTCTACATTAAACACGTTTGTTTCTGCTTCATTCAACATACGCACAGCTACAGGTCTACCGCAAGCATCTGTCTCAACAGAAGTCCAATCACCCCTTGTAAACTTAAACTCTAGCTCACCTATTCCTGCTGGAATGCTAGTCTCCCAGAGCGAATCTTGGTTTAGGGTCATTTTAAAACGTTGATCGCTAGGATTCCAATTATTGAAATTACCAGATACAAAGATGGCTGCCCCATTTGGTGTATTGGAGGGCACTTCATCTAATAATACTTGACGCTCATTGCAACTTGACAGAGACAACAAGGCTAAAGCGCCAAATAGCATATATGTGAACCTTTTTATCATTTTCCCATCCAGTTTAAAAAGTCATGATACTTACTCCTACTCACCAATACGCGTTCTTCTTGTGTGGGTTTAAGCTCAAGCGCAAGTTGACCGTTTCCATACTTTTCTAGATGTGTTACAGACTCTGCCTTTACTAAGTAATTTCTACTGATTTTGAAATACTCGCTGGGGTTTAGGAGTGCTTCTAGCTTATCTAAGGTGTAGTCAACTACATAACCTTGACCCGATATTAAGAAGACTTCAGTATCATTACCTTCTGCCTTAAAATAGGCGATTTCTTGTTGCTCCACGCGCTTAAACGAATCTCCAATTCGCACCAAGAATCTGTCTTTAAACACGGGGGTTTCTGGTTGTTTCATCATACTGAGCATGAATTCCAACTTCTCTTGCATTCCTGCATCGGTTCCTGCCAGTTTCTTCCACTTTTCAATAGCATGCTTGAGTTTGTTTTCGTCTATTGGTTTCAACAAATAATCAATACTGTTGAGTTCAAACGCCTTTAGCGCAAAAGCATCGTAGGCGGTAGTGAAAACAACTGGATAATCAAAAGAACCTTTTTCAAGTAGTTCAAAAGAGTTCCCGTCTGCCAGCTGAATGTCCATAAATACCAAGTCTACTTTCGGTGACTTTGCGAAAAAGGATCGACACTCTTCTAAAGACTCTAGTACAGCTACAATATCCGCTTCTGGTACTTCTGCTTCAATGAGTCGCTGCAATTCCCTTTGGGCAAAGGGTTCGTCTTCTATGATTACGAATTTCATTTCACTGAGATTAAAGGGATGCCTACTTTAAAGCGGTCTTTCGTTTGTTCAACCACCAATGTTTTATTGCTCACAGACTCTAGTCGCTTACGAATATTATTCAAACCTATTTTGGTGCTATGCTCTTTGGTCTTTTTCAATTGAAGTGGATTCACAATCCAGAGCATATTAGCTGTTATGTAAACCCGCAGGTGAAGGGGCTTGGCCTTAGATACGATGTTGTGTTTAATTGCATTTTCAGTAAGAATCTGAAGGCACAAGGCGGGTACCTTGGCCTCTAACTGCTCTTCTGTAAATGTATCAAGCTCAATGTTTAAGCGTTCTTCAAAACGTGTTTCCATCATGCTCTTATACGGCTCGAAAAACCTCAACTCTTCTTCCAATCTGAGTAAGTTCTTTTCTCGGTTGTCTAAGATGTTTCTGTAAACGGCAGACAACTCTTTAAGAAAGCTTCCAGCTCTTTCACGGTCTTCTTGAATGAGTCCGCTCAAGGTATTTAGGTTATTAAACAAGAAATGAGGGTTGATTTGTGTTTTGAGCATGGTGAATCTAAATTCAGCATTCTCTTTTTCTACCTCTGCCAGTTTACTCACACTTATATTTCTATCTAAAATCACGTTGTAAGCTAGTGTAACGGTGAGTAATAACAATAAGAAGAACAGAAAAATTACCAGTCGCAATCCTTCATCCTGAAATGTGAGGTAGCTGCCATCATCCAAATCATAATAACGTACAAGCCTTAGTAGTATGAAAACAGCTGTACCAAAAACTACTATTAGCAAGCCCTGAAGTGAAAAGCGCTTTCCAGGTTTTCGCCAGCCCATATTTTGATTTAAGCCGTAATCTAGGGCTGCCCAAATAGGAAGCATTATCATCCACATCATGATACCTACCATTCCATCTGAACCAAACTCTAGAATAGGAAATGAAGGGTACTTTAGTTTGAGCACAACCTCTACTAGCGTTTGATAAACCAATGCCATAGAAGCAAAAATGAACCACGCTTTTAGCGATGCAGGATTTATGAGTCGTTCCTTTGATTGAGACACGCACCTAAATTAAGTTAAATGCTTAGTTCTTCACCAGTTTATAGGCATCGGCTACATCTCCGTTAACACTTAACTCTACAGTGTAGGCTCCATCGGGTAAATCGCTGATATCGTACTGAGCGAGTCCTTCATCTTTACGCACGCACTCGCGATACATGGTAATACCATTCGCTGTTTTGATTTTTACCAAAACTTTAGCGCCTGCATCTTTGCGGTAATTTAGGTAGACAATGGAATCGTTTGTGAATCTAACAGAAGTTTGCACCTCGTTTACGGTAAGTGGAGTCCATTGGTTTTCTGGAATTACTCTGGGCTCTGGAGATTGAGCCATTGCAAAGACAGAACTAAACAATAAGGATACGATTAATACAGAAGCTTTCATGACGTTTGTTTTTGAATTTCAAGACAAACGTATTTTGCCTAAGTTCCACCTATAATACGGTCAATTGTGACTGGTAGCATCCACATGGTGATTGGTAGCAACCCTTCTAGCTTACAGGTCTAGGCTTAGGGTAATCTGACTTTCATCATCATTCCCCTTGTTTCCTTTGCCGCCAGTTGATGGTAATTCAGGCTCACCTTTAGGTTTACTGCTATTTTCCTCACCATCATCCTCTGGGGTTTCTTTGGCATCACCTTCATGCGGAAGCGATTCCAATAAATCAATGCTTTTCACCTTGTAAGGTGTTAAGCGATTGCCTTTAGCTGCCAACCCTTTTACAGATATGAAATCCTCTAGAATCACTTCCTCATCTTCACGGTCGTTAGAGCGTTTGTCAAACGAAATATTTACTCTAGGTCTAAAGTCTGTACTAACTACTTCTAGTTGGGTCCCGTCATGCTCATTTAAAAAATTCACCTTTTTATCGGAGTCTTCTACTAAGAAACGCTTCACATTGTATTGGTCTTTTTCACCATCCCAATACACCGCAGTAATTGGCTTTTCCTTGTTCCATTTCTCCAAAATGAGGTAGTCTTCCTCAAATTTTGTAGTAAGCTCAAAACCAGTGAGCTTATAATGACCAGATGAGGTAATTTGAAGAATCTTATCTTCTCCTTTAAAGGCTCCCAGGTATTCGCCTCGCCCATCTGTATTTAAGCGCTGCACGGTGTCATCAAACCAAATCTTACGAGCAGGTAAGGTTGATACACCTTCTTCTTTGAGCTGAATTTTGTTTACTGCATGGCGCGTTACTATGTTACCACCTGCTCCTCTACCCTTCACAGGCATCTCGGCAAAATCAAAATCGAGCTTTAGCTTGCGTATTTTACCGGTATTTCTGTGAATAACAGAAACCACCTCAGCTTCTCCGTTGGGGTTAACAGTAAGATAGAGGACTTTGGAATTGGGCGTTCCTTTAGTAAGCGGATACTCCCTATCTCTGGTAATACTTGTTACTGCGAATCGCTTAGCGCGAATTGGTCCTGAGGCACCATCTTGGTACATCAGATTGTAAATGGTGCGTGTATCACCTTTCTTCCACACACCCACATGAATCAAGTCTTTGCCTACAAAAGTCTTGTCTGCAATACGCGTTACTACAAGCGTACCATCTCTCCGGATGCAAATAATATCATCTATATCTGAGCAATCTGAAATATACTCGCCTTCACCTCGCTTGAGCCCGTGACCCACAAAGCCTTCTTTCAGGTTTGCGTAGAGTTTCACGTTGGAAATAGCAACTTTGGTTGCTTCAATATTCTCAAACGGTCTAATTTCTGTTTTACGTTCTCTACCCTCACCGTATTTCTTCTTGAGACGCTTGAAGTAATCAATAGCGAATTCAATAAGATTGTCTAAGTGGTTATTTACGCGAGCAATTTCATCTTCTAGTGAAGAGATGAAGGTATCGGCTTTTTCCGCATCGTGTTTCGTGATTCTACGCATACGGATTTCCATCAACTTCTCGATGTCTTCTTCTGTAACTTCACGAATTAAATGTTTGATGTGAGGTTTCAATAACACCTTAGTAACCTCTTTGGCTTCTTCGTAGGTTTTTCCATCAAACTCTACATAAATTTTGTTCTCAATGAAGATTTTTTCCAAGGATGCAAAATGCCACTTCTCTTGTAGTTCGCCTAGCTCAATTTGCAGCTCTAACTTGAGTAAATCTACCGTTTGATCTGCACAAAACTTGAGCATATCGCTCACCCCCAAGAAGTTTGGCCTGTCATCTTCAATAACGGCTGAGTTGGGTGAAATACTTACTTCACAATCTGTGAAGGCATACAGTGCATCAACCATTTTATCTGGTGAAACCCCAGTAGGTAGGTGAATCAAAATCTCTACATTCTCTGCAGTGTTATCCTCTATTTTCTTGACTTTTATTTTGCCTTTATCATTAGCCTTAAGGATGTTATCTATCAAAGAAGAGGTTGTGGTGCCGAACGGTATTTCAGTTATGCGCAGGAGCTTCTTGTCGTCTATTTCGATTCGAGCACGAACGCGAACTTTCCCGCCACGCAGGCCATCATTATAGTTCTCTGCATCCATCATCCCTCCTGTTTGAAAATCAGGAAGGAGTTTGAAGCGTTTGCCTTGCAGGTGTTTGATGCTACAATCTATGAGTTCATTGAAGTTGTGTGGCAGAATTTTACATGCCATACCCACGGCAATTCCTTCTACGCCCTGAGCTAGTAAGAGCGGAAACTTCATAGGAAGCGTAATTGGCTCATTATTCCTGCCATCGTAGGATTTTTGCCAATTTGTGGTTTTGGGATTAAACACCACTTCCAGAGCAAATTTGGTGAGTCGGGCTTCAATGTAACGCGAAGCAGCTGCTCCATCTCCCGTGTAAATATTACCCCAATTACCTTGTGTATCAATAAGGAGGTCTCTTTGACCCAGCTGAACCATGGCATCTGCAATGGAAGCATCGCCATGCGGGTGATACTTCATGGTATTTCCAACAACGTTAGCCACCTTGTTGTAGCGACCATCTTCCAGCTCGCGCATAGAATGTAAGATTCTGCGCTGCACGGGCTTGAGTCCGTCATTCACATGGGGCACGGCCCGTTCTAAGATTACGTAAGAAGCATAATCGAGAAACCACTCTTCATACATTCCCGACACTTGAATGACCTGGTCTAGCTCACCCGCTTCTTTAGCCGTTTGCTCCAGTTCTTCGTCTCTTTCTTCTTCGTTTGGTATATGCTCTTCGCTCATATGAAATCTTCTTCTAAAAGGTGGGTGATGGCGTTCGAATCAATACGTTAAGCGGAAAGCAGCTCCTCTTCTAGGTCTTTTTCTACTTTCAAGTTATTGATGATGAATTTTTGACGATCGGGTGTGTTTTTGCCCATGTAGAATTCCAAGAGTTTAGAAATGGCAGTATCGCTACCAATTACAACAGGGTCTAGGCGTATGTACTCACCTATAAACTCTCTAAACTCATCTGGTGATATTTCACCCAACCCTTTAAATCGGGTGATTTCTGGTTTACCTCGTAATTCAGATATGGCACGTTGGCGCTCCTCATCGCTATAGCAATAGATTGTTTTTTGTTTGTTTCTCACTCTGAATAGTGGAGTTTCTAGCACATATAAGTGACCATGCTTCACCAAATCTGGAAAGAACTGTAAGAAGAACGTAATCAATAGCAAACGGATGTGCATGCCGTCTACATCGGCATCTGTTGCGAGTACCACTTTATTGTAACGGAGTCCATCTAACCCATCTTCAATGTTTAATGCAGATTGAAGCAAGTTGAATTCCTCATTCTCGTACACCACTTTTTTGGTGAGTCCAAAAGAATTGAGCGGTTTCCCTTTCAGGCTAAAAACTGCCTGCGTATTTACATCACGGGCTTTGGTTATAGACCCCGATGCAGAATCACCCTCTGTGATAAAGAGTGTGGTGTCTCCATTGCGTTCATTTTTACCTACATTCAAATGCAACCTGCAATCGCGCAGTTTCTTGTTGTGTAAGCTCGCTTTCTTGGCACGCTCTTTAGCCAGCTTTTTTATTCCGGCCAAATCTTTTCTCTCGCGTTCTGCTTGCTGAATGCGCTTGAGTAATGCATCTGCTGTTTCAGGATGGCGATGCAGATAGTTATCTAGCTTGGTTGTTAGAAAGTCTACTACAAACGAACGAATAGACGGTCCATCATCTGCTATGTCATTTGAACCCAATTTTGTTTTGGTTTGCGATTCAAACACAGGGTTCATAACCTTTAACGCAATGGCTCCCACCAAACCCGATCGAATATCATTTACTTCAAAATTCTTATTGAAGTGATCGCGAATGGTTTTCACGTACGCTTCTCTGAAAGCATTTTGATGGGTACCTCCTTGGGTAGTGTACTGACCGTTCACAAAAGAGTAATAGTCATCTCCGTATGACTGAGTGATGGTTATGGCTACTTCTATGTCTTCGCCTTCTATGTGTATGATTGGGACTTGAGGTTCATTAGATAGCTTTTTGCCCATCAAATCTTTTAACCCATTCTCACTTCTAATTTTTTGACCGTTAAAGTTGATCGTAAGCCCTCTATTCAAATAAGCATAGTTCCAAAGCATCTCCTCCACATACTGCATGCGGTAATTGAACTTAGAGAATAGCTCTTCATCTGGTATGAAGGTAACACGGGTGCCTTTGCGCTGCGAGGACTCTTCTAAGTCATATTCTTTAACCAGCTCACCGTTCTTGAATTCAGCGGCTTTTACCTTACCATCTCTAAAAGACTCAACTTTAAAATAGTTGCTCAAGGCATTTACCGCTTTGGTTCCAACACCATTTAATCCAACCGCTTTCTTGAATGCTTTAGAATCGTACTTCCCACCCGTGTTAATTTTAGAAACAACATCTACTACTTTCCCCAATGGAATGCCCCTACCGTAATCGCGCACTTTTACCGTACCGTCTTTGATGGTAACGTCTATATTCCGACCGTTCCCCATCACAAACTCATCAATGGAGTTATCGAAAACCTCTTTTAGAAGAATGTAGATTCCATCATCATAAGAAGAGCCATCGCCTAACTTCCCGATATACATTCCAGGGCGTAATCGAATGTGCTCGTTCCACTTGAGGGTTCTAATGTTATCTTCTGTGTAATCGGATTTCGTAATCTCTGCCATTGCGGTACTCTTTGAACTCGTAAAAGTAGCAAAAGCGCGCCCTGCAAGGGATTGCGGGGTGAAAGCAGTTATCAACATTTGTTTAGAGTTTTCAAGAAATCGAAAACAAAAAAGGGCATCTAGATGAAAAGGGCCACAGATGATTCGCTAACTGCGACTATCTCCCTAATGCTCGCGCAAAATGAAAACACAAGAAAACCCAATTCTTTCGCCCTCAGTAACGCTTGCCATTCATCCATTTTTGAATATTGGTTCTTCCAATGACGAACGCTTTTTAAGTGAAGGGGTTTCCCGTGTAATAGCTGATTCTTTGTGTGGCCTGCAAGGACTAAATGTAATCTCGGTTAATTCATCTTACGGTAGCCCAAATCACTCAGATAATTGAAGAAGAATCGCTGTTCACAGATCCAAAGTTGGCCTTGGAGTCTTATGCCAATCGATTAATGCTAGACCCAAATATTCTGTCTTATTGCCTTTCAGAACACATGAAAGTGACTTTTGCAGAATGGGTTATGGACAAACGTTTAAGACGCTTTGAAGAGTTGTATCGCTCAAATCCAGAGTCGAGTTTATTGTCTTTAGCCTTTGAATCGGGCTTTCCTAGCAAGTATGCCTTTAAACATACTTTTTCTGATAAGTATGGTATGAGTCCAGAAGCTTGGGTACGGGTTAACTCGTGAACAGGGTTGAAGAACTCGAGAAATCTACTGGTTTTCTGAGGTGCAGATGCTGAAACAAGTTCAGCATGACGGGTTAAGGAAGATTCCAATGTATAAGGGCCTCCCTGAATTTGATTAAAGGTCTTCTCTTGTTCTTTCCTTTTTCTTGATAAAA
>CBFIHE010000038.1:0-18366 GCA_965662345.1 Salibacteraceae bacterium
AACAACTACATCGGCTTCTGCAACGCCCGCATCATAAAGAAAGTGTGCCACCTTTTCTTGCTGACTGTAGGTTTGAGTAATGAGTTCTCCGGAACCTCCGGATAAGATCATGCCCTTGATTTTTCCGTTGTGGTACCACTGCAGGGGAACCATTATTCTATCTGCACTTCCGGAGAATTCCACTTGGTTTCTTTCCTTGTCAAAACTGCTGTAACCACCTAAAACAATCGCATACTTAGGTGATTTGGGTAGCTGTTCTTGCTTGTGTTCCCATGTCCATGAAGCAAAGTTGATGATGAATCCGTTGGAGAAAAAATAAAATACGCCCAGGCTCCACCAAAGCAACTTACTTCTATGCTCTCTTAGCAGAGCTGCCAGCAGAAGCAACGTAAACACCCAAAAACCGGGAGTGAACAAGAAGGCAAGTACTTTGGAGAGAATGAAAAACATATTACCTGACCGTTATTGACTTGGTAAGATGGAAAGTTTCACCCTTCAATTTTACGAAATAGAGTCCACCCGGTATCTCGTTGAGGTTGATACGCTCGTTTACGATACCACTGTTGTAATGTCTTTTTACAGGTCCTTGAACACTTCTTCCGTTTAAATCAAAAACCTCAATTTTTACCGCCTGCGCTTGTTCTAGCATAAACGACACATTCGCTTGGTTAATCACGGGATTGGGGTAAACCTTCAAGTCAATAGCCTCTTGAGCAGATACCAATTCATCTGAAGTGATGTCATACTCGTTTTCCATGTAAGTAGTGAACACTCCGTTTCCGTGAGTACCGATAGCCGTGAATCCGTCTGATGCTCTAAAGTCAATCATATCAACTACCACATTGCCAATAACATCATCGGCCTGTTGTATCCAAACCGTGCTTTTGCCTGCCAGGGTGTTTGTTGCAAATAATCCGATGCTGGTACCTAACATGTAAACCTGCGTAGAATCTGAGATAGGAATGATTTCAAGCCACCTAAAAGATGGACCATCAGAAATGTGTGCAAATTGAGGAGGAGTACCAGGAGCTGCAGTTCCTTTTAAGTTTCCTTCAATATCTATCCACGTTTGACCTCCATCATAGGTTGCCCAGGCAGAAATAACATTGTAATTAGAGTAGATGGCCACAGCATGGTTTGCATCGCGTTCATCAACCGCAATGCATGAAGTATAGGTTCCGCTTGTAATATTACTTGTTACATCTAGGGCAGCAGTGGCTCCTAAATGGGCGTTTTCCATTTTATAAATACGCCTGTTTTGCATTCCTGCATACACAGTTCCTCTTGGAGTTTTAGAAGCTCCAATAGCAGTAATATTGCTAGTTGCAGACATAGATGCAGTTAATGTCCAAGCTTTTACCCCGTTTTCTACAGCAGCCAAGTCGGTATTGGTGTAGATACTGTTTATATTGGGTAGATACATGGCATTTTCATCTGCCGGGTCTATAGCAAACGGGTGAACGAATAAATACCCTGAGGTATTATCAGGCATGATATTCGTGCGTGACAATACATCTCCGCTGTTATTTGTAGTTGTGCGATCAATATTTGCTCTTTGGGTACTTACAAAATGCACTCTTCCATTATCTGTAACGGCTGTGTATGTGCCATCGCCTCCTCGGAGATACTTCCAATCTTCAGTTGCACTTAATCGATTGGTATATACAGATCCGTTGTCTTGGAGACCGCCTGTAACCACTTCATTTTCGCTGTACTTATCTACACTTACGGCATAGAACTGTGTGGTGATAAAGCCGTTGTTGTAAGACTCCCATTCTACCTTAAATGCTTCACAGTCTGTTGTGAAGTGGAGTCCTCCATCTGTTGAGCAAAGCAGATAATCTGGATTATTTGGGTGAAAAGTAATGTGATGTAAGTCTGGGTGGTGATTGTCTCTTTGCCAATCGAAACTTGGATAACCCTGCGCGGTATAACCGCCAATTTGTGCTGTTTGCGATGGTGTTAAAAAACCATTGGTAGAGCGGAACATGTTAGAACCGCCAATAAAAACTACATCTGGATTATCTGGTTTTACAGCTATTCCTGTACAATAGCCGCTAAACGAAGTATATGAATTCCTGAAAACATCTGAAGGCAAGCCAATAGAACGATCTACCCACGATCCGTTTGTTCCAGCTCCATTACCAGAAAGATAGGTGTATTTCCATAAGCTGGTAAACTCAGATGGATTATTGGGAGTATCGGGTTTTCCGTTTCCTGGTGTTTCGCTTAAGGTGTAGAGTATGTTTTCATTACTAGGAGCCAATGCTAGTACACTTCTTTCATGCACTCCAGGGAATGAACCAGAGGTAATATTGGTCCAATTCAATCCATCTTCACTTCTATGAAACCCTTTCTGGTTACCAGCCGTACTTTGCATAGCAGCATAGAATACTCCAGTTGATGATACCACAACATCAGACCAAATACTGGTATTGATTCCAGTGCCCAAGACCTCTTTCCAAGATTGACCAGCATTGTTGGAGTAATAAATACCGCGATGCGTGGCTGCAACAACTATTGTAGAGTCCATTCTACTTGGGTCTACCGCCAACCGATGTACATAGCTCCAAACATTGCTTCGTTGAGGCTCGGTAGCCGTGCTTGGTAGGTGGGTCCAAGTTTTTCCAGAGTCTTGGGAGGTGTAAATACCAGATCCTAAATAAGTAGCTGATCCTGATTTACTAGCTGAATTAGATCTGTACTCTCCAGACCCGTAAAACCATACGTTTCCCTTTCCAGGTCTTTTATCTTGAGCAATACAGGAAACAGCGGCATGCTGACTCCCCGTTGTGGTTCTAACCCAACTTTGACCCTCATCGGCACTGCGCCACATGCCACCTGAAACACCTCCTGTAATTATTACAGATGGATTATTCATATCATATTCTACCATGCGTGTTCTGCCGCCAACATTGTATGGGCCAATGGGAGTGAATTGCTGCAAACTCTGTCTAGACCTACTAAGGCTAGCTTTAGGTAGAGTAGAGGCAAAGGCTAATTCTCGCATTCGAATGCCTGGTGGAATCTCGCCAGTTTCTGGATCTTGAAGTCTAAGAAGCTCGTATTCTCCTCTACCTTGAGGTGATGTTCCCTCAGTTTGTTCTTGAGTTTGACAACCTGCGAATGCAAGCAGGAAAAAAGAAAGTAGAAATATTCTCATCATCTATTTAGTCGTATGTATTCTTTTACAATGAAAATTTCATCAGATTGTTGAGTAATACCAGCCAAAAAGGCATCACCTTTTGCAAGTCCAGGCAAAGGAGGTTTAAGCGCAGAGAAAAACGCCTCGGTAGGTCCAGTAGAGTAAACGAATCGTACCCGTTTTACTTTACCCCTTAAGTTTTGAGGATAGGTTGACCCAACTTGGATCACCGAATCAATTCTCACACGGCCAAAACAGGGGTGGATTCCACATGGATGACTAGTATCACCAAGATGCAATGTATCCATGCTCACAGAAAGCATGGTGCATGAAACCACTGTTTCTGAAGGCCTGAATGCCTCTAGACTTACAGCAATGGTTTTAGCTGCTGTATTTTCATTGAACTTGCATCCGCTAAAAACAAGTAGAACGAATGAAAAAATCGTAATTCTAAACATGAAGCGCCAAAGATAGGTTTCCCCTATATTTAACGTCCCAACTAAAATTAGGTGAAAATGGTGGCTCGCATACTCGTATTGCTCTTTAGCATAACAGCACTTCATGGTTATTCTCAATCGCAGAAGTTAAGCAAAGAACTTCAAGCAGAATATGATCGCTTGCTTTTAAGGTCTGGCCAAACGGTAGACGTTGTGATTGTTTCAAGCAGCCAAACACGTTTAGATTCTATTGATTTGGCTCTGCAACAAGCTAGAATCTCGCGAAAAGACAGAGGGAAGGCAGTTGTAAAGTATCTGATGGACTTTGCGCATGCGAATCAATTCAAACATGCTAGGAGGTATAGACAAAATCCAGATGTAAGGATTAAGCAAACCTACTGGATTGCTCCTGTTCACCGTGCGAAGGTTACACGAGCAGGATTAGATGAACTACTAGTAGACGAAGAAGTTCTTTCCATAGAGCTAGAGACAGAGCAAACAGCTGAAGGTCACTTTCCCATACCAGCAGAAGGTTCAGAATCTCGCACTCCAGGTGGAGTAGAGCCTGGGTTAGAGGCAGTTAATTCACGTTTTTTGTGGAATTTAGGATATACTGGAAAGGGACAAAAAATCTTGAATTACGATACAGGTATTTGGCCAGATCATCCCACGCATATAGGGAGGTTTATGGGGGATAGAGGTCCGCTTTCACACGCCTGGTTCCCTTTTGACAAGTACCTACCCGGTGATAAAGGTAATTCGCACGGTACCCATACAAACGGAACCAGTGTTGGGCTAGATACAGCTACCAATGATACTGTAGGAATGGCATTTAATAGCTATTTTATGGCTACAGATCCAATCGTATCAAGTTTGGCAGATGTAAGAGGTGTTGTAGAGTTAATGTCTGGATACGAGTGGGCCATGAACCCAGATGGGGATACAACTACATCTAGCGATATGCCAGATGTAATCAATAACTCCTGGGGAAGACCTTACGACCCAGCAGATACGCAAATGTGCGGTTCGTTTGTAGATAACGCCTTATTGGCCATGGAAGTGGCTGGAATCGTTAGTGTACAAAGCGCTGGCAATGCGGGCCCAGGGGCAGGAACAGTTGGTTTTCCGGCCGGAAACAATCCCACACTCACTGCTAATTTTGCTGTAGGTGCGGTAGATGGAAATAACCCCAATTACCCTATTGCAAGTTTCTCATCTAGAGGGCCAACTACTTGCGGAGATACGGGTGCATTGCTTATTAAACCAGAAATTGTTGCTCCAGGAGTGGGTGTTAGATCTGCAATTAGAGACGGTAACGGTAACTACACGTACGACTTCTACCAAGGCACAAGCATGGCAGGTCCGCATGTGGCAGGAATTGCACTTTTGCTAATGGAGGCCTTTCCGCAAGCATCTGCCCAAGAAATCAAAATGGCTATGTATCTCTCTGCAGATGATTTAGGTGCGCCAGGAGAAGATAATGTTTATGGAAACGGTATGCTAAACGGAGAGGCAGCTTACAACTACCTCTCTCAAACATACACGCCCGCCTCACCTAATGCGTTAACCTTTGATGCTGATGTTACACAAACTTCATTAGACCAAACATCTTTTTTATGCTTGGGTACTACACTAGTAGGAGCAACATTGCATAACAGTGCTACAATTAACACAAGCAATGCCAGCTTAAACTATGGCGTTTATGGAGTAGACACCATGTCTTACACCTTTTCAGCAACTAGCTTAAACGGAACCGATAGCTTGAGCTTGGGAACATATACGTTTACGCAAAGCGGATGGAATGAATTTTTCGTAAACTACCAGCAAGGCCAAGAGTTAGAGGCAGATGAGATGAATAATGCTCGTTTTACTCAAGTGTACGTATTGCATGAAGCTACTTTACCTTACGCGGAGGAGTTTAGCCAAAATGCTTGGCTACAAGAAAGCGAGGTTTTCATAGAAGATGAAGACAACGTATTTACATGGGATACGGCACATGTATTCACTCCATCAGGGGATAATAGGGCGGCCATGATTCCATTGTTTGACTACTTACCTAGAAACGGACAGCGAGACGGCATTGTATCTGCAAGAGTGAATTTACCATCTGCTGGTGCGGTGAACCTCTATGCTAGTTTTGATTACGCTTACAAGCTACGCTTTGTAGGATTCCCAGACTCTTTAGAAATGAGTGTTTCTACAGATTGCGGCTCTTCATGGACGAGTGTTAAGAAATGGGGGACAGAAGATTTGAATTCTACAGATCAACCACTGGGGCAAACTGGTTTTGTGCCAGTTAGCGCAGATGATTGGGATGCTGATACGGTAGACTTAAGCGCCTTTTCCGATGCGGGTGAAATCATAGTAAAACTTGAAGCGATTAACGGAGGCGGAAACAATCTGTATGTAGACCGACTCCAAATTTTTGATGATGCGGGTCCTGTAACCGTGAACGAATATGCTGTTGAAACAGGCTGGGAGCTTTTTCCTAACCCTGCCAAGAACATGATGAGTTTGCGTGTTTTAGATGATTCTCTAGAGGGTTCAACAGGCGCTGTTATGGATTTGAAAGGGAGAGCCCTAAAAACCTTTACCGTAAGGGGAGAGCAAACCCATATTTCATTGAAAGAATTGCCTGCGGGAGTTTATGTGGTTCGCTTTGGTAAAGAAACAGCCAAGCTGATTGTGGAGTAGCTTAAAATTCTGCAGGGCATTTTAGGGTAATGGATTCACCTGTGTAGGGATGCCTGAGTTTAAGCTGTTCTGCATGCAAGTGTAAACGCTTACTTTTTGTGCCGTATAAATCATCTCCAACGATAGGCGCATTGAGTCCGTTCGGATGAGCAGCATGCATACGCAATTGATGCGTTCTTCCTGTATGCGGATAGAAATGCACACGTGTTCTTCCGTTTTCGCAAGAGATTACCTTGTAACGCGTAAAAGCTGGCTTTCCGTATTCGTAACACACCATTTGATGCGGTCTATTGTCTAAATCTACTCGCAAGGGCAAGTCAATACTACCTTCTTTATTTGCGAGTTCACCTTCCAATACGGCTACATATCTTTTCTTGGCAGAACGTTCTATGAATTGCTCTTGCAGCTTTTTATGTGCGCGTTTGGTTTTAGCCAAAATCATAATGCCTGAGGTATCCATGTCTAGCCTATGTACAATCACGGGGCCTGAAATTTGAGGGTACATTTTCAGAATACGTTCGTAAACAGAGTCTGGTTTCTCTTTGCCTGGCACAGACAACAGTCCCGAAGGTTTATTCACAGCCACAAAAGACTCGTCATCATGCAGAACTTTCATTTCAAGCTCGCTGCTATTGGCTTGTATAATGGGGTTTTCATCTACATGGAGTCCTTGCAGCATAAAGCCCAAAATGGGTTCGCATTTGCTTCTGCAAGCCGGGTAGAAGTTGAGGTGTTTTCTCACTTCACCTGCAGGCGATTTACCATACCAGAACTCTGCCATGCAAATGGGCTCCCAACCGCATATATAGGCAAAGTTCAACAGTTTGGGTGCCGCACATTCTCCTGCGCCTGCCGGAGGTTGTATGCCTGAGAAATCTTGAAATATGCGCGCTACATCTTTGGTTTCTTGGTTGGCGTTTCTAAAACGGTACGACTCATGCAGCGCTTTTTGCAAGGAAGCAGATTTCTTTTTTCGAGTCTCTTTTAAGTGGTCTATTTGGTCTGTGAGTAATCTCAAATGCTGGGTAGCTTCATTCAGGTTCTGCTGCAGCGAGGCCGTAGTATGTTTTACCTTGAGTTGACGAGCTATACTCTCATGAGCCAACTCTTTTTCCAATGCGGCATAGGCCGATGCGGATAAGGAGTTTACAGCTTCTTTTCGCGTGGCATCTCTTTGCTTCTTAGCCGCTTTTAATCTGCTTTTGCTTTCTGCCTTGAAGTCTTCTAGTTCTTGCTTTGACTTGTTTACCTCCACAATGCGTTTTGCGTAGTCATTACTGCGTTGCAATTCGCTTATTTCTGCATTAATGGTATTTAGAATGGCTTCTCCTTCTAAGTAAAAGCCTTCATCAGTAAGCCGATTGTACACGGGTGGAACAAATGGCTTGAAGTGACTTCTTTTGCCTATTTTTCCTGAAAAGGCAGCTAAGTAACCAATTTCGTCATCAGCTTTGCGAACCACTAAAACACCAAACATTTTACCCATTCCCGATGAAGGGTTTTCAAGGCCAAAATCGTAGACACTCGGGTTAATATCGCTGATTACTTCTTGAAGCTCATTGGTGGCTATTTCTGTTAGCGGATGAGGCTCGTAGTAGAAGGGAAATGTGAATTTATCGGGTAAAGACAGGTGCGAAACGTCTTCGGAGAAAGTTCTGAAATACGCTTCGCGTTCTTCGTGTGTTAGATCCTCTACGCGGATGGCTTTTTCCAAGGCGCTATGCTTTTTTTACAAATTCAGATTTGAGATTCATGGCTCCAAAACCATCAATTTTACAAGCAATATCATGGTCGCCTTCTTGTAGTCGAATATTTTTCACTTTGGTACCTGCCTTAATGGGCTTAGGGGCACCTTTGACTGGAAGGTTCTTGATTACAATAACCGTATCACCATTTTGGAGGGGTGTTCCGTTGCTATCTTTAATGGTTGAGGTTTCTTCTTGAACTTCTTGCGGATTCCATTCATGACCACATTCTGGACACATCAATAACTCGCCAGATTCGTAGGCGTAAGGGGAGTTGCATTCAGGACAGGGAGGTAAATTTTCCATACTTTGAATTGAAGCGCAAAGGTAAGGTTTACAGCTACAAAAAAGCCCCAGGATTATCCTGAGGCTTTTTAATTCGTGTGTAGAACGACTTGCTTAGTTAGCTGCCAAGTAATCTGCCACACCATCGTGAGTGGCTTGCATACCTGATTTTCCTTTTTCCCAGTTTGCTGGGCATACTTCACCGTTTTCTTCAAAATACTGAAGAGCATCTACCATACGAAGCGCTTCTTCTACGTTTCTTCCTAATGGTAGGTCGTTCACTAATTGATGACGAACCAATCCTTCTTTATCAATCAAGAACAACCCTCTGTAAGCTACCAACTCACCGTTAGCTGCTAATTGGTCGTTTTCATCATAGTAGAAATCTCCTGCTAAAACATCGTAATTGTAAGAGATTGTTTTATTGGTGTCTGCTACAATTGGGTAAGTGATTCCTTCAATTCCACCTTTGTCTTTAGACAATTGCAACCATCCCCAGTGAGATTGTTCTGTATCTGTAGATACTGCTACAACTTCAACACCACGAGACTTAAACTCATCTAATTTTGCTTGGAATGCGTGTAGTTCTGTTGGACAAACGAAAGTGAAATCTTTAGGATAGAAGAACAACACTACGTATTTCCCTTTGTACTGCGATAACGTAAAGTCTTCTACGATTTCTTCTCCGTTGATTACTGCTGCTGCAGAAAAATCTGGAGCATTTTTGCCTACTAATACTGCCATGTTTATGTGTTTTTGTGTTTGCTAATTTGTTTCAAAGACAAAGGTAAGTGCAGAGGGATGAAACAGAGGTATAATGAACGTTAATCATTTCTTATCGACTCATTAGGCGGGCTTATGAGCTACCAAAATAATACGTGCCGATTTTTCCTCATCAAAAGGGTTTAACGTATAATCACCAAAGCATTGGTCAACCTGCATACCAGCATCTGTAATCAAAGTTTCCAATTCACTTTTGGTAAAGGCTTGTACACGTTCTTGGAAGGCGTATGTCTGATTGCCATCAGCAATGCTGATGTCTTTTACGATAAACCCATTCTTCACCTGGCGCTTGAGTTTAAAGGTGATACCATCTATCTCCTTTTCTTCTGCGGCTACTAGATTGATTTTGGTATGGGTGGCGTTGAGGAAATCAAGTACGAAAATCCCGTTTGGCTTTAACTCGGAATACACCGCTTTTAGCACCTTCCTGTTGTCGTCTACATCATCAAAGTATCCAAAACTGGTAAAAACATTAAAAACCGCATCGAATTGATTTTCCTGAACTACTTCGCGCATGTCTTGGCGCACGAAATGAAGCGTATCTGAAGCGTGTTTATTTGCTTGGGTGATGTTGTAGCCCGATAAGTCTGCCCCGGTTACAGTGTATCCAAGTGAATTTAAATAAATCGCATGTCTGCCTTTTCCGCAGGCTAAATCTAAGATGTGCGCTTCGTTCTTCAACTGAAGATTTCCTAATAAATTGTTGAGGAACTCTTGTGCTTCAGAATCATTACGGCTTTTGTAAAGCACGTGATAATAAGGAGACTCAAACCAACTTTCAAACCATTCCATACTGCGGCTGAATTAAGGGTGCAAGTATACTGATTCCATAACGTAGTGGCTTCTTTGAACAGCGCTAAATAGCAAGGGGATTTCCTTTTCTAAAGAGCAGGAGTACCCCATGGTGCCCGCCATGATCTGTAAATACGGTATGAAATTGATAAACTCCTAAACTTTGTAGTTTCATGAATACGGTGCTTAAATCATAGCTGGTCATTTGCATTAGGGGCAAGCCAAACTTTTTACCGCGAATTACATTGAGTAAGTTGTTCACCAACGGAACCCTATATCTGAAATAATTGATGAATCTTTCCTTTGCCGTTTTTCTGTTGGCGAATGTGATTTGCAAAGCACCTATTCCATTTTCAGAAACGGCCTCTACCAATTTCTCAAAGAAGAATAGTCCTCGGCTTTCGTTCAGATGTTGCAGAACAATGTAGCTATTCACAAAATCATAATTCCCAGGTTTATACTGCTCTATCCAATCATGTGAGAGCATAAATCCTACGTTCTCAATCTGTTGTTCTGAGGCGTTCGCCATGGCTTCATTGAGCATGTCTTGAGATACGTCTATTCCCGTAGCCTCTTTGGCTTTAGCTGCAAGCGGAAGAACCAACCTGCCAGTACCGCATCCAAAGTCTAGCGCACGAGTTGGCTTAAAATTAGGCTCAAAATGAGTTTCTATTAGGTCCCAAACGGTAGATACATAGTTCTTTCCAGAGGTGAAAAAGGCAGCCTTGGTTTTAGCGTTTAATGCGTCATCTAAAAACGCGTCATGAGCCAATACACCGTAATACGGATTGGTAGCACCGTAGGCTTTCCAGGCTTTGTCTGTATCTAATGTACCCATTTGTCAAAGGAACGGAAATACTGCGAAAAGAGAAGACACTCAATCTGAATTAAAAGTGACATAGATTAGTTTGTACCTACGTTGAAGCCACTATTTTTGAATACACAACAGAATTCAATAATCATGGATAAAGTAGCTATAAAAGAAAAAGCTCAAGCTTGGCTTAAAGAACCTTTTGACGCAGAAACAAGAGCGGCAACAGAAGTTTTGATGCAAGATGAGGAACAGCTTACAGAATCGTTTTACAAGAATTTAGAGTTTGGTACAGGTGGTATGAGAGGTATCATGGGACCTGGTACGAATCGAATAAATAAATATACATTAGGACAGGCTACACAGGGCTTAGCCAATTACTTAAGGCAATCTTTTACAGGTGAAATTAAGGTGGTGATTGGCCATGATTGTAGAAACAACTCCAAGCCATTTGCCCGTGCCGTGGCAAATGTACTTTCCAGTAACGGGATTAAGGTGTACCTATTTGAAGATTTGAGACCTACGCCTGAGGTGTCTTTTGCAATTCGCCATCTAGGTTGCCAAAGTGGAATTATTCTTACCGCTTCTCACAATCCAAAAGAATACAACGGATATAAGGTGTATTGGGACGATGGTGCACAACTGGTGCCACCACATGATAAGAATGTGATTGATGCTGTAAATCAAGTAGACTTTACAGATATTGACTTTACAGGAAAGGCTGATTTAATTGAAGAAATAGGAGCAGAGGTAGATCAAGCATTCATTGATGCGGCAGTGGCAAATAGCTTTGGAAATGCTGGGAAAGAAGACCTTAGCATTGTCTTTACATCTTTACATGGAACATCTATAAACGGCATGCCCCAAGCGTTAAAAGCTGCTGGGTTTAAAAACGTACACATTGTTGAAGAACAAGCCGTTCCAGATGGTAACTTCCCTACCGTGGATTCGCCAAACCCAGAAGAACCCGCTGCATTAAAAATGGCCTTGGATAAAGCAGAAGAGCTAAATGCAGATATTGTAATAGGAACTGATCCTGATGCGGACAGAATTGGAGTAGCGGTGCGTAATCACCAGGGAGAAATGACTTTGCTTAACGGAAATCAGACAGCTGTTTTGCTCACACACTACTTACTGGAGCAATGGAAGTCATCTGGAAAGCTAAACGGTAAGCAGTATGTTGCCGAGACTATTGTTACTACCAACCTAATAGAAGACATAGCTTCTGCCTATAATGTGCCCACTTATTTTTGTCTTACTGGCTTTAAATGGATTGCCGATATCATTAGACAAAAAGAGGGTGAGGAAACCTTTATTGGTGGCGGAGAGGAATCTTTTGGATTCATGATTGGCGACTTTGTACGCGATAAAGACTCAATTACCGCGGGAATGATTTGCTGTGAGATAGCCGCATTGGCAAAGTCTCAAAAGAAAACCATGTACGATGTCTTAATAGAAATCTATGAAAAGCACGGGTTCTATTTGGAATCGCTTATTTCTTTGAAGAAAGCGGGTATTTCAGGGGCAGAAGAAATTGCTCAAATGATGCGCGATTTTAGGGAGAATACTCCATCTGAGTTAGCTGGAAGAAAAGTTGTTACTGTGCGAGATTATGCCATTCAAGAAGAACGTAACTTGCTAAACGGTACAACATCGGCTTTGCCATTTCCCAAAAGCAATGTTTTTCAACTTTATCTAGATGATGGCAGTAAAGTTACGGCCCGACCAAGCGGTACTGAACCTAAAATTAAATTTTACTTTTCTGTAAAAACAGACCTCAATTCGGCTGCTGAGTTTGATTCTACAAAGTTGAGATTAGAGCAAAGAATTAATGAGCTTGAAAAAGCATTAGTGTAAAATAGGTTTATGATTTCACGCGTATTAGTTTCTCTAGCGCTGCTTATAGCTGGTAACGCTTTTTCTCAAAGCTATCTTGATTCAGGGGGAGTATTGCAGGAACCAAGAGTTTATTTCAGTGCTGGAGCTTTCTTTCCTGAAATGGTGACCTCGCTTAGGGTAGATTCAGACTTTGGAATAGGAACTGAAATTAACCTGGAAGAATTGTTTGAATTAGAAAGTAGAATCAATGTCCTTAGAGCAGGTGGGTTGGTAAGAATAGGAAAGCGTTCGCACATTGATGCATCTTTCACAAACATGAAACGCAGTAATTTGATTTCACTCACGACAGACTTCAATTTTGGAGACACGGTTTTCTATGCGGGGGCTTTTGCTGATTTGAAATTTGATGTACTTTACCTAGCTGCAACCTACAGGTATTCCATTTTTGAAAAACCCAATTGGAATGCGGGTGTTTCTGCGGGGTTGCGCTATGTGGGTTTCAACACAAGCATAGATGCACAGTTGAATACAGAAGCTTATTCTTCTGCATCAGCAGTTGGAGCGCCTGCTATTTTGTTAGGACTTCAGGGGTCTGCATACCTAACCCCAAGGCTACTTGGTAGGTATAGTGTGGAAACCTTCTATTTGTCTGTTCAAGACGTGAATATACGCGTGTTAGAAACCAGCGTAAACCTGCAGTACTTTCTTACCAAGAATATTGGGCTTGGGGCAGGCTACGCAAGTAGTAATTATCAGGTTAGGCAAATTCCTTTTAATGATTCGTTTAAAGGCAAGGTTACATTTGCATTTGAGGGAGTAACTTTGTTTGCTAGTTTTCGCCTGTAATGAGTCAACTTGCTTAAGCCTTTAAGAACCATACCACTTGACTTAGTAATTGTACTTATCTCCCCACTTGCTTTTTAAAAACTGGCGTTGTTGTTCTTCACGTGTGTTGTTTCCAGGTTGATAAAATGCAGTTCCTTTCAGTTCATTTGGTAGGTACTCCTGCGCCTCAAAATTGCCTTCAAATGAATGACTGTATTTGTAGTTATCACCATAGCCCAATTCTTTCATTAATTGTGTTGGGGCGTTTCTCAAGTGCATAGGAACAGAGAGTGGACCAGTTGCTTTTACCGCATTCTGAGCGTTACCTATGGCTTCATAAGAAGCATTACTCTTGGGCGATGTAGCTAGGTAGGTAACACATTGAGACAGAATTATTCGAGATTCTGGATACCCGATTGTGTGAACCGCTTGAAATGTATTATTGGCCATGATTAAAGCTGTTGGATTGGCGTTTCCAATATCTTCACTTGCCGCAATCAACAGTCTTCGCGCTATGAATTTAGGGTCTTCACCCCCTTCAACCATTCGTGCTAACCAATAGACAGCTCCATTAGGGTCGCTGCCTCGTATACTCTTGATCATTGCGGAAATGATGTCATAATGCATCTCTCCAGTTTTGTCATAAGCGATAGTGTTTTCCTTAAGTTTTTCTTTAACCAAGGCATTAGTGACGGTAACAGGAGCTTGTTCACTTTCTACCAATAACTCCAACGTATTCAATAATTTTCTGGCATCACCTCCAGAGAATAGAAGAAGCTCTTCAATTTCTGATAGACTTACGCTTTTAGATTTGAGAAAATCGTCATTCTCAACAGTTAATTTCAATAGGTGAGTAAGGTCTTCCTTACCTAAGGGTTTCAGCGTATAGACTTGAGAACGCGAAAGGAGAGCTGGTATGACCTCAAAAGAGGGGTTTTCTGTGGTAGCTCCTACTAAGGTGATGATGCCCTTTTCAACTGCTCCTAGTAAGCTGTCTTGTTGAGATTTGCTAAAACGGTGAATCTCATCTACGAATAGTATTGGATTTCCAGCGCCAGAGAATAGGTCGTTTTTACCCGCTTTATCTATTACCTCTCTAATATCTTTTACGCCAGAGTGAATTGCACTTAATCTATAAAATGGGCGCTTTACATGCAGGGCTATTAATTCTGCTAAAGTGGTTTTACCTACTCCAGGAGGTCCCCAAAAAATCATACTTGGAATATTTCCACGCTCAATCATAACTTTTATTACACCATCTTCACCAACCAAATGGCGTTGACCTACGTATTCTTCTAAGGAGGTAGGTCGCATACGTTCTGGGAGCGGTACTCGTTCGTTTTGCATGACTTTGTACTTCTTGTTGACTTTATATTTAAATTAATGCGTTTATTTAGTTAAACACATTATCTTTGACGAAGCTATAAAATCTCATCCCCATGCAGATAACTAATTTCTACACAAAGCCATTTCTTAAAGGCTTGTTTTATACTTTAATGATTGTTGGTCTAACCTTAATGATTGTTGGATTTACAGGATTGCAATTTATGCCACTACCCATTCATTTGGGTGTTGGGTTACTTTTTGTAATTGCTGCTCTTTTATTGTTAACGCGTGAGTTTTTTGTGCGTTATGACAGTAAATCTGAATTGATTGAAATTGATCGGACGGGTCTTTTTTCAAAGAACAAAGATTTTGCTCCAAAGAGTCACTTGGGCTTTGTGAAGTTTCAAATTCGCGATTTTGAAATGCTTGAATATTGGTTTGGTTCTGTTCTTGTGTTAACGTATGAGAAAAGAAATGGAGAACGTTTTAAGAAGCGTGTTGCGCTAGCTTTGTTTTCTAAGCGTCACACTCAAATCATTAAGCGTGATTTGACCAGAATCATCAGCGGAAATTCAGATATGAACCTGTTCATTGGTTCTAGCTTCAAAAATCCTTACATCGGATAATACTCAAATTAGTTTGGTCTTACGCCAATCATGCATCCTGTGGTTTGGGGGACATGAGAAGGCGGTATTACCACCATCCTCTATGGGTGGTGGTTTTTTATTTCTTCTTCTTTCCCTTGCTTTCTTTAGCCTTTCGTAAGTTCCCATCGGCAATGGCATCTGTCACAAATGGTAAGCTTGCATGGAAGGCAACATAACTCGATCTGTTCTCTCCATTTATACTTTGTGTAACATCTGAAAACCCTTGGTAATATCTGAGCTGTAGAAAGATTCCTTTTCCTTTTCTTGCCTCGCCTAATGAATAACCAAAACTTGCTAAAAATCCGTAGTCGATATCCTTAATATATGAGTTGTAGTTAACCTCTAAATCTCCTTGTTGGCCGTTGTATACTATGGTTGCATTTTTTAAAAAGGAAATCTGTGGACCAACTCCCAATCTGAATTTACGCTTACCAAACTCTCTGTAGACCATCACAGGAACATCTATGTAATCTGCAGTTAAAACGGCATCGCTATTTGCGTACAGACCATTTAGCGTTTGATCACCTGTGAAGGGAGTCATGTTTGATAGCTTAATGGTTCTTCTTGAAATGAAATATGCAGTAGGACTAATAAACCAATACTCAGACAGCATGTAGTTGGCCGCAATTCCAAAGTTCAAATCTCCACGATATGCTTTTATGTTATTCGCATTTGAGAAATGAGTGAAGTTTACACCAACCTCCATACTAATATTGAATTTTTCTGAGGCGACTTTATCGCCAAAGAGCAAGGCAACTAACGCAGCCTGAGCATGTACCGTAGCAGAGGTGCCTATAAACCCAATGAGTAATGCAGCTGTAACTAGGTTCTTTTTCATCATGAAAAGGTAACAGATTTAAAGCTAGTGATCAGAAAAAGCCCTGCATGAAATGCAGGGCTTTTTCTATGAATCAATCGAGTATTAACTTATCTAGCGTTTCAATAGAAACACTGTGGTAATTTGCTCGAGCTTTCTCATAAATGGCTTTTGCCTTCTCTTTAGAAGGGTCTGCTTTAATGAGCGCTTTGTAAATAGGTGTGAGGAACTTTCTTCTACCCACACGAACTAGAAACTCTTCTGCTGCTGCAAAAGCGGGCTCATAGTTTTTAGGCAATGCATAGGTTAACCAAGCGGCTTGAACCTCGCTGTTTCCTGCATTGGTAAAACCAAATCGATCATCAAGAACTACCAAACGCGCATTGCTCAATGAATCTGGTAATTGGCGTACAAACTGTAACCATTCATGCGAAGACCAATCTTCGGTTTGCATTTCATCAAATGTAAACGCACCATCTGCCCATGCTTTTAGAGAGGAGTTTACACGCTGAAAACGCTTTGAACTCACGGTAGGGCAATTACTTGGTATACCTGGGCCATAAATCCAGTCGTCAATGCGAACAGAAGCGCGCTTTACAGAGTCTGCAGCTAGAAGGTTAGAATCAAGATAAACCACAAACTCTGTAGTGGTCATGGTTTCAAAAGCATTGCCTTGAAAGTAATTCTTCAAGAACAGATCAAAGGCTTCTCTTCCGTAGGTTTCTTCTAACAAGCGCAAGAAGAAATACCCTTTTTCATAGGCTACATCGGTTAAACCATCATCGGGGTTTCTGCCCTCTAAATCTAGCTTCAAGTGCGTGTCTTCTTTGGGTAAATCTGCTATGTCTGCTTCTAAGTCTTGGAAGCCTAAGAGCGCCAACATTTCACTGTAATCTCTACCGTAGAGGTCTTCCATGATTCTGCGTTCAAAATACACGGTAAAGCCTTCATTTAGCCAGAAGTCATTCCAGGTAGAGTTGGTAACCAAATTACCGCTCCAACTGTGTGCTAATTCATGCGCTATGAGTGAGGTTAATGAACGGTCTCCGGCAATAATGGTAGGAGTGACAAAGGTTAAGCGTGGGTTTTCCATGCCGCCAAAGGGGAAGGAGGGAGGAAGCACAATCATATCGTATCTGCCCCAAGCATAATCACCGTAAAGCGCTTCCGCAGCTTCCAGCATTTTCTCTGTATCGGCAAATTCGTAGGCTGCAGCCTCTAGTTGACCGGGCTCTGCATAAACGGCTGTGCGCTCCCCTATGGCTTTGAAAGCAATGTTTCCGGCAGATAGTGCCATGAGATAAGAAGGCACGGGTTGTGGCATTTCAAAGGTGTACTCACCTGTTTCGCTTACTTCTTGCGGATTGCTTGCACTCATTAATGCCAACATGCCTTGGGGTACTTTTACCTTAGCAGAATAGGTGTAACGAATTCCCGGACTATCTTGACAAGGAATCCAGCTTCTGGCCAAGATGGCTTGCGATTGTGTGAAAAGGAAAGGATGCGTTTTGTCATGCGTTTGTTGCGGGTTCAACCACTGCAAGGCAGCAGCATCGGGAGAAGTGTTGTAGGCTATATCTACACGACTGGCTCCTTTGGGAAAACGAACCACCAAGGGCTGACCCAACACAGGGTTCTCTTCGCCAACGTACCACTGTGTGGCTTGTCCGTCTACCTTTACTTCATCAATGGTAATACCGTCTATGTCAAAAATGATACTATCCGCATCCGGAGCTGTTTGCATGTCCCATTTGGCATTACCCGTAATGGTTTTTGACTCAAAGTTGATGGTGATATCTAAATCAAGGTGAGTTACCCTTGCTTCACCCGGGATGGCGAAAGAGTGCACATCTACGCTATCGGGAGTTATTTCCACCTCTGTTTCTGTAGCAACTTCTGCCTCATTGCAGGCAAATGCGGTTAGTGCCCAAAGGGCGATGAAGAATCTTTTCATAAATACTTGGTCTTGATTGGACGCGAATTTAAGAAAAGGACCAAGGCCATTGATTAGTAAAAGAGGTATCGTTATGCAGCCGTCAATACGAGTAATCAGCCATAGGCTGATTGTATCGAGAATGAGGCGGGAAAAACAGCAAGAGTTTGGAGTGTTGAGCAATAGGAACGTTCTAATTGCTAAGAGCTAATTGCTAAATTTTACTGTAAACCCTCCTATGTCTCGATACAACCTTTTCTCCGTTCCACTCCAAAAAGCCCACTCGA
>CBFIHE010000039.1:0-17986 GCA_965662345.1 Salibacteraceae bacterium
TTTAAATACATTGTACAATACAGCACCAACAAGTACGAACGTTCTAAAGTTATGGGAATGGATGCTGTTTTTGTGTGCATGGCTGAGAAATACTACGTACCGGGAAAGGCCACTTGGATAGACTCTACACAGTACGCAGATATTAAAGAAAGTTATGAAGTTCGTAAGAATCTAATTCTTGGCGTGAAAGCAGCCGATATCATTTTGTTAGATACCGCAGGACAATGGCAAGGGCTTTATGACCTAGATTCAAAATATACCGTGTTGGTTTTTTGGGACCCTAATTGTGGTCATTGCAAAAAGGAGATTCCAAAACTTGGCAGAGATTATGAAACGTGGAAAAAAGAAGGGCGAGATATTGAAGTCTTTTCCGTTAGTACAGAATTTGAGAATGAAGACTGGGTGAATTTCGTGAAGAAGAACAACCTTACCTTTCCCAATGTAAGTGATACTCCAGAAGTAAATGAAAATGCCTGGAAGTACATACAATCTGGTAAAACAACGTTGAATAGCTTGAATTACCGAGATTACTGGGATATTTACAGTACTCCACAGTTTTACTTACTGGATAAAGACAAGGTTATAATCGCTAAGCGATTAACATCTGATCAAATTTTAGATTTTATAGAGGGATATGAAAAGCGTTTTCAGTAACGCAAGACAAAGTGTTGTTTAGATAAGTCTGGGTTAGTGAAGGCTAATCCCATTTGAAATAAGTCAACAGTTTGATTAACGGCTTGGTGTTCTTTAATGAACTCCCAAGCCGTTGTCATTTCCTCACTCCAATAAATATCATCTATAATAAAGCAAGCATCTTTAGCACATGCTAGAAGGAGCTGTTCAAAATAGCGTATGGTAGGCTCTTGCTTATGATTACCATCTAAATATAAGAGATCAAATGGGCCATTCTCTTGTGCAATGCCTGCTAAGTCTTCGTCAAAAGAGGCATTGATTGCCATACTCTGTTCCAACCCTAATTTACGCCATTCGTCAAAGGCTAAACCTGAGAGCGCAGGACACCCTTCTAGGGAAATGAACGCCCCATTTTCATTACCCTTTTGTAAATAAGCACCAGATACTCCCGTAGCTGTTCCAAGTTCTAGCATGTTTCTTGAACCCAAGTGTCTAGTCAAGTGATAAAGCAGATGTCTATACTTCTTTGGTTTACTAACCTTGCGTGTATACTCACCAATTTGTCTTTCTCCAGCCTTTCCAGATTTTGAGCCTGCACCTAAATCAGTATGCTTAAAAGAAATATCTGAACGAGACATCTTAGTATACCACGCATCTAGTTCTTTTAGCTCGGGAGTTATTTCAGGCGAGTATAAAACCGAGTTCACCAGTTCAAACAAAAACGGACTATGAACCGAGTGCTCATTCTTGGCTTTCCATAGATAGCCAATAAAGGATTTTGCTTGATGGAAACTCATTGTACAAAAAAAGGGGCTTTACGCCCCTTTTCCAAACTATAATCGATGGATTATTAATCTTCAAATTTCTCCATTACAGCCTCACTTACTCCTGTAAACGAAAAACCGCCATCATGGAATAGGTTTTGCATGGTAACCAACTTAGTTAGGTCAGAGAACATGGAAATACAATAATTGGCGCAATCATCTGCAGAAGCGTTGCCCAATGGTGACATTTTCTCAGCGTAATTCATAAATGCTCCAAACCCTTTTACACCCGTACCAGCTGTTGTTGGCGTAGGCGACTGAGATACAGTATTTACTCTAACTTTATTTTTTACACCAAACTGGTATCCAAACGTGCGCGTAATGCTCTCTAATAATGCTTTGGCATCACTCATGTCGTTATAATCTGGGAAAGTGCGCTGTGCAGCAATATAAGTTAACGCTAAAATACTTCCCCACTCATTCATGGCTTCTTTCTTATGGGCTGTTTGTAATACCCTGTGAAAAGACATAGCACTAATGTCTAAGGTCTTATGGTAGAAGTCGTAGTTCAAATCTGTGTAATGTCTATTCTTACGAACGTTTGGACTCATTCCGATGGAGTGCAATACAAAATCCAATTTACCTCCTAATAACTCCTGCGCTTTCGTGAAAAGATTTTCCAAATCTTCCATATTGGTTGCATCCGCAGGAATAACTTCAGAATTAGTGGCCTCAGCTAAATTATTTATAGCTCCCATTCTCAATGCCACAGGGGCATTGGTTAAAACAAAAGTTGCACCTTCTTCATGTGCCCGTTGAGCTACTTTCCACGCTATCGATTTTTCATCAAGCGCACCAAATATTATCCCTCTTTTACCTCTTAAAATATCGTTTGCCATGTTTCGTATTTTGAACAAAAGTAATTTTTCCGTCTAACGGGAGTTAATTGTTTTCTAACAGAGCTTTTGCATTTTCTAATGCAGCTTGGGAACGTTCCTCACCACTGAGCATATTGGCGAGCTCCTCTACCCTTTCATTTTCAGTTAATTTTAACAAGGCACTTGTAGAAATACCTTTGTCATCTCGTTTTTCAACACGCAAATGCTCATCTGCTTGAGCTGCCACTTGAGGTAAGTGGGTTATGCAAATCACCTGCATACCTGCACTCATTCGCTTGAGCAATTTGGACAGTTTGCTCGCCACTTTACCAGATACGCCTGTATCTATTTCATCAAAGATGATACAAGGCAATCCTGTTTTAGAACTAAGAATAGTCTTAAGAGCAAGCATGCACCTGCTCATTTCTCCACCGCTTGCCACCTTATGTAGCGGACCTGGATCAATACCTGCATTCGCACTGAATCTGAACTCTACATCATCCTTACCCGTAGGTTTTAGTGTGTCTGATAACGCTATTCTTACATCAAAAACAGCTTTAGACATACCTAAATCTACCAATATATCTTCTACGGCTGCTTTAAAACCAGCTATTTGACTTACTCTACTCTTGTGTAGTACACCTGCTTTTTCTTCCAGTTCAGTATTAAGGAACGTTAATTTAGCATTGCATGATTCTAAATCTTTCTCAAGCGTTCCAAAACTGCTCAACTTTTCTTCTAGCTCTTCGCGCAAGGTGATTAGATCATCTACCTCAGAAACCCGATGTTTTAGGAGTAAACGGTTTATCGTATCTAATCGATCTGATACAGCTTGTAAACGCTGTGGGTCTAGATCTATTTGTTCCTGAATCTCTTGAATTTCGTAGTCTATGTCTTTGAGCTCAATCAGTGAAGCTGTAACGCGTTCTGCCAGTTTATTCACAGCAGTAGAGAACTTTCCTTGGGTTCCAAGAACCATTTCTACTTGTTTAAGCAAAGCAAGCACATTGGCTTCGCCATCAGACAAAATACCAGAAACACCAAATAGTTCGCGCTTTATCTCTTCTGCGTGCTCCAAGGTTTGTTGCTCATTTTCTAACGCTTGCAGATCTGTCTCCTCTAAATCAGCTTCAGCAAGTTCTTTGTATTGAAAGCGAACAAAGTCTTCTTCTGCTCGCATCTCAGCTTCTGTTTTCTCTAAAGCATTTTTTTTCTGCCTTTCGGCACTGTATTCTGCGTAAAGACCTGCATATGCCTCAACCTTATCGCGTATTCCTGCAAAGTGATCTAGTACCTTAAGTTGGAAATCAGCATCGCGAAGCAACAATGTCTGGTGCTGTCCATGAATATCTACCAACAAGTTCCCCAGTTCTTTAAGTGCAGAAAGCTTTACGGGAGTATCATTAATGAATGCTCTACTCTTTCCAGATGGACTTATCTCTCTACGCACTATTCCTATCTCTTCCGCGTCAAGGTCGTGCGCTTTGAAAAACGATTTAAACATGGCTGAATCTGCATTAAAAGATGCTTCAACCACCACTTTTTCATCTTTTTTCTTGGCAACAGCTGTGTCTGCCCGCTCGCCTACTATGAGTCCGAGCGCACCCAGCAGGATAGACTTTCCTGCTCCTGTTTCTCCTGTTATTGCTGAAAAGCCAGGATGCCAATTCAGCTCCAATTTATCTATCAGCGCATAATTGCTTACCGTAAAGTGCTTTAGCATGGAATAGATTTAGACTTCAAAAATATCGGCAAACTTTGGTTTATCTGCCGTTTATTTTAGACCATTTTTGAATATTACCAGGATCAATACGCGTAAGAAGATCCACAACTTGAGCTTTTTCTTCTGAGGTACCTTCTTTAAAAATATTCACAATTTCATCTGCTTTGGAGTTGAAGAACATCCTGAGGTTGATGGAGTTTGGTAGGTTTTGGTGAACGCTACTCAACTTTTGAAGCGCTGTGAAAATAGCTTTTCTTCCATCTGCTTGTTTTTCACTCATTTGATCCATCCCCAACCTATGGTACTCGTACATGCATTTCCGCAAATTCTTAAATCGAGCTTCTAGGTAGTTCTCAATAATCCAATAGCGGTTGTTTTGATCTTCAAAGGGCTTCCACCCTGGGGTACTACTCGAAACATTTTGATTGGTAATATTTAGCGCCTTTGTTAGATAAGGAGTACCTCCCTCTGGGGAAAAAGTATCATAATCCATACCAATTGCAAGGTATACGTAGTAGGCTATTAGGGCGGTTAAGCTGTTCTGCGAGGCATTGTTTTCATTGAATAACAAAACATCAAACTGCTGATAGCTAAAAGTAATGTCATTGTCTTTATGATTCAGTACAGGTGAGTAGTAACTAGAGCCATAAACAGGTCTTCTTGATTGAACTTGGAGGTTCCCGTTAAAAGAAGTACCACTAGATTCTCCCTCTATCGTAAGTAAGATGGAAAACTCAATGCGCTCATTTTCTTTGAACTTTTCAGTTGTCCATTTACGGTTATTCACAAACTCAAATAATGCCCTCTCCAAACTTTGAAACAAAACGGGGTCTGTATTTTCTACCTGGCTGTAGTTCACTGTGATATCGCATTGCACATCTTGCGCTACAGCAGATTGAGCCAAACCAAAAACAAATAACAAGACTTTAAACCAACGTTTGCTGCACTTCATTCCAAATGTCTTTTGCTACTTCTTGCTTGCTTTTTAACTCAAAAGAAGTGGTTTTAGTGTCTTTATCGATAATAGTTATTTTATTGGTGTCGTGTCCAAACCCAGCTCCTTGGTTGTTCAATGAGTTCAATACTATGAAGTCTAGTCCCTTTCGCTCAAGCTTACCAATGGCATTCTCCAATTCATTATCAGTTTCCAAAGCAAAACCAATAAACACTTGACCTGGCTTTTTATGATTTTTGATACTTCTTAAAACGTCTGCTGTTGGTTTTAATTCAATGGACAGCTCTGTCTCAGATTTTTTCATCTTCTTATTAGCTGTTGTTACAGGTGTGTAGTCAGCCACTGCTGCACTCATAATCAATACATCACTGGATGCCATATGGGTTTCAACGGCATCAAGCATGTCAGCTGCACTTACTACATTGATTCTGGTTAATGAATTGTAGTCAGAAGTAAGCGCGGTTGGCCCTGTAATTAAGGTCACATCCGCACCACGTTTAACTGCCTCTTCTGCCAAAGCAAAGCCCATTTTACCAGAACTATGATTCCCAATAAACCGAACGGGGTCAATGGCCTCATAAGTAGGACCAGCGGTAATTAATACTCTTTTTCCTGAAAGTGGTGCCGGACTCAGATCGTTTTTCAAGAACGAAACAATATTTTCAGGTTCAGCCATTCTACCCTGACCAGATAGGCCGCTTGCTAATTCGCCATCTTCTGCAGGGATAACAACTACACCGTGCTCATTCAGTTTCTTGAGGTTCTCTGCAGTGGTCGGGTGCTTGTACATATCTAAGTCCATGGCAGGCGCAACGTAAACAGGGCATTTTGCACTAAGATAAGTAGCCAGTAAAACGTTGTCGCACAACCCATTTGACATTTTAGCCAGGGTGTTAGCACTCAGCGGAGCCACAAGCATAAAGTCTGCCCAAAGTGCAAGCTCTACATGGTTGTTCCATGTACCTGATCCGTCTTTGGCAGTATATGAAGATATTACAGGATTCTTGCTTAAGGTAGAAAGGGTTACGGGTGTAATGAATTCAGATGCCGCAGTGGTAAGTATAACTTTTACTTGCGCACCTTCCTTCACCAATAACCGGATAAGAAAAGCGGCCTTGTAGGCCGCTATGCTTCCGGTGATACCGATTAATATGTTCTTGCCTTTCAACACGAAAGGGGATATTTATTTACTCTGTTGCTTCTTTTCAGCATAACGGTAGAATACTTCGTCATGCTTAAGCTGCTCTAATGCAATCGCTACTGGCTTAGGTAAGCGCTCGTAGAAACGAGAAATTTCGATTTGCTCGCGGTTTTCGAAAATCTCTTCTAACGTATCTGTATGAGATGCAAACTCTTCTAGTTTTCCGTAGAGCTCCTCTTTCATTTCAGCACCCACTTGGTCTGCACGCTTTGCTGCAATAGCTATTGCTTCATAAACATTTCCAGTAATGTCACCAAGACGATCTGGATCTCTAGTTACGGTAGTAGATGGTGCTTCAACCTTCTTATATTCCATGTGTATCAGTTGTTATTCGCTTGTAAGTTATTCTTCATCCGGAGTAGTTGATCGTACAGTTCCTCTGCTTCACTTATATAATCACTTTCTGGAAAACGGTCTACAAAAGTAACATAAGCTTTTAAAGCGCTATCTATACGTTCTAACTTTTTATCTTCCACACTTTTACGTGCCAAATGGTAACGTGTTCTAAAACGAAGAAAATATCCTTCTTCTCTATATTCGGTATCAGGGTAGTCTTCCAAAAGAATTTCGAATGTCACGCTCGCAGATTTGTAATCTTCCATTTTGAGATACTGCTTGCTGGCCTCAAAAGCTTTTTTCTCCATTTTATGCTCAAGCTCTTCTACCAGAACATTGCACGTATCCCTTCTAGAGGAGTTAGGGTAATCATTTAAAAAGAGCTGCAACTCATTCATCGCCTTGATGGTGAACTCTTGATCTAAACTGTAATTTGGAGAAAGTACAAAACTGCAGTAGGCACTCATAAATTGCATTTCTTCTCTAAACTTACTCGTAGGATAGGTTTTAGCAAACTGATCGAATCTGTGCCCTGCCAGCAAGTAATCACCCAAGTAATAGTCTGTGTAGGCATACATATAAGCAAGCTTCTCTGCTCTTGCCGTTCCCCTGTAAACCGTAACTAACTCTTCTAATAGCGGATAGGCCTTGTAATACTTCTCTTTCTCGTAAAGCTCAAGCGTCTTAGAGTACTTTAACTCTAAATCAGAGGATTTCAACAGTTTATTGTAACCTGTACACGCACTTACAAGCCACGTGAACCCTACAACTAATACTGGTATATAAATCTGTCTGTTGAAAAACATCGCGCAAAAGTATGTTTTAAAGCCCATGAATGAACCTATTTCTGTTTACATTGTATTGTTGAAAGGTTTCAGTTTGAACCTCTTTTGCCATTGCTACCATTCCTATTACATTTGCCCGGCTTACAATAGCATATAAAACGAGAGAGTTGTGGATATATTTGAAAAGATCAAAGGGAATAGAGGTCCGCTAGGACAGCATGCCGGTTTTGCACACGGCTATTTTACATTTCCTAAACTAGAGGGAGAGATAAGCAACAAAATGTACTTCCGCGGGAAGGAAAAGCTTGTGTGGAGCGTGAATAACTACCTAGGTTTAGCCAATCACCCAGATGTACGAAAAGTAGATGCTGATTCAGCTGCTAAGTATGGCATGGGTAGTCCGATGGGTGCACGTATGATGACAGGAAATACCAACATGCACGAAGAGTTGGAACGTCAACTTGCAGATTACGTGAGTAAAGAAGATGCCATCTTGTTGAACTTCGGTTACCAAGGCTGTGCTTCTACTATTGATGCACTTACAGACAGACATGACATCATTATTTATGATAGTGAGTCTCATGCTTGTATCATGGATGGTATGCGTATGCATCAAGGTAACCGGTTAGTATTTCCTCACAATGACATTGCTGCACTACGTACGCGCCTAGAAAGAGCTTCTAAATCAATAGATGCTACCAAAGGTGGAATCTTAGTGATTACAGAAGGTGTATTTGGAATGGCTGGTGACCAAGGGCTACTTAAAGAGATTGTAGAGCTTAAGAAAGAGTTTGATTTCCGCTTATTTGTAGATGATGCTCATGGTATTGGTACTATGGGTGAAACAGGGGCAGGAACTGGTGAACATCAAGGTGTACAAGACGAAATTGATGTTTATTTTGGAACATTTGCAAAAGCGTTTGCATCTATAGGCGCGTTTGTTGCTGCTAACGAAAATATCATAGAGTATTTACGTTACAATACACGTTCTCAAATCTTCGCTAAGTCTCTACCAATGCCATTGGTAGAAGGTGCACTCAAGCGTTTACAAATGATGCGCGAAGAGCCTGAGCATAAAGCGAATCTTTGGAAGATCGTTGATGCCTTGCAAGGCGGACTTAAAGCAGAAGGATTCAACCTTGGTAAAACAGACTCTCCAGTAACTCCAGTTTTCTTAAACGGAGGGTATATGGAAGCTGCAAATTGTGTATTTGATTTACGTGAAAATCACGATTTATTCTGTTCAATGGTTGTTTATCCTGTCGTACCTAAAGACGTAATAATGCTACGTTTGATACCAACAGCTGTTCACCAATTAGAAGATGTAGATTACACCATTGATGTGTTTAAAAGCATCAAATCTAAATTGGATAACAACGAATACTCTAAAGACAAAATCACAATGTTTGCTTAAGTAAACAGGCAGATTAAATAAAAGGCCTCGAGTGAACTTCGAGGCCTTTTTTTGTTTAATCAAATTGCGAGAATCAACCAGTGCTTTGCAAGCCTCCAGAAATGGCATTTACAAGCAATAGCATTTCAGACAATTTACGTTCTCTTCTCTGATCCTTCTCTGGTAATGCCCTCCAAGACTCCAATGCTTGTATTTGAAGTGAATTTAAAAGCCTAAGACCTGAATCACGCATAGCTAAACCAGTTAGCTTACTCACTCTTCTTTCTCCAACAGTACTGCCTAATACCTCAGCAACCAATTCTTTACACGCATTAAAATCGGCTAGAATTATAGGCATAAGCTGCTCCTTGGCTTGAGTATTAACTAACTCTGCATACTTTTCCATGATTTCAGAATCGGAGATCAATAGATTTGATTCAATCTGTATGAGCAAAAATTTGAAAAAGGATTTACCCGTAGCAAGCTCTTTTAGCTTTTCATACCCCTTTGGATTGTCTCGCTTAAATCTACTCAGCGCCTCTCCTACGCCCAGCCATCCACTTAGGTTAAAGCGCGACTGACTCCAGCTAAAAACCCATGGGATAGAGCGCAAATCTTCCAAGGAGCGTTTGCCCGTTCGTCTGGCTGGTCTAGAGCCGATTTTACTCTGTTCAAGCACATCAATAGGTGTTGCTCTGGAATAGAAAGAAATAAAAGACGGATGGTCAATCAAGGTGCGGTATCGTTCTTCTGAATAAGCCACTAGCGTCTCCATGAAATTGTACTCGTCAACTTCATTACTTTGGTTATGGTAAAGCATGGCTTGTTTGGCCGTACCTGCCACAAACATCTCTAAGTTGTATGAAGCGGTGAGTCTGTTTGCAAATTGATTGGCAATGGTTTCACCCTGAATGGTCATTTTAACAGAACCCGACACAGAACCTACTGGCATGCTCTCCATAAAACGATGGATTTTACCTCCACCTCTGCTGATAGTACCTCCTCGCCCATGGAAAAAGAACACATCAACATTCATGCTTTTACCAGCCTTTGTGAGTCGTTCCTCTGCTTTGAAGATGTTCCATCTACTGGCCAAGATGCCTCCGTCTTTATTGCTATCGCTGTAGCCTAGCATCACCTCCTGGCTTCTTTGCTCAAACTTCATCATTCTTTCTGCTATAAACGGATGCTGTAAGTAATTCGTGAGTATTTCCGGTCCATTTTCCAAGTCTGCTATTGTTTCTAGCAGTGGCACTACTTGCACATATTCTTCATCTAAGCCTGTTTCTCTGAAGAATAGGAATAGCATGAGTAAATCGCTTGCAGAACGCGTCATACTTACAATGAAAGATCCTATGCCATCGCAACCATACTTTTTAGCATGTGCCTTAACTACATGCATGTACTCCAAAACAGCATCGGCTTCTGGACCACAAGGAGTGCCAGGTAATAAAAATGGTCGCTTTGACTCTAGTTCATCCGAGATCCAATTCATCCGTTTTTCCTCTGGCCATGAACTATATTCCCAATCGTCAATACCTGCTGTTTTAAGTAATTGGTTCATGGCCTTTTCATAATAGGCGCTATTTTGACGAATGTCTAGGCGTACTAAATGAAAACCGAATACACGTAGAAATCGCTGCGTTGGAAACAAAAACTCGTCCACCACTCCGCCTGCCCCAATTTCCGTTAGTACTTCTTGCAGTTCATTGAGCTTAAGCCTCAGTTCTTCTGGTCGGTTTATTTTCTTTCCATCGCCCTCGGGCAGAGCCAAGCGCAATTTCAACACATTCACAAATTGTCTCAGTGGTTCACTTTTGTTTCTTTCCAGGGCTTTAGTCCCAGCATCGCCCAAGGCTTTTGCATCATCCTCTAATCGGCTCAAAAAGTCCCTTGGTAAAGGATTCTCGAATATTGAGAAGCTAAGAGCAGCTGCCAGTGCGTTGAGCTTGTTCACCACCATCCGTAGTGCTTCACTTCTATGTACAGACAGTGTTTCTTGCGTAAACTCTGGAGTAATGAACGGATGCCCGTCTCTGTCTCCACCCACCCAACTGCCAAAAGTGATTTGCGGAAAATCTTTGGCTAAGCGAAAAGCCTCTTCAGGTAACCCCTGCTCTACCCAAGTTTCCCTGAGTTTGGCATCGTGGAGCTCCAAAGCATCGGGAAAAACATTGGTGAAGTAATGTAATACGTTATTACGCTCGTCTTCAGGTCTAGGCTTTTCTAGGTAAATCTCTCCTGTTCGCCACCATCGCTCCAATAGCGCTGTAATGCGTTTTTCAATTTTGCGCTGCTCTTTGGGTGTCCACTTGCGGTTTTCCAATTCAACCAGCTGCAGGTAAAGTTCTCTGTGAATTTCCAACACGGTAAGTCTTTTTGCCTCGGTTGGATGCGCAGTAAGCACTGGAACGGCATTCACTTTTCTGAAACAAGAAAGCATTTCTTCTACCGTCTTCCCCTGCTTCTTCCATTGCGCCAAGGCTTCCCCCCAAGAACCACGTATGACTTCATCGCTAAAATCGTTTTCTACCTCTCTTCTGTAGCTGTTTGCGGCATTCTCTTCCGCAATATTCATGAGCTCAAAGCAAATGCCAATGGCTTGGGTAAGCTTTTCTTCGTGAGGTATTCCCGTTTCTGTTCGTATACCAGATACATTAAGCGTTGATTGTAGTCCATCTTCGCCAATACTAGAAAGCATCTTCTTAAACAGACTTAGTAGATATTCGTAGTCTTGAGCAATTTTATTCAGCCCCCTTTTTTGGTAATTCTTTAGTGACATCTGCATGGGTTATTGTCTTAATGACACTAAGTTAAGCTATCTAGTTAAATACATGAAAAACTTCAAGTTATCTCACTATTATCAAAACCACATAAAAAAGTCCGCCTGTTACCAAGCGGACTTCTCTATATCTAGATATATACGTTTACATTCTAATCAATGCACTTGCCCAAGTAAACCCACTGCCAAAAGCAGCCAAGCAGACCAAATCACCTTCTTTGGCCTTTCCCTGTTGCATCGCTTCGCTCAGTGCTATAGGTATTGAGCCCGCAGTGGTATTGCCGTATTTCATGATGTTGTTAAACACCTGATCATCGCTCAAACCCATTTTCTGCTGGATGAACTGACTAATTCTTAAATTGGCTTGATGCGGAACTAATAAATCTATATCACTCGGCTTCAAGTTTGTTGCTTTCAGCCCCTCATGAATTACTTCTTGGAAACGCGTTACTGCATGTTTAAATACAAAATTTCCGTTCATGTACGGATAGTAAGAAGTGTCATTTGGATCGTTTTCTTCCATAATCTCAGGCACCCAGTGCGTGGTGTTTGGGCCAATTAACGCCAACTCCTCTGCATGCTCTCCTTGACTATGCAAGTGCGTGGTGAGAATTCCTTTTCCTTCTTCTTCAGTTCGTTGCAAGACTACAGCCCCTGCTCCATCTCCAAAAATTACAGAAACCCCTCTACCTCTAGGTGTTTTATCTAAACCTTGGCTATGTAGCTCACTGCCAATGAGCAAGATATTCTTGTACATTCCAGTCTTAATGAACTGGTCTGCCACAGATAATCCATAAACAAAACCACTACATTGGTTTCTAACGTCTAAAGCTCCAACATTATTAATTCCAAGCTGCTTCTGCACCTGAACACCTGGTCCAGGAAAGTAATAATCTGGGGAGAGCGTTGCGAATACAATAAAGTCTATTTCTTTAGGCTCCAAACCTGCATTTTCTATTGCCTTTCTAGCTGCCTTGGTGCCCATTACACTAGGAGTATCCTCACTTCCTTTAGGTACCCATCTACGTTCTTGAATTCCTGTTCTTTCTTGGATCCATGCATCATTGGTATCCATCATTTTCTCTAAATCGTGGTTGGTGACCACGTTATCAGGTACGTAGAACCCTGTACCCGCTATTCGTGTATTATACATGCCCTTAAAATTCTGTTGTTCTGCCTATAAACAGGTCACAAAATAGCTATTTCTCCGCAATGCGGATGCCACAAGAATGGGGTTCTGTGTAAATCTCCAAGCCTAGACTTTGGCAAGCCTTTCAATAAATTGCACCTTTGCGAGGAATAAAAAATTCATTTTCAACTTTTTACATTATATGAGTAAAGTAAAAGCAAACGATACGGTTAAGGTACATTACACCGGAAAACTCACAAACGGAGAGGTATTTGATAGTTCTGAAGGTCGCGAACCTCTTGAGTTCACATTAGGAAAAGGTATGCTCATTCCAGGTTTTGAGTCGGGTGTTATAGACATGGCTGTAAACGAGAAAAAGACAGTTAATATTCCAGCAGAGCAAGCATACGGAAATCGTGATGAAAAACTAATTTACGAAGTAAATAAAGAGCTTCTTCCTGAAGACTCTAAGCCCGAGGTTGGTGGTAATTTCATTACAGAAGGTCCAGAAGGTCAACAAATTCCGCTAGTTGTTACTGAAGTAAAAGAAGATAGCGTGATGTTAGATGCCAATCACCCATTAGCAGGTAAAGAGTTGGTTTTTGATTTAGAAGTGGTAGAGATTTTATAAACCAGATTTACCATCAAAATTTTTAAGGAGTTACTCTTGAGTAGCTCCTTTTTTATTTCCGCAAAACTCGCCAATATCCTTCTCTATTTGGCCAATTCGCTTCTGAGGCGTATTCAGCTACTCGTTGAATGCGATTTGAAAATTCGCCTGTAATTCCGTTCAACTCCATGAACTGCACTGCCTCTTCAAAAGCCTTAAGCATAGCTTTATGAAAAGAGAATTGTTTCAGTGGCGTTTCCATATCAAATGTTTGTGCCACTTCTAGGTGAAACAGCATAACATCCAGAACCAATTCAGGATGCATCTCCAATTTCATGAAGTTTCTGATAAATTTTTGAGCAACAGACCTGCGTTTCTTGGGCTTTCTATTATTTGCAGGAAAATACTCCTTCCCTATTTTAAACTTAGCCTCGGCTACTAATTTGTCTTCCTTAGGGTTAAACGCAAAATCATAGAACTCTTTAACTGGCTTAAACCGATCGTATAAGTCTAATATCTGATCGCTTAACGCATTGGCGTCTAAATCTTTTAAATACGATTTTAACTGTGCTTTACTCATGTGATCATCTGCCCCGTAATTATGGAGATTCAAGTTTTGGAAGTCCAATTTTATAGCGAACAGCAACTACCCGAATAACTAAGACCAGCAGAATGGTTGATATGGTACAAAGGTCTGCCGATAGTGGAGTATAACTAAGTCCTAGAAATGCTAGCGCACCAATAAGACCAGCTGAAGCATAGATCTCGTCTCTAAAAATAAGCGGAGTTACTTGGCAAAGCACATCGCGTGTTACGCCACCCATCGTAGCGCTTATCATTCCCATAAAAACAGCATATACAGGCTGTATGTCATGCATTAAGGCAACCTCAAGACCACCAATAGAAAATACTGCCAAGCCCATTGCGTCAAAAACAAAAAATGCTTTGCGCAAAGGTTCTAGTTTGCTCCTGAACAGAAAAGCTACCAAAACACCTACACCTACAATGGCGATGTAGCTAACATCTGTTGTCCAAGAAACAGGTTGTATACCTATGATTAAATCACGTAATGTACCACCCCCAAGAGCTGTAACAAAGGCGATAATAGAGATGCCCATTAAGTCGAACTCCTTGTTAGCGGCCGTAAGAGCACCTGAAATGGCAAATACCAGTGTTCCAATAATATCTAGTACAACTAAATAGGTCATTTTCCAAAGAAACAAAAGAAGCTACACCAAATCTAGCAGTTGAAGAGGTTAGGCTTTTCCACTAAAAGGTGGATATGTATCAGTAAGTAGTAAATCATAGGCGTAAACCCTAAGGAGCCAGCGCAACGTACCCACTTGAATCTCAAATAATCTTGGAGGATATTTTCCAGTAAAAAGCACAATAAAGAAAGCAACCATTGCCAGTATAACATTGATGAAGTTTCTTATTCCCCATAAGGCTAGGTGTGGCAACCAAACAAAAATGGGAGCAAAAAGTAACCGCAGTAAAACACTCAGTCTATCGGGGGTTGAACGATAAGGCACTTCCCATTCCATGGAATCATCTACTGCATCTAAATCAAATGAAGGATAACCGTCTGCAAGATCAAATACACGAATATGTACTAGCGAGGCATAACGTAAAAACCTAGATTGATACCGATGAACACTCTCTGGTAATTCACCCGTAAGCAAAACCATAAATGCCCCGTAGATATAATAGACTCTAGAACCAAAACCTAAAACTCCCAAGAAAAGCGCGTGAGGTAGTACTAGATATAAAGGCCCTAAAAAGGTTCTAGCTAGGAGCTGAAGTTTTGAGTAACGCTCTTGTCTCTTTACATCTATCTTAATTGTAGTTGAGCCGATTTCTTCCATGCCTTCAATAGTTTTTCTTGACTTTCTGTTAAATCATCCAATTCCAAAACGGTATAATCTTTATAATAAACCTCTCCTGTACTCTGAAGGTTTATTCCCTTTACTCTTCCCACTCGTTCTAAACGCAAATCTACACGCTCCGTATCAAGGTATGTACTCCAGTATTCCAAATTTTGCTGGTACTTATATCCATTTATTGATAGAATGGTATCACCAGGACTTATGCCTGCGGCTTCAGCAACAGAATCTGGATAAACTCCTGTTACGGTATTTTCACCCGGGTTTAATTTTAGCCCCCATCTAGCCTCGTGTACAGCTTTAGCGGGCTTAACCGTTAGAGTAAGTCCACATTTAACCATGTATGGATGAACTACATCTAGGTAATCTGTTTTACCGTGGAGTAACTCTTGAATAAAACCTGCATCGGCTCCTGCATATTGGCCTACAAGGGTGAAGAAGTCATCTTCTGTGTACCCTTTGTTTTTAAGGGCAAACTCAGTATACAGGTGCTTCATAACGTCATCTAACCGGCACTCCCCTTCTGTTGATGAAAGGATAAATAAGTCGCTCAATAGCGCAATTAAACAACCATCTGTGTAAATGCTCATTTTTCTGTTGGGAACAGTTCTATCGTAACCATCTAACCAAAGCTCTAAACTACTCTCTGCTAACGACTTGTAGAACCTTGCTGCGTTATCTTTGTGCCGCTGAAAACTCTCTGTAAGAATGTTGTAATACTTTTCCCAAGGGTACACCTTACCTCTTGCCAACGTTAAATCTCCGTAGTAGGTGGTAACGCCCTCAGCAATGAAACCAGTTGTAAATAGGTTGGGCTTGGAATAGTCATACGGCATCATTTCTGCCGGTCTAATCTTTTTGATATTCCATGAGTGATAGAACTCATGACTCGCCAATTCTACCAAATCATTGTAGGCGCCAAACATAAGTGCATAGCCTGGACCTAGAGTTAGTACTGTTGAATTCCCATGCTCTACCCCATGGTACTTTCTGTAAGGTGTAATGAGCATTAGAAAATGATAGTCTTTCTCTGGAAAAGACTCAAAAGAAGCTACTTGCTCACGAATAAAGCCAGCAAAGTCTGCCATTATTCTTTCATAATCTGGCTTAGCTACCCCATACATCCACAGGTGAATAGAAAGTTCATCTACTTTGAACTCATGATGCTGCATTTCATCCGATGCCAGAACTGGGCAGTCTACCAATTCATGAAAATCTTTGGCTTCGTAGAGATTACCTGAAATAAGCTGCAAGCCTGTTGCAACTCTAAATGTATCTGGCACATCTACTTCTAAGGTATGTGGCGAGTTAAGTTCAGTGGAATTGTAGAGCAGTAAGTTCACTGGGTTAAAGTAACAGATACCTTCATCTAAGTAGCTATTTCCAGAATCAAACTGATTGGCATAGAACTCATATGAAATAGTGAGATTGGTGTTTGCTACTCCCGTGAAAGTCCAGCCATGTAAACTACTCTTCTCGCTTGCAATGTCAACATTGCCTTGTGAAGCTTTTAGATTTCTAACCAACTTAGAGAAATTGCCTATTTCATATCTACCAGGACGCCAAGTAGGCATATTCAAGGTGATTTCACCAGATTTAGGCATATGAGTTTCAATGGTAATTGCCAAGAAATGATCATTGGGCTTTACGTAGCTAACTTTATACTTCATAGATGGCGCAAAATTAACCGATGACCCGTAACTTTAACAAGGCTAACACTGTTTTGCACCTAACCTTTGTGAGACACCTTGATAAGGCTTAAATTCGCGGTTCATTATTCGCAAACGATAAATAATAAACAATACGGATATGGCTTACGATTTGGTAGTGTTAGGTAGCGGTCCTGGTGGTTATGTTGCCGCAATTCGCGCTTCTCAGTTAGGTATGAAAGCAGCAGTAATTGAGCGTGAATCTTTAGGTGGCATTTGCTTGAACTGGGGATGTATTCCTACCAAAGCCTTGTTAAAGTCTGCAAACGTGTATGAATACATGCAACATGCAGATCAATATGGTTTAAGTGCTAAGGAGTTTGATAAAGATTTTTCTCAAGTTGTATCACGCAGTCGCGGTGTAGCAGATAAAATGAGTAAAGGCGTTCAATTCTTGATGAAGAAAAACAAGATTGACGTAATCATGGGTAACGGAGTAGTAAAATCTCCCAACCTAATTGAAGTAACCAAAGAAGACGGCAGCAAAGAGGTAGTTGAAGGTAAGAACTTGATGATTGCCACTGGTGCTCGCTCCAGAAGCCTTCCTAACCTTCCGCAAGACGGAAAGAAAATCATTGGTTACCGCGAAGCGATGACATTACCTAAGCAGCCAAAGAGCATGGTAATTGTAGGTTCAGGAGCCATTGGTTCTGAGTTTGCCTATTTCTACCAAGCGATGGGTACAGAAGTTACATTGGTAGAATACCTACCACAAATTGTTCCTAACGAAGATGAAGAAGTTAGCAAGCAATTAGGGCGTTCTTTCAAGAAAATGGGTATGAAAGTGATGACCAACGCCTCTGTTGAGTCTGTAGATACTTCAGGCAAAGACTGCAAGGTGACCATCAAAACCAAAAAAGGTGAAGAGGTTGTAGATGCAGAAATCGTTTTGAGTGCGGTAGGTGTTGTAGCCAACATTGAAAACATTGGTTTGGAAGATGTGGGCGTAGCCACGGATAACGGTAAAATTGTAGTGAACGATTACTACCAGACAAACATTCCTAGCATTACGGCTATTGGTGATTGTACACCCGGCCCTGCTTTGGCGCACGTAGCTTCTCATGAAGGAATTATTGCCGTTGAAAAAATGGCAGGTATGAACCCGCACAAAATGGATTACGGCAACATTCCGGGTTGTACGTACTGCTCTCCGGAGATTGCTTCTGTGGGTATGACAGAGAAACAAGCCAAAGAAGCCGGTTATG
>CBFIHE010000040.1:0-16495 GCA_965662345.1 Salibacteraceae bacterium
GCGGATAGTCCACATTGGAATGGCGTAGACACTGAGGTTTCTCTCTCAGCGGGTGTGTGGTATCTGTTTGCTATGCGGGGCTTTAATCCGTTTGAGGCGGGAAGAAAAAAGGGCGTTCCCATAGAAGATCAGTTCTGGCGGTAGGTAAGAGCAAATGGTCGCCTTTTTCTCGATACAGCTCACCTCTGGATCGCCACTCGAAATGACGGCTGCATCATGATTTTAAATAACCTACAAAGCGTCAGATCGAGTAAGTCATCATTGTGCGGAGTACGACCTATGCTTTTACCCTTGTGCAAAATGGTTGGTTCATAACTCCAGATTTAACAATGAACCTAACGCCAAGTGGTAACTCCAATGAAAAAGAAGAACCTCTACCTTCTACCACATCAATGGTAATTCTATTGTTTTGCCAATACCCGTATTGGCCTTTATTCATGTACAATGGTGTATTGCAAACATACCCTATGAGTATGTCTGAATCATCTAAGTAAAGCTCTCCTTCTTGAAAGCATTGAGGAGCTGTACCATCACAGCAACCTCCTCCAAGGTGGAAAATGAGCTTACCGTATTCAGATTCTAATGCCTCTAGCAGTTTGCGTGCCTTTTCAGTTGTACCTAATTCTATTGTTGACATAATTTCATTTATAAAAAAAGCGATGACCATAAGAGAGGGTGGCCATCGCTTCATATCTCAAGAGTTAAAAAAGCCTAGAAGAATCCTAAAGCCTTCTTATCGTAAGACACTAACATATTCTTGGTTTGACGATAATGGTTCAGCATCATTTTATGTGTTTCTCTACCAATACCCGATTTCTTGTAGCCACCAAATGGTGCGTGAGCGGGATAAGCATGGTAACAATTTACCCAAACTCTACCGGCTTGTACTTGTCTAGAAATCTGGTACGCTTGATGCGTGTCTCTTGTCCAAACTCCTGCGCCTAATCCAAACTCTGTATCGTTTGCAATCTCAATGGCTTCTGCCTCATCTTTAAACGAAGTAACACACAACACTGGACCAAATATTTCTTCTTGGAAGACGCGCATTTTGTTATTTCCTTTTAAGATGGTTGGCTGAATGTAGTATCCACCTTCAAGACCTTCATTGTATGCAGCAGCGCCTCCAGTTAATACTTCACAGCCTTCTTCTTTCCCAATCTGAATGTAGTTCAGAATTTTCTCATACTGATCGTTTGAGGCTTGAGCTCCCATCATCGTTTCAGGATCTAATGGGTGACCAATTTTTATGGCCTTAGTTCGCTCTACTACACGCTCTATAAAAGCATCAAAAATGCTTTCTTGAACTAGCATACGCGATGGACACGTACATACCTCTCCTTGGTTTAAAGCAAACATTACAGCACCCTCTAAACACTTATCAAAGTATTCGTCATCGGCATCCATAATGCTCTCAAAGAAAATATTCGGAGACTTTCCTCCTAGTTCTAGCGTAACCGGAATAATATTCTTGGAAGCATATTGCATGATTAGTTGACCAGTAGTAGTCTCACCTGTAAATGCAATTTTGTTAATTCTAGGGCTAGATGCGAGCGGCTTTCCAGCTTCCAAACCAAAGCCGTTAACCACATTTAATACTCCTGCAGGAAGAATGTCTTGAATCATCTCCATCAATACAAGAATACCTACTGGCGTTTGCTCTGCTGGTTTAAGAACCACGCAGTTTCCAGCTGCCAATGCGGGAGCCAGTTTCCAAGCTGCCATGAGTATGGGAAAGTTCCAAGGAATAATCTGACCAACAACGCCAAGCGGTTCAAGAATATTCATACTGAGTGTATTTGCATCAAGCTCACTCGCAGTGCCTTCTTCTGCTCGTATTACACCTGCAAAGTATCTAAAGTGGTCTATGGCTAACGGCATGTCTGCTGCTCGTGTTTCACGCAACGCTTTACCGTTATCCCATGTCTCTGCCCTTGCTAATGTTTCTAGATTGGCTTCCATTACATCAGCAATTTTTAATAATAAATTGCTTCTCTCAGCGGCAGAAGCTGTACCCCAAGCTGGAGCAGCTTCCCAAGCTGCATCTATGGCTAGATTAATATCTGCTTCTGTGCTCCTTGCTATTTTGGTAAAAACTTGGCCGTCTACGGGCGAGGTGTTTTCAAAGTACTGGCCAGATTTTGGTGCTACCCACTTTCCGCCAATGAAGTTTTCGTATTGGTTCTTAAATGTGGGTTTTTCTACCGCATTGCGAACGTTTGTTGCTACATTACTCATAATAATTCGGTTTAATAAAGTAAAACATATTGTTCTGCACTACAGGGACTTGCAGAGTAGAACTTTTTAACATTTACTAAACTACTGGCGTAGAAATCGAAAATCTTGAACAATTCTGCTAATTTCTAACACAATCCTGCCGACCTGAACAAAGCATGCCTAGAGTGAGCCGCTTACGAATTCAAAAAAAAATTGCATCTTTAGGCGTATTTCCCTGTAAAACACGAACTTATGTTCTTACCAAAAGACTTTAATAAAAAAAGGCAATTAAACACGCTTGTAGAAAATCAAACGAGTTATGCATTAAGCAACGCAGAGTTGCACATTTTTGAAACACACAAAGAGGCAGAACAGGTACTTCTAAAGTTTCACCAACCTGTATTGGCAAGTATGATTGAGGGCAAAAAAGTAATGCACCTCAACAATTCAGCATCATTCAATTTTTTACCTGGTGAGTCATTAATGCTGCCCTCTGATGAACTCATGTGTATAGACTTTCCTGAAGCAAGGCTGAATACCCCTACACGTTGCTTTGCTATGGCAATTGATGAAGATAAGATTGCCCGCACGGTTCAATTTCTAAATGAACAACAACGCAAACCTGATGGTGAATGGTCATTCGTTAATGCCAGTTTTCACTTTGCTCATGATCAAGCTGTGCAGCAAATTATTCAAAGACTTATTTGCTTATTCAGCGAAAACCACCCTAGTAAAGACATCTTTGCAGATATGATGTTACGTGAGTTGGTGATTCGAATCATGCAAGAAGAGAACAGACATAGTCTTACGCATCGTACTACAGAGATGAGCAGTACGCATCGCCTTGCTCATGTGATAGAGTTTATTCGTAAAAACCTACATCTAAACCTCACAGTAGACCTACTAAGTAATAGAGTTCATATGAGTCCTTCCAACTTTCAACGTGTGTTTAAGCAGGAGTTGGGAAAAACACCTGTTAACTTTATAAACCACGAACGGATGAAGTTGGCTAAGTCACTATTGCGCAAGGGAGATGTTAAAGTGAAAGAGGTTTGCCACCTCTGTGGATTCAACAATATATCATACTTCAACAGGTATTTCAAACGTTCCACGGGACAAACACCCAAAGCTTTTCAAATGCAAAATCGTACAACGCTTAATTGATGAATAATGGGTTTAGTTCTTAGAAATATACTGGCAGTGATTGTAGGCTGGATTAGCGGAAGCGTACTCAATATGGGGCTCATAAACCTTGGCCATGTGGTTTACCCTATTGAAGGTATAGACCCAAGTAATATGAACGAACTGGCGGCTGTTATGCCAACTTTGAGTCCTGAGTTTTTTATTTTTCCGTTCTTGGCGCATGCCTTGGGTACTCTATTGGGGGGTATTGTTGCCTCAGCTATTGCTGGGTCTAAACATCTTTTGATGGCGCTAATTGTTGGGGCAGTTTTCTTCTTGGGAGGAATAGCCGTAAATGTTATGCTGCCTGGTCCAATGTGGTTTACCATTGCAGATTTACTATTGGCCTACTTTCCAATGGCGTGGTTAGGCGCTACTTTGGTTAGCGGTATGCGAAAGGGATGAGTAGTTCGCTTAAGACGGATGTTTATCCAGAAACTGCTTTCAACACGCCTTATTTCTCGATACAGCTCACCTCCGGATCGCCACTCGAAATGACGGCTACACATTAAATTATGAGTAACTTATTTAGCGTAAAGTCAGTAAAAAACTAACGATACTGCCCAAATGTCATTCCTATGCTAAAGAACCAGTAATAGGATGGTTCTTTGTTGTTGGTTGAAACGCCTAAGGTAATGGGCCCAGCAAAGCTCTGGTATGATGCGGTAAGCCCCAAGCCTAGTAAATCATTGCCCCCTGTACTCAATTGGGAAACTGGCTTGGCGTTAAAAATAGGTTCAAACCACTCATTATTGAAGTAATTTGCTATTCCTCTAAATACCAATGCAGGTATAGGCTTATACTGAACACCAAAGAATCCGAATGAAGTGAGTGAGGTGATATTTGCATAGGCAGGAATACCATAGAATACATAGCTATTGGGTAGTATAGGGTTAAGGCCACCCCAAATTACTTGATCCATCAATTGCGGAACAGTTTCCAAACTATCTGCCCTTAGAGAAGCACTAATCACCCCTCCATAGAGTAAAGAAAACCTGCGCCTAATGGGTATATACCCTTCCAAATCCATTGAAAGTGTGGTGTAGTTTCCAAAAATATCTAGCGAATCTAGTGCATCACCAATCCCTGAGCTGCCCAAAACGTCTACGTCTGTACTCCATTTATTCAAAACAGAAATATTCAGCTTATGGCCTCTATCTGGGAAATACCTCTGGTTTAACGTGTTCACCCGCAAGTAAATTTCTAGCTGATTTGCCTTTTCATCATATTCTGTGATAAGCGTGTCTGTGGTAACACGTGGTGTTAACCCCAATGACCTATGCTGAAAACGGGCCCCTAGCGTGCTATTTCTCAGGTAAGTAGTTTGTATCCCAAAATCAACCCTACTCGAAAAGTAATTGTAAGTACTGGTTGCTCCCGATGTACCGTATATATCTAGCGAACGTTGATTCGTGAAGCGATAAGCTGCAACCAATGCCAGTTTTTGTTCTTTCCCGATGTATTTAAAGTAACTCCCCCCAAAGCGAAGGTTATCTGCTAAATCAAGTTCAACCAGAAAGCGAGAACCTCTTAGCAATGCGTTTCGGCTGGTATAATTAAGCACAACACCAACATTGTTTTCTGTATCGTAATGCAGAGCCGTGCGAATGGTATTGCGAGGCGCCTCTTTTACTATCAGTTTTAACACGTTTGTAGAATCTGTACTCCCTGGCATTACTCGATAACTCACTTGAGCAAACGCCTGAATACCAAAAGCCAAATTTATTTCTTCTTCTAGCTTTTCTAGGTTATAATACTCTCCAGACTTTAGCTTCATTCTACCCTTAATTAGTTTATCTGGGTAGTTCTCATTTCCAGTAACTATAATGTCTTCAAATAAGTAGCTTGGGGCTAACTGCACCCCTTTTCGCCTAGCAACAGCTGAACTGTCTAGCTTAAGTGCTTTGGCAAGTGAGTCAAGCTGTTCTGTTACACGCTCTCCTGCCTCATACCCAAGGTTCACAATGGCTACCCCTGCGTTAAAATCTCCTGCAGAATAGCCCGTCATATTTGGCTCAATCAAAATATCAACCCCATTCTTCTGAATTTTGGTGTCGTTGATACTGGTAACGAAAGCTGCTTGACTCAGAATAGAAATAAGCGAGTTTAACTCTTCTTTTTTCTTGTATCCATCTCCTACGTTGGAACCAATGATAATGTCTGCTCCCATGGCTTGCGCTTCTTCTACAGGAAAATTGCGCACTAACCCGCCATCTACCAATAGCAGAGAATCCCATAATACTGGCGTAAAAACAGTAGGGATGGCCATACTTGCCCTTACGGCTTGCACAATATCTCCCGTATCTAATACTACCGGTAGCCCATTTTCTATATTAGCTCCTACACAGGCAAATGGAATAGCAAACTCTCCAAAATCACGTACTCCATGAACAGGCTCTGTTAATCTAGAAAGCAATAGCTGAAGGTTTTGACCTTCAATTAAGGCGCTGGGTAAAGAAACACGCCAATCATCGGCATCAAACGTAAAGTGATACCGATCGTAGAACTGTTTTTCTTCAAATGAGATTTTATCAAAGGCCACGCGGTTTGAAATCACCTCATCCCAATTCACAGAGGTGATGATATTCTCCATTTGATCTGGTGTGTACCCTATGGCATATAGCGCTCCAACAATGCTACCCATGCTGGTACCAGTAATGTAGTCTGGCACTATGCCGTGTTCTTCTAGTTTGCGAATTACCCCTACATGGGCGTACCCCTTGGCTCCACCGCCAGAGAGCACCAGGCCAATTTTAGGACGCTCAGCTTCTTGGCTAAAACCAATGCTTAGCCAGAATAGAAGAAAGAAAAAGGGTAAAATTCTCATGTACTCTTAAGATAGAACTCACACGCACGCAACTAGTTGGGTAAGCCCACTAATTATAGGCGGTTAGAGCAATTCTTCTTTACTCATGTTCAACCACTCCAATGTTGCATTACAGAAGATGTCTTCAACGGTTTGATCTGGAAGCCCCATTCCTTCTATGTATGCGCCAATTTCCAAGTCTCCCAATGGGAACGGATAATCTGAGCCTAAAGTCACTCGTTTTGAGCCTTGCATTTTCAAGATATATTCAAGCAACATTGGGTCGTGCGTAATACAGTCTACCCAAAACTTACCCACGTACTCACGCGGATTGGTAGGATTATCTATGGCCACCAAGTCTGGTCTGCAGTTAAAGCCATGCTCTACTCTACCCAGTGTTGGCAAGAAAGAGCCTCCTGCATGTGAGAAATTCACTCTCAGATTGGAGTATTTATCAAAAACACCTCCAAAAATCATGGAGCAAGCAGCTCGTGATGTTTCGGCTGGCATACCCACCAACCACGGCAACCAATACTTGCGCATACTGTTAAAGCCCATCATGTTCCAAGGGTGAATCATAACGGCCAAATCCAACGCCTCACATGCTTCCCAAATGGGGTGAAACTGTTCTTCACTCAGGTTTAAATCATTGATGTTAGACCCAATCTGAATGCCCTTAAGTCCTATTTCCTTGATCCGCTGTAACTCCTTTACGGCCGTATCGGCATCTTGCATGGGAATAGTTCCTAGGCCTACGTAGTTCTTTGGGTAATCACTTTGTAACTGTGCTAAATCATCATTCAAAAACTTGGAGAGTTCCAGGCAATCTTGCGGCTTAGCCCAATACGAAAACATAACAGGAATGGTACATACCACCTGTACTTGGGTATCAAACTGCGCATACTCTTGTTTGCGCTCCTCGGCATCCCAGCAGTTAGACTTGATGTTTCGGAAAAACTCTCCGCCCTTCATCATATCGGCTGTGCCGTCTTCTTTATGTACGAGGTGAATAAAATCACCGTAACCAAACTTCTCTGCAAATTTGGGGAGGTGTTTAGGGATAATATGCGTGTGCATATCAATCTTTAGGGCATGCTTTTTCATAGTGAACGTGTTGCTGTAACACGCTCGCGAAGTGATGTCTTCAACAAGGTTTTAGGCTGTACGCAAGCCGCACAGCTCATTCATTCCTCACTCGGGGGACAATCTCCACGCAGAGCGATGTTGCTTCAAAAGTAATTTATTGTTTGTCTGTAAAACGTGGGTCTGTTTCCATCACATGACCGCAATTGTCGCAAGTTCTTAGTTCTTCGCTGTTATAAAACTCCTTGAACCGCGGTAAAAAGTCATTCTCAATATTAGTGAGCGGAAAATACGTTTCATGCAACTTATGGTTACATGAATCGCAATACCATTGTAGACCGTCTGTGTGCTCTGGCTTTCTAACCCGCTCAATCACCAAGCCAACCGAGCCTTCACTGCGCATGGGTGAATGCGGTACGTTGGGCGGCAGCAAGAACATTTCACCTGCTTTAATGGGAATATCTACCGCTTTACCATTTTCTTGAATGCGCACATTTATATCTCCCTCTAGCTGATAGAAAAGCTCTTCTGTGTTATTGAAGTGATAGTCTTTTCGTGCATTGGGTCCGCCCACAATCATTACAATGTAGTCTGTACCCTCTGGATAAAGGTTTTTGTTCCCAACAGGCGGCTTTAGCAAGTCGCGGTTATCTTCAATCCATTGATGCAAGTTGAACGGTTTCTGTACGGCCATACTTCTCTTTTTTAAGTTCGGTTTTAAAAGTAGCCAATATCCTACATTTGACGCCAAGAATAAGCAGTATGGATTTAAATCTCACAGAAAAAACGGCTTTGGTGGCCGGAAGCACCCAAGGTATTGGTAAAGCAACAGCTATAGAATTGGCAGGCATGGGCGCGCGCATTGTGCTCGTTGCTAGAAACGAAGAAAAATTAAAAGCTGTTTGTGCAGAGTTGTCAGAAATTCAAGAAGCTGAACACGCATACGTAGTTGCAGATTTTTCTGACCCAGCGGGGTTAAAAAAGGCTATTTCTGACTTTGTGCCAAATAACCCCATTCATATTCTGGTGAACAACACGGGAGGTCCTCCAGGAGGTCAAGCCATTGATGCCGATTTAGATGCATTTCAAGCTGCTTTTGACGCTCACCTTAAGTGCAACCATATTTTGGTGCAAGCCTGTGCGCCTGCTATGAAAGAAGCTGGATATGGTAGAATCATAAATGTAATTTCTACTTCTGTGAAAGCACCTCTAGCCAATCTGGGAGTGTCAAATACCATTCGAGGCGCGGTTGCTAATTGGAGTAAAACGCTTGCCAATGAGCTGGGTCAATTTAACATTACGGTAAATAACGTATTGCCTGGTGCTACACATACAGGTCGACTTACAAGCATTGCGGCTAATAAAGCAGCTCAAACAGGAAAATCGCAAGATGAAGTATTGGAAGCCATGGGTGCTGCTGTGCCTATGAAGCGTGTAGCCCAACCAGAAGAAGTGGCGAATGCTATTGCCTTTTTGGCGAGCCCTGCCGCTAGTTACATCAATGGGATTAACGTTCCAGTAGACGGGGGCAGAACAGCTAGTCTTTAGAGCATAAAAAAAGCCGCAACGTTTGATGCGGCTTTAATTTTATTTGTTCGTATTCGTTTAGATAATTTTCCAAGCAACGGAGAAAGAAATAAGTCCGTTGGAAAGTCCGTCACTCAACGTAGTATTGGTTTGATTGTAGGTAGCAAAATCACCAAAGGCATGTTGGTAGCGTAAATCAAAGATGAAGAATGGGATATCCAGCGCCACGCCAATCACACCACTGGTATAACTGTCTTCAAAATCGAAGTTGTCTTTGTCCCCACCTTTCAAGGCGTTGAACGACTGAACAACTCCTCCGTTTACGCCAAACTTAATTACTTCCAAATCCAAAAAGCGGTAACCTACCATAACAGGTACATCAAAATTGCTGTACGAAATTTGGTCTTCTACAGAATTCTGGGCCTGAGAAATCAAATCAATACGCTCAGAGGTTCCGCGCACACCCACAAGCAGTCCTTCTGCTTGGGCAGTAAATTTCTTCACTTTGAGTCTAACGAATGCTCCCCCTAAATAACCTGGGTCGCCCGCAGTGGTAAGTCCGTTACCTTCTGTGTTGATTAGGGAGTAATTGACTCCGCCTTTTAGTCCTATGTTTATGGGTAGTTGAGCAAATGCCGAAAAGCTCAACATTACCAAACAAAGGGTAACTAACTTTTTCATGATAAATGTGTTTTAGAGTTTCAGTCAAAGTTAATGAAACCACAAATTAACCACTCTAGCCAATCTCCAATAATTTGAACCCTCTGCCATGTACGTTTACAAGTTCAATGTTTTCATCGGCTTTCAGGTATTTGCGCAATTTGGTGATGTAAACATCCATACTTCTGGAGTTAAAGTACGAATCGTCTCCCCAAATAGCTTTTAAGGCATACTCCCGCTCCAACACATTGTTTTTATTCATGCAAAGCAGCTTGAGGAGTTGGTTTTCTTTACCCGTAAGTTTGGCGTAATCTTCTCCGTTTAGCTTTAGTGTTTGGAGCTGGGGGTTGAAAATAAAGGTGCCAAAGTTGTACTCCTTCACGGTAGATTCTCCATCGCTCTGCGGCTTTGTTCTTTTGAGAATAGCCTTGATTCTAAGCAATAACTCCTCCATACTAAAAGGCTTGGTTACGTAATCGTCTGCGCCAAGTTTGAACCCTTCTATGGTGTCTTCTTTCATGCTCTTGGCCGTTAAGAAGATAATGGGCACATTCTTGTCTAGCTTACGTACTTCTTCTGCCATAGTAAAGCCATCTTTTACAGGCATCATCACATCTAATAGAAGCAAGTCAAAGTCATTATTTACAAAGGTTTCTATACCCTGTTGGCCATCGGTTACCAACGTAACTTTGTATTGTTTGGCACGCAGATATTCTGCCAAGATTGTTCCTAAATTAGGGTCGTCTTCTACTACTAGAATGTTATGCGCTTTCATAAGCTGGTAAATTAATTTTAAACGTACTGCCTTTGCCCTGAGTGCTGTCTACTTCAACCGTACCACCGTGATGCTCTGTAATTATTTTTACATAGCTGAGACCAAGACCAAAGCCCTTTACATCATGTCTGTTTCCTGTAGGTACCCGATAAAGCTTATCAAAAATGCGTTTGAGGTTCTCTTTGGATATTCCGATGCCTTTGTCTTTCACTTCTATGGAAACCCTACCGTTAATGGCTGATGTAGTAATGCTAATTTCTGGGCTTTCTTTGGAATATTTATTCGCATTATCTAACAGGTTAGACACCACGTTAGATAAGTGAACAGGGTCGCCCTTTACCATGAGTAGTTCATCTGCATAAGAAGTGCGCACATGGCCTTTGCGCTCACTTACCTGTATACCGTATTTATCTACAACTCCTTTAACCAAGCGGTTTAGGTCTATCTCTTCTTGCTTGAGCTTAAACTCCCCTTTATCAAGCACTGCACTTTGCAGTACTTCTTCCACCAACAAACCCAGGCGGTTGTTTTCGTCATTGATCATTTTAACGTAGCGGTCTATAATACCAGAATTTGATCGTAAATCTGGGTCTTTTAAGGCTTCACAAGCCAAAGACACGGTTGAAATTGGAGTCTTGAGTTCATGTGTCATGTTATTGATGAAATCATTCTTGATTTCTCCCATCCGCTTTTGCGAAATAATGGTACGCACCGTGAGATAGAAAATAAAAATGATAGCCAGAACTATAAGCGTAGAGCTGGCCAACATGAGCCAATTGGTTTGTAGGAGATACCCAGTTTGACCTGGAAAATGCACTTTTAAAAAATAGGGGTCGCGTATGACATCATGCGGAAAAAGTTGCGCAGTGTATGGCGTGTTTTGTAGGGCTTCTCCTTTACTGTCATGAGTTAACAAAAGACTATCACCAGCATCTGCAATGCTAAATGCGTAGCGGGCGGTTATACCTTGGTTTGCTAAGGTGCTTTTTAATAGAGAGTCTAGCTCTTTCTTGTTGATTCGTTCAGTAATTGGCTTGTATAGATCTACCTCAATCAAGCTTTTCACAATATCTCCTACAAAAGCCTTTTTTTGCTGCAACCTTTGGCGAAGCTCTTCATTTAGCTCTACCTGGTTATTGCTGTTCTCTAAGTAGGAATCTTCGTCTTGATCTGCAAAGTCAAGATTAATCTCCATAAGCCTATTGATGGAATCGGCACCTGCTAACTCATCGGTTTTTCGTCTCGCCATACGGGTAAATTCCTGCCCTGCGCTTTTTTCTGTAATGCTTAGCGAAACCTCATCTCCTTCACGAGAAATCTCTTTAATAATCATGTACTCAAAGGCAGAATCCATGCCCGGTAAGTCAAAGTCCTCGTTTGCTTTCTCGTCTATAAATAAATACCTGCCCTGCTTGTGTGACTTGAGCTTGTTTACTGTTTCCAGCTGCTCTAAACGCTCTACCGTGTTGGTGAGTGCAGTATTTACATTTCGTGCAAACTCTTCTTCTTTGAGTCGGATGGAATTAGTCACCCAATAGAGTTGCATGGCAATGAGAGCAATTACCGCCAAGGCAACCACACCAATTAAACTAGTAATGTAACTCTGCTTCATTCCAAAGCAAATATATCTGAGCAACTGCTCCGTTTATGTTTGCTTAACAGTATTTAACAGCTAAGTCTTTTGTGAGAAGTGTGTTTTGAAAACATTGGGGCATAAAAAAGCCCCATCGTCAGGATCCAAAAAGGGGTATGTAAAATGACGATAGGGCAGAAGGTTGAACCACAAAGGGTAGAAGTGTTTCAACACGAACAAATGTGCGCTATTCTGCCGACTTGCAAAAACAAATAGCTGTTTTTGTTATTAACAGGCTGTTGAAAACCCCTTGTTTACTTTTTTGTCTTTAACACGCATTAACACTTGTTGGGTGTTGATTAACAGTTCATTGTAGAGCGTGAATATACGTTTCATTCATCAACACTTAAAACGAATAGTCTTATGAAACATTCAATTGGCGCTGCCCACGGGCATGTGTGTTACCGCGTTAATGCTCACCTCCATCGCCTTTGCACAGGAGACAGAAGAATCTCCCGAGTTTAGAACCGTAAAAACGGTAAAAATCATTGAAAGTGACGGTATAGGCAAAGCCGATGTTCAACTCTATGAAGGGGCTGCAGCAGACAGTTTCTTAAAGGTAAACAACATACAATTGGATGCTGAAAGCGCTCAAGAGGTAATTGAAATAGACGGAGATGAAGCGGAAACGGTAAAAATTGAGCATGATGAAGTCATCAATACCTTTATCGTGAAAAACTCTGGCTCTGCTAAAACCATTGTGCTTCCCAAGGTGCATGCGTTTAAAGCCAACGATGACGAGATTCAAGAACTGCGCGTATTCATGGCTCATGCCGATGGTTTAGAAGACGAAATAGAGGTGATTATGAAGGGGCTGAGCGATGAAGCGGAAGGAGAAGAACGCGTATTTGCCAAGGCCTTCAGCGATGCATACACAGACAGTGATGCGGGCGTATCGCTAAAGCAGGGGGAGGAAAGCGGTGTTTTTTCCTACACCTTGGATGTGGATGCGCCTACTTCCGTAAGCATCAAGGTGCTCGATTCAAAGGGAAACATTGTGCACAAAGAGAAAGCGAAGGTGAAAAATCAAAGCGCCAATGCTTTGGATTTATCAGACCTATCTGACGGTTCTTATGAAGTGCTATTCGAGACCGAAATGAAGGTGCGCAAAGCTCGCGTAATGAAGCGCTAAGTACAGTCTTTTGTTGAGTGATGAAAGGGGTATCGGTACATGTCGGTGCCCCTTTGTATTTTCGCCACAAACCAAGTATCATGGAGCAGCTTCTGAATTACATCAACGGAGAACTTATTCGGCCTAGTGCCAACCAATGGATAGACAACGTAGAACCAGCTACGGGCAAGGTGTACAGTCAAATCCCAGATTCGGATGAAACCGATATCGCCTTGGCTACAGAAGCCGCACGCAAGGCCTTTCCATCTTGGAGTACCACACCCGCGGGAGAACGCTCTAAAATCATGGCAGACATTGCCGCACGCATAGAAGCCCGATTGCCAGAGTTAGCCGCTGCAGAATCTAAAGACAACGGCAAACCACTCAAGTTGGCTACGCGCGTTGATATTCCCAGAGCCCGAGACAATTTCCATTTCTTCGCTACGGCCATTTTGCATTGGGCAAGCGAGGCACACCCCATGGAAGACAGCGCCATCAATTACACCTTACGCAAACCCATTGGTGTGGTGGGTTGTATCTCGCCATGGAACTTGCCGCTGTACCTTTTTACTTGGAAGATTGCCCCTGCCTTGGCTGCTGGGAATTGTGTGGTGGCCAAGCCGAGTGAAGTAACGCCTATGACCGCCCATTTATTAAGCACCATTTGCAAAGAAGCAGGATTGCCTGCTGGGGTCTTAAACATTGTTCACGGTTTGGGCCATAAAGTTGGAAATGCCATTACAGACCATCCTGAGATTAAGGCCATCAGTTTTACGGGAGGCACGCAAACCGGAGCAACCATAGCGGCCAAAGCAGCTCCAAAATTCAAGAAACTCAGCTTAGAATTGGGCGGGAAGAATCCCAACCTCATCTTTGCCGATTGCGACTTTGAAAAAGCCTTAAGTACCTCGGTTATGAGCTCTTTCGCAAACCAAGGTCAGATTTGCTTGTGCGGCTCACGCATCTTTATTGAACGACCGATTTATGAGAAATTCCGAGATGCCTTTGTAGAAAAAGTGAACAAGCTCACGGTTTCTTACCCCACCGACCCCAACGCCAATTTAGGTGCTGTGGTTTCCAAACCGCACATGGAAAAGGTATTGAGTTACATTCAATTGGCACAAGAAGAAGGCGGTACTGTGTTAACCGGGGGCAAACAAGTACATTTAGATGGCGAATATGCGAATGGATATTACATACGCCCAACAGTAATAGAGGGTTTGAGTTATTCATGCAGAACCAACCAAGAAGAAATTTTTGGACCAGTAGTTACCCTCACTCCGTTTGACACCGAAGAAGAAGCCCTCATGATGGCGAACAGTACGGAGTACGGCTTGGCTTCTACCGTTTGGACAGAGAACTTAAGCAAGGCGCACCGCGTGGCCAATCAGATAGATGCTGGAATCGTTTGGGTGAACTGTTGGTTGTTGCGCGATTTGCGTACGCCTTTTGGAGGAATGAAGAACTCCGGTGTGGGCCGTGAAGGAGGTTTTGAAGCGCTAAAATTCTTTACCGAGGCGAAGAACGTTTGTATTAAGATGTAGTCTTCTAAATCCACCCTTTCTGCTAAATTTGGCGCAAAGAGAATCTGTATGACCAACGAGACGAAAACCTTGGTGATTGGCGCCTTGGGACAAGTGGGCAGTGAGCTTACCGAACAGCTTCGTGCCAAGCATGGCAAGGAGAACATTATAGCTTCAGACATCCGCGAGCCAGAACATGATTCAGGTCCGTTTGAAATCATTGATGTGATGGATGCAGACCGCATCAAAACCGTTGTTGAAAAGCACAACGTTAAAGTGGTTTACAACCTGGCGGCTTTACTTTCTGCCACCGCAGAGAAAAACCCCGCATTCGCGTGGGAACTCAACATGGCCGGTCATTTTAACGTGCTTAACCTTGCAAAAGACGGACTTATTGATACGATTTTCTGGCCCAGCTCCATTGCGGTTTTTGGTCCTACAACGCCTAAAGAGAACACCCCGCAAGATTGCGTAATGGACCCCAACACGGTTTATGGCATCAGCAAACAAGCGGGTGAACGTTGGAATCAATATTACTTTGATAAATACGGAGTGGATGTTCGGTCACTTCGTTACCCTGGGCTCGTGGGTTATAAGGCGTTGCCGGGTGGCGGTACCACGGATTATGCGGTAGACATTTTTCACCAGGCGCTCAAAACCGGAAGCTACACCTCTTTCTTATCTGAGAACACGGCATTGCCGATGATTTTCTCGGGAGATGCCATTCGCGCTACCATAGAAATTATGGAAGCACCCAAAGAGGCGATTAACGTACGCTCGAGCTACAACTTAGCGGGAATGAGCTTTACTCCGCAAGAACTGGCGAAGGCCATTCAAGCGGAAATGCCCGAGTTTCAAATCAACTACGAGCCTGATTTCAGACAAGCGATAGCCGATAGCTGGCCAAGTAGCATTGATGATTCAGCGGCTCGTGCCGATTGGAATTGGCAGCCGGAATACGATACTCCCGGACTGGTAAAGGTGATGCTAGAAAACCTACGCGAAAAAGTGGCTTAAATGCTGAGCAGAGAGGAACTCAAAGAATTGCGCACCGAGTTCTGGACGGCTTTCGGCAACCTCATGCGTCCGCATCAATCAGAAACGGGGTTTAATGTGCGCTGGACCAACTACCGCACGGGGGTAAAAGACCTTTTCTTTAGGCTGGATATGGACGGGAAAACCGCTATCATCGCTATAGACTTTCAACATCCCGATGATGGCATAAGGCAGCTCTTCTGGGAGCAATTCATGGAGTACAAAACCTACTTTCACGATGTAACGGAAGGGGAATGGCAATATAGTGACCTGCTATTCACTAATGACGGCAGACCTTATGCGCGTGTGTTTCGCACACGTGAAAACGTAAGTCTGTACCGCAAAGAATCTTGGCCAGATGCCTTTGCTTTTCTCAAAGAAAACTTACTGGTACTCGATAGCTTTTGGAGCGATGTACGGTTAACGTTTATAGAACTATCGCGTTAGCGAACAACCGCGCTTTTGGTGGTTTGTACCTCCCCTTCTCCACTGAACTTCAAAATGTAGACCCCTGCCGGTAATCCTTGACCGGGTACTTCATTTCGGCCTTCATTCAGTGTTGCTCGGCTAACGCAAGTTCCGGAAAGATTGTAGATTTTGACTTCTCCTGGGGCGGGCGACTCAATCAACCAAGCCTCTTTCAGGGTCGAGAAATACGCGGCAAGCGGGGCTTCATTTAAAACACCATCGGCTATGCCCGTTTCTGTATTTGAACTATCTCTTGGCGCCCTGTACACTTCTAAGAAAAAGCGATTGGAGTAGGTCCCGATTTGCGAAACAGGAAAGGGATAGGTTTTGGCCACCTCCATGGAAATCACCTTGTTGGTTAGCGAGTCTATGAGTCGGAGTTCGTAATCTTCCGGCCAATTGGAAAAACGGTCTAAATCAATGCGATAGAGCCCGGTAACCCAAGCGTCTATACTGAGTGGAATGAGGAGGGTGCTGT
>CBFIHE010000041.1:0-16484 GCA_965662345.1 Salibacteraceae bacterium
CGCAGGCATATTAAGTCTTGCTCTTTTATACCAAACCTTGGCCGTATGGTTGGCGAATTCTCCTAAAGACTGGGCACTACAAAGTACTTTTAATAAAGTCTTCAGTTTAATAGGTTTGGGGTATGCCCTTGGTGTGGCTTACATGCTTTTTAATGGGGTTATCTTATGATTCAGCTTTCCAAAAAACTCATACTAGGCTCGCAATCACCCAGAAGAAAGGAACTTCTATCTGGTATGGGACTATCTTTTGATGTACAGCCCATTCATGCCGATGAGTCTTTTGATGCCAACATGCCTGTTCGCGAGGTTGCAGAATACGTAGCGGTTAAGAAAGCTAGAGCATTCACAGGTGATTTAACATCGGCTTTGCTGATAACATCAGATACTACAGTGGTACTGGACAATTCCATTTTGAACAAACCTAAAAGCTTGGAAGAAGCTGCTCAAATGCTTAGTAGTTTATCTGATTCAACACATGAAGTTGTTACGGGTGTTTGCCTACGTGATGAAGAAGAGGTGACTTCTTTCTCAGAAACCACAGAAGTAACGTTTAAAGAGCTCAGTGCAGAAGAAATCAATTACTATGTTTCTACCTACAAACCACTAGATAAGGCTGGAGCCTATGGCATTCAAGAGTGGATTGGACAAATTGGGATTACCCAAATAAAAGGCAGTTACTTTAATGTAGTAGGTTTGCCTACGGATAGGCTTTGGAGTTACTTAAATTCATTCATAAAGAGCTAGTACCACCCTTTTCTCTTGAAATAAATTAACATTCCCGATACTAAGGTTACAATCACTCCCCACATTCCAAAGTAGCCATATTCATAGGTTAGTTCTGGCACGTATTGAAAGTTGGTTCCATACACGCCCACAATAAAAGATAGTGGTATGAATATAACCGAAAATATGGTAAGTGTTTTTAAAATCTCGTTGAGGTTATACGATACGGTTGAGTGAAATACATTGAGTTGCTCAGATAACATTGTTCGATAGTGATCAACAGTTTCATTTGCTAGGTCTATGTTGTTTTTGAGCTCCTGAAAGTAGCCCTCTGTACCGTTTGGAATTACTTCTGAATCTGATTTAACGAAGGCATAAATTGCCTCTCTACTAGGTTTTATGATACGTGAAACGTAGCTTATTTCCTGCTTCATTTGGTTGATACGCATCAGGCTTTTATCCGTGGGATTTTCCATCAGCTCTTTGTCTATAGACTCAATCTCATCGCCTAATCGACCTAGTACGTAGAGGTAATTATCAATTAAGACATCGTTTAACGCATAGGCAAGATAGGAGGGGCCTGATTCTCTCATTTTTTTCTTTCCAGTTCTTAATCGTTCGCGTATAGGTTCAAAAACATCACCAACGCGCTCTTGAAAAGATAAGAGTGTATGGGTATTGAAAAGAAAAGAGATATGCTCTGCATGAACCGTTTGTGTTACTTCATCAAAGCGCAAGATTTTACCAGAAAGAAATAATAGTTCTTCAAATTCTTTGAATGCTGGTCTGCCATTGGGTTCGGTAACATCTGAAAGAATCATTTTAGGAGCCTTCAAAAAGGTTGCCACACCTTCTAAAACAGGAGTATCGTGCAGGCCATCAATATTGATCCAAGCGGTGTGAGTCACACCATCAAACTCATGCGCCTCATTTATGTTGGTCAATTCTTGCTCAATAAGCTCATCGCCATTGTAAGCCAAACAGCGGAGTTTTACATTTTCTGTTTTTTGTTCTCCTTTTAGACGCAAGTCATCTGGAGCAATTCCTATGGTATCTTTGCGCGCTTTAATGAATCTAGCCATAGGTTAAATGTACAAACGTTTGCTACTTTGTATTAGAAAGAAAAGCGCTTTTTGAAACCAACTAGTTCTTTGACCAGATCTCTAGGTTGTTGAATGTTTAGAAGCTGGTTCAATGTGTCATTGCGTTTTACACGTAGCTCTCTTAAAGCGAGGTGCTGGTTAATGAATATGAACTCGAGCTCGGGAATCACCTCTTTTATGGCCTCTACTATATCTAAAACAGAGAGTGTTCTGTTAACAAGGTTATATGTGCCAGGTTCAACGGTGCCATCCAGTGAATTACAAAGGGCGTTAGATACTTCATCTACATGAATGAACGACCTATGTTGGTGGCCGTTACCATGAATTGATATTTTTCCAGTGAATACCGCATCAAACATGAACTTATTAACCACAGCATCAAAGCGCATACTCTTACTATATCCATATACATTACCACAACGATAAGTAATAGTTCTAACCTTATCTGATAGTCTTTTTACGTGATCTTCTGCGCGTAGTTTAGAAGTACCATATACCGTTTGTGGGTGAGGGGTGGTGTTTTCGTCAACTTCTGCGTTTAGCGAACCATAAACACCTGTGCTGCTAACAAATATGAATTGCTTTACCCTTTTAGATTCTTCCACGGCATAGACTAACTCCGCAGTTCCCCAATGATTAACTTGCTCATAGAAGTGAGGGTCTGTATTATCAAAGGGGGTGGTGACTTTAGCGGCAAGGTGGTAAACAGTATCTATATTTTCAAGTGCTTTTCGAAGTGCCCTTGAGTCTAGAAGTTCTCCTTTTACAAAATGAACCTTTTCATTTCCCAAGAAGTCTGAACCTAGGAATACATTGAAATTCGCCCTGCTTAGGTTATCGTAAATGGTAATGGAGTTAACATCAGCTCTGCTGGCCAAAGACCTAACCAATTCGGTACCAATGTAACCCGCTCCACCTGTGACTAAAATATTCATGTTACTTCACTAAATCTGTGTGCAAACCGCATTCTACTTTATTCAATCCAAACCAACGTGCTTCTCGCTCACTCATGTCTGGTGTTAGCCTTCGCGTGCAGGGTTCGCAGCCAATACTTATATAACCTTTATCATCAAGCGGGTGTGCTGGTAAATCATGAGCCTTTCTGTATTCAAAAATCATCCGAGATGTCCAGTCTAGCATGGGGTGAAAACGCACTGCCCCGTGTGGTGCAGATTGCTCGGTTTTCATGTTTTTGCGAACACTACTTTGGTCTCCTCGTATTCCGTTAATCCACACATCATGCTGCATGAGAAGTTGATCTACGGGCTCTGTTTTGTTGATGGCACAGCAGTGATCTGGATCTGAAGTAAACAGGAGTCTGCCATCCGTATCGCGCTGCATGTAGCGAGGCATTGCCGACTTTAAGTCAATGAAGTTGGTTAAACCAAACGACTCTATAATTTGATCTCTGAATTTCAGAGTCTCTGGAAAGTGATAGCCAGTATTTATGAAGACCACAGGAATGTCTGGGTCTATTCTGCTAATCATATGTAACATAACCAAGCTGTGGGTTTGAAACGAGGATGTGGTAAATAAGCGCTTCCTCGCATCTTTATACCTCAAGACTTGATCTTTAAAGGATTGATACGTCATTGTTTTGTGATAGGACTGCGAAAGTAAGTATGCAGACTGTGTTTTCCCCAATTTTAGTGATTGGAAATAAAAAAGCCGACCCTGAGGTCGGCTTTCAACAATTAGAGTGATTTCTTGGCCAGATAGAAGTCTACCATTTCGTAATCACTTGCTTCGCGCTCTTCCATTTCCGCTACGGTTTTGGGTGGAGGAACAATCACCTTATCGTCTTTTCTCCAGTTCAAAGGCATTGCCACTTTGTATTCGTCTGCCGTTTGAAGTGCTTCTAGCGAACGCTTGATTTCATCCATGTTTCTGCCCACATTCAGCGGATAGTACATGATTAGACGAATCTTTTGGTTGGGGTCTACAATGAATACTGCGCGTACGGCTGCTGTTTCACTTTCTCCGGGCTGTAACATGCCGTATAGTTTTGAAACTTTCATGTCGATATCCGCGACAATCGGGAAATCGAATAACACACCGGTGTTCTTTTTAACGTTGTTTACCCAAGCAATGTGTGAGTGAATAGAGTCAATGCTCAATCCCATTAGCTTGGTGTTCATGGCATCAAAGAAGGGCTTTTCTTCAGCAAATCCAGACATTTCAGTGGTACATACCGGGGTGAAATCCGCGGGGTGAGAGAAGAGAATGGTCCAGCTTCCTTTTGCAAACTCTGAGAATTTTAGAGGCCCGAATGTGGTGTTTGCTTCAAAATCAGGAGCGATGTCTCCTATCCTTGGCATCACGTATACTTTTTCATTTTCCATAACGATATAATATAAACTGTTTGTAATTTTAAAATGATAATGCAAACTTATACTAGGCTCGGGATTAGACACGTGACCGAAGTCACAAAGCCCTGAAATTCAGCGTGATAAAATTGATTGTACTATTAACAGAATTTATGGCAAGAGAAAGGTTTGAACGATTTTCGAAGATTTTAAACAATATCAGTGGATTAAATGTATATACATGTAAATTTGACGTATGGCAACCATTCAATTTGTAGCAACAGCATCTCCCGCACATATGCCTGGTTTAAAAACATTTAGAGCATTACCTGTTCACGGTATACAGCAGATAGACCCTTTCATTTTTCTGAATCATCATGGTCCAGATGAATTCAAGACCAACAATCAAGGTTTGCCTTTTGGTCCACATCCGCACCGTGGTTTTGAGACCCTCACCTTCATTTTAGACGGAGATGTTCTACATGCAGATTCAACAGGTGGGCGAAGTGTTATTGAGTCTGGAGGCATACAGTGGATGACTGCAGGTAGTGGAATAGTTCACAAAGAAGTATCATCAGACTCATTCAAACAAAAAGGAGGTAAGCTAGAAATACTGCAACTATGGATGAACCTACCCGCCAAACACAAAATGATTGCTCCAAATTATAAGGGTATGCAAAGACAAGAGGTTCCAGTAGTTGAGTCTAGCGGAGTTCATATCCAAGCAATAAGTGGAGATTGGGAGACTGTACGAGGAGGTATTCAAAGTACCACCAATCATAAAATAGGGTTGATTCATCTTGATAAAGGTGCTGATCTTTCTCTAGCATGGTCAGAAAATAGAAACGTCTTTCTGTACACCATTCGAGGTAAGGTAAATACGAATGGAGTAGAAGTGGATCCCCTTCAGTACCCAGTATTCAAAGAAGGGGCAGGCAAAGCCAATATCAGTGCATTACAAGATTCTATTTTGCTATACGCAGAAGGTACTCCTCTTAAAGAACCAATGGTATCACATGGTCCGTTTGTTATGAATACTGAAGCAGAAATCAATCAGGCCATACGAGACTACCAAAGTGGTAGAATGGGCAGGTTGTAAGCTTTAAATTCAAACTTACCCAACTCGTTAGCGTTAAGGTAAAAAAGATAGAGGCTATTGTGAACGTAAATGAACTTTTAGGCAAGATTTTCAGGAAAAATGAAGGCAAGATGGCTGCCAAGTTACCCATGGTTAGTGAATCATTGGTGCGCACTCAAAAAGAAGAGTGGCTGTATGCAGAATGGCTTGGGACTGGCAGATACAGAGATCTCATGCCTTTTATTTTAGAGGGAATAAAAGCAAAAGCCTCAGAAGAAACACACAACTTAGACGTTCACCTTCACCAGTCTTCAGGGGCTAACGGTTTCTTCTTTTGCAACCATGCTGGTTTTTCTGGAAAGGATATGCAATATCTCTTTGAGTATTTCAAAGATCGGGTTCTGGAACGTAAATATGTCTTGAATAATAAACTGAGAGAGATAGATGAAGCTCCAGACAGGGTTAAGACTACGGAGAGTTATTACTTAAAACCCAGTTTGAAGTTTCAGCTCGAAAAACCTGTGAATCAATTGTTTGGTAATGTGCACTTGGAATATGTAGCCTCTAACGACAATCCAGAGTACGTTAAAGTGATGGTGACAAACTATAATGACAGGAATTACAAGCCAGCCCAGTCATTTGAAGATTTCTTAGAATTTCTTTTTGATGTAAAAGATTGACCAAGGTTTACAGGTAAACCTATTTTTGTGAAAAATCAATTCACGTGAAACAAGTAGGAAATATCATTAGCTGGGTGTCACTAGCAGGGGTTATCATATTGTTTGTAATGTTTTTCCGTTCGCACGGAGAAGAATCGGTAACAACGCAAGATGAACCAAGCGAAATTCAAGATTCAGCCTCAACGGCATCTCCTGTAGCCAATAACATAGCTTACATCAAAATTGACTCATTGATGAAGTACTACAAGAAAGCAGATGAGTTAAGAAAAGAGTTAAATGAGAGTAGAATTAAGTTTGACTCAGAACTTTCTTCCAAGCAAAAGAAATTGATGTCTGATGCAGAGTCATTCAGGATTAGAGCAGCTACCATGAGCAGCTTTGAGGCCCAACAAAGACAAAAAGAGCTACTAGAGCGTGAGCAGCAACTCATGCAATTAGAACAAAATTATGGCCAGCGATTGGCTTATACAGAGGCTGGGTTTTCTAATGAAATCAACGATTCACTCAATGCATTTTTAGCAGTTTTTGTAAAATCAAAATCGTATGATGTGATTTTATCAGATAATCAAACTGGTGCTGTTCTTTGGGGAAACCCTGGCAATGATATTACTCAGGAAGTAATAGAAGGATTAAATGCTCGTTTGGGTGTGCTTGATTCAACAAATACTGCGCAGTAATGATAGAGGCCGAGAAGAAAAGGCGATCCAATGTTATAGAGTATTTGCTTTACATGTTTCATCAAGAAGATGTAATACGTGGATGCCAGATGAATTTGGAATGCCTTGAAAAGCGTTACCTAACTCCTTTAAAGATAGATGGTGATGCCCGCAAGGAGCAACTTGCCTGGTACAAACAGGTAGTGGAGTTAATGGAACGCGAAAACATAGAAATTCAAGGCCACTTAGAAGAGGTTTTGGAAATAATTGGGGAGCTAAGCTATGTTCATACCCTCTTGCTTGATAAGCTAAAAGATGATGACTACCGCCAGCGTTGGGAAGCGGCTTATCCCAATATAGTAGAGTTAAAAGAACGTACAGAAGGCGCTTCATCTAATCCCATTGAGTTGTGCCTTAACGGAATTTACGGTGTAATGGTCTTAAGGATGCAGAAGAAAGAAGTAATACCAGAAACAGTACGAGCAATAAAAACATTTACAGATTTATTGAATCTTTTAGGCAAACGTTACCACGAGATACAAGCAAGAAACTCTAGAGAGAGCTAAAAAAGCATGGGTTTAGTGTATTGATAATCAATGGTTGACAAAATAAAATGAATTTTTTTTGAGAGTGCCACAACTTTTTTCACTCTGCTAGGTTTCATATATATAGTTTATAAGACTGTTACAGTTTTATAGGTTCGGGTTAATAGGGAAATGCCTCCGTTTTCGAATGAAAGCGGAGGTTTTTTTATGTACAAAAAAGGCGGTTGTTACCAACCGCCTCTCTCGTTGTCTTATAGGTTACTGCTTAGAAGCTAATAGCAGCTTCAACCATAACACCGTTGAAAGAGCCTCCTTCAAAAACGCTTCCTTGCCATCCATCACCAGAATAGTCTTGTTGAACATATTCAATTTTGGCTAAAATGTTCTTTGTGAGAAACCATCCACCGCCAACGTTAAACCTAGAAATGGTTTGCTCATTGGCATTTTCATTGGCCTCACCAGTTACCAGGTTGTATCTCCCACCTAAGTACACCTTCTCGCTTTCACCAAATCTGAAGTATCAGTTAAAGACTAGTGAATACCTGTTATGAAACTGTTTACTTCAAACAAGTGGGAATACTACATTTGTTACTATGCAAATACGTTTTGGCATTATCGGGTGTGGCTACATAGCCCATAGACATATAAAACACATCATAGATCACCCAGAAGCAATTCCCGTTGCTGTTTTTGATACAGATTCGCATAGAATGCATGCATTTGCGGAGCAATATCAAACTGAGGCATACATTAGCTTAGAAGCATTCTTTGCAGTTGACTCAATGGATATAGTAGTAGTGTGTACACCAAACGGTACGCATGCAGAATTATCTATGGCTGCTATGCGAGCAGGTAAGCATGTATTGGTTGAAAAGCCCATGGCAACATCGTTTGATGATGCAAAGCAGATGCAGGCGGTATCAGAAGAAACGGGTAGATTTCTGTATGTAGTAAAGCAGAATAGGTATAATCCTCCAGTTCAAGCAGTTAAAGCATTGGTGGAAGAAGGTAAGCTGGGTGAAATATACTTGGTTAGCCTAAACTGCTTTTGGAATCGCAATAAAGAATACTATCTCAACAGCGATTGGAAGGGAACGAAAGCACAAGACGGAGGAACTCTTTATACTCAATTCAGTCATTTTGTAGATATTCTCTATTACTTATTTGGCGAGATTGATGCCGTTTCTGGTAGGGTAATGAATGCAGGGCATAGCGCGTTAACAGAAATTGAAGATACCGGTGCCTTTCATTTTCGCTTACAACAAGGTGGCATGGGTAGTCTAACCTTTAGCACGTGTGCGTTTAATAAAAATATGGAAGGTTCTATTACCGTTTTGGCAGAAAATGCAACCATCAAAATTGGAGGGAAATATCTCAATACCATAGATTATCAAGAGACTAGCGGTTTTGATATTAAGCACTTACCGGCTAGCAGCCCAGCTAACAACTATGGTTACTACCAAGGAAGCATGAGCAATCATGATAAGGTTATACATAACGTAACTCAAGCACTCAAGGGTAAAGAACCAATTATGACGGGAGTTAAAGACGGTGTGGAAGTCGTAAAAATTATTGATCAACTCTACGCAGCAGCAAAATGAAACTTGTTTTCGCAACCAACAACATCCATAAACTAGAAGAGGTACGAACAGCACTTCAAGAGATTGAAATCTTTAGCTTGGCAGAAGCCGGTTTTGAAGGCGAAATACCAGAGGATCATGATACATTGGAGGCCAATTCTCATCAAAAAGCTTCTTACATTTTGGAACAGACGGGGTTAGATTGCTTTGCCGATGATACTGGGTTAGAGGTGGATGCTCTAAATGGCGCACCAGGAGTGTACTCAGCTCGCTATGCGGGAGATAATTGCTCGTTTTCAGATAACGTAAATAAACTCCTTCGAGAGATGCAGGGTAAAGAGATTCGCTCTGCGCGTTTTAGAACGGTGGTAACACTATTGCTAAATGGAGCGATGTATCAATTTGAAGGGGTTTGCGAAGGAGAAATAACTCAAGAGACTTCTGGTAGTGGAGGTTTTGGATACGATCCTATTTTTCAGCCCATAGGCTACGATAGAACCTTTGCAGAGCTTGGTATGGAAGAGAAAAACCGTATTTCTCACAGGGGATTAGCAGTTCAAAAGCTGGTGGAGTTTTTGAGGAAGATTGATTAAAACAAAAAACCTCATCGAGTCAAGACCCGATGGGGTTTTTTAAAGCTGTAATAGCGCTATTTACCTACTTTTTAAATGCATCTGCTACAATTAAGTCTTTGGTACCATGTGTCCAAGAATAGAACCCTTCTCCTGATTTGATACCTTTCTTACCTGCGGTAACCATATTCACTAAAAGCGGACAAGGTGCATATTTTGGATTTCCGAATCCTTCATGCAATACATTTAGGATGCTCAGGCAAACATCTAGTCCTATAAAATCTGCCAATTGAAGCGGACCCATTGGGTGGGCCATACCCAATTTCATTACGGTATCAATTTCTTCTACACCAGCAACGCCTTCATGCAAACTAATGATTGCCTCATTAATCATTGGCATTAAAATACGGTTGGCCACAAAGCCTGGATAATCATTTACCTCTACAGGTACTTTGCCAAGCTTTTGGCTCATTTCCATTATGGTGTTGGTGATTTCGTCAGAGGTTGCATAACCGCGAATCACCTCTACCAATTTCATCACAGGTACTGGGTTCATGAAGTGCATACCAATCACTTTATCTGGTCGATTGGTAACCGCTGCTATTTTTGTAATGGAAATAGATGAGGTGTTACTCGCCAAAATTACGTGGTCTTCTGTAGCCTCGCTTAGTTGTTTGAAAATGTTCAACTTCAAGTCTACGTTTTCAGTAGCAGCCTCTACCACCAAATCAACATCTTTAACACCCACAGACATGTCTGTATATGTGGTGATGCTCGCCAACGTGCTAGCTTTATCTGCCTCAGAGATTTTCTCTTTTTTAACCATGCGGTCTAAGTTCTTCTCAATGGTGGCAACACCTCTGTCTAAAGAGGCTTGTGCAATATCAATCAAGGCTACTTGGTAACCCGTTTGTGCAAAAACATGTGCAATACCATTCCCCATGGTTCCTGCTCCAATTACTGCAACTTTATTCATGAATTTCGTTTTTAGAAAGTGAAAAAATGCTGTTCTATTCTCTTGGGTGCAAATGTAAGTCTTCCCTTTAGTACAAACAGTCTCGTTTAAATGTTCCTAAATTTGATGCATGAATCTACTATTGAAATTATTGGTGAGCAGCCTAGCTGTTATGCTCTCTGCTTTTGTACTACCAGGGGTTGAAGTTGATAGCTTCATGACAGCCATTGTGGTGGCTGCTGTACTTGGTCTGCTGAATACATTTTTAAAACCGCTCCTAATTGTGTTAACCATACCGGTTACCATTCTTACATTGGGGCTATTCCTCATCGTGATCAATGCCTTTATCATACTCATGGCAGACGACTTGGTTTCTGGATTTACAGTGAACGGTTTTCTGTATGCGTTGTTCTTTAGTTTTATCCTCAGCATTATAACAGGTGTGCTGGAGGGATTAGCTAAACAAGACGACAAGCAAAGCCGATGATGCTCAAAATAGCGTATCACTCACTGTACAAACATCCGCTACCCAATAATCACAAATTCCCGATGGAGAAGTATGAGCTTCTACCAGAACAACTGCTGCATGAAGGAACGGTAACTCAAGACAACTTTTTTGAACCCGATACTATTTCAGAAGAAGCAATACTGCGTGTGCATGATGCGGAGTACTGGAAGCGTTTGAGTGGATTGGAACTTACACCAAGGGAGCAGCGTAAAACAGGCTTTCCTCATTCAGAACAACTCATTCATAGAGAGCGGGTCATTATGCAGGGAACAGTGGAAGCCACAGAGTTTGCACTTGAATTTGGTGTAGCCATGAATATAGCAGGCGGAACGCATCACGCCTATACAGATAGGGGCGAAGGATTTTGCCTGCTCAATGATATTGCACTTGGTTCAATGCATTTGTTGGATTCTGGAAAGGCGAAACAGATTTTAGTAGTTGATTTAGACGTACACCAGGGTAACGGAACGGCCCAAGTTTTCGAAAACGAGCCTCGTGTTTTTACCTTCAGCATACACGGAGCAAGCAATTATCCGTTGCACAAAGAGCAAAGCGATTTAGATATTCCGTTAGCTGACGGAACGGGTGATGAAACGTATTTAAAATTGCTAGATCAGAACCTCAAGGCGTTAGTAGACCGCCTTGAACCCGACTTCATTTTCTTTCAATCTGGGGTAGATGTTTTGGCTTCTGATAAACTAGGTAAACTAGGCATGTCTCTTGAAGGATGTAAAAAACGAGATGCCCTTGTTTGGGAAACGTGTAAACGTAACGATATACCTGTGGTGGCGAGTATGGGTGGTGGTTACTCTCCTGATATTAAACATATTATAGAGGCACATGCCAACACCTATCGCTTGGCAAATTATTTTTTCTTCTAACTAAAAAAGCCTCGCTCATAAAAATGGGCGAGGCTTTTTATTGTAAGGCTGTATTGAATTAACCCAAGAAAGGATACTTATAATCACTCACTGGATTAAAAGTTTCTTTCATCGTACGTGGAGATGTCCAACGTAACAAGTTTAATACAGAACCAGCTTTATCATTGGTACCTGAACCTCTTGAGCCACCAAATGGCTGCTGACCTACTACAGCACCTGTTGGTTTGTCGTTAATGTAGAAATTACCTGCCGCATGTCTTAGCTTATCTATTGCCTTAAGTGCAGCATATCTATCGTTACTGAAGATTGCTCCTGTTAACGCGTATTCAGAAGTGTTATCTACTAAATCTAACGTAGATTCCCACTCTTCTGTAGGGTAAACATAGATTGTGAGAACTGGCCCAAATATCTCTTCAACCATGGTCTTAGATTTTGGGTCTTGCGTTACTGCAATAGTGGGTTGAATGTAGTAGCCCTCAGACTTATCATAGGTACCACCAGTAATTACTTCAGCATCGCTATCGTTCAAGAAATCGATGTAGCCTGCAATTTTATCAAAAGCACGCTCATCAATTACGGCATTTACAAAGTTGTTTGTGTCTTCTGGAGTTCCAACTTTAATTTCAGCGACCATGCGTACTACATGTTCTTTAACTTCTGGCCACAAATTCTCTGGAATGTAAGCTCTAGAGGCTGCAGAACATTTTTGTCCTTGGTATTCAAATGCACCTCTAACCAAATTAGCGGCCACTTGCTGGGCGTTAGAAGATTTATGTACAACTACAAAATCTTTACCACCCGTTTCACCTACAATACGTGGGTATGTTTTGTACTTAGCAATATTGTTACCAATGGTTTGCCATAGATGACGGAATACTCCAGTTGACCCAGTAAAGTGCAAACCAGCAAAATCACGGTGGTTAAAGATTACGTCACCTGCTGTTGGTCCGTCTACAATAACTAAGTTAATGACACCGTCAGGTAGGCCTGCTGCGCGGAATAACTCCATCACAAAGTGAGCAGAGTACAACTGAGAATCAGCTGCCTTCCAAATTACCGTGTTACCCATTAATGCTGGTGCCATTGGTAGGTTACCTGCAATAGCGGTAAAGTTGAATGGAGAAATAGCAAAAACAAAACCTTCTAATGCTCTGTGCTCCATTCGATTCCACATCCCGTCTGGACTCTGAGGTTGCTCTGCATAAATCTGAGTCATGTACTCTACGTTGAAACGCAAGAAATCTGCAAATTCACAAGCTGCTTCAATCTCTGCCTGATGTACATTCTTACTTTGAGCCAACATAGTAGAGGCATTCAAGCGGTTTCTCCACGGACCTGAAAGTAAATCAGCAGCACGTAAGAAAATAGCTGCACGATCTTGCCAAGGCATGTTCTCCCAGGCAGATTTGGCATTCAATGCAGCTTCTACTGCTTTTTCAACCTCGGCTTTGCCAACGTAATGAGCCGTTCCAATTTGATGTTTATGATCGTGCGGAGGACTTAGAGGTTTGGTATCATCTGTTTTGATGTCCTCTCCGTTTATTACGCTTGTTACATCAATGTGACCATTATATAACTCACGATAGGTGTTCAACAAAGATTCGCGCTCTTTAGAACCTGGTTCGTAGTTTCTTACTGGTTCGTTTTTGGCGGTGGGGACTTTAAAAAAAGCGTTAGCCATGATTTTAAAAATTTAAACTGTTCGCATTCTAAATATCGTTTACCTAATTGTAAACGGAGGCCAAAGGTAACAATACCTTAGGGTCTTTGGGTTGATTAAATGATCTAAGCTGGAGGTTACTTACAATGGTCTTTAGCCAATTCTTTAGCCTCTTCATCGCCTAATTTTGCCGCCCGCGTAAAAGCATCGCAGGCCTGTTGCTGTTGATTCAGTTTAGAACGCGCAAGCCCTAGGTTAAACCAAGCATCGGGCATGCTTCCGTTTGCTCGTGTGCTTGCGGTTAGAAATTTTACGGCATCTGTGTAATAGCCTTTAGTAAGTAACATGGTACCTGTTTTGTAGAAATTTGCGGCTGTAGGCTCTATTTGCAATGTGTCAAATTTTCCGTATTGCGGAAGATTGCCTTCTTGAATAGCGTTTTGGTTTTCTACAAATTGGCGCGTATTGAATTCAAAAGAAAGTACTTGACTATTCACTTGAGGAGTAGAGTCTAAAAGAGCTGGGTGCCAATAGCCAGAGGTCAACCACAACAATCGCTCTGCCTCTAAGGCGAATTGTCCCATTAAATTTCGTTCAAAATCCATTAAAGACGTATCTAATCCACTGGTTAAGTCCATAGACTCGCGTAAGCCACGCACAGAAATCACGTTGCCAGCTGTATCTACAGTTACTTCAACATCGGCTGTGCCGTTTACTCCGTAAAAACGAGCCAATTTAGGAATGACCAAATTCTTTTTCACGAAGTAATCGAATCCGTGTTCTCCATGTTTAAACGTAGCAACAGCGTTTGGTTTTGGTACAACATCAACCTGATTTTTACTCTTCTTTGGGGTGTTTTCTTGAGAACCACCACAACTTGAAAACAGGATGGCAAAGCCGATGACGATAAGAATAAAACTACGAGTCATTCCGTTGAAATTTGCGCAAATATAGACCTAGAAGTCACGTTAACAACTTGTGTTAATTGTGGGTAAGCCTTTGGAGTTACAATAGCTATATTTGCCCGCAATCAAAGGATTACATGTGAATTTCATTAGATTCTTGTTTTCAAAAACGCTACTTGTTAACCTAACAATTGCCTTTGCAATTACAGTTGGCGGAGTGTTTGCTGCCATAAAGTGGTTAGATAGTTACACCTTACATGATGTGGGCATAAGTGTACCTGATTTATCTGGTTTTCACTACACAGAGGTAAATGCTTTTCTGAATGATAAAGAATTGATTGCTGTAATTGCAGATTCAATTAATGATTTTGAAAAACCAAGAGGGGTTGTTGTAGACCAGCATCCGCTACCAGAAGACTTAGTAAAGCCAGGTAGAAAGGTCTACGTTACAATCAATGCGCTGGTTCCACCAGAGGTAAGCATGCCAGAGCTAACAGATTTAACATTGAGACAAGCTAAGGCTAGATTACAGAGCTATGGGTTGGGCGTTGATTCGTTAATTTATAAGCCTAGCGAATGTTCCAGATGTATTATAGCGGTACTTTATGGCAACGAGAGAATAAAAGCTGGCACAACCATTAGAAAAGGCGATAAGGTAAGATTGATAGTTGGAGCGGGCCCAGGAGATGTTCTTATCCCTATACCTGTATTGTGGGGCAAAGAGCTAGAAGAAGTAGATAATGATTTGTTCGCTATGGGGCTTACCGTGGGCGTTGTTCGCTATGACTCTACCGTTACAAATGCGGTAGATTCTGCCCAAGCCAAGGTATTTATGCAATTGCCAGAACCAGGTGCCGATGCGCAAATTAACTTGGGTAGTGACATAGATGTTTTTCTTACCGCAGATAGTACTAAAATTCCAGATCCGGAGTTACTAGAGAGCGACTCATTGAATATAGATTAACGTATGCGCTCATTTTTACATTGGGTATTCATTGGAGCATTTATGTGGTTAAGCTTTTCAAGCTTTGCGCAAGAAGAGCGCTTGGTACCCATTTACGGCTATCCACAGTTGTATCCAGAAAAGTTTGAATCTAAGCGAGAAGGACTAAATAACCAGTATGTTTTTCGCTTTGATACTCTTGATCTTCCTTTTAGAGATGACTTCACCAAGAGGAATATTAAAGACTACTCCTTTGATTTGACAGATCCAGGAGTATCATTTACTCCCTATTATTTCTTTACCATAGGTGGAGCATTTCCAGAGCTTTTTGAAGCTATGTATGATACTTCATACAACTACACCTACAACTCTACTACCATGTCTTGGGATTCTGTTGTGAACCCAGTTACATTCATTGAATTTTTAGACCCTGTATCTCAGTTACCTGTAGATACAGACACCGTATGGGTGAAGCCGAATGGTATTCCGTCTGGAGATACGCTAGACACCATCAACAATTTGCCAGACACCATTTATGCAAATACGTTTGATACTGTATTTGTGATTCCAAGTTCTGGTCCTGGAGTGCTTTGGACAGGAAATGACGTGTATGTAAACAATTCGTATCATGTTTTGCCCCCAAGCTATGGAGTAGCAACCTTTGATGGATTAGACTCCCTAGGTATGCCGCATGCACCGTTGTCTCAAACGGGAGCAAAAGGCATAGCCGATATTCTTACGTCTGCACCCATTGATTTGTTGAATAATCCGTTTGGCGGAGTTTACACGGTTGCAGATAGCGTTTATTTGAGCTTTTATTTTCAACCTCAGGGATTGGGAGAAATTCCAGAGCCAGAAGACTCGCTAGTTTTAGAGTTTTACGATGTAGACCAAAACGATTGGGTGTTTCAGTGGAAGGCAGAAGGAGAAGCACTAAAGCCATTTGAAAAAGTTTTTGTGAAGATTCAAGAGGGTCGCTTCTACAGAGATGGATTCCGCTTCCGGTTTAAGAACTATGCCTCCTTAAACGGAGCATTCGATCACTGGAACTTAGACTATGTTGAACTAGACATCAATAGGGCAGGAGCACCCAACACGGCATTAGATGATGTGGCATTTGTGAGCTACGGAGAGAGTATTATTAAGGAATACACAAAAATGCCTTGGTCGCATTTTAAGACCAGCCCATCTTTATTCATGGAAGACACCTCAATGGCTGTTGCTTATAATAACTTCAACACCAATAAGAACGTTCGTTTTGGAGTACAAGTGTTCGAGCAAGGTCAGCAAGTGTTTACTACGGATTTCAACCAAAATGTAGAGCCCATATTTGCGCCTCAAACCACCTTAGAGAAGAGCATTGATATTTCTCCGTTTGTTTTCTCAGAT
>CBFIHE010000042.1:0-16470 GCA_965662345.1 Salibacteraceae bacterium
GGATGATGAAATCTATCGCTGAGGTTGATGTGCTGAAAAGTGCCTCATTAGAATTGGTGAGCCAAACATTTGTAGAATCACTAGTGGCAGAGCCTATGTTTTCTTCTGAGGTGACTTTAACCGTGTAATTATATACCTCTGTCAAAAGGTTTATATCAAGCATTTTGGCAAGTTCTGCAGAGCAATAAACGTTTATGGGCGTGCCAGAAGATTGGTTCTTTCTGAGGATAGCAAGCAAAGGCATGGTGTGCGACTGAAAGGCAATGACCCTATCTGAACTCACATTTTGCAGCTTGGCAATTAACCACTCTAATACAGAAGATAGGGGGTGACCCAATCGAATGTAATCGTACGCGGTAGGAAGCATGTTGAGCTGTTCCTTGGAGAAATCGTTTGTAGCATAGAGTCGGTCAAATTCTTCTAAAAAATCTGTCTTGGCGCGTTCTTCATTGTAAATATCCAAACGGTGCGTGGTGAGTCTCAACCAATCTTGGGGAAGATTAGTCAGTAGATTTTTTACGTAAGATTTTGGTGTGCTTTGCGTCATCATATGCTCTATAATTAAAAGACGATATTAGGCAAATGAATGCATACGCCCAACCTTTAAACGTGAGAAGCCGATACTGTGTTTAAAGAAGTGCCCATCCTTACTTTTTTTAGTTCTGTTCATCCTTTTCATTTTGTTCTATTACTACCCTTATACGACTCATATACTACCCTAGCGAACCCCTTTGGATAAAGTGCAGTTGAATCCTTCCAAATGAAACTGATAAGGTGCTGAATGTCATTCCTCTACAGTTCGATAGACAATACCTTTGATAGATACAAATTCATAACCCAAGCATCATGAGCATTTTGGAAATATTTGACGGTAGAGATAAAGAAGAGCGATTGAGTCACATACGTAATTTAATTGTTCTCTCGCTGAGGGATGATACCCCTAGCAAAGAAAAGTTTGAAATCATAAAGAATGTTGGAACAAGAATTGGGCTTACGGAAACTGACCTAAAGCGGATTCTGGAACGTCCGGAAAGTATTGAATTTATCGCCCCAAAAGATGATGATGAACGCATTGAGCAACTCTATGATATGGTTGCCGTGATGATGGTAGATGGAAAGATTGATTCAAGAGAGATAAACTACTGTAAGACAGTAGCTATAAAGTTAGGTTTTGTACCAGAGGTGATAGATGAGATTATAGCGCAACTCATAGATTTAATTGTTGAAGGTATAGCTGTAGAAATAGTGAAAACCAAATTAAAGGCATTGTTGTAGTAATGTGCTCAACAGTATTTGGGTAAAAGCTTCTTTATACATGTAAAAAAGCCCTTAGAGCATGCTCTAAGGGCTTTTGATATTTAGGTTGTTGTAAGCTTACAATGTAATGGAATGGAACCCGTCTTTCTGAAGGGTGAACCCATGTAAAATGCCATTGTCAACTGCTTTCATCCCTTTAGGAAGATCTTCTTTCTTCACCCCAAACTTCTTCAAAGAGAACCCGCATGCTATAAGCATCACATTGTTCTTTTCTGCCAATTCAAGAATGGGAGCCATTGTTTCTGCATTGGTAAGTTCTTTCACGGTTTTACCGCAAATTACTACTTGAAATTCACCGAAGTTATTACCATCGGCTTTTGCCAAATCACCCGCTGCCAAAGAAATAGCCTTCAATTGTTGAAGGTTTCTATTCAGTACAAAATAGTTGGTTTCTTCTGTATTGTAATTGCTTTGTGCCAGCGTGCTACCTGCAGTAAATATGGCTAATGCAATTAAAAGGCTGTAAAAAATTGATTTTTTCATATTGGTATAATTAGTTTATAAGCAGGGCCCTATTGAACCCTGCTTAATTGAATTAATGAAAATGATAATCTGTACCTGGTAATTGAGACAATACATTATCACCCAAGTCTAGTGCTTGAGCTCTTCCGTCTCTTTTTGGCGCAACTTCTGGGTGTTCAGCTAAATACTCTTCAATTAAATCGTGTACGGTGTAGTCTAGTACTTCTGTTTCTACAGTATTTGGCATGCGACAAAGCACGTGTAAAGGTTCTCCTTCACGTCTGCAAGCAGACATGCTGTAGAGTTTGTCGTCTTGAATAGGTTCTCCATTCACCAATATTGATTCAATACGCTCTCCTTTAGGGTTGCTGGCGTTAAATTTCAACTCCATACCAGAGAATCGAACTAACCATCCACCAAAACGTTCTGTTGGGTTTTTAGCGAAAACATTATGCAGTTCTTTCTCCAACCAAGCTTTGATTTGGCTTCCAGAAGCTTTCCCCACTTTAACGTATTCGTTTACAGGAAGCATGTTCCATAAATCAGCTTTGCGAATTGGAGCCTTGCCTTCTTCACCAATGGCGATAGGAGGAGAGAAGCGAAATCCATTAGATAAAGAGATGTCTACTCCTGTTTTCCAACGCGCAGCATCTGTAATAAAGTTATCCATAGGATTCTCTACTACAAAGTAGCGATACATTGGAGTTGTAGTGTATCCTAATACGCGATTTACTTCTTCTTTGTAAGGAGCCAACTCTTCTTCAATAACAGCAGCTACTTCTGCATTTGGTTCATACACCTGTGGGTCTACTTCCATTAAATCATAGCTCTCGCTTTTGATTTTGCCGTCTTCCATTGTAAGTGTAAGCTTACCCACGAAGGATGCAAATGCACCAGGTTCAGTTACTTTTGCAAATTCACCATCAAGTGGCTCTCTAATGCGTTCGTGCGTGTCGTTGCCTAATAGATAATCTACCTTTTGAACGGTAGGGTTATTGGCTAAGTCATACTGCTTGCTAATGCCGATATGCGTCACCAAAAACAACACATCTACTTTTTGATTATCTTTTAACTCGTTGATAAGCGCTTCTAAATTTTCATCAATTTGATCGAAGCGAATTCCTTTGCTGAAAGATGGATTCTGACGCACTGGAATATCTGGGTCATTGTATGAGATGAAGCCCAATTTTACTCCGTCAATTTCTTTGATGTAGTATTGAGGGAACAATTCTTTTCCTGTTTCGTCATCGTACATGTTTGCGGTGATTACAGGAGTCTCATACGATTTGAGTACATCTACCATTTGTTGCTTTCCGTAAACCACCTCCCAGTTTCCTGGAATCAAGAAATCATAGTTCATGGCTTTTACAATAGGGCCAAATGCAGCTCCTTTTGACAAGGCGGCAACTGCGCTACCCTGAATTAAATCTCCACCATCCAGCACAATGGTTCTTCCTGGGTTTTTAGCGCGCTCTTGATCAAACAAGGTCTTTACACTGGCTAATCCACCTAGACGCTTGAACGTTATCTCTTCGTTTTCCCAGAAAAGCTCATCATGGTCATAAACTTGACCATGAATATCTGCGGTTTGCAAAATGGTAATGGTAGTCTCTTTAGGGGTTTCTTCTTGTTGCGCTTTTCCCTGTTCGCCTGAACAAGAAGTGAACAACATACCAATGGCACCAAGGCCAGCTAAAACAATATGTTTCATCGTAAAAAATTAAATCTGTTGTAAAATATGAGTGAGGTGGATAATATGGTTTGCAGGGTTGGAGTATCCTGCATTTAAATCACGAGTATACCTTAAAGTTGCTGTGAAGAATGTAGTAGGGGATAGTTATACCTCTAGATTGTCTAGCAACTGCAGCACGTACGTTATGAATAGATTCACTGCTTGTCTTTAAATGAGAAGTGTTGTGGTCTTGATCTGCAGGGTAGTTGACTACCAAACGATGCTGCTGCTCTGTTTGTGTTTCTGCTATGCAAACTACTTTGGCCTTAGAGGCGCAGCACATAGCAGAGGTTAAGGCTTTGGTTTTGTTGGATACTTCCGTTTTTTCAATTCCCAACGCTATCTCAATGGAGTTACGCACCTTACAGGGTGCTACCAAGAGCAATAGGGCAAAGAACATCGCGCTGCTTGCTACAAAAAGATGTTTACGGGATATAATCACTTCACAAGTTTAATGAAATTAATCGTAAGACGCTGCTATGGTTCAACTCCATTCCGTAAGATTACAAGGAGTTTTTGTGCTAAAAACTAACCAGTTATCTTTCTGTAGGTAGAAACTGTATCTAAAAAGTAGATGAGCTTAAACGTGAGCGTATGCCGCTGATCTTGCTCAAGAATGGTGTGTAGATTATCGTAATAGCGCACCAATATGTTGTTTTCATCTCGCTCTAAATTGTTCTTGTATACTACGTTTATGAAGCTACCTGCAGCAAACTGCCAAGTGAAAATTAAATCGGTATTAAAAGCGTTGAAATTGAAGTCGGCATCACCAGTAAAGCTATCATCGGGTATGATGTAACCGTCATCATCTAAATCTCCGTAGTAATCATATTCACCGTAAGACCAATAGTGACGCATTCTAAGTGTTAGCGCTAAGTTGTTTTTAAAAAGGTATTTCCCTTGAACAATATTTGTGAGCGTTCGCACATCTCTTACTCCATACTTAGGTGTGCCATCAAAGAACCCAGCAAATCCAGCACCATTCAAGAAGACAGAGTAATTGGAAGACGGGGTGAGGATCAACTTATCATTTACTCGAATAATTGGCGCCAAATCTGCCTCAAAGTAATTGTTAACTACGTAATCTGTAAAGAAGCCATGGCCGTAACCTATGAATCCATCAAGCGCAAAGGCCTTTCTGTAGTCGCTTGAGATGCCAATACTATTGTAATAGAATTCAGGTACCACGAATTTTTGCCCTGGAACGCGAGACTCAAACAAATCTATTCCATCTCCAATTTGTGAACTCATTCTAAAAATGATGGAGTGAAACTTAGGTGTTGTTTGAAAGAATCTACCGCTATAACGCATGCAAAGCAACTCACTCGTAGTGTAGTCTTGCTCTACGCTAAATTCAAAGGTGTTGTAGCTGTTGTTGAGCTTCCAAAAAGGATTGTACTTATTGTATTGTAGCTCAAGGGTATGAGTGCGGATATTTGTAGTAAAGTTCACCCCTAAATCATTCGGGTCGTATTCGGGTGATTTACTTTCGCTAGACAGCGCAAACTTGAAGTTCCCTTTAATTTTGGCAAAGCCGAGGGTATATGCTACGCCATCACCTTCATTGGCTTTAAGAAAGTTCTCCCAAAGATTGGTATCGCGTTGTGATACGTTTAAATTACCAGATAAAGAATAGGAAGAACTACTGGAAACTAGGTTGAATCCTAGGGATGATACATTTCCATCTATAAATGTATCAGCACGTGTGGTGTTGAGGTTTATGAAGTAAACGGAACTATTGTTCTTTAAGTTTTGATCAAAACTGATGATATTGCAGTTCACGAAAGGGTTGGTAACTACGCTTCTCGTTTGGCCTGTTTCTGTATTCTCAATGGTAGCCTTTGTTTCTGCTGTAACGGCATTCATTACACCTATTCCCAATCCGTTTGCATTTCTACCAGAAATTTTGGCCACATTCACCAAAGGAGACAATGAGGGGTTGTCTGTTAAAGTCTCATTGGAATCTGCTGCTGAAAAAGCGTTTGAAAATCCAAGTGGCACACCACCAATCCTTCTTGAGTAGAACAAATCACCAAGGTTAAAGAGTTCTACGCCTTCTTGAAAAAAGGGTCGTTGCTCCTCAAAAACTACCTCAAAAGCACTTAGGTTCTTTACAATGTTATCTGATTGTACTTGAGAAAAGTCTGGTAGGAGTGTTACATCAAGGGTGAAACTTTCATTGAGTCCCAATTTCAAATCTGCTCCTGCTCCATAGCCTAGTGTAGACTCATTACGGTAGCTTTCTGCAAAGGTAGACACGTAAGGAGATAAGGATAGTCTGAGTGGGTCTTTGATATCATCTAACCCCTTTAAGAAACCCCAGTAGTTGATTTCTGTTTCTACCTCTTTGGGTACTAAAGACCATTGTACTTGCGTACGGGACCTTCTAATTTCTCTTTCAAAATTGATACGCCAAAGTTGCTCACCAGATTTAGGAAAACGTATAGCGTAGTAGGGTATTTGTATTTCTGCAATCCAGCCATTTTCAACAATAGAAACTGCACTTTCCCAAACCGCATTGAAAAGCGGGTCTGATATACGTTCATCACTTTGTACGCCAGATGCGGTTACAGAAAAGACAAACGCATCTAGCAGTTTGTTGTAAGGGTCAAAAGAAACCGTAAATAAATCAGAATTTAGTCGGTCATCGCGTTCTCCTAATTGCGTGAGGATACTATCTGGACTAGTATCGTAGCAATAGCCTAGTATGTAAAGGTTATTGTCATCATACAGAATCTTTACTTCTGTTCGTTGAGATGGAGGATTACCCTCTGTAGGGTTGAGCTCTAAAAAGTTAGTTGCTATTTCTGCCGTTTGCCAGGCTTCTTCAGTATCAAATCCGTCTATTTTGATTTTTTCGTTGGTGCGCGAGGCACTCATTTCTTTGATTTGGGCATAACCAAAGAAAGGGAAGAGTAGAGTACTAAAAATCAACGCAGCCGCTCTCACCTGAGGTGTTTTAAATCTTACAATTTTCGAAATGCAAGAGTACGAAACCTGCAGGTCTCAGGGCAAATGGATAATGCCTTACTTACATCACAGGTAACGAACACTATAAGTTCTGAAGTGTTCAAGCATGATTTTAAACTGATATATGAAGGATGTAATCCATGCTATTCGGCTTGCACGTAACAGTTATCAACGAATTGAATGGTCTTTTCAATTTCCTCAAAATCGTTAAACTGCTTTTTTTCACCCTTGTCCATCATCAAATAAGATTCACAACTATATAGCAGGCCTTGAATCTGATCTTTGTAGTCTTCTTTGGTAATGATAAATCTGTCTTTCGTTACTGTATTGAGAATTATCCACTCAACGCGCTATTATGCTAATAGATCTTTCTAATTCTCTACCTGCTAATTCTGCAGAGGCTCCGTTGGCAAGGGTTTGCTTCAAAGGATCATCAGAATTTTGGTTGGCATCTATAAGTGTTTGAAGCTCCTCATCTGAAAGCGTTCTAAAATTCACATCTGCTTTTACTCCTGTATTTCGCTCTATTCCTTTTTCAGTTGCAGCATTGGCTGCGGCTGAAGCACCCATACTTACAACGGCTTTGGCTAGGCCTGTTTTCCACCCACTTACAGATTCTGGGAATGGATTTCTCATTAATACAAATTGTTCGCCCTTAAAGAGTTCTTCTACGAAAACACCTTGCTCTTTTACAAATGTTCTGTCTTGGCCAGCAATAGTCTGCATGAACCCTACTATTTCTTCAGGAAAACATTGGTCATTTCACCATTATCTGATAGGATGCGCAAACTAGTAGCAAATTTTGCTGAGTTAGCCTTTATTTGAGCGAGCTTGGTTTCTACTTGTTCTCCAGATTCATAAGTTATCACTCCTGGATTGAACTCTTGTCTCTGATCTTTGAAGTCCATATTCTCAAACTGACCCTTTACGATATAACCATCGTCATATGACACATAGGTAAGGGTAGTGCTGAGCTCTTTACGTTCTACCTCTTTTATCAATACTTCATCTATTGTTTGAACGGGTGAGTTAGGATCTTCTGTGAAGAGGATAAACCAGTATTTGCTCCCCACGGCAGGTTTAGATTTATCTATGTAGCCTCTTTTCTTGAATGCTGCTATTCCTTTGTAGGTGGTGCCATCTACCATTTTAATGGTAGTAGGGTGGAAGTTCATGGCTTCGCGTTTGTTTTGCTTTTTGCCGTTGTTGGTTATTTCAGCAATGGTCAATTCTAGACCATAGTGCTTAACTTCATAGGAGTCATATTTAAACTTTCCTTGGCTGTTCTTAATTTGTAACTCAGTTATGTTCCCATTTACATCTGTTAATCGCAATTCTCCTTTAACGGTGTTACCGTCTCGTAAGATAACGTATCCGTTCATAGGTTTGGTTTTAGTAGTTACTTTACCTCCATTGGCAATGGCCTGCTTACTTAGCTCTTGGGAACTCATTCCAGTTGAAGAGGTGGAGCTCATGCCTCCAGAAATTACTGGTCCTCGCCATTGGTATAAATCTTCGTCCAGTATCGTTTGTTGGGTCTAAAATCATTAAACCATAACTGTGCAAACTAGCTGGCGGAGGTTCAATATCTTTTTCATCTCTAATTAAGTGAATTTCATCTACGTGTTGGTTCTTCCCCTGAAGGTATAGAGCTCCTTCCATTCGGGTTCCGCTTTTTAGGATTACAAAACCTGGTTTTGGCTCTGTCTTCTTACCCTTCCAAGAATAGTATGCTGGATCTGTTAGATTCTGTTGCGCTAAAGCTAATGTTGCAATGCACGTGAAACCAAGTATAAAAGCAAGAAGTTTTGGAGCCGTTCGGCTCTGAAATCTCATAAAAGGCTAAATTTTATTTTTCGTAAGAGACAACGGATAAAGACAGTGCAGTTCTGTCAAGAGCCATTTTTTTCGAGCTGAGATTCTTGAACTTTATTACACTATCTTCCTTAAACTTGTAATTGATCTATTCTGCTCATTACGCTTGTCAAAACCAGAATTATGAAACGCATTTCTTTTTTATTGTTTTTATCGTTGATGACAATCTTACTACAGGCACAAAAGCCAATTACTGATTCAACATTAAGTGGATTAAAATTCAGAAGCTTGGGTCCAGCTTTTATGTCTGGTAGAATAGCTGATATAGCCATTCATCCTCAACATCACAATACGTGGTATATAGCAGTAGGCTCTGGTGGGGTATGGAAAACTACGAATAGCGGAGTAACATGGAAACCCATTTTCGACAAGCAAAAAGTATACAGCACTGGGTGTATAACAATTGATCCCAACCAGCCTACGACTGTATGGGTAGGTACTGGAGAGAATGTAGGCGGGAGACACATCAGTTTTGGTGACGGTATTTACAAAAGTATAGATGGTGGTAATACTTGGAAGAATATGGGTTTGAAGCGTTCAGAGCACATTTCAAAAATTCTAGTGCACCCTTCTAATTCAGATATCATTATGGTGGCCGTTCAGGGTCCGCTTTGGAGTAGCGGTGGTGAACGCGGTTTTTATTTGTCTGAAGACGGTGGAAAAAATTGGGTGAGAACTTTAGGGAATGATGAATGGACTGGCGTAACAGATATCGTAATGGATCATACAAACCCTAATGTTTTGTACGCTGCTACTTGGGATAGACATCGTACCGTAGCTGCATATATGGGAGGTGGCCCTGGTACTGCTATTCACAAAAGCAATGATGGTGGTAAGTCTTGGACTCAGCTTAAAAATGGCTTACCGACAGGTAACTTGGGTAAAATAGGCTTGGCTATTAGCCCGCAAAAGAATAATGTGCTCTATGCGGCAATTGAATTAAATCGTAGAACTGGAGCGGTTTACAAAAGTGAAGATTACGGTGTAACCTGGAGTAAAATGTCTGAAACAGTATCAGGAGCAACAGGACCGCACTATTACCAAGAGCTATATGCCTCGCCACATCAATTTGATCGGATTTATTTAATGGATGTTCGTGCGCAAGTAAGTGAAGATGGAGGCAAAACATTTACTAGAATGCCTGAGAAACACAAGCATAGCGATAATCACGCCATGGCCTTTAGAGAAAATGATCCAGATTATTTATTGTTTGGTACAGATGGCGGCTTATATGAATCTTTTGATTTGGGCCAAAACTGGCGCTACATGGAGAATCTACCGCTAACCCAATACTACAAGGTAGCTGTAGATGACGCTGAGCCTTTTTATTCTATTTACGGAGGAACACAAGATAACAACACCCAAGTTGGTCCATCAAGAACAGATAATGTACACGGAATACGCAATGCAGATTGGTCTGTGGTTCTTTTTGGAGACGGACATCAGCCAGCCACTGAGCCAGGGAACCCCAATATCGTTTATGCAGAATGGCAACAAGGTAATCTCACGAGAGTAGATAAAACTACTGGTGAGATTGTCTACATCCAACCACAACCAGGTGAAGATGACCCTGTTGAAAGGTTCAATTGGGATGCACCTATATTGGTGAGTCCGCATAATCCAACTACCATTTTCTTCGCATCTCAACGGGTTTGGAAATCAACAGACCGGGGAGATAGTTGGAAACCTATTTCCGATGACCTAACCCAAAACCTAGAACGCATTGAACAACCGATTCTAGGTAGAAAACAAAGTTGGGATAACGCTTGGGATATCTATGCCATGTCTAACTACAGCACCATCACTTCATTGGCTGAATCACCCGTTCAAGAAGGGGTAATGTATGTAGGTACTGATGACGGGCTTCTTCAAGTGACTGAGAATGGTGGAGAGAGTTGGAAGTCAATAAGAGTAAGCGATTTAGGTGCGCCTAAAATGGCTTTTGTAAACGATGTAAAGGCTGATTTATATGATGCTAGCACCGTTTATGTTTGCTTGGATAACCATAAGTATGGAGACTACAAACCATATTTTTACAAGAGTACAGATAAGGGAAAATCATGGAAAAAGCTAACCACTGGGCTGCCCGATACAACGCTTGTTTGGCGCATGGTACAAGATCATAAAAACAAAGACCTATTGTTTCTAGCTACTGAATTTGGAATTTATACCTCTTTAAATGGAGGTGTTGAATGGCATCAGCTAAAAGGTGGACTACCCACAATTTCTTTTAGAGATTTAGCCATACAGAAACGTGAGAACGACTTAATAGGAGCATCATTTGGTAGAGGTTTTTATGTGCTAGATGATTATAGCCCGCTGCGCGAAGCAACAGAAGAGAACTTGAATGCAGAAGCGCACGTGTTTCCAGTGAAAGATGCTTGGTGGTATATTCCTCGTCCTGTTTTAGGATTTGGAGGGGTAGGCTCACAAGGTGCTGAACACTTTGTTGCGCCCAATCCAGATTTTGGAGCTATAGTCACGTATCACTTAAGTGAAGATTATAAGTCTCTAGAAGAGAAACGTAAGGAGTCTGAGAAGGCTGCAGGGAATGAAGATATACCCTTTCCAGGCTGGGATAACTTGGAGGCAGAAGTGCTGCAGAGCAAACCAGTTGTCTACATCGTGATTAAAAATGAGAAAGGTGAAGTTGTGAGGAGGTTAAGTGTGCCTGCAAAAAAAGGACTCCATCGAGTGGCTTGGGATTTAAGATACCCCTCCACAGATGTAGTTAGAAATACAAAAGGATCTACAAATTCATCAAAGGGACTTATGGTAGCTCCTGGTAAATACTCTGTAACTTTAATGAAACATTACCAAGGAGAAGCTGTGACCCTTGGTGAGCCACAATATTTTAGGGTGAAACGCTTGTATGAGGGACATTTAGAAGGGAGTAGCCCAGATGCCACTGCCGCCTTTTGGCGCAATATGGAAGAAGTTAACTTGCAGTTGGGTGCTACTCAAGAGGTGTTGAAAGAGCGGCTTGCTCAAGTAGAACGAATGAAGGTGGCACTGGCTAAAAGCAGAAGTATTCCAGGTGAACTAGATGAACAGGTACATGCCCTTTACCAACGTTTATATAAAATGAAAAAGCAATTAAGCGGAGATCCTCTACGAACAGAAGTAGGAGAGAAGTCTACTCCAACTATTGGTCAACGGGTTTCAGTGGCGGCAATGGGAACGAGAAACAGTACATATGGACCAACGCCAACACATAAAGAGAGTATGCGCATTGCTTCCAAGCAATTGGAGGCACTAAAGAAAGAGTTGTTGCAAATTGAATCTGTGGATATCCCAGCTTTGGAGAAAGCCTTGATAGAGGTAAAAGCGCCTTATGTAAAAGGCTCTAGTTTGAGGTAGAAGAAGGTAAATGATTGATTAACAATCTTCTATTAATCACAAAACTTTGGCGTGAACCCTTTTTGAAGGTTCTTTATAATACTTGGATTGCTAATTAATGGCTGTTAGTAACGCCTCAAGTACCAATGAAAAGGTGACTTTCACATTTATTACTTTTGAATAGACAACCGTGAACAGCTTAAATCGTTTTCTAAGCAGAGCAATAGAAAGTCTAAAAACATGAAGAGATTATTACCCTTCTTAATCGTACTCCTAGCCTTATTTACCACAGAAAATGCACAAGCATCTCACGTTGGTGGAGGCTATTTTTACTATTCCTGTATTTCTGGGAATCAATACCAAATCACTTTTGTTTTTTGGCGCGATTGCGATGGGATCTCAGCTCCTGCATCCATAACGGCAGGGTTTACATCTGCCTGTGGTGGTACTGCTACGGCCTTTTTGTCACAGCAGAGTAGTCAAACCGTGGAGGTTTCTCAGCTCTGTCCAACTGCGCTTCCCAATAGTACCTGCAACAACGGATTCCTCCCAGGCTATCAACAATATGTATACACAGGAACGGTAACCCTCAACCCACCTTGTAGTACCTGGACTATGTCTCATTCAATAAGCGCCAGAAATCCAGTTACCAATCTCTCTATCAGCGGTAATGCATATTGGTATGGTACGTTGAATAACGTAAATGCAGGATGTCCGAATAACAACTCACCAATTTTCACCTCTCAACCAATACCGTATTACTGCACTGGGCAACAAGTTCAATTTAATCCTGGTGTTATTGAGCCAGATGGAGATTCACTTTCTTTCTCTTTGGTTTCTGCTTTAACAAGTGCAACAGGAACAGCCAATTATGGAGCAGGCTTTAGCCCAACAAATCCGTTTGGCGCGGCAAGTCCTGTGACTTTTAGTAATTCCACAGGGCAAATGTCTTTTGTGCCCACAACCCCAGGTAATTATGTAGTGGTTATTGAAGTGTGTGAATATCGAAATGGAGTACAGTTGGGTTGTGTGATGAGGGAATTCCAAATCGTAATACAAACCTGTAACAACTCATCTCCGTACATGCCTTTTGGTATTAGCAATTTTCAAGGTTCTGGAACCGTGCTTGATTCCAACTCTCTCTTGGTTTGTGTTGGAGACAGTTTCAGCTTTGATGTACTCTTTGTAGATACGTTAGTGGCAAATCAAACCATTGGCGATTCAATTACCATTCTTACCAATGCAGGAACAGTGCTTCCTGGGGCTACTGTAACGACCATAAACGGTGATTCAGCCATTCTTACTGTAAGTTGGCTTACATCTCCTGGTTCTCCTGTCTTCAATAACTTTATAGTAGAAATTGAAGATGATGCTTGTCCAATTAATGGTCTTGGTATTTATCAGTTTGATATCGCTGTTATTCCCGCAACGTATGCTGGGCCTGATATAACTCTCTGCGGGTATGACGACTCGGCATTTGTGAATGTGGTAGGAGGCGATACGTTTACTTGGAACCTTCTTTCTGGAGACCCACTAAACTTTGGTGTCAACATTAAGGATACGATAGGAACGGACGGAAATAATATGTGGTTTAAACCTGATAGTTCGTCTACCTATGAAGTTACAAGTAACCTCTCTTCGCAATGTTTGAATAAGGATACCTTGAACATAAATGTTCGTCAAATAGACGTTGGCCCAGACACTGCGCTCTGTAGAGGTGATACTATGACAATGGGACTTAATTTAGCGGGCACCATTCCTTGTGCATCAGGTACAGAGAATTATTTCTGGTCTCCCACTATTGGGCTGAGTAATCCAAATGCAAGGAATCCGCTGCTAACTGTACAACCAGGTCAATTGACTACCATGTACACGGTGGTGTATGATGATGGATGTGGTTGTTTAACTGCAGATAGCTTCCTCATAGAGGTAAGTGATATAGCTGAACCAACCACAACTTGGCAAAAACTCAATTGCGGAATAGATGATGGTGTTATTGACGTAACTGCAAACCAAGGTTTTGCTCCTTACCTGTATAGTATAGATAATGGAGCTTCATATGATACAGCTACTGTGTTTGATAGTTTGGCCATTGGTTACTATGATGTGCTGGTTCAAGATTCCTTGGGATGTATTTCACCCCTGCATATAGACACGGTTCTTGATCCAAATACACCTATTATAGATAGTGTTCAGATAAGTGACGTTACGTGTTTTGGTGCGCAGAATGGTGTCATTGAAGTTTTTGCATCTGGTGGAACTGCACCTTATACATACTCGAATGATAGCTCTCTTACGTTCCAAACGAATAATATTTTCTCTGGATTGAGTCCAGATACGTTCTACATAGGATTAGAAGATGCAGGTCTATGTAAGTCTATACCTGCACCATACGTTGTGAATACTAACAACCAAATGCAAGTGGATAGTGTCATCATTAAGAATCTAGATTGCTACGATGATGGCTCAGGTGAGATTGCTTTGTTTGGTTCAGGAGGTACTGCACCGCTCAGCTACTCCATAGACAATGGGGTTACATATCAAGCTACTGGGCAATTCGTAGGTTTATCTGCTGGTAGTTACGTAGCAATAATTATGGACAGTATAGGGTGTACAACTACACCGCAAATCATAGATATTACACAGCCTACACGAATCAATGTGAACATGAATATAGACCATGATACTTGTTACGATGCATGCGGTGGAAAAGCAACGGCAACAGTTAGTGGTGGAAGTGTGCCTTATACCTTTAATTGGTATGGTTACGGTTCTAATGGGAATACCTCAAACAATCTATGTGCAGGTACTTACCAATTTAGAGTTATAGATAATATAAACTGTGTTTTTGATACGGCTTATGTGATCAACCAGCCAACTGAATTGGTAATCGATTCAATTATCTCTGATGATATTTCTTGTAATGGACTTGCCGATGGGCAGATATCTATTCTGGCATCAGGAGGAACTCCTCCATACAAATACAGCGTTGATGGTGGAGTAACTGTATCATCTAGCAATAATTTCTCTGCGCTCTCCAAAGGAACGTATGATGTAATGGTATTTGACTCCGCCCAAAGATGTATGGATATCACAACAGTTACTTTAAATGAGCCATCGCCTGTAGTACTTACTGCAGCCACAAATAGCACAAAGATTTGTGTAAGCACATGTGCTAATTTATCGGCTTCAGCATCTGGAGGAACAGGCGCCCCTTACACTTACTTCTGGCAAGGGTTAAACGGAAATGTTGGAACTGTTCCTGCATGTCCGGATAACGATACGGTTTACTCTGTATATGCTACGGATGTGAATGGATGCGTTTCTAATGTTGAACTAATTCAAGTTACATTATACGATTCATTGAGCGTTCATGCTGGTGGAGCTGCAATCATTTGCCCAGGCGAAGAAACCGAGATTAGTGCAATTGCAACAGGTGGTAACGCAGCAACGGGTTATAATTATTATTGGTCCCCAGTTCCTAGCCTAAGTAACCCATACACGGCAACAACAACAGCTGGGCCTAATGCTACTACAACGTATGAAGTGAAGCTAACGGATGGATGTGGTACACCTGCGGTAACAGATACGGTAACCGTAACAGTTAGTCCGCTTCCACAGCCAGACTTCCAAGCCCTAACACCTATATCAGGATGTGAGCCAGTAGATGTTGTTTTAGAGAACTTAACAGCTCCAGCTCAATTTGTTGAGTGGAATATTGGTGAAGCAATTACCGCATCGGGCTTTGTGGTAGACTTGTTAGACTTGACTGAAGGTGAGTATGATGTGACTATGACAGTGACCTCTCCTGACGGGTGTGTTGAAAGTGTTACTAAAAGAGGATTCATTAATGTGAACCCTATTCCTGAGGCAGACTTCTCTATGACTCCGAATCCGACAACAATTTTCAATACAACCATCCAATTCCAAAACTTGTCATCAATTGACTCAAAAGACTACACTTGGGATTTTGCAGGATTCGCAACTTCAGATGAAAAGAATCCGATCTATCAGTTCCCTGCAGACACAGGAAGCTATGTAGTTGAACTCACTTCTGTAACTGATAGCGGTTGTGTTGATACACACGAAGGAGTCTTACGAATTGGAGATGAATATAATTTCTACATCCCTAATTCATTCACGCCAAATGGCGATGGTTTAAATGATATCTTTAAGGTTGAAGCTATAGGTGTAGACTTGAATAACTTTGATATGAAGGTTTATGACCGTTGGGGCCAAGAAGTTTTTGCTACAACTGATCTTGCTTCAGGCTGGGATGGTAGCATCAATGGTTCAACGAGTACAGCACCAAATGGAATCTACGTTTGGAAAATAACACTTAAAGACGCCAAAGACAGTAAAAGCGCTTACGAGTATACCGGAACGGTAAATCTAATTCGTTAAGTTGTTTGGTAGTTATGAAAAAGGCGCTGATTTATCAGCGCCTTTTTTTATGTCATTTAAAATCTATATCGAATTTTTAAATCGTTTCCACCAGCTGTACTTAACTGCCTCAAAGAGCTTAGGGTCTGCCTTTTGTAAAGCCATTTGAGCCGCATTGTAACCAGCATCATAGATTTCTTTAATGTGTTTGGTATCTAACAAGTCGTAATTACCAATACCTTCAGGTTCTATGTAAATGTCACAATCAGGTTCTATAGACTCCGCACCAGCATTTACGCTTAATTGAAAGGCTCTTGCGGCAATATCTGTAATGGAACCAATCTTATCAATAGGTTTCACTGGACTTATGTTTACCCCAATTATGACGGCAA
>CBFIHE010000043.1:0-14884 GCA_965662345.1 Salibacteraceae bacterium
TTGAAATTGTTTACTCCAAATGTTTTTAAGCGTTTGCCTTCTTCCATTGTATCAGTTTGGTAAAAAAAAAGCACCTCATAAAGAGATGCTTTTTGCGTTGTATTCTGTGTTTAGACTGTCATGTTCCAGCCAAATGTATCGTCTATTCTTCCTCGCTTTAAATCTTCCATATAAGTAAAGATACGCTTAGAAATCTCTCTATTTTCTACATCAGGAAGCATGTGTTGGTCATTATCTAGACCTATGCTTTTGATTTGCGCAATGGTAGCGGCCGTACCTACGCCAAAGGCCTCTGTGAGTGTTCCGTTTTTAGCTGCTTTAATAACCTCGCTCACACGCACTGGTCTTTCTTCAACAGTTATGCCCCAAGAACGAACGAGTTCTAAAACACTCATTCTGGTAACCCCTGGAAGAATAGTTGATGTGAGAGGAGAGGTGATGAGTTTACCGTCAATTACGAACATCACGTTCATAGTACCCGCTTCCTCTATTAAGTCGTGCTCTTTAGAGTCTGTCCAAATCAACTGGTCATATCCTTCTTCTCTTGCTTTCTTAGCAGGATAGAGTGAAGCAGCATAATTACCCGCTGCTTTGGCTGAGCCTGTACCTCCAGCGCACGCTCTAGAGAAATGAGTTTCAACTTTAACGTTTACTGGTTTTCTATAATAAGGACCACTAGGAGAAGCAATAATCATGAATCGATAAGACTCAGAAGGTCTAACACCTAAGAAATTATCAGTAGCGAACATGAACGGACGTAAATACATAGAGCTGCCTTCCGTTTCAGGTATCCATTCTTTATCTACTTCTAATAGGGCGCGAATACCTTCTAAGAACATATCTTCTGGTATTGGCGCCATACACATGCGCTCTGCACTTGCGTGCATCCTACGCGCATTCATTTCTGGTCTAAATACCAGAACTCTGCCATCTTCTGCTTTGAAAGCTTTTAGACCTTCAAAAATGGACTGACCATAATGAATCATACAATTAGCCGGATCCATTGTTAGGTTTCCGTAAGGCATAATCTTCATGTCTTGCCACTCGCCATCTACATAGTCAGCAACAAACATGTGGTCACTAAAGACCTTTCCGAACTCCAATTGTGTAAGGTCTACGTCTTTTAAACGGGGGGTTTCAGTCCATTGGATTTGAATGTCAATTGTCTTCAAATTCATCTTTTTGGTTCAATTCTTATCGGACTGCAAAAGTAGTCAAAAAAACGGCTCGATTTAGGGTCGCATTCGTATGCGCAAGACACTTTAAATCAACGTTAGCGCCTCTTCTGGAACCCAGCCTTTGTTGCCATCTGGAAGAACTACCTCTACCCAGCCTTTAACTATGCTTTCTGTTTCTACTTTCAATCCTTCGTGAATTACGAATAAACGCGTAGCATCTTCAGAAGGTTCACTTCTTACATCAACCGATGCTTCAAAAATGATAGCAGATGTAGATTCTGATTCAGCTTTATGCATAACAATTGCCATTCTAAATGAAGCTAAGGATAGAGTGCCTGCAAAAACTAGAGCAACAAACGAAAGTTTTTTGACACCTACATGATTCGTTAAAAAATAGGTTACCAGCGTCCCCAACATACTCCAGAAAAATAATATTGATATAACACTCCAGTTCTTAGAGGAAAAGGTATGTTCAAACGTATTCATCCATTCTTCATAAAAAAGTGTGGGTAGAGGAGTGATTTCATCTATGATTCTGGTATTGGCAATCTCTAAATTGAAGGCTGCATCAGAGTCTGTAGGGTCAATTTTTAGTGCTTTCTCAAAGTACAATATAGATTCTGGTATTTGATTGAGCTTGTAATAACAGTTACCCGTATTGTAGTATAATTCAGATGAATAGAAGCCAGCATCAATCACTTGATTATACTTCGAAAGCGCTTCTTCAAACGCATTTTCCTGATAATGTAGATTACCTTCTTCTATTAATCGAACGTAGTGGTCACTTCCCTCAGCTTGTATATTCAGAAAAGCAAACAAGCCTAAAATCAATACGCTTAACTGTTTCATGACATTGCTTTTTCTAGTGATTCTATGATAAACTCTGCTTCTGAATATGCCTTTTCTGATGCACCATTTGAGCCAGGAGCATACCGAGCCATTTCACATTCTTCTAGTAATGATAGGGTGCGCACCTTTAAGTCTTCTGGAACTCCTTTGGCATCTAATTCTAATGAAATACGCTGTTTATTCATATCGGCCATGCCTATTGAAAGTTTGCCAGATAGGTAGGAGGTAAGTGCGCCAGAAAGTTCTTCATAAAAAGCAGATGTGTTTTGAACATTTAACAACTCTCTTGCCTTTTTCAACTGCTTAGAAGCTAGTTTACCTGCTCTCCGCCTTCTCAGGCCAACATGGTCAGATTGAAGGTCATTATACTTACGTAAAGCTATGTAGGTTCCAGCTGCAAATAAAGCAGGCAGTAAAAATGCAAGTACAAACCAAACGGACCCATAAAACGAGTCCCCTTTTTGATTCAAGTCTGAAATCTCTGTTTTAATGAATCGAATGTCTTTTCCAATTTGCTTTATATCTCTTTTTTGTTTGATTCTAGCCGCTTCTTGAGACTCAGCAGATCCGTCATCAACTACCTCAAAGCTAAATCCTTTAGCATTTGACTTTTCATACGCTTTCGTTGCAGGATTGTAATAGTGGAGTGTGATTTCTGGAATTTCAAAATTACCTGGTACGCGAGGGATTAGGAGATATTCAAACGTTTTTGAACCAGAAACTACTCCATTAGGATTTTGAACAGACGAGAATATTTTTGGGTCATAAACCTCAAAGTCTACGGGAAATTCAACTTCAGGAAGGTCTATTAATTTTAAGTTCCCCGTTCCAGAGACCGTATATTTTAAGTTGATAGCACCGTTTACAGGAACTGTGGTGTTGTCTACTGTGGCCTTTAGGCTTAAGGCCCCAACTGCTCCTGAATAGGCAATGGGTTTTACACCTGGTGGATCATTAACACGAATGGTTAATCCATTACTCTTAAGCGGTACATTTCTCTGCTTGTATTGATAACGCGGACCGAAAAATGTATTTACAGGAGTAGCTTCACGTTCTCTTACAGTGGCAGTGATCTCCAAAGGCCTCAATTCAAGTTCTCCTGTTCGTTGAGGAAATAAGGTGGTTTTTTTAAGTAGGAAAACTTGGTAAATTACCCCGTCTATAACTTCTCTGGAGGCATTGGTATTAGGGTCAATCTCTACATCATCAGTGTAGAACCCGACAAAGTCTGGAAGCTTCTGCCCAGAAATATTGACAAGATCTAGACGGTTGTAAAGTTTATATGAAGCGATGACCTGCTCTCCTGGAGTAGCTTTTGATTTGTTTACAGAAAGCTTTAAAAACAGATTATCGCCTATGTCAACTTTCTTCTGCTCTTTTGGCTGAGAACTCCTAGGGTTGGCCTGTGACTTCTTTTTATTTGGTGCCTTTTTCTGACTTTCCTTAACTACTTCAATCTCAACAGGGTTGCTGGTAAGTGACTCTCCATCTACCTCTATAGTTGCAGGTTCTATTATATACTTACCCACATTTATAGGAACAAGTAGATATTGATAAGACATAGAGGTAGACATTCTACCATTGATGTAAGACATGCTGGTAGATTGGTTTGGACCACTGTAAATCTTAAAGTTATCTGAAAGAATGGGTGGTTTAAATTTATTACCACTCGCATTAACTTTAAACGTGAGGGTAAAAGACTCGTTTAGCCCCACCATTTTCTTATTTACAGTTGCAGTAAAGTTTACCTCTTGAGCTAAACCTAGAACTGTACTGAACAGGAAGGGAAGTATATAAATGAACTTTTTCATTACCAATCTTTTTCGATGGTTTTCCCTGAGACTTTAACGCGTTTTGCATTTACTTTCTCCTGGGTGTTGCGTTCATTGTTTTGCAGCGCTTTAAGCAGTCGCTCTGCATCTTCTTTACTCATTTTCCCAGGTGTTTGTTGCTCACGCTTGTCATCTCCAGTTTCGGGTTTACTTCCTTCAGGTTGATTCTCCTTCTCATCCTCATCTCCCTTGTTGTTGCCGTCATCTTGCTTCTTCTCGTCTTGATCTTGGTCTTGGTCTTCGTTTTTACCGTCTTTATTTTCTTCTTGGTCTTGTTGATCCTGCTGCTTTTCTTCCTCTTTATCTTTGTTTTGTTCTTGATCTTGGTTTTTGTCTTGTTGCTGCTGCTCTTGTTGCTCCTTCAGTTTTTGCAGCGCATAAGAGAGGTTGTATCTAGTATCTTCATCAGAAGGGTTTCTCCGTAAGGCCTCCTTGTATGCATTTACACTACCTGAGTAATTCTCAGTTTTCATAAGGGTATTACCTAAGTTATGATAAGCAGCAGATTGTGAATCTTTATCAGTAGCTGATGCTGCGATATCCTTAAAAAGCTTTGCTGCATTTTCTAGGTCACCTTTTTTATACAACGCATCTGCTTTGTTAAATAAGGCCTGTGTGAGTTCTGTATTCAAGGATTCAGCTTCAGCATATTTCTTCTCAGCCTCTTCATAACTGCCCGAAGCGTATAACTTATTTCCTTCACGAACTAAATCTCTTGCAGGGTCTTGAGCATGCAGCACAAAACCAAAAAGTGTTATTCCTAACACTAAGAACGTTTTACCGAGAATATTCCCCATGAGCGTACCCATTTAGATTTATTGTTTCCAATTAGTATATCTAGTAGTAAGAAGAAAAAGCCAAGAGCTAACGGAATCCTGAAGCGGTCTTCATAATCCGTAAAAATTTTTGATCCAAATTCTGCTTTTTCCATTTTCTCTATCTCATCAAAAAGATAATCGAGCCCAGCATCTGCATTTGTAGCACGAACAAACTTCCCATTGCCAGCATCGGCAATTTCTGCCAGCATATCTTCATTGAGTTTGGTTACAACTGTATTACCAGATGGATCTCTCTTAAAGCCAATCTGTTTCTTTCCTCTGTAGAGTGGAATAGGGGAGCCTTTCTCAGAGCCCATGCCAATGGTATGCACTACAATACCGATTTCTTGAGCAGTATTTGCAGCTTCTATGGCATTGTCTTCATGATTTTCTCCATCTGTAATGATAATAATGGCTTTTCCTGTAGGTGATTCAAGGTCAAAAGATTCTGTAGCTAACTCAATAGCATTTCCAATAGCAGTTCCCTGAACACCTACTGTGCTCGTATTTGTGGTTTTTATAAAAAGTTTGGCAGCTGCATAGTCTGTTGTGATTGGAAGTTGAACAAAAGCTTTACCCGCAAAAACCACCATCCCAATACGGTCTGTTTTGAGACGATCTACCAGCTTTTCCATGGCTCTTTTGGCACGATTCAATCTATTAGGAACTAAATCTTCTGCAAGCATAGAGTTTGACACATCTAAGCAAATCATGAGGTCGACACCCTCCCGTTTAGCTTCTTCTAGTTTTGAGCCCAATTGCGGTCCAGAAAGAGCAATCACAAAGCATGTCATACTAAGCGATAGAAGTATAAAGTGAATAATGTGCTTTCTCTTACTAATGTCTGGGAATATGGTTTCTAGTAGGTGCGCATCTGCAAGTGCGTTTAATCTGTCTTTTCGCCATCTTGTGTAGGCCCAATATAAAATGAATACCACTGGCACTAGTAGAAGCATCCACAAGTATTCGCTATGTGCTAGTCTAAACATATCAAGCAATGCTCTTTATTAACGTATTCTGAATGAGATAACGCATAAAAACCAATACAATAGCACCTAGTACCCAAGGGATGTATTCTTCACTTTTTTTGCGGTATTCTGTAACTTCAATCTCCGACTTTTCCAATTCATTAATCTCTGCATAAACGCTTTCTAGGCTCGTATTATCGGTAGCTCTATAGTATTTCCCACCTGTAAGCTCTGCTATCTCTTCTAGTGTTGCCTCATCAATGAAAACCTTTGTGTTCTCATAAGCTATTTGCCCAGTCATAGTGCGAACTGGCATGGGTGCAAAACCGTTGGTGCCAACTCCAATGGTGTAGACTCTAATGCCAAGAGTTTGTGCTATTTCTGCAGCCGTAACTGGAGGGATATCTCCAGCGTTGTTCGAACCATCTGTGAGTAAGATTACTACCTTACTTTTTGCTTCACTTTCCTTGAGTCGGTTTACAGCTGTAGCAAGACCCATACCTATTGCCGTACCGTCTTCAATCATGCCATTCTCAATATCAATGAAGAGATTCTTTAATACCGCATGGTCTGTGGTTAGAGGACACTGCGTGAAGCTTTCACCTGAATAAACAACCAACCCAATTCTGTCATTAATCCGATTATCTATAAACTGTTGAGCCACTTCTTTAGAAGCTTCTAAACGGTTAGGTTTAAAGTCTCTAGCGAGCATACTTCCAGAGATATCTAATGCAATTACAATGTCTATACCCTCTGTAGAAACATTTTGAAGGCTCGTTGAAGACTGTGGCCTGGCTAAGGCTACAATAATCAATGAAACCGCAATCAAGTTTAACGCATAGAGGAGGTGCTTAACCCAAACCTTTCCACCCGTGTTTTCTGGCAAGTCTTCAGTACCAGGGAACCTCAATACTGACGTCTGTTTGTGTTGTTTTCTTACATACCAGAAGATTAAAGCTGGCAATAGAATGAATAGCCACAATACTTCTGGATTAGCAAAAGTGATGTTACCCCACATCATCGCCCTCCTTCCTTGACTCAGCTAATTCCTCTGCTTTTCTCTGGTCTTCAATAATCAACTTCTTCAGTGCTTGCAGTGCAAAATCATTCTCAGTAGCCAAGGGTTCTGCTTTAGCAAACTTTGCCAAATCTGAAATTCGCATTGCTTGTATTAAATCTGCTGAAAGATCTGAAGGGATGCTACTTGCTTTTATAACTTTTTCCAAGTCAAAAGTGGTAAGTTCATGTGCATTGATACTATGCTTTCTTTCAAGGTAAGTTCTAGTTATATCAGACAGTTCTATATGGTACTCTTTGTAAGCCCCATTTTGCCAAAGCGATTTTTCTTCTAGGGCTTGTAAAGCATCTTCTATCCATTGGTCTAGCGGAATTTCAGGTTCAGGAATTATTTCTTGCGTCTTCTTCTTAGACTTGCCAAAGAAGTACGCCAACAGGGCTATTATGGCAAATGCGAACCATGCAATTCCAATATACTTAGCAGAAATCTCTAGCAGTTCTCTAAATGTATATGGAACCTCCATTGGGTCTTTTATATCTCGAACGGCTTCCGTAGTATCTACTTCTGGTGAATTTACGGTTAACAAATGTGGGTTAGACAAAAAGGGAGTTCCTGCAACTTTAGTTAGAAGGGGAGGCAGTGCATAAACTCCTGTATCAAAGCAAGTAAGTGTGAGCCGGGAACGATATGTACTCTCATTTTGCCCTACAATAGTGTCTAATTCTTTTTCTGCTATAATTTCTAAATTGGTATGCAGGGTGTCACTCCATAATGGGGGAGTAAATGTATCTCCGTTTAAGACCGTTACTTTTACTTCTACATTAACCTGTTCCCCTATTAGCATAGTTGATTTCTCAAGCCTTGATTCAATGCTCTGTGGGAAAGCGCTTACTGAAAACAGGAACAGAAAAAATGATATGTGTAATCTGCTGATCATTTTCCAGCTTCTCGTTTTTTGAACAAGTTCAACAATGGCATAACGTAGTTCTTGTGCACTTCTATTTTGGTAAAGTCAACACCGGCCTTGGTAAACGTAGATCTTAATTTCGCCTCTCGCTTTATTACTTCTGTTCTAAACGCTTTACGAACAGAATCAGAAGAAGTGTCTACCCATTTCTTCACTCCAGTTTCTGGGTTGACCATGGGCAAGAGCCCTGCATCTGGTAAGTCTATTTCTGCTGGGTCTTGGATATTTAGTGCTACTAGATCATGCTTTCTATTCGCTATTTTAATAGCATCCTCAAAATTATCGCTGCGGAAATCAGACAACACAAAACACGTGCTTCTTTTCTTTATCACATTCGTTAAGTAACGCAATGCCTCAGCTATATTAGTGCCCTCATGCTCTGGTTTGAATTCTATGAGCTCCCGAATAATGCGTAAAATGTGAGACCTCCCTTTTTTAGGCGGGATGAATTTTTCAATTTGATCTGAAAAGAAAATGACGCCTACTTTGTCATTGTTTTGAATGGCAGAAAATGAAATTACTGCGCATAGTTCAGTAATAAGTTCACGCTTTAATCTAGTTCTTGTGCCAAAATCTCCCGAAGCACTCACGTCTACCAGTAGCATTACAGTCAATTCACGTTCCTCTTCAAAAATCTTTACATAAGGAGCGTTCAACCTGGCTGTTACATTCCAGTCTATCGTACGAATCTCATCACCTGGCATGTATTCACGTACTTCTGAGAATGCCATTCCTCTTCCTTTAAAAGCAGAGTGGTACTCACCCGAGAAGATTTGATTACTCAATCCTCTGGTTTTAATCTCAATTCTCCGTACGCGTTTTAACAGCTCCTTGGTTTCCATGAATCTCTAATGAGTTCTTTTACTGTAGGGTGGGGCAGACGGTATTACGACTATGGAACTTCAACTGTATTTAAGATTTCATCTATGATTTTTTCTGTACTTATGTTCTCAGCTTCAGCTTCATAGCTTAAGCCGATACGATGTCTCAATACATCTTTACAAACAGCTCTAACATCTTCAGGAATTACGTAACCTCTGCGTTGAATAAAAGCATAGGCCTTTGCAGCTAAGGCAAGTGATATAGATGCACGTGGAGACCCACCAAAAGAAATCAAATGTCTAAAATGTTCTAAGCGATATTCCCTTGGTTTTCTAGTAGCATAAACAATATCTACAATGTATTGCTCAATCTTCTCATCCATGTAAACCTGCCTTACCGCACTTCTCGCCCTTACAATGTCATCAGGATGAGCTACGGGGTTTGGCTTAGGAAATTCAGACGATGCCACATTCATCCGAATGATTTTCTTTTCATCTTCAATGGTTGGATAATCCAATACTACTTTCATCAAGAAGCGGTCAGTTTGTGCTTCTGGAAGGGGATAGGTACCTTCTTGTTCAACTGGATTTTGAGTTGCAAGAACCATGAATGGATTGGGCAGCTTAAATGTTTTATCGCCAATAGTTACTTGTCTTTCTTGCATGGCCTCTAGCAAAGCCGATTGAACTTTTGCTGGGGCTCGATTAATCTCATCTGCTAAAACAAAATTGGCGAAAACTGGACCTTGTTTATTAGTGAAATCACCAGTTTTAGCGTTGTATATGGTGGTTCCTACTAAATCTGCAGGTAACAAATCTGGCGTAAACTGAATTCTACTGAAGGCTGCGTGAATTGTTTTGCTTAAGGTGTTAATGGCTAATGTTTTAGCTAAGCCTGGCACACCCTCTAGTAAGATGTGGCCATCTGCAAGTAATGCGATTAGGAGTCGGTCTGCCATGTATTCCTGACCCACAATTACTTTCTTCATTTCCATACGAATGAGCTCTACAAAAGCACTCTCTTTTTGAATCATCTCATTCAGTGCTCTAATATCTGTGGAGCTGCTCATTGAAGTTCCAGTATCCATTTTACTTGGTTTTATTCAAAACTAAACATCGGCATAGGCCTTATTTGTCCATTCCTACATAGTTTTTAACAATTACAAATCTCTTCGTTTACGCCCTGAATGCGTTGATTATGCTGTTAAAAAGTGTTAAGCTTTTAGTGAAAATTACAAATCGGAAAAGCAAGCGGTTTTGTATTTTGAAAGCCTTTGTAAATGTAAAACGATGAGTGATTTAAAGTTAAAAGATGTTGTAACCCATGTAGCTGATTTTCACGAAGCTTTTGGGATAAAAAACAACCATGAGCCTACGGTAGAAATAGACCCTAAAACTATTCTATTGCGCTACAAACTGATGCGTGAAGAGAACGAAGAATATCTTGAAGCTGCAGAAAAAGGAGATTTGATTGAAGTAGCAGATGCCCTTGGAGATATGCTATATATTCTTTGTGGGACCTTACTTACCCATGGAATGCAGCACAAGATAGGGGAGGTATTTGAGGAGATTCAACGCAGTAATATGAGTAAGCTTGATCGTGATGGAAAGCCAATATACCGTGAAGATGGTAAGGTGATGAAGAGTGATTTATATTTCAAACCAGATATAGCCAAGATTCTCTCGAAATGAATTTTGAAAAACTAGTTCATAAAGCACAGACCAATTCTTGTTACAAAAGGCTGTTGAACGTGGCTTTGCATATGAAAATTCCTTTTAATAAACCTCATGGCTTGAGGGTTGAGCAACTCAGTACTAACACTTCTGTTGTCTCCATTCCTTTCAAGCGCTCTAACCAGAATCATTTGAAAGGTCTTCATGCGTGTGTGCTGGCAACGGCAGGTGAGTATGCCTCTGGTCTTTTGATTTTGAATAAGCTAGGAGTAAAAGACTACCGGATTATAATGGAGTCTTTATCTGTGAAATATGTTTATCAGGGTAAGACAAAAGCAAAAGCTGTTTTTGAAATAACAGACGAGCGATTACAAGAAGAAGTCATCATTCCATTGAAAAAGGAGGAGTCTTCATTCTTGACTTGCGATATACCCATCACAGATGAACAAAGCAATTTACTATGTACAGTCACTACACGCTGGCAAATTAAGCCTTGGAATAAGGTGAAGTTCAAGGCTTAGTATCCAAGCTTTGATTTACCACGTCCAAAAGACTTCATTAACCCAACCATCTTAAGGGCTGTAACTGCAGCTTCTGTGCCCTTATTGCCATGTTCTCCACCGCTTCTAGCTACTGCTTGCTCCATTGTATTATCTGTAAGTACTCCAAAAATACAGGGCTTATTGAACTTTAAAGAAACATCTTTAACACCTTGAGCTACTGCTTCGCATACAAAGTCAAAATGTCTTGTTTCGCCTTTAATAACACTTCCTAGGCAAATGACAGCGTCAACTTCTGCAGCGGTAAAAAGAAACTGAGCTCCCAACGGTAGTTCATAGCTTCCAGGTACATGATGAACAAGTAGGTTTTCTTTAGTAACTCCCAAATCCTTGAGAGCATCCATGGCGCCTGTGAGAAGCCCACCGGTAACCTTTTCATTCCATTCACTAACTACTACCCCGATTTTAAAGGTGGTAGCATCGGGCATTTGACTCTTATCGTAAACACTTAAATTCTTGTTGGATGTTGCCATATTCTGTAAATAAAAAAAGCGAGTCCTTGAGAACTCGCTTTCAAATGTAAATGAAGAAGAGCTATCCAGCATACGCTTCAGCTCTAGCTATATATTTTTTGATGTTTCTTCCTTCTTGTGAAAGAGGATACTTTGATTCAATGGATTCATAATGGCGTAATGCTTCATTGTATTTGTTGAGCTTTTCTGCCATGTTACCCGCCTTCATCAAATAAATTGGTGCAGTAAACTTATTGTCATTTGCTTTTGAAGCTTTGGTGTAATAGTCAAGAGCTGCTTCAAAATCACCAAGCTCTGCCAAGGCATCTCCAGTAGCACCCAAAGCAATAGCACTAGTCATTGCGTCTTCAGCATCATATGCCTTTAAATATGCAATAGCATCTTCATAAGCTCCTGTTCGAAGCAAACTAACACCCATATAATATTTAGCAGCATTACCAGCGTTTGTAGAGCCGTACTCTTGTACGATTTCTTCAAACCCATAATTACCTTGGGCATCACCATACATAGCTAATTGAAACGAATCAGCTTTGAAATAGCGCTGTGCTGTGTACATACTAGATTGAGCCTCTTCTTCTAAAGGCGGCAGGTACATGTTAAAGTAATAGAAAACAATTGCTACAAAAGCAAATAGTACTCCAACTCCTATGGATAAAGGCTTTGAGTTATTTTGGATAAACTTTTCGCTTTTTCCGTAAACTTCTTCCAAGTTAATGTCTTCTTCGTGTTGCTTTTCAGCCATTTCATGCAAAATTTGAGGTGCAAATATAGTTTTTAACAGGAGTTATCAAATGCAGAAATAAGCCCTAAACAAGTATGTTCTGAACGTTGTTCTGTTGATTCATCTTTATTCTTCTTGGCAGAGCCTGTTGTAACTAACCTATAGAGCTTGTTTAGTTTTAAAGATGCCTCAATACCCCATATGTGTGTAATTCCTGGATTCTCTCTATTTATTTGCTCTTCGTAGATGTAAAACAGTTGCCATTCCAGGGCGTCTTTATGAAGCATTTCTATAACAAGGCCTCCTTCTAATCTGTATTGATCAAACCTGTTAAATCCTTGTTTTAGAAAGTAAAAGATTTCTGGCTCTACAAATAAGACCAAATCGTTTGCTATTCGTTTTTCTGCTTTAAGCCTGTATCTGAGACGGTAAAAATCCAAGGAGTAGGGGAGTATGTCTGAATATTGAATTCTAACACGGTGCTTAATCCAAAATTTATTTGGTAAGTCTTGTGTGAGTGTCTGATCTACTTGGAATCGTATGCCATTCGCCATAGTAGCATTACTAAGTCTAACAACAGGTGCTACAGAATACCACTTATTAGCCTTGTATTTCGCTCCTAACTCTACAAACGAATTGTCATAGGCTCTCATGTTTTTGAAAAGGCGTACTTGTTGCGAAGCTTGAATCTCCCATTTTTCAGAAACATCAACTTCTTCATCAATACCCATCCAAAGTGCTGCGTCTTGCGGCTTTTGGGCTATCACTTGAGAGAATGAAAAAAAACAAATATGGAGGCTAGAACTCTCAATTCCCTGGTTTATAGCAGATCTTTATAGTTACGCTTTCACGTAAAAAATCACTCTCCACAATATCGTATCACAAGAGAGTTTTACCAATTCTCATACTGAGGCCAGCCAATAAATCGGCTTCTCTTTCAGTTGATAGATTTTCGATTTTTTCATAGTGCACCACTTGAGAAGTAACACCAGCATCAAAGCCTTTCTCCATGATTGCTATTACGCTAATCAAAAAGATATTAACAAATAACAACTCAGCCACAGATACCGCTTGAGAACCAATGGCATTGATCACCGCTAAACCAATGATGACAAACATGTAGGTCATCTCTTTTACAGGTATAGTAGTTGTTCGATATCGTAATATGCTGAACACAGCAAATAATCCAAATGCAAAACCTAGTGAAAGTTCGGGTTGACCAAAGAAGTGACAGATGAAAAAGATGAGCGGTGAGAAAACCATAAAGGTGAAAATGAACTCGCTACCTTTTTTAGTGGGTTTATAAAACTTGAAGATAATGACAAACAAAGAAATCATATTGATTGCTAGCTTGAATAATGTTTGCCAGATATCAGGTGTATATCAGGGTTGATCAAAAATTTCCATGCTCTGTAGTTTTTAGACTGCTGTTATTCTTGGGTTAAAATGCTTTTTTAAAAAAAGAAGTTGTGGCTTAAATAGGTTTGACTTCATTTGATTTTGCAAATAAGAAAGTCCAATACAGTATTTAGACATTCCAGTGGTTCTGGCGCCTATACCTTTAAGTGCTTTATTAAAAGTTTGTCTGAAAGATTTTGATGGCTGCTTTACTTCAACAATTACCAGATTGTTGTACTCAATACTTTTCTCAGTTGTTTGCTGAACAAGATTGAAGTCAAGCGTCATTTTCTCCTTCAGATCACGATCTACGACTGTAATTCTATCGTAATCTACTGTTAAAGACTTTTCTAAATCACTATAAAGCTCTGGCCTTGAGCTTTGCACCTATAGCGCTCCTCAGTCGAGGGCATCTCATTTGTTAATTGGGACGCTTATTTTAACAACTTAATTCCGATTGGTACGCCACTTTTCTTCTTGCCATACCACATCGCCTGTGCTGTAGTGTCTGGTTCTTACCTTATACCTGTTTAGTTGCTTAGAGTGGTGCTCTCTAAAGAAGGTGTAGTCTGGAGTATCATAATAATCACTTGAGTAATGAACAATTCGTTGATTATTCACATCCCACACACGAATAATGTCCTCATTTGATATGTTCTCAAGCAATTGCTCTGCAACCTCTACACTAATTAAGTACTTGTACTCAAAGCGCTTGAGAAGCCTCATTTCTTCAAGATCTTGAAGCGTGCATGATTTCATGCTATTTCCGATTCAAATGGCATTAGTATACGGTAACGTAAATGGTTTCTACCGTAATATCATCATCGCTCTTGCCGATATTGATGCTCTTAGTAACAGGCTCTATCTTTTCAGGGCAACCTAAACATTCTGAATAAGCATAGATTGTATAATCACCAGGGTTCAAATTTTTGAATTGATACCAACCATTAAACGTGGTTCTAGTATCATCATCAGCAATAGGAGTCGCTTCGTTACCGTAAACGATATAAACTCGCTCATCTCTAAAAGGGTATTCTGCAATAACAGTATTTGTTACAGGCTCTCTGAGCTGAGCAATAACTTTACCTTTTACCTGAGCTCGTCCGCCTTCATCTTCTGGCTTTTCACAACCAATAAAGAACAGCATGAACAAGAAAAGAATTTGGGATTTCACGAGAATTCTCATTGCACGATTAGTTTAATCCGTTGTTGGCAAAGTACCATTACATAGAGGCCAGGCGAAAGGTTACCTTCTCGTATTTCTTCAGTATTTTGTGGTATTAGACAAATAATTTTACCAAAGGCATCATAAAGCCGGGCTTGTTCAGCCAGCGGTGTATTGAATCGAACTACACTTCCAGAACGTGCAGGATTAGGGTACACCAGTATGTTTTGGTTGCCTCTCTGTTCTGAAACCGACATGAAAATATTTGGACTTCCTATTGTGGGGTACATATATTAAAACGGACCTGAATCGGGATATCTGGCCCACGAAACGTTCTCTGCTAGCTCAGGATAGGTAAGAGAATCAACAATTGTCTCGTTGTCATCAGAAAGAATGAGCGGTTCACCATTTACATTCAGCCTGAAATTGGCGTGAATACCAG
>CBFIHE010000044.1:0-625 GCA_965662345.1 Salibacteraceae bacterium
CACATGGTACCTACGTGATGGGCTGTATGTCGCCTAGAGATACAGGTGTGGTAATAGGCACAGCTCCTGATGCGGATTACTTATTGCTTAGAACAGAAAATGTATTTAGCGAATATGTGCTGGAAGAATACCACTGGGCAGCTGCTGCAGAGTTCGCAGATAGTGCTGGCGCATATGTACTTAACACCTCTCTGGGGTACACTACGTTTGATGATCCTAGGCACAACCATGTATATTCAGATTTAGATGGTAATTCATCCGTAATTACACGTGCTGCCAACACAGCGGCTACCAAAGGAATATTGGTTGTTAATTCTGCTGGTAACTATGGAGATTCAGAATGGCGCTACATTGGCGCACCAGCCGATGGCGATTTGGTGTTGTCTGTTGGAGCGGTTGATGTAGGAGGTAATTTGGCTAGTTTTAGTTCTCGCGGACCAAACGCAGCTGGAACCATTAAACCAAATGTGATGGCAAACGGAGTATTTGCTGCTACTCCTGGTTATTTTCAACCCATTGAATATGTAAACGGTACTTCATTCTCTGGACCAATCATGGCAGGTGCTGCTGCCTGTTTATGGCAAGCGAATAACACTCGTACAGCAATAGAAATTAAGCAAGCCAT
>CBFIHE010000044.1:635-2971 GCA_965662345.1 Salibacteraceae bacterium
CCAATCATGGCAGGTGCTGCTGCCTGTTTATGGCAAGCGAATAACACTCGTACAGCAATAGAAATTAAGCAAGCCATAGAAGAGAGTGCGCATTTGTTCAATAACCCAAACAGTGACTTTGGATATGGAATACCTCACTTTCCAATTGCAGATTGGAATTTTACAGGTATACGAGAACAGGCTGTAGCCCAGAGCTCCATTGTTGCCTATCCCAACCCGGCAAAGCATACCATTCGCATACGCGAAAAGTCAGTAGGAGAGTTGGTTCAAGTTTTTGACCCTACTGGAAAGTTACAAATGAAATCTACTGATAATGAAATAGATATTTCTAGTCTGTCTCCAGGAATGTATGTGGTTAGAGTAGGGACCCTGTCTACGAAAATCGCTATTCAACGATAATCGTAAGTGTAGTAGGCTTCGTAATCAGTACTTTCTTGTCTTCAAAATCTGGAGCTCCCATGATACTGCCACGCGCATTATTACTAAATCCATAAGGCTCTTTAGGTATTCCTGGCCAATTAGTATCAAGCTTTCCGTTTTTATTGAGATCATGAAAGGCATCAATGGCATATGATTTCCCAATCTGTACCTCTTTGAATGTATAACTCTCCATAGTGGTTGAAACGGGCAGTAAGTGTGTATCTATCTCTTCACCGTTTATATCGATAAGCCGTATGTAGATACTTCCGTAGGCTTCTTTCAAGTTGAAATTTACAGTTAGGGTGGTGCTTTGCGCTTGAAGCAGCAATCCTTGGAACAGAAAAATAATAATGGCTGAGAGTAATTTCATAGTCACAAATAAACGAATTGTTAGGCTACCCAAAGGTGCTCCTAATTTTTTGCAAGAAAGATGCCGAGCTTAAAAGAATATTTGTTTATCAATGATAGAAGGAATAGGAGGTAGCACACGTTTTACCTAATGTGCAGAAGCAGAACACACTTTTATTATTCTTGGGTAAAAATAGAATTAGACAGGTCTAAAAAATTAACTTTGCAGCTGTGGAAACAGAGCAAGTAGTTATTGCATTTGCACTTACCCTTTTTGCAGGGCTTTCAACTGGCATAGGAAGTGCGATTGGCCTTTTTACGAAAAAAGCAGATTTTAAGATGTTGTCTGCTGCTATGGGTTTTAGCGCAGGCGTTATGATTTACATCAGCTTCACCGAGCTATTGGGAGAAGCATTTGAGTCGCTTAGCCATGCGTTTGGAGACAGAACTGGTAGCTGGGTTACCATTCTCGCATTTTTTGGTGGTATCTTACTCATAGGACTAATTGACCGTTTAGTACCCGAATACGAGAATCCACACGAATTCGATCATACCGATGACTTGAGTATTGAGGAAACCAAAATCCTTCAAACCAAAAAACATAAAAAACTCCTTCGCACAGGTCTTTTCACGGCCATGGCAATTGCCATTCACAATTTTCCTGAGGGGATGGCTACTTTTGCGGGAGCACTTCAAGATTTGTCTTTGGGAATACCCATTGCCATTGCCATTGCCATTCACAATATCCCTGAAGGGTTAGCGGTTAGCGTACCTATTTATTACGCCACGGGAAATAGAAAACGAGCCTTTTGGTACAGTTTCTTATCTGGTCTAGCAGAGCCCGTTGGTGCCATTGTAGGGTACTTTCTATTCTTGCAGTTCTTCTCAGAAGCCTTAATTGGCATTGTGTACGCGGCCATTGCGGGAATCATGGTATTTATAGCCTTAGATCAATTGCTGCCTGCTGCAGAAGAATACGGCTCGCATCACGTAACGGTTTACGGGTTAGTATCTGGTATGGCAGTTATGGCTGTAAGCTTGGTGTTATTCATCTAAGAGCCAAAGATCATGGGTATGGCATAGTAACCGTAAACTGCAATTGCCAGTACGCAAAGAATATTTAGCACAATTCCCGCCCTGGCCATTGTTTCCATTGGGATAATTCTGCTACCAAAAACAATAGCATTTGGAGGGGTTGAGATGGGGAACATAAAAGCACAACTTGCTCCTAAAGTTAAGGGTATTGCTAGCATCAATGCTTCGGTATTTAACCCTGCGGCTACGGCAAAAGCTACAGGTACAAAAACAGAAACCAAAGCAACGTTACTCATGACCTCTGTTAAGAACACAGCAAAAAGCGTAACCGTAAGAATAAGTAGAAGTAGATGTGGGTATTCAATAGAGGAAATCCAAGTGCCAATAGTCTCCACCAGATGGGCCGCTTCCATACCCTTAGCCAATGAGATACCTCCCCCAAATAGCAACAAGATGCCCCAAGGCATTTTCTTCATGTCTTGCCAATTCAAGAGCGCTTCGTTTTCATTTCTAGCTCTAATTACGAATAATGA
>CBFIHE010000044.1:3070-13993 GCA_965662345.1 Salibacteraceae bacterium
GCCCCAAGGCATTTTCTTCATGTCTTGCCAATTCAAGAGCGCTTCGTTTTCATTTCTAGCTCTAATTACGAATAATGAAACGGCTGCAGCAATGGCTATCCAAGCATCAGATACGGTCGCTAAACCAGGTAATTGGTTAAGGTAGACCCTAAAAACCCAGGCAGATGCAGCTGCAACTAGCACCATTAGTACCCGCTTCTCTGAGCCAGAAATTGTGCCTAATTTCTTGAGTTCAGCTGTAATTAAAGCGTTTACGCCAGTCACATCGGCTTTTGCCAGTGGGAATAACATTCGCGTATTCAGCACATACACCAATCCGAATAACAGGATGGTAATAGGAAGGGCAAATAACATCCATTTTGCAAATTCTAAACCTGGCATATTCGAACTTTCTACAAAACCAGCCAACACCAAGTTGGGAGGCGTGCCTATTAGTGTGGCCATTCCGCCTAGGTTAGCGGCATAGGCAATTCCCAATAAAAGTGAAATGCCAAAATTTCGCGTATGCAATTGGTTTGTGCTGTTGTTCTCAAATAAAGCAATGATGCTCATTCCTATTGGAAGCATCATAACTGTAGTAGCAGTATTGCTAATCCACATACTCAGAAAAGCTGTTGCGATCATACTGCCTAAGACTACATTGCGAGGGTTGCTACCGGCTTTCTTTAGAATGTTCATGGCTATGCGCTTGTGCAGATTGTGCTTCTCTAATGCGATGCCTAGAACAAAGCCTCCAAAGAATAGATAGATGATTGGGCTTGCATAATTCCCTGTGGTGGCTTTAAGGTCTAGTACCCCTGTAAGAGGAAATAAGAGCATGGGTAGGAGTGAGGTAACACCATTGGGAACGGGTTGCATGATCCACCAAATAAGCATCCAAGCCATAATGCCAAGCACATAAACTTGGTTAGCATCTGCCTCTGGGTATACCAGTACGAGTATTAAAGCTATGGCAAAGAATATAGGGCCTGGCAACAAAGAAAAGCGAGAGTCTGAAAGGGTTGTTTTCATGGTCTCATATCAGATTTATTTAAGAATACTGCCTTTAGCACACCACCATGGTCGTACTTCAACTCGCAGTCGGTTTGCCCGTACAGCTGGGTCTGCCTCTGCCATCTTTTTGGCTTCATCTGCCGTTTCTGTATCGTAAATGGCAATACCCCTTGGCGATAGCGTATCGCCAAACGGCCCAACCATGGTTATGAAACCTGCCTGGCCCAAGCTGTCTAAATGATTCAAATGTGCGTTTTGAATGCGTATGGCGGTAGCAGAGTCTTGAGACCTTTCAGAACCGGAATGCAGGAATACCATGAAATACTGTTTCATAATGTATGTGGTATCGCCTTGCGGCAATTCAAATTCCCTAGAGTTTTCTTGCGCATATGCGGATGCAAGAAAAAAGAATAGAACGATTACCGTGCTGTAAAGTGCTTTCATGCGTTAAAAGTAAGGGTTATAAAAAAAGATTGTTGATTGAAGAAGTGTTTAGATGACACTTACTTGGAAAGGCTTTTTTACTTTTACCTCATTAGAAAACAGATTATGATACGTACAGTCATTACGGGTACGGGATGTTACCTTCCAAAGAATGCCGTTTCAAATAGTAAGTTCCACAACCAAAGGTTTTACGATTTAAAAGGAGAACCCATTCCGGGTGACGGTGAAACCATTACGGAAAAGTTTGAGGCTATTACGGGAATACGCGAAAGAAGGTATACAGACGGGTACAAGAGTGCATCTTCCATAGCTACCATAGCTGCACAAGAGGCCATTGCCGATGCGGGTATTGACCCGGAAACGTTGGATGAAATCATAGTGGCACACAACTTTGGCGATGTACTCAAAGACACGGTTCAAACCGATATTCTTCCTGCATTGGCAGCACGTGTGAAGCACAATTTGGGAATAAGAAACCCAAAATGCGTGGCTTACGATATTTTATTTGGTTGTCCCGGTTGGATTCAAGGTGTGATTCAGGGCCATAAATTCATTCAGGCCGGCATGGCCAAAAGAATTTTGGTGATTGGGGCAGAAACCCTTTCTCGCGTGCTCGACCACTCAGATCGAGATAGTATGATTTTTTCAGACGGAGCAGGGGCAGGCATCTTGGAAGCGGTTGAATCAGACAAAGAGATTGGAATCCTTTCTTTTGATAGTATGAGCCATACCCTTGACGAAGCCTATTATCTATACATGGGTCCCGGAAATGCGCCCGATAGCGACCCTGACGTACGTTACATCAAAATGCACGGCAGAAAAATTTACGAGTTTGCCATGAAACATGTGCCAATGGCCATGAAAGAAACGTTTGATGAAGCAGGATTGCCGTTAAGTGAATTGAAAAAGGTTTTTCTTCATCAAGCCAATGAGAAAATGGATGAAGGCATTATCCATAGGTTTTTCCGCTTGTATAAAGAGCGCAATTTACCAGAGCACATCATGCCTATGAGTATTCATGATTTAGGTAATAGTTCTGTGGCCACGGTTCCTACGTTATTTGATAGAACCCGAAAAGGAAAGATAGAAAACCACACCGTAAACTCTGGAGATGTGTTTTTATTCGCATCTGTAGGAGCTGGCATGCATATCAATGCCATTGCCTACAGGGAGCCTTAATTAATATTTCTGTTCTCGCTTTACATGCAGTTTAGGCTATTGTTTGCTTTAAATTCAAAGGTTTTGAGCACGGAGCTACAGATTACTTACCCAATTCAAAAAGAGCGGGAGTAGGCTTTCCTTGAAAGTCAAATAGTGCTTGATTCTCCCATGAGGAGGCGTCTTGTGAGGCTGGTCCTTTCCATGCAATCAGCTCAGTGCCCCAGTAGCAGATGCCAAAATGCTTTTTTGAATCGCTCTGCGCTTTTAAGTTGGCAATGAAACTTGCTTGACCTTGAATTGTTGCCGGATAGGCGGGTAAAATGAGTTGACTTTCTAAACCAATGGCATTATGTGTATAGTCATTATAGTCTAAGGTGAACGGATAGGCAGTTTCAGCTATAAAACATTTCTTTTTAAATGTATTCTCCAACGCATCCATAGCATTGAAAAGTGAGTCCATGCTTTTCCCATGCCAACGTGGGTAGAATGAAAGTCCGATTAGGTCATAATCTACCGTATCAATTTCATTAAAGAACCAATCTGCCCCGCGATATCCAGCATAGTGAATCACCAGCTGTGTTTCTGGATTAGCCCGCCTAGCTCCTTTAGAACATTTTTTCAGAAGCGAAATGAAAGATTCACTATTTGATTTCAATTTACCATATGGGTGCAAAAAGCCGTTATTGATTTCATTGCCTAGTTGAATGAAATCTGGCATGAGTCTAGTTGTAACCTTGTAAGTGTATGCTTCTGCTGAGTCTTGGAGTTGCTGAAAAGTCAATCCAGCCCAACGTTTTGGGGTTTCTTGTTGGCCTGGGTCTGCCCAGGTATCTGAATAGTGAATAGAAATAAGTGTTTTGAAACCATTGGCTTTGGCTAACTCACTTAACATTGCTACCTCTTTCATGCTGGAGTGGTTATTTGCAGGGGTTACCCAAAGCCGTAATCGAATGGTATTTACTCCAGTACGCTTTAGAATGTCTAACAACGCTTGCTCTTTACCGTTTGCGTTTAAGAATTCACCCCCATCACCGTAAATCTCTGGGTAGGATGAAATATCTGCTCCTTTAATTACAAACTGATTGAGGTTAAATGCAGGAGAAGGGGTAATGAGAGAATCATCGTTTTTATCGCAAGAAGAAAAAAACAGAAAGAGTAGAAGCACCCTAACCCTATACATCATGAGGACTGTAGTCTCTTCCTTAGATGTTTTTCTGTGTAGAATCTGAAGGTGAATATACTTGCTGCAATTACAATTCCAGCCAATACCAAAGAATATCTAGTTGTAAAATCAACTGGTAGAAATACAAAACCTACAAAAGCCATCCAAACTCCGCTCCAGGCCATCATCTTGCCATTGTAACGTTGTGCTTCTCGCCATTTGGCGTAGCTTTCAGAGCATTGTCTGCTCTTATATGCAAAGAGTTTAACAGAGAGCATAGAACCTAAAAAGCGTCTTATGAGTCCAACCAGAATAACACCTGATCCAAACAAAGACATGATTGAGAAAAATAGGGAATAATGTACGTACATGGTGCAAATATAGGCTTAAGAATCAAGCGGTTGCAGCCAATTGGCAGTTTCTGTAAAAGCTTTGTTACGCACTTCTTCTTTACTCAGGTAAACATCGTGAAGTGCACCGTTGATTTCAACCCGTGTTAATTGGTCTGTAACGCATGAAGCATATTTACGCATGGCCTGTACATTCAATACGGCATCTGCTTCTGCCATTTGTGGGCAATACCTGAACATGCGGTTAATACTTTTAGCGCTGTGAATAACCAATGTGGGTATATGCAGGTTTAATCCACTTTGTAGGCGCTGCTGTGCCTCGTGTATAGCTACTACCCAGCCCGCTGTAATGCTAAATCCCTTTATAGGCTTGTAGCTTAGATCAAAATCCCATTCACCTTTAAAGTCTTTGTGAAGACTCATACCGTATAAGCTGCTAATCTTTGCATAGATATTGGTGTACGGTTTTGACTTGCCCAACTTGAGCAATAGAGGGAGTACAGTCTTTTTGAGAAAGCTCGGGTAGTTTAAATCGAAAAACGGACTATTTAATAACAGCGCATCTACGTGCTTTCCGGCATCGGCCTCTGCCACAAATAATGGTGCGGTGAGTCCGCCCGTGGAGTGACCAAATAGCACCAAGTAACTGTGTTTTTCTTTAATGCGTTCTACAGCAATGGAAAGCTCTTCATAATATTCGGTAATGTTGTGTGAGTGATTGGGGCGTTGATGTGGTAAAATACTTCTTCCGTACCTACGTAAATCAATGGCGTAAAAGGCATAGTCCTGCTGGTGAAAGAATTCGGCAACGTGCTCATGGAAGAAATAATCTATAAAACCATGTATGTACAAAACAGCCTTAGTATGACTCACAGCTGGAGCGTAAGCTAATAGCGTTGCGGTATTCTCACCCTCTTTGTCTGGGGTGAGTTGCAATGTTTCTATGACAAAGTTTGCCTCGTTCATTTGGATTGTGAATGTACAACCTTACAGGCTATTAACGTATTGTTGAGGCGCACTGTTCACTGAGATTTCTGGAGAGATAGTTATCAACATTATGTAACAGGTAGAGTTAAATGGATAAATTATACGTCTACATTTTGATAAATAATTTGTCATAATGCTCAATACGCATTCTTATTTCAGCTATAAATACGGAACCGTGGAGCCTTCTGTGGTATTGGATGTGCTGCAGGCATACGGCTATGAAACCGTGGTGCTTACTGATATCAATTCCACATCGGCTTCGCTAGATTTTGTGCGTATGGCGCAGAAGCGAAACATCAGATCTGTATTGGGTATAGATGTGAGAGAAGGTGTAAAGCAGCGCTTTGTGGCCTTGGCAAGAAACAATACGGGATGGCAGCATTTGAATGCGTGGCTATCTGATCTTATGGCAAAAAAGCAGCCTATTCCACAACGAGCCCCAGAGTTTTGGGCGGAGGATGTGTATGTGATTTATCCCTTAGAAACCGGAGTAAACCCCAGTACGTTACTGCCTCATGAGTTTTTGGGCGTGCGGCCAACTCACCTTAATAAGCTGCCGTTCTCGCCACTTAGGTATAAGCAAGAGAAGCTAGTGGCCTTGCAAACATTTACCTTTAGAAACAAGCGTGATTTTAATGCGCACAGGCTCCTGCGTGCCATAGCCAACAACACTTTACTGAGTAAGCTGCCAAAGGTAGAAGAGGGCAGCGCTGTCGATTTATTTGTTCACAAAGACCAATTGAAGCAGTGGTATGCCTCATTTCCTGTTTTGCTAGATAACGCAGAGCGATTGTTGAATAATTGCAGGGTTTCATTTGATTTTGGAGATGATGCTCCAGCTCAAAATAAGCGTACCTTTACAGGAAGCGATGCGCAAGACCAAGCGCTTATTCGCGAACTGTGCGAAGAAGGATTGAAGTACCGTTACCCTAGTGCCAATGCCCTTATTCGCGAACGTTTGGAGCGTGAGTTAACCGTAATTACAGAGAAAGGTTTCTTGGCTTATTTTCTCATTGCGTGGGACTTGCTTCGCTATGCGCGGCACAAAAATTACTTCTACGTGGGTAGGGGGAGTGGAGCAAATAGTATGGTCGCGTATCTGCTTCGCATTACGGATGTTGACCCTATTGAGCTAGACCTTTACTTTGAACGTTTTATTAACTTGTTTCGCAAGAATCCGCCAGATTTTGATGTAGACTTCTCATGGAGAGACAGGCAAGATATTACTCGTTATTTGTTTGATACACATGGTAAGGAGCACACTGCGCTATTGGGAGCGTATGTTACCTTTCAGTACAGAGCGGTAGTGCGTGAATTGGGTAAGGTATTTGGGTTACCCAAGCATGAAATAGACTTGCTGGCGTCTGGTAAGATGCCAGGGTCTAAAACAGATCAGCTTCATCGTTTGGTGTTGCTTTATGGAAGTTACATTCAAAACTTTCCCAATTACTTGAGTATTCACGCGGGGGGCATTATCATTTCGCACAAGCCTGTTCACTATTTTACAGCTACAGATTTGCCGCCCAAGGGTTTTGCTACCACGCACTTTGATATGGTTACGGCAGAAGATGCAGGCTTGTATAAGTTCGATATTTTGGGGCAGCGCGGACTGGGTAAAATCAAAGATACCTTGTCTGTAGTACGCCAAAACCGACCACTGGAAAGCGCCATAGATATTCACGATATAAAGCGCTTTAAGGGAGACAGACGCGTACGTGAACTTTTAAAAGCGGGTAAAGCCATAGGATGTTTCTACGTGGAATCTCCTGCCATGCGAATGCTACTCTCTAAACTGCGTGTAGCAGATTATGCAGGCTTGGTAGCTGCGAGTTCAATCATTAGGCCTGGAGTATCTAAAAGCGGAATGATGCGTGAGTACATCAAGCGATTTAGAGATCCTGAGGAGCGTAAGAATGCGCATCCGCGGATGCTAGAAATCATGCCAGATACTTTTGGCGTAATGGTGTACCAAGAAGATGTGATTAAAGTAGCTCACATGTACGCTAAACTCACCTTGGGTGAAGCCGATGTTTTACGTAGGGGAATGAGCGGAAAGTACCGCTCGCGAGAAGAGTTCCAGCAGGTGAAGCAAACTTTTTTTGACAATTGTAGGGCAGAGGGCCACCCGCCTGAAGAAGTAGCTGAAATATGGCGTCAAATAGAGAGTTTTGCTGGCTATGCCTTTGCCAAAGGTCACTCTGCTAGTTATGCCGTAGAGAGCTACCAAAGCTTGTTTCTAAAGGCATACTTCCCCATAGAGTACATGGTGGCTACGATAAATAACGGAGGCGGGTTCTACCGCACGGAATTGTACCTGCACGAGGCACGCATGAACGGAGCATCTATACACTTGCCCTGTGTGAACCGCGGTACTTCCGAATGTACGCTGCACAGCACCAAAATCTACATCGGCTTTGCCTTTGTACACGGCATGCCAGATGCGCTTAGCGATATACTGGTGGCAGAACGTGAGGCAAACGGAGCTTTTGAGTCGCTAGAAGATTTTGTAGACCGCGTTTCCGTGAGTATAGATGAGTTGGAGTGCTTGATTCGGGTAAATGCCTTTCGGTTTACGGGAGAATCAAAGCGCAGGCTCATGTGGAAAGCACACGGCATTCTGAATCCTTCAAAGCGTACCCAACCTCAAGCTGCGTTGTTTAGACCAGAGCAGCGTTCGTTTGTCTTGCCTGATTTAACGGTTACGAAACAAGAGGAGCTTTTTGACCAATTAGAGCTGTTGGGTTTTACCGTAAGCGGACCGTGGGAGTTGTTGCAGGACCAAACGCCTTACCCGTTACGAGCCGCAGACTTACCTCGCTACAAAGGCAAGACCATAACGTTGCAGGGATATTTGATTACCGTTAAGAACACGGGAACAAGTAACGGAAAAACCATGCATTTTGGAACGTTTTTAGACCGAAACGGGGAGTGGTTAGATACCGTGCACTTTCCGCCCGTGGCCAAAGCGTACCCTTTTCAAGGAAAAGGGGTGTACACACTTACCGGAACGGTGGCAGAAGAGTTTGGCGTGTATAGCGTGGAAATAGAGCGCATGCGTAAAGAACCCTATGTGCCCGACCCGCGTTATGCTGAAGAAACCAATAAGTTTAAGCGATTGCAGAAGCAAGACTATGCCCAGACCAAAGATGATGTTACCCAAGAACACATTAGTTACGGTAGAAGTAAGCGAATGGGAGAAAGAATTAAGAAGTTGAAGGGTTAATTTTGGTTCAACCACTCTTCATACTCAAGCCCATAGAAGCTACACGGTAAACCATCAAATGTGAAAGGCTCTAGGTAAAGCAATCCAATTTTTTTTAGCACAGAAAGTGAAGCCTCATGGTTAGCATCGGCAGCACCGCAAATTCGCTCTAGATTTAACTGCTCAAAACCATAACGCAGAGTGGCTTCAGCCGTTTCTGTAGCTATACCCTTTCCCCAAAATTCAGGTTTGAAACGGTAGCCAATGTCAATGTATGAGAAATCACGAACGTTTTCTTCATATTTAAGTCCGCACCATCCTAAAAATTGGCCCGTTATGCGGTCATCAACCGCCCATCGGCCAATGCTATTCATAGCGTATTGTGAGCGAACCATCTCAATTACCTCTTTTGCCTGTTCAAGTTTGGTGAGTGGATTCTTTCCCAAGAATTCGTGCACTCTTGGGTCAGAATCTAGTTTGAACAAGCCTTCAGCATCAGAATGTTCTAAATCACGCAAAATAAATCGCTGTGTGGTGAGGTGCACTTTCATAGAGACAAAGAAAAGAAACGATGAAACATAGATATTTCCTCAAGTTTCACCGTTACAGTTGATACTTTAAATAGATCCCTACCTATACAAATTAGTGAAGTTGTAGAAAATTCCAATGGAGTAATAGTATGGATATAACTGTGTTTCCGTGTCTTTAAAAACCGCCATTTCTGAGAAGTCTACTGAAGAGCGAATACCAAACTTATGACCGTTACCACGCTCATTGAGTGAAGTGAAGGTAATCTCACTTACGAATCCAAAACGTAAGTAATTGAAAGCGGTAAGGTCACCTTCTTGGTCAATATTGTTTTCATCATCTAGCTTCTGAAAGAACGGAGTAGATACATACGGACCCACATGTAGCTCAATGGCTCTGAAATATCCGTCTCTCACACGGTGATGTTGCAGTGGCATTCGCATTCCGAAAAGAACAGGTATTTGAATGTAGCCTGTACTCAAACGTAAACCAGTACCCAAACTATCGGTAAGGTTTGCATTTCTATTCATGAGCTGGATGCCCGTTTTTAAAGACCAGATATCTTCTTGGCTATCCGTAAAAAGCCAGCTGTGATTAAAACCACCTTCAAATGCAGGTAAGTAGTTGTTTTTCACAAATGAAAAGGTTCCGTTATCTGTATTAAAAACCGTGTGTTTGGTATTCACTCTAACCATACTTGTGGTAAAATTTACTTCATATAATCGTGAATACTTCAGAATAGGGTCTTTGGTTGCTGCCTCTTGGGCATAGCCCGATGCAATTGACAAAAAGATGACTGCAACTGCAAGCATTGCTTGAACTTGATTTTTCATGATACGTGTAATTAATTGATTGATAAATTGTTAATCTGGCCTGTATTCTAATAGATCACCTGGTTGGCATTCTAGTACTTTACAAATGGCTTCCAATGTGGAGAAACGAATGGCTTTCACCTTACCCTGTTTAAGAATAGAAAGGTTTACTGTAGAAACACCCACTTGTTCAGAGAGGTCTTTCAGCTTCATCTTTTTTTTGGCAAGCTCTACGTCTAGGTTTACGATAATTGGCATAAGGTACTTGGTTATATGGTCAATGAATCTTCTATTTCTTCTACCACGCTATCCAAGTTTCTGTCGTTTTTGCCCCATGCGTAAACCTGAAAAAAGGTGGCGGAAATGAAGGTGACTTTGGTTTGTTGGCCATCGGGAACCATAGAGAGGTAGAGGTTTTCGCCCCAAGACCAAAACGAAATTTTCGAAGTAGCGAGAATCTCATGTTTTTGGGCGTTGAAGTCTGTCAGGTTGAAGCTGGAATCGTCTATCACTTCTTTAAGCTTCTCGTACATTAAGTCTACGGGAATGTCATATGTGCGGTCCACTCTGGATTTAGAAGTAAGGATGTTAGACGGACTCGTGAAATACTCTTTATAACTCAATTTCCGTCTAACGGCCATGTTGAAAATAAAAAAGAATAGGATGATTGCTACTGGCGCATACGCTAATGGGTTTCCTGAGTCGGCAATAGATTCCACGCTCCAAGGAATGGTAATCAAAAGGCCTACAGCTACAAGAAGCGGTAGTATGTTATTCAAACTGAAGAATTTTCTGGTTTTCATCTTCTGGTATTTAATTTGATGAAGCAAAGTAATACCGTATATTTATGAAAAGCAATTAAAAATTAATGAAAAACATTAAATAAATATCGAATTAGTTGATTTTGAGGATGTTCTACACGAGAATGAAAAACAGGTATATGGTGGGGGTTATAATGATGAGCGAGTGGATTTAGCGTAAAACAAAAATCCACCGACAAGAACTTGTTTCTTGCCGGTGGACCTAAGCGTTTGGTTGTAACCCTGCTTATTGTGTACGTATCAGTTTTGTGGTTGAAACTACATCGCCTTGCGCATTTGTGCAGTTAAGTACATAGAATCCCGGATTATTGAAAGAGTCACTGGGAATGGTAACCAAGCGGGTGTTTGCTGTGGTTTGATAAACTGTTCTGCCTGTTGCATCCAGAAGTTGCAGGGTAAGTCCCGCAAAGTCATTATCTATTAAACTTACATTCACGTCTCCGTTTGTAGGGTTTAGGAAAAC
>CBFIHE010000045.1:0-13747 GCA_965662345.1 Salibacteraceae bacterium
GTAAATCAATAGGTCGTTGGATAGCTGCCTTTCAGGGATATAGAGCCAATAAAAGGATTTGTAAATTCCTAGACAGTAAGGAAAAAGAAGTTAGGTTGTTTTACCTGTCAGGTAGTCTGCTTTATGGTAATTCAAATACGCCAGTTACTGAAGACTCCAGAATTAGTCCTATAAGTTTTGCCAGAGAGTATTCCAAGGCAGAAAAACCATTTGGTAAGTCTTATACATACCTCAAATGCACTTTTGTTCGAGTCCCTTGGGTTCTAGGTAATGGTTCATGGTTTCAGGCATTTTTTAAGTCGGTAATTAACGTGCGAAACTATGTGCCCATCTATGGAAGAGGAGAGAATGTTATGTCTTTCATCACTCGTGAAGATTTAGGTGTTTGCTTGGTGAAGCTCATCAGTTTGCCAACATACCCAATTCGTAATCTTGCATACAATCAAACGCTTAGCCAGCAAGAATTCGCAGAGCTAGTATCTAAAGCTTCAAAAAAGCCAACTAAGCACTTAACCTTAGAAGGGCCATTTGAGAACGCTATTGTAGAAGCATTCCAGAGCAACATTCAACTTGTATCTAATTATACCGATTTGGATTCTGTTCTTAGTACCCAAGATATACGAAGTCGTTTAACAGATGCGCTAGTCTTTTTGCTTAAAGACATAAAGTGAGTACTCTCCCAAATTCCAAAGAGGAGACTTTTGTAATGCACGATCCACATTCCAGAGCAAGTTTGTAAGCCTAGGGAACCTTTGAGTTATATGGTTTTCATACCAAGCAGGATAGAGTATGCTGTAGCCGCGCTTGTAGACCATGTTAAATTGGTCAAAAGCGTGTTTGATTTCGCTGTATGAATAACATTTGCTAGCGAGAAACTTACTTGGAGAATATCCGCCCCATACCTTGTTAAGTCGTAATTTGGCTGTTTTAAACTTTAATTTGAGGAGTGGTTTTAAAATGGCTAATGCATACCATTTATTTACAAATGTAAGCACCATGGTTCCACCACGTTTTAACAGTTTGGCTAGGTGATGTTGCACCTGATGAATGTCTTCAACAGTATTTAGAGCTCCAAAATAAACGTAAATCAAATCAAATTTTTGTTCTGAAAAAGCAGCACCTACATCTTCAATAGAACCAACCGCTAAATGCGTATTAGAGAAGCCTTGCTGTTCCATTTGCTTTTTAGCCCAGGTGTACATTCCGTCTGAAATATCAATACCGTATATTTCAGAATCTGGATAACTAGAGGCAAAGTAACCTATATCTAAGCCTGGCCCATATCCAATTTCAAGTATGTCACCCTTGGTGTAAGGAACTGTTTCTGCTCTAAAACTTTCCCTTATGCGTTGCAATGTTGGGTTTTCCCAGTATCGATCTTCAAAGTTCAACGAATCTTCGTTGTAATATTCTTTTACTTCACGGTAATATTTACTCTCCACTGACCTAGTTGATGTTAATACCTTATCAATTTGGTGAAAGTAGCACTTTATCTGCCTTTAAGGTGCATTTGCCCTCAGCGGATTACAGAAGTAATTGTTAAACGAATCTCAGCATGTTTACTATCGCTAAACACGATCATTAGCCTACTTTTAGCACATGATTAAGAAGATTATAATTGGTTTAGGAGTTCTACTCGCAATTCTTGGGGTTACAGGTTATTTCATGATGGAACAAATGCGAAAGAAGTCTCCAATGACTGAGGCGTATGAAAAGGTTGGAGATACAGAGGTTAAACTCGTATTTGGTGCACCTTCTGTTAGAGATAGAGTGATTTTCGCGAAAAGTGATGATGCGCTATTACCATTTGGTAATTACTGGCGAATGGGTGCAAATGAGATGACAACCATTTCTTTCTCTACAGATGTGTTATTTCAAGGTAGCCCAGTTCCAGCTGGTGTTTACGGCATCTACTGCATACCCAGAGAGGATGTTTTTGAAATTAGGTTGAATAGCAATGCTGATAGATGGGGGTATAGCGAGCCAGACTATGGATTAGACATTTTAGCTGTTGATGCCATTACAGAGCGAACAGAAACGCTAACAGAGACCCTCACCATAGATCCCATAGAAAAGGATGACTCTTTATGGCTTAATATGTCTTGGGAGTATTACACATGGAAGGTAAGTGTATTGCCTGTTCAGTAGCAAAGTAACTTGCTGGCATGGTTTTCGTTAATTTTGAATCATGCTTTTGCGCACCTTCTTTTTTCTTTGTTTCTCGCAGTTTTTGTTGAGTGTTATAGCTCAAGAAAGCGGCAATATTGTGCGTGCTAAAGTGGTAAACGGAGATACCATTTTGGTTGCTAATCTGGCACCTACTAATGTGGTATCTGGCAGAAAGTTTAAGAGCAAGCGTGCACAGCGCAAGTATTACAAGCTACAGAAAAAAGTAGTTAAGGTGTACCCTTATGCAAAGCTTGCAGGAAGGAAACTAGAAGAGTATGCTGCAGATTTAGATGGCGTAGAAAGTAGACGTGCCCAAAAAAAATTCTACAAGCGCATAGAAAAGGAGCTGAGAAAAGAATACGAAGGCGAATTGAAGAAGCTAACCATAACAGAGGGTGCGATTCTGATTAAGCTAATTGACCGTGAAACTGGAAATTCATCCTATGGTTTGGTTCAAGATTTTAGAGGAGACGTAAGTGCCTTTTTTTGGCAAGGACTAGCGCGAATGTTTGGTCAGAACCTAAAAAACCGATACGACCCCTACGGAGATGACCGTGAGATAGAATACATTGTGAGACAAATTGAGGCAGGGGTTCTGCCTCTCAACTAGTTTCTTTCGTATGCAATGCGAGTGCCTTTGCCAACACCATACTTATCGCAATAACCGCCAACAACTTCAACTACGTACTGTGCATTCGCTTCAGAAGGTAATGATTGAGTAGAATAGGGAGTAGTGTTCTTTTGTATGCTCACAATCTCAAAGTTGCGGTCCACGTAAATAATATCTAAGGATATATGTGTGTTCTTCATCCAGAAAGACTGGGGTCTTTCTTGGTTGAAAATGAATAACATAGACTGGTCTTCGTTCATGTTAAAGCGATCCATCAATCCGCGTTGACGCTCGTAATCATTATCAGCAATCTCTAGATCTAGTGTATTAAGGGTGTCGCCTTCTGGCTGAATAAACCAAAGTGTTCCTTCATGGGTAAATGGAATCTCTGTGGGCTTATCTGCTTTTGCTCCACGTTTAATAGAACCACTGGTTGGCTTGGAGGTAAGCAAGGGTTGAACTACAAACATAAAGATGAGTGCAGCACCTCCAATAACTCCTATAATGCCAATTACTCTCTTGTTTCTCATAACGTTTTTGTGTTCTGTTGCCAAAATTAGTCTTCAGTTTCTTCTTCTACAGGTTCTGGGAAGATGTTGTTTTTCAAACGTACATCTGCCATTCTTCCTGAAGGGTCTATTTGAACGGATGCAATTTTATTCAATTTCGCATCAATCATCAAAGAGTAGGTGGGATGCGTCCATGGCCAATCAGGTTTTATTTCAGTATTTTCAAATTCTGCGGGTTTGTTGCCACGCATTACCGTAAGCGGAATGTTGTAGTTATACACTTTTCCGTCTTTTAGTTCTACCCGGATATCTAATGGCATAGGCATATGCCCAATGCGCTCTAGTACAATCTCGGTTGATTTACCACTGGCAATGAGCGTGTCAATTCCATAGTCAATATTCTTGGTACTGTTCACCCAATACTCAAAATACCAGTCTAGCTCTAGGTTGCTTTGAATCTCCATCACACGTAAGAAATCACTTGGCGTGGGATGTTTGAATTTCCATTGCTCAAAGTAGGCTCGCATTCCTTCCCTAAGGTTCTTCTGTCCAATTACATAGCTGAGCTGATGCAAGGTGATTGCTCCTTTTACATAACTGTTGATACCGTAGGTGGCGTTTCGTTCGTAAAAATCTGCTGGGGTAGAAAGTGGTTCTTCCCAAGGCTGCTGAGCATAAAAGCGATAGGTTGAATAATTGCGCTCAAAGGGATTTGCACTGAAAGTAGCAAATAGGCTATCTAAAACCATCTCTTCTGCATAAGAGGTAAAACCTTCATCCATCCAAGGGTATCTGAATTCATTGGTAGCCAATACTCCGTAGTACCAGTTGTGAAATGCCTCATGCGCAATGAGTCCAATTTTAGCTGGCTTTTTGCCGTGACCCAAAATCATGGTGCACATAGGGTACTCCATACCTCCATCTCCACCCTGAATCACAGAGAATTGGGGATAAGGATACTTTCCAAACTCAGCACTCATGATTTCAAAGAGCTTTTTCACCTCTGGTTGAATCTCTTTCCACTGTGTAGCAAGTGTATCGGTTTGATAGTAAAAGTGCAGTGTAGTCAAACCTGGTATTTCCAATGAGTCGTGCTGGTAATCTGGGTCGGCTGCCCAAGCAAAATCATGTACGTTCTCTGCTTGAAAGTTCCAAACGTTCTTGTTGTTGCGTTTCTGAACTAACTTTTTGGTACCCGTACCTGCCACAACATATTTTTCATCAATGGCAACCGTTACGTCAAAATTTCCCCAAACACCATAGAACTCTCTTCCTACGTAAGGGTTTGCATGCCATCCGTCTTTATCATATTCAGCCATTTTAGGGTACCACTGCGTCATGGTATAGTCAATTCCCTCTTTATTGTCTCTTCCAGATCTCCTGATTTGAACGGGCACTTGACCTTCAAAAATCATGTCTAGGTTAACCGTTTCACCTGGAGCTATTGCATTGGGTAGTTGAACCTCTAGAACAGTTTCTGATACAGAGTAAGTACAAGGTATGCCATTTAGCTTGAGTTCTTTCACCTTCAAGTAGCCTATTTCATTGGGCTGTAGTTTAGAAATACGATCGCCAACACGCCTATCTGGGTCAGAAATAGCCAAAGATCTTTCATCCATCATACTACCTGGTTGAAAGGCATTGAAATAGAGGTGATAGTATACTTTTTTGAGCGTGTCTGGCGAGTTATTGGTGTAGCTGATTTTTTCTGTACCTGCAAACTGATGTGATGCGTGGTCCAGTTCAACATACAGTTTGTAATCTGCGTTTTGCTGCCAGTAACCAGATTGTGCAGTAGCGGTTAAGGTGATTAATGTTAAAAATAGCGCAGCAATATTTTTCATAACAATTGATTTGTGCAGCAAATAAACGATTTTCCGAAAGGATTATTCAATGGAATTACATTGCCTATTTGGGAGATTGGCAAGCGCCCCCGTGCTAAGAACAAATGTCCTCTTTATCTCTCTTTTCTTTTTTTGGGTACGGGGTCATATCCAGAACCTCCCCATGGATGGCAAGATGCTATACGTTTTATAGCCAAAACACTTCCTTTTAATGGTCCCCATACTTGAAGTGCTTCTACTGTATATTGGCTACAAGTAGGGGAGTATCTACACGATGGCCCCAAAAGGGGTGATAGTGTGTATTGATAGATTCTAACCAAGAATATGAGTATGGCAGAAAAAGCCTTGCTCATCATTTGTTAAAATCTTTGTAGAGCATACTAGGTTGTATGTCTTTGTTATTTTGGTACTTGCCAGACTTATACAAGTCGTAGTCTCCTTCAATGGTATGGTAGAAAATCTGACAAATTTCTACACCTGCATAAATGCGGATAGGCTGTACACAGAATATTTCCAATGTCCAAAAACCATTAAAACCAACATCGCCAAAGCCAGCAGTTACGTGAATAAATAGCCCTAAACGACCAATACTTGATCGCCCTTCTAGCATGGGCACATACTTATCTGTAAAGGTGTGTTCTATGGTTCTTCCTAGGTATAGTTTGTGCGGCTCTAACAAAAGGCCCTCTTCTGGTATGTCTAGCTTAGACGTGGGGTTAGGCACTCGCATATCCAACGTATCTCGGTCATACGTAAGTAACTCATGATGCAAGCGTAAGTTGTAGCTATTTGGGTTTAATTGATCGGGTGAGTAAGGGGTAATGTGTATGGATTTATCGAGTTGGGCTTCAATTTCTTTCCCTGATAGAATCATCGTATGTCATCTTTGGCGTGAAGTCGCAAATCTACATAAATAGGTAAATGGTCTGAGTAACCTCCATTATACTTGTAGCCAATGTAGGTTCTAAATGGTTTGGTACCTAAATGTGTAGCATCGTCTTCTAGCAAAAAATCGGGTTTGAATATATGACCACGGTAGTCGCTTAGTGTGGTTTGGGAGTTTTTTAGAAACAAAGGTTTAGAGGCAATTATGTGGTCTAAAACGCCCCATTCGCCTTGGTATTTGTGAGTGCCTTCAGTTCCTAGTTTTTCATACATCAGGTTGATTAAGTCTGTGTTCTGCGTTGCGTTTGTATCGGGTTTGGCTGCCAGTACATCGCGTACACTCGGGTCTGTAGGCTCATCATTCAAATCGCCTAAAATCAAGATGTTCGCAAGTGGGTTTAACGCAAAGAGAGAGTCACAGGCACTCTTTACAACACTAGCCGCTTTGGCTCGCTTGGGAATAGTGGCTTGCTCACCACCGTAACGAGAAGGCCAGTGGTTGTAAAATACATGGAGCGTATCTTTATTGGGTAACGATGCACTTACCAAAACAATATCTCGGGTAGGTCTACTTCCTTCTCCAAAGCTAACCTCCAAAAACTGCATGGCGTACACATTTAGCTTATCGGGCCTGTAGATAAGCCCTACATCAATGCCTCGCCCATCTGGTGACTCCTTATGCACAATCTTATACTGAGTTTCTTTGAGCCCGGTTTTATAGATAAGATCTTTCAGTACTTTTTGATGTTCTATTTCACAAAAACCAATCATTTCAACGGCCTCCCATCCGCCCAGCGCGGTAATTGCTTTGCCCATTCTCAGAAGTTTTTCGTTGTACTTTCTGTAACTCCAATGATTATCACCAAAAGGTGTGAAAGAATCATCTCTAGTCAACGAATCGTCTGCAGGGAGGAATAAATTCTCCATGTTCCAAAACGCAATGCGAAGTCGATCTTTTCCTCGGTAGGTATCGTCAAAATCGCCTTGCGAAAAGACGAGGCTGGTTGTAGCGAAAGACACAAAAAGCAATGCAAGCTTCTTCATGGTGTCAAAGTTGGTGAATTTCAAGAGAAAACAATTGCAATCTTAGGTTACCATACTGCAAAAAAAAGCCCCGTTAAGATAACGAGGCTTTTCAGTTCACTTGGTAAATTTATTTTTCTGTTCCATGGTTGTAAACATGAACATCGCGCTGCGGGTAAGGAATACCAATACCTGCATCATCTAATTGAAGTTTCACTTGTTCGTGTACATCAAAATAAACACCCCAGTAATCTTCTGATTTCACCCATGGGCGAACCACAAAATTTACGCTGTTATCTGCCAATTCAGATACAGCAACAGTTTTTTCTGGGTCTGTTAACACGCGAGGGTCTGAATCTAAAATGTTATTGAAAATATCTTTTGCCTTCTTGATATCAGCATCGTAAGAAATACCAAAAGTCATGTCTACTCGCAAGGTGTCTTTTGCTGAGTAATTGGTGAGACTACCGTTACTTAAGATTCCGTTAGGAATGATAATTACACGGTTTTGGAAGGTTGTCATTTTAGTAACAAATATTTGAATCTCCTCTACAATGCCTAAGTGACCTGCCGCCTCTACAACATCGCCAACCTTAAACGGCTTAAAAATGAGTAAAAGAACACCACCTGCAAAATTGGCTAGTGTGCCTTGTAAAGCTAAACCAACAGCCAAACCTGCAGCACCCAATATAGCTACAAAAGAGGTTGTTTCTATACCTACCATGCCAGCCACAGAAATAAGAACTAAGGCTTTAAGAAACCATGATAGCATGTTTAACAAAAAGGGTCTTAGCGTTGGATCTACCTCACTTTTCTCCATTAGTTTGCCTACCATTTTAGTAACAGCGCCCACAAAGCGTAAACCAATGATTAGAACAATAATGGCCAACAAAACCTTTGGGCCGTACTCCATCAATAATTCAATTCCTTTCTCTGTGTAGCCAGTAATGCTGCCAGCTGCCGCTTCTATTTCTTCGTTCATTCTATTTGATTTAGGTTTTTTGTAATGGTGCGAAAATAAATTTTCTCGTGAGTGAATGAGATATCCCTGAAAACGGTGATTAGATTTTACTGCACTTAGGGATATTTTACTGCAGGCTTTGTTTCTACTTCGTTTTAGATTTGATTTTTTTTCAAATGTCTCGTTGAAAAAGTGGTGAGAGAGCGAACGTACGACCATACTCCGTGGTTTAGAATGAATTACCTAAAACACAACTGCATTCGTTCGCTCTTTACTACCCTTATTCAATCCAAACCCAGGAGCAATGATAAATGTAGCTATTGTAGATGATCATAAAGTTCTCATTCAAGGTGTTGAGGCTTTATTAGAACAGTTTGAAGATGTATCTGTGAGCTGGACAGAGAATAGTGGTGAGGCATGCATAGACAAATGTAAGTTTGATGCGCCAGATGTGTTATTACTTGATGTAAGCATGAGAAAGGGGATGAACGGATTTGAAACGGTGCAGAAGCTTCGTGAAAATGACTATCCCGGTAAGGTGATTCTACTGACGATGCACAATGAATATGGATACATTCAAAAAGGAGTAGAAGCGGGAGCAGACGGTTATTTATTGAAAGATACAGGTAAAAATGAATTGTATAAAGCAATTACCTCTGTGCATGATGGAGCCACATTTTTTGGAAAAGAGGTAAGCTCTATCCTCATTAACGGCTTAAGACCAAAAGATATGGACACCACTCCTATTGAGGTGAAGCTAACGGCAAGAGAAAAAGAGATTTTAGAGCACATTGCCCAAGAACTAACCACGGAAGAAATAGCCAAAAAACTTCATTTGATTACGCCCACAGTAGAGTCGCATAGAAAAAAGCTATTACAAAAGTGCCAGGCTAAAAATACGGTTGGTTTAGTGAAGTATGCGCTCAAAGCAGGCTTGGTATCTTAGTGGGTTCACTTACATTTGGCTTGAACTAAAATAAAGAAAAAGATGAAAAATTTAATTGTAGCTGTTACGCTACTTCTTACAGGACTATCAACTTGGGCACAACAAGGTGATTTAGATGAGAAATGGTTAGGCTACATGGTAGAGACCGAACGCAGAGCAATTTTTCAAGAGGGTATGATTTTAACAGATGTTGATAAAGACGGATTCTGGGTTATTTACGATGAGTATGAAGAAAGCCTATCTGGTATTAGAAAGCAGAGCATGGAGTATCTGAAGAGTTATGCCTCAGAATATGAATCTATGACAGATGAGCAGGCGATGGAACTAACCAAAAACCTACAGGGTATATCTATGCAACGCCTTATGCTCCAGAGAAAGTATTCTAAGAAGATTGGAAAAGAAATAGGAGGTAACGTAGCTGCTCGGTTCACACAAATAGATGATGCTGTTTACATGCTTTTAAGACTACAAGTGATGGACGAAATACCTATGGTTGGTGATTTTAACTAGCCATTCTTGAAATGTATAGTTCAAGGGCGTTCTTGTTACCTAGAATGCCCTTTTTTTATTTCAAATTACCACTGAAATTTGATTCATAGCCCAACAAGGCATTTTTAAAACATTCTTCTGCGCTATTGTATTGTTGGAAGGTGTTAAAAGGTTCCACAAACAAATGCAAGGTTATTGTTCTGCCATTAGAGCTATTTATGAATTGGTGCATGCCCTGGTAATCATTGATGTAGGTTAGAGAGCTTGGTGGAAGTATAGATCTGCTAATTTCTACCAAACTACCAGAGTGCACACTACCTAAATAGCGTACTTCTGTCATTTCTCCAGCAATAATTAATGCCCAACCTTGCTCATGACCATAGTTGTGTATAGACGTTTTCTGGCCAGGCTCTGAGCAAGCCAATAGCAACTCAAACTCTGCACATTTATGCAGTAAGTTGCGCGTATGATGCACTTTATTTCAGCTGCAATACGGTGATACTGCTTCTGTGGTGATTTGGGCCTGTTTTAAAATACTTCCCCAAGTTTCATAGCCAGAAATAGACTCAAGTGCTTTTACGAGTTTGGGGATGGTGTTTATCGTTTCCATAGCATTCAAGAGTTTACTATTGTGAAGTTAATGAGAAAGAGACATTGGAAAAATGACAAAAGTCAAGGAGTTAAAACCAATTTAAATACCCGTTTCACAAGGTTTTAAACTATGTTTTGGTACGCCTTTCACCCACTTCATAGTGTTCTGGATTCAGCGGTAGCTGGTGAGTGAAAAAGGCTCTGATTATACTAGAGCGCACCAATCACTAGGGGTTCAAAGCTGACTGGAGCTATGTCATTTTTCTTTTTATCCAAACGGCATTACTTTTAGCCTTCGTTAATCAAAAACACGAACTATGAATCAATGCCAATCTGTATTGGCTATTGTTCATTCACCGGTGGAAAAGTCTGAAGTCTGCTCCTGAAAAGAAATGCAAAATACGCTGTAACCAGTAAGTTAAGAATATGCCAATATATTTAGATTTAGCCAACTTAGTCTTTGATAAAAAACTCTTGGACCGCAATTACCATGGCGGCTGTGACCAATTCCGTATGGATTGGAATATCAGGAATAATGAAGTTGACCAAGAAGATGATGAACTTATATGTCTCAAAGCCATGAATATAGATGAATTTGAGATAGACAAACTGATTCAGAGAGGCTTAAGATTTGATTCTGAGGCACAGACTTCTTCAGATTTTGTAGCTATTTCTAGGTATGGCGGAGAGCATTGGACAACTGACTGGCTAACGAGTAACGGTACTTTTGCATGGCATGTGAACTGCCACCCGAAGCAAAAAATACGTGCTATTGAAATTGGAGAGGTAATGACTATGGATAAAATTCAAGAGTTATTTGATAAAGGAATAAATGTTCTTACGACTATAAGAACGGAACCTGACAAAACCTAAACGGTATAAAAACAGAGTTATCCACACTGTTAACCACAATTAGAATATGAAAACGAACGAATGGCTCCCAAGAATTGAACTTCTCAAAGAGAAGAAGTTAATCGGTCAAAACATGAAAATGAGTCTCATTAACAATAAAACAGGTGAGCTTTGGCGACAGTTTGCACCGCGTATTAAAGAAATTAAGCGTAGAGTAACAGCTGATCAAGTCTCTTTGCAAATCTATCCTCCAAGGTATTATGAGGAATTCAGTGCTGCCAATAAATTTGTAAAGTGGTCTGCAGTAGAGGTTGAAGATTTTTTCGAAATGCCCATTGGTATGGAGTCGTTCATAATAGACGGTGGACTTTATCCAGTCTTTGAATACAAAGGTTCGAGCTCTGACCATTCCATATTTCAATACATTTTGTCAGAGTGGTTGCCAAATTCAGGATATGTAGTGGATGCGAGACCGCATTTCGAGGTCTTAGGGTCAACGTATAAAATCAATGATACAAACTCAGAAGAAGAGATTTGGATTCCTGTAAAAGCAATGTAATCCTACACAGGTTTTGAAATTTCGCTTAGAAGGAACTTAAAAAAGTTAGTGCACAAAAAAAGCGGGCTAGCTACTTACATCGCACCGCTACAACCGAATACCCTTGCTTTCTTCCGAACCTGGGGGATTCTCCGGGAGCTGGTCGTGCAAGACTAACCCGCAAGCCGCAAAAGTAGTATTTCCACGCTAAAAACAAGCACTTTGTTTAACTTCCCTTAACAACGTGTAGCCCTGCGGAATAACTATATTTGTCACACTCTTAAAAAAATCTTTTACTATGAATCCGTTACTAGAAAAGCGCGATATATACATTAAGTTAGGCCTTCTCTTTGCAGCTGTTGGCATAGGTTACCAACTGTTGGCATACATAATAGGAATTAGCTATTATGCCTCATTCGCCAATGCTGGAATCACCTTGGTGGTTAGCATCTCGTTAATCGTTCTAATTACCCTTCAAGTGCGTAAAGCCAATGGAGGATTTATAGAATTTAAACCATTGTTTCTAGATATATTCTTTGTTTTGGTGGCAGGCGTATTTCTAACTACACTTTTTGATTTTGTATTGAATACCGCAATCGATCCAGATTTACCAGTGAAAGTCATTGATGAGTCAACAGAGAAAACCATGGCCATGATGGAAGGCTTAGTTCCAGAAGAAGAATTAGATAAAACCTACAATCAATTACAAGCGGCTAAAGAAGAGGTAAAAGATAAATACACCTTTGGTGGATTGTTTATGACATACCTCACATCTTTGGCAATATGGATGATCCCTGCATTAATTATGGCACTTATATTTAAGAAAGAGCCTGAATCACCATTTAACGATCTAGAAGCTTGATGGACGTTTCTGTAGTTATTCCGCTCTTTAATGAAGAGGAGTCGCTGCCAGAATTGGTGGCTTGGATCAAGCGTGTGATGGATGAAAACCGTTACAGCTATGAAGTACTTCTCATAGATGATGGTTCTCAAGACACTTCTTGGAAGGTGATTGAGCAGTTGTCTGCTGAAAATGCAAGCGTAAAAGGAATCAAATTCAGACGGAATTATGGCAAATCAGCAGCTTTAAACGTAGGTTTTGCGCATGCGCAAGGCGAAATGGTGGTAACCATGGATGCAGACTTGCAAGATAGCCCAGATGAGATACCAGAGTTCTATCAAATGATTCACATTGAAGGCTATGATGTGGTATCTGGTTGGAAAAAGAAACGCCATGATCCACTCTCTAAAACCATTCCCACAAAGTTCTTCAATGCTGCAACCCGCAAAATGAGCGGTATACATCTGCATGACTTCAATTGCGGATTAAAAGCCTACCGCCTGAATGTAGTGAAATGCATAGAGGTTTACGGAGAAATGCATAGGTATATACCTGTATTGGCTAAACAAGCAGGATTCACCAATATCACAGAAAAAGTTGTTCAACACCGTGCTCGAAAGTATGGAAAGAGCAAGTTTGGAATGAGCAGGTTCATAAATGGCTTTTTGGATTTAATGACCATTACTTTCCTTACTGGATATGGTAAAAAGCCCATGCACTTTTTTGGATTACTAGGAACACTCATGTTTATGGTTGGTTCTGGACTGGTAGTATATCTAGGTATAGAAAAGCTCTATTATTTAAATGCAGGAATTCGTTACAGATTGGTAACCGAAAGTCCGCTGTTTTATATCTCATTAACATCCATGATTTTAGGAACACAATTGTTTCTAGCCGGATTTTTGGGTGAGTTGGTAAGTAGAAGTGCTTCTGAACGCAATCATTACGAAATAGAATCGTTCAGCAATACAGAACGCGTTAATTCATGATAAGAATAGTTCTCCTTTCTTGGTCTTTACTCTTAGTAAGCTTTGCGTATGCTCAGAAAAATGAAACCGATGAGCAGGATAGAAAGCAGGGGTATTGGGAGCAGACTTATTCCAATGGCAACATCAAATACAAGTGTAGTTTCAAAGACGATAAACCTGTTGGTGAGTTCATGCATTACGACTATCGCCTCAACTTAATCGCCAAGGTTAACCACCTGGGTAACGATTCGGCCTATGCCAAGTTATTTCATAGAGGTATGGTGGTTGCTGGTGAGGGCTATTATATCAATAAAGAAAAAACAGGGGAGTGGACTTTTTACGATAGACGCGGTAACCTTAGTGCAAAAGAGCATTTTAAGCAGGGAATACGTAACGGTCAATCACTTACCTATTATCTTAACGGCAAAGTTTCGCGTAAAACACAGTATGTGGATGGCATTGAAACAGGAATGAGGATTGATTACAATGAAGAGGGCAACAAAATATTTGAAGGCACTGTT
>CBFIHE010000046.1:0-12134 GCA_965662345.1 Salibacteraceae bacterium
TACGCAGTTCGTTTACTCCATTGGCCACAATGCGCAATGCATCAATATCTAGCCCAGAATCTGTTTCATCTAATATGGCCAATTTTGGATCTAACATGGCCATTTGAAAAATCTCGTTGCGTTTTTTCTCGCCACCAGAAAAACCTTCGTTTACAGAGCGCTTAGCTAACTGACCGCTTAATTCTACCAAGGCTTGCTTTTGCTTTACCAATTGCAAAAAGTCTTTGGCAGGCATAGGTTCTTCACCACGGTATTCGCGGATGTTGTTAATGGCAGTCTTTAAGAAGTTGATATTGCTAACACCTGGTATTTCTACAGGATATTGAAACGCCAAAAACAAACCCTCACCTGCGCGCTCATGCGGTTCTAAGTCTAGAACGTCTTTACCGTCTAGCGCAACCGATCCGGCAGTAACTTCATAATCTTCTCTCCCAGCAAGTACGGAGGCAAGGGTGGATTTTCCAGAACCATTAGGTCCCATAATGGCGTGTACTTCGCCTTTTTTCACATGAAGGTTCAACCCCTTCAATATCTCTTTGCCATCAATAGAGGCATGTAAGTTTTCGATTTGTAACATCTCTGTGCTGACTGATTTACCCTACAGAACCTTCGAGGGTGATTTCCAATAATTTTTTTGCTTCTACCGCAAATTCCATGGGTAGTTGATTCAAAACTTCTTTTGCATATCCGTTTACGATCAGGCTAATGGCTGCTTCTTCATCTATACCGCGCTGCTGGCAATAGAAAATCTGGTCTTCACCAATTTTAGAGGTAGTTGCTTCATGCTCCACCTTGGCGCTTTTGTTCTTCACCTCTATGTACGGGAAGGTATGTGCTCCGCATCGGTCTCCAATGAGCAGAGAATCGCATTGCGAGAAATTCCTAGCTTTTTGCGCTCCTTTGTGAATTTGTACCAATCCGCGGTAGCTGTTTTCGCTTAAACCAGCGGAAATGCCTTTAGAGATAATGATACTCTTGGTATTCTTACCCAAGTGAACCATTTTGGTACCTGTATCTGCCATTTGGTGGTTGTTGGTTACTGCAACCGAGTAAAACTCACCTTCTGAGTTATTTCCCTTTAACACACAACTTGGATATTTCCAGGTAATTGCAGAGCCAGTTTCTACCTGTGTCCAGCTAATTTTGGAACGGTCACCCGCACACAGTCCGCGCTTGGTTACAAAGTTGAAAATACCCCCTTTTCCGTTTTTATCACCAGGGTACCAGTTTTGTACTGTGCTGTATTTCACCTCAGCATCATCATGGGTATAAATTTCTACTACGGCAGCATGCAGTTGGTTTTCATCACGCTGCGGAGCGGTACATCCTTCTAAATAGCTCACGTAAGCGCCTTCGTCTGCCACTATGAGTGTTCGCTCGAACTGACCTGTTCCTGCCTCGTTGATGCGGAAGTAAGTACTCAACTCCATTGGGCAACGTACTCCTTTTGGAATGTAGCAGAAAGAACCATCGGTAAATACTGCGGAGTTTAAGGCTGCATAAAAGTTATCGTTCGTTGGCACCACACTTCCCATGTACTTGCGTACCAAATCTGGGTGTTTTTGTACGGCTTCTGAGAAAGACATAAAAATGATGCCTAATTCTGAGAGCTTCTCCTTAAACGTAGTTTGTACAGATACAGAATCTACTACTACGTCTACCGCCACCCCTGACAAGCGTTTTTGCTCATCAACAGAAATGCCTAGGCGGTCGTACATGCTTTTTAGCTCAGGATCTAATTCATCTAAGCTATCTAGTTTCTTTTTGGGCTTAGGAGCCGCAAAGTAGGTGATGTCTTGAAAATTTGGCTTTTCATAACGAACGTGTGCCCATTCTGGCTCTTTCATATTGAGCCATTGGCGATACGCATTCAACCTAAATTCAAGCATCCATTCGGGTTCGTTTTTCTTGGCAGAGATTAGTCGAATGATATCTTCATTCAAGCCTTTCTCAACACGATCGGTCTCAAAGTTGGAGACAAACCCATATTTGTATTCTGAAGATTTGAGCTCTTCTGCTAAATCTGCTTCTGTATATCCCATGCTGTTTTGTTCTTAAATGGCAAAGCTTTCACCGCATCCGCAGGTTCTGCTTGCATTGGGGTTAACAAATGAGAAGCCGTTTCCGTTTAGTCCACCAGAATATTCCAAGGTTGTACCTACGAGGTAGAGAAAACTCTTTTTGTCTACTACTATGGTTACCTCATTGTCTTGAAATACTTTATCGTCTTCTTTTTGTGTGGTGTCAAAATCAAGTTGATAGGTGAGACCGGAACAGCCTCCACCCTTCACGCCTACCCTTATAAAGGCATCGGCAGCAACTTCTTGGTCGCCTTTGAGCTTGGCAACTTGGGCCTTGGCAGTGTCTGATACGTGTATCATAGTCAGCTACTTAACGGTTAATTTATATTTAGATTTAATCTAAATAGATTGATTAATTGGCTGCAAAATTACCTAATCTTAGGTATTGCAACAAACAATTAGATAGATTAATAGTGTGTTACGCGTTACACTGTTAAAAACGCCAAACCAAAGAATTGTTCCAGGTGTAGTAAAAGTTATCGATTGGAACGATAGGGCGAAAGTCATAAATCCCGCTCAAGCCAGAGCTGAGGAGGAGGTTACCCACAATAAAAATATTGATTCTAATCGTTGGTGAAACGCGTGGGTAAACAATGAAGTTGTCTGCCCTAGCTTGCACGTAAATAATGGTAGAGAAGGTGGAGTTGTCGTTAATCTTTAAGACATAGCGCGGGTTAAAGTTGATTTTAACGGTTTTCATCAACTCTGTTCCGCTACCATCTGCATTACCCAAGTCTTCTGCATTTACAGCTGTAAAATCCCAGAGTTCTTCTTCATACATTAAACCCAAATGCAAGAAAAGCTGGTGGCTGTTCTTGTTTATGGCCGTCCAAGCCGCGTTGGTCCCAATCACATTGCGCTGCTGGAGTCCGCGCTGGGCATCGTATTGTATTTGTGCAAATGCCTCTGGGAATAGACGCTTTCTAAAGTTGAAAAGGTATTTGAGTCTGGCGCTACCAGTGTTCTGTACTTCTTCTGCACCAGAAAAGGTGGTTTTGTTGTTTGCAGTGAGCACCATTAGGCTGCGCTTTTTCTCAACAGAAACGGTAGATTCTAATCGTAGATAAAAAAGCTGGGTTCGTTGTTTTTCTATATCAAAACTTGCTCCCACATAACCATTCCAAACAGCCGTGTCTTGGGTGCTATCACTTGCAATGGCTAATGCGTCAAAATCTATGATTTGAGCGTTTCCGTAGAGGGTTACGAACAAAAGTATTGCTAATGAAGTTATGCGTGCTTTCATGAGGCTTGCAAATATAGATGCGCAACATAGACTAAGAAAAACCAAACTGCTTAAGGCGCTTATATTTGCAGCGATTTTTGAACACGTAGAAACGCAATTATGGAACGGCAACTAACGGAGCAGGAAGCTATACGCAGAGAATCTCTGCAAAAAATTAAAAGTCTGGGCATAGACCCTTACCCAGCAGACCTTTTTCCTGTTTCGCATATGGCAAAAGATATTGTAACCCAATTCAAAGAAGGCAGCACCGATTTTGAAGAGGTAGTGCTAGCTGGTAGAATCATGAGCAAGCGCATCATGGGTAAGGCTTCTTTTGCAGAGATTCAAGACAGTTCAGGAAGAATTCAATCGTATATCACACGAGACGATATTTGTTCAGGTGACGATAAAGCGCTCTACAACGATGTATTCAAGAAGTACCTAGATATTGGCGACTTTGTAGGTATCAAAGGGTTTGTTTTCAAAACCCAAATGGGTGAAACTACGGTTCATGTTAAAGAACTCACGGTATTGAGCAAGGCACTCCGCCCGCTCCCAATTGTAAAGACAGATTCAGACGGTAAAACGTATGATGCCTTTACAGACCCAGAAGCTCGTTACCGCATGCGCTATGTAGACTTGGTGGTAAATCCTGCCGTTAAAGAAACGTTTATGAAGCGCACCAAAATCATGCAAACCATGCGTGAGTTTTTTAACGAGCGCGATTATTTAGAGGTAGAAACACCCATTTTGCAACCCATTCCTGGTGGTGCAGCGGCTAGACCTTTCACCACCCATCACAACGCATTGAACATTCCTCTCTACTTGCGCATTGCCAATGAGCTGTATTTGAAACGTCTCATAGTAGGTGGTTTTGATGGAGTGTATGAGTTTGCCAAAGACTTCCGCAATGAGGGTATGGACAGAACGCATAACCCTGAGTTTACCGTAATGGAAATCTATGTAGCCTATAAAGACTACAAGTGGATGATGGACTTTACAGAACAAATGGTTGAGCGCGTAGCAATGGCAGTAAATGGTTCTACCACTTCTATGATTGGAGAGAATGAAATAAACTTCAAGGCACCTTATCCGCGCGTTCCCATTTTGGAGGCAATACGCGAACACACAGGTCTAGATGTAAAGGCTATGTCAGATGAGGAGCTCAGAGCGGCTTGCAAAGACTTGGGTATTGAGGTAGACCAAACCATGGGAAGAGCAAAGCTTATTGACGAAATCTTTGGAGAGAAGTGTGAAGGCCAATATATACAGCCCACCTTCATTACAGATTACCCAGTTGAGATGTCTCCACTTTGCAAAAAGCACAGAGAGGATGACACTTTAACCGAGCGTTTTGAGTTGATGATTAACGGTAAAGAAGTGGCCAACGCCTACTCTGAGCTAAACGACCCTATTGATCAAAGAGCGCGTTTTGAAGATCAATTGAAGCTTTCAGAAAAAGGCGATGATGAAGCCATGTTCATAGATCAAGATTTCTTGCGTGCGTTGGAATATGGAATGCCACCAACCTCAGGTATGGGAATTGGTATAGATCGCCTTGCAATGATGCTCACAAATAATGCTTCTATTCAAGAGGTGTTATTCTTCCCGCAAATGCGACCAGAGAAAAAGGAGAAAGCAGAACCAAAAATTGAACTTACAGATAACCAAAAGGTCATTGTAGACCTGTTGAATAAATCTGGTAAAGCCCTTCTCAATGAGGTGAAAGATCAAGCAGGGTTAAGCAATAAGGGCTGGGATAAAGCCGTAAAGGGACTCACCAAAGCAGAAGTGGCTAAGGTTGAGAAAACAGAGGAAGGACTCTTTATTGAGCTTGTAGACTAAAGTGGAAACAGATAGCATAACTGGTAAGCTTACTACCGTTGATCTATCCAGAGATATTGGAGAAATTACAGGTGAAGATGGTGTGCGTTACGGTGTGCTTTTGAGCGATTTGCCCAATGGTTTTGCAGAGGGAGACAAGTATGCATTTCAGACCATCCGTATTGCTTTTAGTAGACAGCCTTTGGCAACTGAGTTGAAAAAAGTAGGTGGGTAGTAGTTTGGGACTAAAACAGAAAGCTGGTTAGTAGGTATTCGCCCAAGGGTTAGATTGACTCGATACGGGCGCGACACATTAGGCCGTTCTTTAAAGTAATGGTATAGGTTAATTCTTATTGTTCAGATTGCCATAAAGCCGCTTGGTCGAAAGGACTTGTGCTAATGGTAAGCACGTACTCTCCATCTGGTAAATACATGCGTTTAGATAATTGGTGCTTGCAAAGCCTTGCTGTTTGGCAGGTCCAATCAAGTGCCAGTACATCGCTTGGTCGTGTTTGTTTTCTAGAACAATGCGGTTATTGTCTGGTGACTGAGAGAGCTGAAGAAACTCCATATTTACGGTGTACGGCTCAAAACTGCTTAACCAACCCGAGTTGTGTGAGATTAACCCAAGATTGATGAATCCCAACCCAATAACCAAGAAAATGTATGACTGTAGTTTCATAACGCGGTATTTTCACGTTGAAACAAAAGTCTGTCTATGATTAAAACCTTGTACCCCTGAATTCAGGGATATTGCCTCACCGAAAACACTGATTTATGAACTTTTTCAGGGCCTTTAGCGATTCTTCACGAGCTTCAATGAAACCCATATGACCGCATTCTTTCAAAAAAGTAGTAGTTGCCTGTTCACTTGCATCGGCCTGTGCCAAAAGAGATTCATAAGGCAATACAGGGTCGTATTTACCAATGACAAAATGAACCGGATAGGGGCAAAATCTAAGAACTACTTCCCTGTCTGGACGTAGCTTCATACCTTCTAAAGCCGCAATTACTCCTTGCTTGGGTGTTTTTAGAGCTTCTTTTTTAACCGCGTTAACCGCATCGCGATGCAACTTCCTGTTTTTAGCGCGGAATAGCAGTGGAACCGCTTTGCGAATGAAAGATTTATGGTTGTATTTAACCAATTTAATGCTTTGGCCACGTCCTGCTTTTCTATCTGGAGAGTCTGCGTGAGCAGTAGAAAAGAACAAGCATAGCCCTTTAATACGATCTGGATTTATCTCAGCCAATGCCAAAGCTACGTAGCCTCCCATGGAATGCCCCACCAAAACAACCTTTCTTAGCTTAAGCTCATCTAAAACAGCCATTACGGCCTCTGCCATGAGCTCCATAGAGTGTATGTAACCAAAACAATCGCTGTCGCCATGACCGGGAAGGTCAATGGCAACAACGCGTTTTCCTTTGCTTAATTCTGGGGTGAAATCACTCCACATGGTTCTGTTCTCCAGAAAGCCATGCAGAAGCACGACAGCTCTTCCAGAACCCGAATCTGAGTAGCGAATCCGACCATTTTTAAAGGGAATAAAAGGCATGAAAGGTTTCGCTATTCGTTCATAAGGCTTTCAATCTCCTCAGCTTCAATAGGAATATTACCCATAAGGTTGAAGTTGCCGCCAGAACGAATCACCATGTCATCTTCTAAGCGAATTCCTAAGCCTTCTTCTGGAATGTAAATTCCAGGTTCAATAGTAAACACCATGTTTTCTTCAATCGGATCGGTCCAACTACCTACATCATGCGTATCTAAGCCTATGTAGTGAGATGTTCCATGTGGAAAGTACTTTTTGTATGCCGGCCAATCTGTGTTTTCATTTTTCACATCCGATTGGTCAATCAACTTTAAACCAATCAACTCAGCGGTCATGAGCTTACCCACTTCTTTGTGATAATCTGCCAGGGTGATACCAGGCTGTAAAATGGAATTGCATTCGTTTTTCACGCGTAGTACCGCATTATAAACCTCGCGTTGACGGTCTGAGAACTTTCCATTCACTGGAACACAACGCGTTAAGTCAGAATCGTAATTGGCGTATTCTGCACCAAAGTCCATTAAAATAACATCTCCGTTTTTACATTGCTTGTTATTCTCTATGTAGTGCAAGACACATGCGCTTTTGCCCGATCCAATAATGGGAGTATACGCAAAACCACTAGAGCGATGACTAATAAATTCATGGTAAAGTTCAGCTTCAATCTCATACTCATAAACACCAGGTTTTATGAATTTCAAGATTCTTCTAAAACCTTGTTCGGTTAGGTTACAAGCCTGTTGCATCAGGTCTAGTTCTTCTTGCTCTTTCACAGAGCGGATGCGATGCATAAGCGGTGAGGCTCTTTTGTAGGAATGAGCAGGGTATTGAGCCTGAAGTTTTTTTATGAATCTGGCCTCGCGGGTTTCCACCTCGGTATTGGCACGCCAATGCTCATTGGTATTCAAGTAAACGTGTTCCGCTTCGCTCATGAGCTTTTTGAGAACAGTGTCTATTTGATCTAACCAATAGACCGTCTTGATACCAGAAGTTTCAAATGCAGCATCTTTTGTGAGTTTTTCACCTTCCCACAACGCAATGGTCTCGTTGGTTTCTTTTAAGAAAAGGATTTCGCGCAATGACTTGTCTTTACTAGTTGGAAAAACAAGCAACACGCTTTCTTCTTGGTCTACACCGCTTAAGTAAAAAATATCGCTGTGCTGCTTGAAGTTAAGTGCGCCATCTGAGCTTGTTGGATATATGTCATTGGAGTTGAAAATAGCCATGGAGCCTGGAGCCATTAGCTCAGCCAACTTAGCTCTATTTCTAATGAAAAGATCTTTTTTGATGCGTTCGTATCTCATGCTTTCATTTTGATTTTGCCAAAGGTAGTAGGATTTGAGAGCCCCAAAAATGAACTAAGCCTTATCCGTATTGTTAAAAGTATAAAGCAGTAGCTCTCCTCACTGCATTATGTAGAATGAGTCTGAATAAGACAGAAATCCTCGCTGAGGAATTGCGGTTATTACATTTGTTTGCACGAAAAATAAAAACAATATGAGCGCTCCTGCTAGTATTTTCAGTTCATCGATAGCCAAAAAGTATTGGATGGCTATTTCTGGATTATTCCTCATGGTCTTTTTGTTGCAACACTTTGCAATCAATTTCTTGTCGGTAATTAGCCCAGACTTATTCAATGAAGTTTCTCATTTCATGGGAACTAACCCATTGGTTCAGTTTGCATTACAGCCACTCCTTATTTTTGGTGTGTTGTATCACTTGGCCATGGGAATCAAGCTAGACTTGCAAAATAAAGCAGCAAGACCTAGTAAATACGCTTTTGAAAAGGCGAGTGAGAATGCCTCTTGGATGAGCAGAAATATGATCATCACCGGGTTGACCATTTTCGCTTTTCTCGGTTTACACTTCTACGATTTTTGGGTGCCCGAGATTGCCACAAAGTATATCGCTGGAGATATGTCTGGTTTAACAGCAGACGGAGATTTTCGCTACTACGAAGAGTTAGCACATAAAATGTCTGACCCTATTCGCGTGGGCATTTACTGTGTAGCTTTTGTATTGCTTAGCCTACACTTAATGCATGGTTTTCAATCTGCATTCCAATCAATAGGTACAAGAGCAGGCGGCTACAAAGATTTAATTGTGAAAGCAGGTCAAATCTATGCTATTGCTATTCCTGCTGGATTCATTGTTATTGCATTGTTTCACTTGCTCATGCACTAATCACAAAACAGGATTGATATGAAATTTGATGCTAAAATACCTGAAGGTCCACTAGAGAAAAAGTGGACAAATCACAAAAGCAACGTGCGCTTGGTAAGTCCTGCCAACAAACGTGGAATTGATGTGGTAGTTATAGGAACAGGCTTGGCTGGTGCATCTGCTGCTGCATCGCTGGCAGAATTGGGGTACAATGTGAAAGCATTTTGCTTCCAAGATTCTCCGCGTAGAGCGCACTCTATTGCGGCACAAGGTGGGATTAATGCAGCCAAGAATTACCAAAATGACGGTGACTCAACCTACCGTCTATTTTACGATACCATTAAAGGTGGTGATTACCGCTCACGAGAAGCTAACGTTTATCGTTTGGCAGAAGTGTCTGCGAATATCATTGACCAATGTGTAGCCCAAGGTGTTCCTTTTGCCCGCGATTATGGCGGGTTACTAGACAACCGCTCCTTTGGTGGGGTACAAGTAAGTCGTACATTTTACGCAAAAGGCCAAACGGGTCAGCAGTTATTATTGGGTGCTTACTCAGCACTTTCTAGACAAATTGCCAAAGGAAAAGTAACCATGTACAATCGTCATGAGATGATGGATATGGTTGTGGTTGATGGAAAGTGTAGAGGAATTATTTCCAGAAACTTAGTTACTGGTGAAATTGAGCGCCACGGAGCGCATGCAGTTGTTTTAGGCTCTGGAGGTTATGGAAACGTTTTCTTCCTATCCACCAATGCAATGGGCTCTAACGGTTCTGCAGCCTGGAAAGTGCACCGTAAAGGAGCACTTATGGCAAACCCATGTTTTACGCAAATTCATCCAACGTGTATTCCAGTTTCAGGAGACTACCAATCTAAGCTTACGCTGATGTCTGAATCACTGCGTAATGATGGTAGAATTTGGGTTCCAAAAGACAGAAAAGACGCAGAAGCTATACGCGAAGGTAAATTGAAGCCTACCGATCTGCCAGAAGAGAAAAGAGACTATTATCTAGAGCGCAGGTATCCCTCATTCGGTAACCTCGTACCTCGCGATGTAGCCTCACGTGCCGCCAAAGAGCGCTGCGATGAAGGGTTTGGTGTGAATGCTACGGGAGAAGCCGTTTATTTAGATTTTGCATCAGCAATAACGCGCTACGGAAAAGAGCAGGCAAACCTCAAAGGAATTTCTAACCCTTCAGATGCAGAGATTCGCGATATGGGTGAGAAAGTGGTGGAGAGCAAGTATGGAAACTTGTTCCAGATGTACGAAAAAATTACAGCCGATAACCCGTACAAAACGCCAATGATGATCTATCCCGCGGTTCACTACACCATGGGAGGTATTTGGGTAGATTATAACCTCATGACATCTGTGCCAGGCTTGTTTGCCGCAGGTGAAGCAAACTTCTCAGATCACGGTGCTAATCGTTTGGGAGCCTCTGCATTAATGCAAGGTTTAGCCGATGGATATTTTGTATTGCCGTACACAATTGGAGAATACCTAGCAGACGATATTCGATCAGGTGAGATTGATATTAACCATGCCGCGTTTGAAGAAACAGAGAAAGAAGTAAAAGAACGTATAGAGCACTTTCTAAATAATAATGGTACACACAGCGTAGATCATTTCCACAAACGATTGGGTAAAATCATGTGGGATAAGTGTGGTATGGCACGCAATGAGCAAGGCTTAAAAGAAGCAATTAAAGAAATTGCAGCCCTTCGTGAAGAGTTCTGGAAAAATGTGAAAGTTCCTGGCAAAGCCGATGAATACAATCCAGAACTAGATAAAGCTGGACGCGTTGCAGACTTTCTGGAGCTTGGAGAGCTTATGTGCTATGATGCTCTAGACAGAAACGAATCTTGCGGTGGTCACTTTAGAGAAGAGTACCAAAGTGAAGAAGGTGAAGCGCTACGTAACGATGCAGACTACGCGTATGCTGCCTGCTGGGAATTTAGCGGAAACCCTAGCGAGCCAAAATTGCTAAAAGAAGACTTGGTGTTTGAGAATGTAGAATTGAAAACAAGAAGCTACAAATAAGCTCAACCACAATCAACGAACTTGAAAATTCAACAGAAATGAATTTGACATTAAAAATCTGGAGACAAAGAGACACGAATGATAAAGGCCAAATGGTAAATTATCAAGTGTCTGATATATCTGAGCACATGTCATTCTTAGAAATGATTGATGTGTTGAACGAAGGTATTATAGACGGTTCTATTGCAGACCCAGGTAGCTATGGCCCCGTAGCCTTTGATCACGATTGTAGAGAGGGTATTTGCGGAATGTGTAGCATGTTCATTAACGGTGAAGCGCATGGTCCTGGTAGAGGAGTAACTACTTGTCAACTACACATGCGTGAATTCAGCGATGGCGAAACCATTTACATTGAGCCTTGGAGAGCTAAAGCATTCCCTGTAGTAAAAGACTTGGTTACAGACAGAAGCTCTTTTGATCGCGTCATGCAAGCAGGTGGATATGTTTCTGTGAACACATCTGGAAATACACAAGATGCGAATGCACTACCTATTCCAAAAGAAGATGCAGATGCGGCCTTTGATGCGGCAACTTGTATTGGCTGTGGTGCTTGTGTAGCTACATGTAAGAACTCAAGTGCTATGTTGTTTGTATCTGCCAAAGTGTCTCAGTTATCACTTCTTCCGCAAGGAAAAGTAGAGGCAGGAGAGCGCGTAACAAACATGGTGAAGCAAATGGATTTGGAAGGCTTTGGAAACTGCACTAACACCGGAGCATGCGAAGTGGAATGTCCCAAAGGCATTTCGTTGGAGAACATTGCACGCATGAATCGTGAGTATTTTAAGAGTATGGTGGCGGGATAGACCCAAAATCAAAGAAAATAGAATGAAACCCTCGGCTTTAAAGTCGGGGGTTTTTTATGGGTGTATGAAGCAGATGTGACCTGTGTATTAAGCTTATAATCAAATGCTTAACAACCAGTAAATACCTCGTGTAGTTTCTTTGCTGTTCGTAAAAGAATTGCTGTTTGCAACGTTTATATTCCTTTTTTTTCGCTTTATGTTGCGTGTTTCAGGCTAAGACTCAAACGCAGTTGTTTGTGCTTGACTTTGAAACACCAGGTGGATATTCTACTTCTACACCAGAATTTACAGATTCTAGCTTCGATTATTTTATAAGAACAGATGGCTCTAGTATTGGTGGAGTCTCGTACTCAAACCTCCAAGGTAGCTGGTGTTTTGGCGCTCAGGATTTGGATGGAACTGGTGGTCCAGCTATTCGAACACTGACTATTTCAGGAATATCAATTGCAGG
>CBFIHE010000047.1:0-10940 GCA_965662345.1 Salibacteraceae bacterium
ACCTCCTGAACCTGCTGTACCTCCCGAACCACTTGTATACGTTGCATAATCTGTATTAGTACCCGTGGCATGATCCCAGAAGTAAATGGTGTTGGAGATATTCGTTTGATCGCCTATGAATGTTGCAATATCAATGGCTGATGGATACGGATTCCCCACGGCTGCGTATTCTGTTGAGGCAATAGAAGAAGCGAATGTGTACGTTACATCACCGTTATTCGCAGTGCCTGAAAATGTTCTGTCTTCAGCCGCACTTGAAATGTTGATGGTACCCGTACTCATATACCCTTGTCCGGGTGTCATGGTGCCCGAGTGAGAAGCCCAATTCTGGGTGCCTACATCAAATGAATAGAAATCACTTGTGTTTGATCCAGAAAACACCGTACCCATGTTTGCCGATGTTACAGGACTACTCCACAATTGGAAGCGGGTATCGTCTACCAACGTACCCGTGTTGCGTGTAACGTTGTATGTACCTGAGCCGGAATTGCCATTAGCAGCAGCTGTTTGAACGAGGCTCCCTGAGTTCTCTATGTTGATGGTTCCGTTGTTGGTGATGTTGCCTGAAACAGACATTGTGTGTCCTGAATTGACCGTCATCGTACCAGTTGACTCAACTTCAAAATTACCTGTAACACTTATATCTCCCACAGACGTAAATGAATCTCCTGATTTAATTTGGGCTAGAATGTCGAATGTTGCTTGATAATTAGAACCAGATTGAGAATCAAAAGCTGAAACCCCATTATTAGCCTTTCCCTCAACATAAATTTCCAGTGTGTAATTTCCTGGTATATATGAATTCGTGTTAATATTTTGACTTATATCGTTTGTATTCGCGCCATTTATATCTGTTCCCCATTGATCATTTGGGGAAGAAAATGATTGGAATGCATATGGTATAAATGTGTAAGAACCTGAAGGACTTCCTGTTGAATATATCCTGTAGAATATCCTGATAAAGTCAACACCACTTCCATTGGACCAAAAGCCTGTCTGTCCACCAAGTTTTATTTCTTCGCCCATTCCGAAGTCTCCTAAGTCAGCAGACTGGAAGTCTGGATTACCTGTACTAGCACTTAAATCATAGAAAGTATCATTCACGATAGCATATCCGTTGAAGATCGCCTGCCCCCAACTCATTCCAACACCAAAAACAAAAAACACCAATAACGCTGCCAACCTTCTCATATCTTTTCAATTTACGCGAGTCTTGTAGCTACCCTTTGCCGACTCCACATTTGGTAATAATAAGACCTTTCAAATATAACACAGGGTTTAACACTAACCAACCATCAAAAATTGTGGGTTACTAACAATGAGCCTGTTAGTAAGGTACGTGTTATTTTTACACTTTCAAAGATTGTATTAAATTGCGTCACAACAAAACGTTGAACATGCATCGGATTTTACTGCTTTTCATTTTCTTGTTTAGCTTCTCCGTATACGGTCAGCAAAACAACGCTACCAACCGCCAAGTGGTACTACAAGCCTTTTGGTGGGATTTTACACATCCGAATTTTGAACGAAATTGGAGCGATTACCTAGCACGGCTCGCTCCCAGACTAAAGGAGTTGGGCATTGATGCGGTTTGGATTCCACCGGCCATAAAAAACCCCGGTCCGTGGGTAGGCTACTCGCCTTTCGATCACTATGATTTGGGCGATAAACACCAAAAGGGGTACACAGAAACCGCTCTGGGAGACAAAGACCAACTCCTGCGTATGATTGCCGTTTTTAAAGCCAATGGAATAGATGTGTTGGGTGATATCGGACTCAACCACGTAGACGGAGCGGGCAGTAAAACGGGAGCGGGCGGTCAAGACCCTACCGCCTTGGATGACGGCACTACGCAACGTTTCAAAAACTTCCGCTACAGCAGCTATGAAACACCAGGCACACACAGCAGTGCCACCAACTACCTTTCGCGCACGGGCAGGTTTCCCAAAAATTGGCAAAACTTTTACCCATCTCCTGTTGCAGGATGCTGCACCAACGATCAAAATTCTGTGTTTTGGGGACCGGATGTAGCCTATGAAAGTGGCTCGTACGGTGAAAGCTCAAACGCCATTCACAACCCGGTTCAAGAAGCAGATTACATGCGTAATCAAACCCGTGAGTGGCTCATTTGGATGAAAAAACAAACAGGCATGGACGGCTTTCGCCTGGATGCGGTAAAGCATTTTCCAGCTTACGTTACAGAAGATATGCTTTGGAACCTGCAAAACAACGCAGGCTTTGCCAGCGGTGGCACAGACATGTGGGCTGTTGGTGAATACGTAGACGGTGGTTCGGCTTTAGACCAATGGACGTATGACATTCAAGACCGTGCGGGAACCTTTGATTTTAAGCTTCGCTTTGCGCTGAGCAACATGGTGGGTTCTTTGGGAGCTTACGATTTAGGTTCTATCGTGAACGAACAACAAAGCAGTAGAAACCGTACCTCACCCTTCGTAAACAACCATGATACATATCGCCCGCAGCTAGACCAATTTGGAAATTACAATGGCTGGAATACAGGGTCTGAGCTAAGTCCGCACATTGAACCGCTAGACCCGCGTTCATCTGTTTGTCATGCCATCACCATGGCCATGGACGGGTCTCCGTTGGTGTTCTTTGAAGACCTTTTCCTCATTGGATACGACAGCAGCAGATACACCCATGACCCTACCGACCCCACAGAGCTCAAACTGAACGAAGACGTAGCCAATCTCATTTGGTGTCACCAAAACCTACGCTTTAAAGAAGGAGCCTACTTGGTGCGTTGGCAAGCACAAGACGCCCTGGTCATTGAACGCGAAAACCGCGCACTGATAGCGGTAAATGACCACTTTACGCAATGGCAAAACTTAACGGGCGTGCAAACCGCTTTTCCCGATGGTACCCAACTGAAAGATTATAGCGGTGCCAATGGAACGGCCGTTCGCACAGTTTATGGAGGAGGTAGGGTAGACATAGATATTCCTCCGTGTAATGGTTCGGCCATTAATGGCAGACGTGGCTATGCCGTATGGGCTCCAGTGGGTATCAATACGAACTACGTTTTGCCTGCCAACCAAACCATACAAGAATGGGAAATGGCCAATGATTTGGGAGATATTCACCCCAGTAGTTTACTGCAAAGCGGAGCCTTGCCAGATAGCAGTACAGAATGCCGTAAAGCAGGAGCCATTTACCCAAAAGCGGGTGAACAAATCACCGTTGAAGTGTTTGCAGAAGACACCTTAGCTCCTGTAAACATCTCCATTTGGAACAACACATGTGGTGCCTTAGATAGTTTAACAGGCACTGCCCCATTCGCCTTTACCTACACCCCAACACAGAGCGATTGGCACAACCTCATTATCCGAAACGCTACAGATACTACACCCATGCAAAAGGCTTGGGTAAAGGCAACTTACATGGGGGTAGACAGCATTCCGTTGAATACAAATAAAACCAACTGTAACTGTGTTGGAAATACCTGGCCTGGTGACACCTCCACAGGGAAAGAAGATGCGCTTGAAAATGAATCTAAAACACATGTTTTTCCGAATCCAGGTAACAGCAATTTCACGCTATTAAGCGATGAGGTTGTAGCATCGTACCGGGTGATAGACCTCAACGGCAAGCTCATTGAGCAAGGGTCTCCTGGTACTACGCGAATCACCATTCAACTGGATGTTACGGCAGGTATGTACTTCTTGCATGGTGAAACCGTAACTGGTAAAACCATCCGGCATAAATTACTCGTTAAACCCTAACACCCGTTTAGTCTCAGAGAAGGAGTCCAACAAGCTTAGGTTTGTCGGACTTTCTTTTTGCTCAGAACCGTGTAGCATCGGCACTGCCCAAACCCTTTCTAATTCAAAGCATTCAATTAATTTCGCAGCTTCTTGAACGCAGGAGAAAAGCATGAAAAAATACGCAGAATACAAAGGGCTAAACCTAACGGAGGTAGCCAACGAAATGCGCAATCACCACAAAGACAATCGCATTTTTGAAAAGAGCGTGGAACAGCGCGAAGGAGCCGAGCCTTTCGTATTTTTTGAAGGACCGCCATCTGCTAACGGTAAGCCAGGGGTTCACCATGTGATGGGTAGAGCCATAAAAGATCTGTTCTGCCGTTACCAAACCCAAAAAGGAAAACAGGTAAAGCGTAAAGCGGGATGGGATACACATGGCCTACCTGTTGAGCTTGGTGTTGAAAAAGAGCTTGGTATTACCAAAGAAGATATTGGTACTAAAATCACTATTGCAGAGTACAATCAAGCCTGCCGTGAAGCGGTAATGCGCTACACTGATATTTGGAACGATCTCACAGATAAAATGGGCTATTGGGTAGATATGGATGATCCGTATGTGACCTATGATAGCAAGTACATGGAATCGGTTTGGTGGCTATTAAAGCAGTTGTACGATAACGACTTACTCTACAAGGGCTACACCATTCAACCCTATTCACCTAAAGCAGGAACTGGACTTAGCTCACATGAATTGAATATGCCAGGTACTTACCGCGATGTGAAAGACAGTACCATTGTGGCACAGTTCAAAGTGAAAGCCTCTGAATTCAAGGTGACGGCATTAGCCGATGCGTTTGCACAAGGCAATTTGTACCTATTGGCGTGGACGACCACTCCTTGGACCTTGCCTTCTAATACCGCGCTTACCGTTGGTAAAAAAATCAGCTATGCGCTGGTAGAAACTTACAATCAGTATACAGGTGATCGTATCCAGGTGGTGCTAGGAGAACCACTCATCGCAAAGCAGTTCAGTGGAAAATTTACAGCTGTTGAGAGTGCTTCAGATTTAGAAGGCTACTCCCATGGAGATAAAAAGATTCCATACCTAACCAAAGCTACTTTCTCTGGTGCAGACTTATTAGACATCAACTACGAGCAGTTGCTTCCGTATGCATTGCCGATGGAGAATCCTGAGCAAGCTTTTAGGGTGATTCCGGGTGACTTTGTTACCACAGAAGATGGTACTGGAATTGTACACACCGCGCCTACTTTTGGTGCTGATGATGCTTTAGTAGCTAAAGCAGCAGGTGTTCCACCGCTACTTGTAGAAGATGCCCAAGGAAACCCCGTACCACTGGTAGACTTCCAAGGTAGATTTATTCAAGATGTTCAAGATGCCACCTTTGGCTTGGGTGGAGAGTTCATTAAGCCAGAATACATGGCCGATGAAGAAATTGCCGTTGAGTTTGAAAAGCAAAAAGAGAACCTCAAAGAAATAATTCCCAACCTCAAAAACTACCTTAGCGTAGACGAGCGCATTGGCCTCAAGCTTAAGCTTGAGGGACTGGCTTTTAAAATTGAAAAGTACGAACACAGCTACCCACACTGTTGGCGTACAGACAAACCCGTTCTTTACTATCCCCTAGACTCTTGGTTCATTCGCTCTACAGCCAAAAAAGAGCGCATGATTGAGCTCAACAAAACCATCAATTGGAAGCCAAAATCAACGGGTGAAGGTAGGTTTGGTAACTGGTTAGAAAACCTAAATGATTGGAACTTAAGCCGATCACGCTACTGGGGAATTCCGCTTCCAATATGGCGAACAGAAGAAGGCGATGAAGCCGTTTGCATCGGGTCTTTAGAAGAACTCAAAACCGAATGCCAAAAAGCGGTGGATGCAGGTGTAATGGATGTGAACCCTCTGGCAGATTTTGTGCCGGGTGATATGAGCAAAGCCAATTACGACCAGGTAGACATTCATAGGCCTTACGTAGATGAAATAACCTTGGTTTCGCCATCGGGCAAGTCCATGAAGCGCGAAGCTGATTTGATTGACGTTTGGTTTGATTCAGGCTCTATGCCTTACGCGCAGTGGCACTACCCGTTTGAAAACAAAGAGTTAGTTGAAAAGAACGGTTTCTACCCTGCCGACTTCATTGCCGAGGGAGTAGACCAAACACGTGGCTGGTTCTTCACACTGCATGCTATTTCTAGTATGGTTTTTGACCAAGTAGCTTATAAGACAGTTGTTTCTAATGGACTGGTTCTCGATAAGAATGGTCAGAAAATGAGTAAGCGTTTGGGAAATGCTGTTGAGCCTTTCCAAGCGATGGAAGACTACGGAGCCGATGCTATCCGATGGTACATGATTACCAACGCCCAGCCATGGGATAACCTCAAATTTGATTTAGAGGGAGTAAGTGAAGTGCAGCGCAAGTTTTTCCGTGCTCTGCACAATACATATGCCTTCTTTGCGCTCTACGCCAACGTAGATGGTTTCAGCTTTGAAGAAGATGAAATTCCGGTTAGTGACCGGCCAGAAATAGACCGCTGGATACTCTCTAAACTCAATTCCCTTATCCGCGAAGTAGATGCTGCATATGCTTCTTACGAGCCTACCCGTGCGGGTCGTTTGGTTCAAGACTTTGTAGTAGATAACCTAAGTAACTGGCATGTTCGCTTGAGTAGAAAGCGTTTCTGGAGAGGCGATTATGGCCCAGATAAAATCTCTGCCTACCAAACCCTGTACACCTGCTTGAGCACAGTAGCTCAGCTTGCCGCTCCAATTGCTCCGTTTTACACAGATCGGTTATTTACAGACTTAAACAAGGTTACTGGAAAGACCAATGCAGAATCAGTTCATTTAGCTCTTTTCCCACAATGCGATGAATCACTCATTGATACAGACTTGGAGCAACGTATGTCACATGCTCAAAGCATCTCTTCCATGGTTCTTGCATTGCGTAAAAAAGAGAATATTAGAGTAAGACAGCCGTTAGCAAAAATCATGATTCCTATCTTGAATGCTAACTTTAAGCGTCAAGTAGAAGCAGTGGCAGAGCTAATTAAAACCGAAGTGAACATCAAAGAAATTGAGTTTCTCGAAGATGCATCTGGTGTTTTGGTGAAGCGAATCAAGCCTAACTTTAAAACCCTTGGGCCAAAGTATGGCAAGCATATGAAAGCCATTAGCAGTGCCGTTGGTGGGTTCGACCAAGCGGCAATTGCATCTTTAGAGCAAAGCGAATCGCATGCACTAGAGGTAAATGGAGAAACCATACACCTGAGCTTAGGAGATGTAGAAATTTCTACAGACGATATTCCCGGTTGGTTGGTAGCTTCTGAGCAAGGCGTAACTGTTGCTCTAGACATTAACATTTCTGAAGCCCTCTTGCATGAGGGACTAGCGCGTGAATTAGTGAATCGCATTCAAAATATGCGTAAAGACCAAGGTTTAGAGGTAACAGACCGTATTGAAATACATGTTGAAAAGGCACCTTTCATAACTGAAATTCTGAAAAGTAATTTCGACTATATTTGCTCGGAAACGCTGGCAAACAGCCTAGAACAGCAACCTGCTGACGCTATGGCTAGCGCGGAGTTAACAACGCTGGAAGAAGGTTATGATACCCGTATTTCCATCATGAAAAGAGACTAAAAGAATACACGATATGTCAGACGAAAAAACACGTTACTCAGATGCCGAATTGGCAGAGTTTAAAGAGCTTATAGAATATAAGCTTGAAGAAGCACACAAAGACTTGGATTTGCTCAATAACAGCATTTCTCATCATGATGATAACGGTACGGATGATACCTCCCGTACTTTCAAAGTATTGGAAGATGGTTCAGATACCCTTTCACGAGAAGAAAATGCAGCGTTGGCTGCCCGTCAAGAGAAGTTTATCTCTCATTTAGAAGCTGCTTTGGTTCGTATTGAGAACAAAACCTATGGTGTATGCAGACAAACGGGTAAACTGATTTCTAAAGACCGTTTACGCATTGTTCCTCATGCAACTTTGAGCATAGAGGCTAAGCGCATGCAGTAATAGCTTTACCATATTCAACGGTTTGAAAGATTGCTGCGCGCGTCTCGGCAATCTTTCTTTTTTAACAAGTATGACTCTACAACCCAAACATAAACAAGCGCTTCGTACCCCAGTTATTCTAACGGTTCTGGTATTGATTCTTGATCAAGCCACAAAGTTTTGGGTAAAGACCAATATGTACCTCAACCAAGAGATTAAGGTCTTTGGAGATTGGGCCATTATCCATTTTACGGAAAACCCCGGAATGGCTTTTGGCATGGAATTGGGCGGTGATTACGGAAAACTGGCCCTCAGCCTATTCCGTATCGTGGCCGTTTTTGGTTTGGCCTATTACATTTATCACCTCATTAAAACGAATGCCCCCAAAGGGCTTGTGGCTTCCATATCGCTAATATTCGCAGGTGCCATCGGGAACATCATAGACTCTGTGTTCTACGGTATTCTGTTCTCTGAAAGTTATTACAACATTGCTGAATTCCTCCCCGCTGAGGGCGGTTACGGCACGCTGCTTCACGGTAAAGTGGTAGACATGATCTACTTACCGATTATCAAAGGAAACATGCCGGATTGGGTCCCTCTCATGGGAGGGGATTATTTTATCTTTTTTAGACCCATTTTTAACCTGGCCGATACCGCCATTTCTGTTGGTGTTGGAATTATTCTATTCTTTCAACGCAGCTTTTTCAAAGAAGAACACAAAGCAACAGCATAATGGCTATTTCATTCACACATCGTATTGAGAACGATACGCTCATTGTTACAGCGCAAGGCGTAGATGATTCATTGGAGGAAGTACCAACTACGGAAGAAGTGTTCTGGCCTTGGCCAAAGAAACTCACTGCTCAACCGTGCTCTGCGATGAACGCAAGTTGGTTTATACCCTTTCTGATGTAGATACGTACCTACTTGCTGAAGGTGCTTCAAAAGAAGCCAGAAACCTCAGAAGGATTGCTGTGGTATGCAGTCCAGAGTTTCTGAAAACAGGCAAATTCTATGAAACCGTAACTACCAACCGTTGGTTGCGCCTCTTGGTTACCGCAGATTAAGACCACTCCCAAAACTTGCAAGAAGACTAACCTTCTTTTCGCATGGTTATTACCCGCTGAGACAAAGTAATCTTCTTTACATAAAGCCAGCACACGCTACGAAGCAACTTAGTGGTGGTGGTACCTTATAATGTGTCAAAAGTGGTTGCTAACGACTTCCTTTTCCATATATGCCCCGCTATTGCTCTTCTAGTCTACCACTACTTCCTCTTCTGGAATGAGCAAAGGCGATTTGCCATCCGTAATAATAATCTTACTGTTTTCGCCCTCTGCTAATTTCAAAAATGCCTCAGAAAGAATAAGCTGTGCATCTCTAGTACCCTTGGCCTCTATCACTTTTCTGTCTGCCTCTAGTTTTTCCTGCTCCAACAAAAACTTCATACGTAAGACCTCCTGCTCCGCTTCTAATCTACTCTGTATGGAGTTATACAACCCTGGGGGAAGCTGAATACTCTTGAGCAATACGGCTTCTATATCTATACCACGCTGATTCAGTCTACCGTCCATTATTTCAACAATACCACCTTCAATTTCCGCGCGTTTTCCAGAATGCATATCCTTGGCCATATATTGCGCGCATACATCTGCCGCTGCCGACCTAAATACCACGCTAATTATACTCTCGTATTCATCACCAACATCTTGAATGAGCGTGAGCACCTTTGCTTTATCAATCTTATACAAGATGGAAATATTGGCCTCAATATTTAGCCCCTCTTTGCTAGGCAAGCTCAAGTCAACTTCCATATTCACGGTGCGAATAGGAGTTTTAATCATTACCGCGCCAAATGGATTTAGTGCTTAGGTACCCTAGTCATACACGCGATCTGATAGCTTGCCAAATTTTCGCTTTACACCTACCTCTCCAGGTCTAATAACAGCACAACTTGTGGCAAGAAATTACCAATCCTAATGAAAACAAGCGTTTTAAGTTCATGATTCGATTATTGAGTTGATCAACATAAGTTAAGCCATCCATAGTGATAGCTTTACTATAATATACAAAAGTTAGACACTTTTGTTTACTTAGCACATTAAAATTGAACAATCCATGCATACGGAAATCAACCAGCTCGTTTCCAAGTTGGGTTTGGAGCCTCATCCAGAGGGAGGGTTTTACAAAGAAACCTACCGCAGTAGTTTATCCTTTGCCCCAACCGGTTTTACTGCAGAAAGAGCCGTTTCTACCTGCATCTATTTCATGCTCACCTCAGGCTCTTTTTCTGCTTTTCATCGAATTAAATCAGACGAGATATGGCATTTCTACAGAGGTGCCCCCATTCAACTGCACATCATCTCCGCCAACGGTTCATACCGACACGTGCGCATCGGGAACGATATTTTGAATGGTGAACACCCCCAATTCATTGTAAAAGCTGGAGACTGGTTTGCTTCTGAAGTTGTTGACCCAGATAGCTATGCCTTGGCGGGGTGTACCGTAGCTCCTGGGTTTGATTTTGCTGATTTCGAAATGGCGCAACGCGATGCACTTTCTGCAGCATTTCCAACGCATCGGGAAATCATAGCTCGGCTTACTCGCGAGTAAGACACAAAAAAAGCCCGTTACAAAAGTAGCGGGCTTATTTGAGTTGACTCCTACTTTTAATAAAGACTTATTCTTTCTGTTACGCGTTCCCCATTAATCAAGACATTCACAAAGTAAACGCCTTGGCTGTACTTAGACAAATCCAGTACTTCTACTTGCTCACCATCAATCCGACTGATTTCTCTGCTTTCTACCAGTTTGCCTGTAAAGTCTAGGACTTGAATTTTAGCCTCATTCGTATGCGTGTTGGTAAACTCAATATTCAGCTGACCATTCGTTGGATTCGGATACATTCTGATAGCTCCTGGTTCATTGAGTATTTTCTTATCGCTCAACAAACCATATATGCGAATGAAGTCTCTTCCCTCACAGCCATTTGCTCCTATAACGGTTACGGAAATAGTGGTGTCTTTCAAGAATTCAAAAGTAATGTCGGGTGTCGTGTCTCCCGTGCTCCATGCATGTGACCCAGACACTCCTGAACTCAACGTAACCAGACTTGGTATACCATAAGCCGTGTCCGGACCTAAATCAGGAGTAGGTACAGGGAATACCTCGATAGGCACCATACATG
>CBFIHE010000048.1:0-8054 GCA_965662345.1 Salibacteraceae bacterium
TCTCAGATACAAGCAATGCTAAGCGTTACACCTTTGATGTGCTCAACGTACTGAATACCACTCCAGATGTTAATTCCGATAACGATACCCTGCTGTATGAACAAGATTTTGGTACTTTTTATGCTTACGATGACGGCACTGCTGAGAATGGATATTACCTCGTAAGTGCAGGTGCAAATTTGGCGGTTGAGTTTAACTCTCCTTTGCAAGATAGTCTTAGAGCCGTAAACATTTATTTTCCAGAGTCTGGTGAAGACATAACCAATCGATTATTTAGTATTAAGGTTTGGGCTTCTCTTGTACCTGAGGTTGTATTGTATGAAGGGCTCGTAGAAAATCCGCTCTACAGCTTCGATAGAAACAGAGTAGTTCGATATGACATAGACCCAATTGAAGTGGCAGGAAGGTTTTATATTGGTTATGAGCAACTTACAGATCCAGTTATTTTAGGATACGACAGAAATAAGAATGCGCGTACTAAAACCTTTTATAGCATTAACGGAACATGGAGTCCGGCCAGTTTTGTAGGCTCGGTTATGATTCATCCAGAGTTTGATACGGTTTATTACCCCTGGAAGGTGAATGTGCCAGAAATTGAGGAATCTGTAAACGTATTGAAGGCATTTCCAAATCCAGCTCACGAAGAGGTTACCATTAACTGGGCAGGAGCCGATGAAGGTTCTCTAGAAGTATTTGATTTACAAGGTAGAAGAGTTAGAGTTTATCATGCTGTTCAAGCGAATACCTCTATCATTATCAATGGTTTGCGAAAAGGAATGTACATAGTACGATTTACGCCAAACTCTGATCAAGATCCTGAGAATCTACAACTTATTATTCGCTAATGGTAGAAGAAGACGAAGGACAAGAAGAACGTGACTTGGTAGAACATGCTACGGTTGTGGCAGATCCAGGACAGGCACTAATAAGAGTAGATAAATTTCTGAACGATAGGTTGCCCAAGTTTTCGAGAAACAGAATTCAAAGTGGTTTAAAATCAGGCAATATCCTGGTGAATAACCAAGCGGTAAAACCCAATTATAAAGTTAAACCAGGAGATAAAGTAACGGTTACGTTGATAGAGGAACGCGAAGAATTTAAAGTAATTCCAGAAGATATTCCGTTAGATATTGTTTACGAAGATGATGATGTTTTAGTGTTGAATAAGCCAGCTGGCTTAGTTGTGCATCCTGGTTCTGGCAATAAAAGCGGAACATTAGTAAATGGGCTACTTCATCACATTCAAAACCTACCTGTTGGCTCTAATGGGTTAGATAGGCCTGGCATTGTACATAGGATAGATAAGCTTACTTCTGGTTTAATGATAACGGCTAAATCTGAGCAAAGCCTCAATAACTTGGCTATGCAGTTCTTCCACAGAAAAATTGACCGCAAGTATGCGGCTTTTGTTTGGGGAACACCACAAGAAGAAGCGGGTAGGATAGAAGGTAATATTGGCAGAAGCCTTAAGAATAGAAAGTTGATGAATGTATTTCCTGAAGCTGACTTTGGAAAGCCAGCCATCACCAACTATAAAGTGCTTGAAGATTTGGGGTACATTTCTGTTGTAGAGTGCAAACTAGAAACAGGTAGAACACACCAAATACGGGTACATATGAAATATATTGGCCATCCGTTGTTTGGAGATCCTGAATATGGCGGAGACCGAATTTTGAAAGGAACCACTTTCAACAAATACAAACAATTCGTTCAAAACTGTTTTAATGTGCTTCCTAGACAAGCTTTGCACGCAAAGAGTTTGGGTTTTGAACATCCCAGAACAAAAGAGTACATGTACTTTGAGAGCGATCTACCCCAAGACATGCAAGAAGTACTAGACAAATGGCGCGGATATGTGGCATCGCGTTAAGCTTACTTCCTTGGCTGGCGTATTGTTCTTTCTACTGAATGCCTGTGTTGTGCAAATTCCAGTTGGTGGCACCAGTACTTCTGAAGCTCCTAAAGAAATAATCATTCAAACAGAGCAGAGACACCTTAAAGGTTTAGCAAAGTCTTATCGTAACCTTGGTTGGACGGAACTTCGTACATTGAATGCGCAAACAGGAATGTACTTAGTCCTAATTTATCCAGGAACTAGAGATTGTGATCTTATTATTTCTGATCTTCGAAGAGACGCTCGAATTAGGAAGGCTGAGTGGAATAAACCAATGAATCAACGATGAAATATTTTATTCCTTTTCTTTCTTTACTACCATTTACCATTTTAGGCCAGCAGTTTGTGCCAGCCAGCAGGTTGGTACAATTGGTTCCTGGAGCTGATGCATCGGCTTTGCTTACCCCTGAGAATGTTCAATCAAAACAAATTTCTGCGCAACTCAATGTTTGGGAATTGAAATTCAATACAGAAACCGATGCGGTGCATTGGGATGAGCAGTCATTACCCAATGAGGTTATCCATGCTCAAAAGAATCACCTACTAAAGAAACGCGGGGCACCCAATGATCCTGAGTATTCTATTCAGTGGCAACACCATGTAACTCCTGCCAACTCTCCTGTTTCAGGTTCTTCTTTAAACGGTGATGTGGGTTCTGAAGAAGCTTGGGAGTTAACTGTTGGTGGTAAATTACCTGGAACTACACATGATTTGGTGGTATGTATTTTAGATGATGGGGTAAAAAAAGACCATGAAGATTTACTTCAAAATTTATGGGTAAACACGAGTGAAATTCCTAATAACGGTATAGATGATGACGGCAATGGGTATGTAGACGACTTTAGAGGCTGGAATATTTACACCTTAAGTGATGAAATTCAAAATGGAACAAATGCCTTTGGCGTACACGGAACTAAAGTGGCAGGTATGGCTGGAGCAAGAGGGGGCAACTCTACTGGTGTAACTGGCGTAAATCAACGGGTAAAGTTGATGATTGTAGTTGCAGAGGGTAGCGAATCAGATGCAATTGGTGGTTACGATTATCCGTTAACACAGCGAAAACTATTCAATGAAACTCTTGGTGCAGAAGGTGCTTTAGTTGTTTCTACCAATGCCTCTTGGGGTGTTGATTTTGGTAAACCTGCAGACGCTCCCATATGGTGTTCTTTGTATGATTCACTTGGATCGGCTGGTATAATAAGTACCGCTGCCACAGCCAATAATAATACAGATGTAGACCAAGATGGCGACTTACCAACTGCATGCCCTAGCCAATACCTGATAGGCGTTACCAATAATAATGCTTTGGGTGAAAAGGTAGTTTTTGCTGGCTATGGTCAAGAACATATCGATTTATCCGCTCCTGGAGAAGAGGTGCATACAACTACTTTGAATGGCTACGGCTCAGCTTCTGGCACCTCCTTTTCTGCTCCAATGGTTGCAGGTGCTATAGCACTTTGCTATAGTTATGCTTGCGGTGATTTGGTAGACTTAATGATTAATGAGCCACAGACTGTAGCAGCATATATGCGACAAGCCGTTCTAGATGGCGTAAAGTTACAATCCACACAAGCTGGGCTTACGGCAACGAACGGTAGTTTATACCTACCTGGTGCTCTAGAACAAGTTGATTTTATTTGTTCTACCCTTACTTCGGTTTCTGAAGTAGGTGAGGGTTTAGACCAAGTGCGATTATATCCCAACCCTGTAGATGAGGTATTCAGTATTTCAACTTCGGAAATAGGGGAGTATAGAATTTTTAATGTACAGGGCAATGAAGTGTTAACTGGTAAAACTCTTCCTGGTGAGCAACTACCCATACGTGTAGAACAATTACCTGCTGGGATTTATCTTTTTGAACTCGCAACAGCTAATGGCTTGCAAAGTTCCAAGTTTATAAAGCGGTAAGTTTAAAATGTGGACTCCACATCTAGTTGTCTACCTTCTTTTTTTGCTTTTTCATCCATTTGGGAGCCAATGGCTACTCCAATGAGTAGTCCAATAGGCATTCCAATTCCTATTAACCCCATATTGTCAAGTGATACGCCAAAAGTCGTGCCCAAGGGAACACCAAAAGCAGCTACGCCAATAGCCATCCATGTATTTCGATATTGATGTTTTGGAACTAGTTTCATGGTTTTTTCAAGGTGTTTTAAAGCGCTTGCATAGGCTTTATTCACGGTTTTTGCAGAAATTTCCTCAAGGCTCAAAGCATTTAGTTCTGCTGTAGATTTATTCACAAAGTCTTCTGCCTCAACAGAAAGATTGTGCTTTTTTAATTGTTCCAATAACCCAGAGTAGAGGCTGAGTGCCTTTTCTCTTTTGGTATCAGAAGAACTTTTATACTGCTTAAGTTGGGTAAGAGCCATTTACTAGTCTTTTGCGTAAAGGTAATAGCTGTTAGGATACCACGTTTGTGATATACATAAGCGGCAACCTAGAAAGAGCAATGCCTCAATTCGTTTGAGTTCGCTCAGCCAAAAATCTCTTCACGAGTAGCTCTGAGCTTCTAACGCTCTTCATTGTCCATTCCAAGAGTAAATCTTGTTTTTCGTTTTCGGTAAGCTGCCAACTCACATCAGAGAGGTGAAGCTTACGGGTAACATGTTGTAAAATAAGGGCTGTGGCTACAGAAACGTTGTAACTTTCTGTGAATCCGTAGATGGGTACCGTTAAGAACTCATCGGCATTTTCTTCTACTAAGTGAGAAACACCAGGGTCTTCAGAACCAAAAAAGAATGCAGCTTTTGAAGAAATATCAAAATCTTGAAGAGCGTTTTGTTGAGCATGAGGAGTTGTAGCTACAATTCGGTAGCCGTTTGCTTTAAGTGCTGAAATGCATTTCAATGCAGATTCTTCATCACGATCGTAAACAGACTTCGATATCCATTTTTCTGCTCCCTTGGCCATAAAGTGTGTAGCCTTTTTACTGTGATTGTTCTCAATGAGATGAAAATCTTGAATACCAAAACAATCACAGGTGCGCATCATAGCCCCTGCGTTGCGTTCGTGAGAGATATCTTCTGCAGCAACAACAAAATGGCGTGTACGGTAATTCAATATTTTTTGAAAAAGCTGTTGCTTGTGCTCTGTAAGAAAGGGTACGAGCTTTAAGAGTAGATAGTCGCGCTCTTCAGCAGAATAAGAAGTCATGAAGCAATATCTTTCAAGATTACATTAGATTCTGATTCTTGCATTTGTAAGTTGAGCGATTCAATACGCATACTTATGGTATCCAGTGTTTTTTTGTCTTTAACAGGTAAGTTATTTAGCCCAGTTTCTTCTACAGCATTGTGAACATCTAATAATTTAATTTCATGAATGTCTTTAGCGGGTATATAAGCTGAGGTTCGCTCATCTCCTGTAGGTGTTTCTGCTAAAAAGCCGCCTTCTTGCAATTTAAAAATAGCTTGGCGAATTACCCGAATTGGAAGTCCAGTTGCTTCACTGAGCGATTCTGCAGTACAGGGAGGATTTTCATTTTTAAACTGAGAAATTATTCTGTGCATAACCAATACGGTTAGCTTCTTCATCGCGTTCACACTCAATTGATGCTTGCCATCTTCATATGAATAGTGCTCTACATTCTGGTTGGCAAAGCTTATTTCTGCTCCTATTAAGACAATTAACCAACTGGTTTGCATCCAGATTAAGAATAGTGGTAGAGCAGCAAAGCTACCGTAGATAGCGTTGTATCTCGTAACCCCAATTTGAAGCGATAAATAAATCCACTCGAAAAATTGAAATCCTGTTCCTGCTATAACTGCAGCAATAAATGCTTTACCAGGCTTAACCCTAGTGTTTGGCATTACGGTGTAGAGCAGGGTGAAGAGAAGCCAAGTGAAAAAGTAGGGTGAGAGTCTAAATAAGAAGTTCACTAGCGGACCAAAGAAGCCTATGAGCTCAAAGCGATAGCTCAATTGTTCAAACTGAGATTGAATAAAAACCGTTAAGCTACCAGAAAGAATGAGCAGGATAGGTGCGAATATCATAATAGATAAATAGTCTGTAACCTTTCTTGCTATGCTTCGACCTTTTCTAATTTCCCAAATAGCGTTGAATGCATCTTCAATGCTCAATAACAGCTTCATTACACTCCACAAAAGAACCACTACGCCAATACCAGCAACCAATCCACCTTGTGTATTCGCCAGCATACTTTCTGCAAATTCGGTTACTTTTTCCCAAATTTCGCGATTGCTATCTGCATTTTTCATAATGGAAGAACGCATGCGTTCTTCCAAACCAAAACCCTTAGCAATGCCAAAAGCGAGTGCGATTGCAGGCACAATAGAGAGCAAGGTATAGTAGGTGAGTGCAGAAGCTTTTTCTTGAATTCTATTCTCCAGAAAGCCTTTAGTACCAATAAAAATGATACGAAGTTGTTTCAGCACAAATGCATGGTACTTGCTTTTGGAATCTAGGTCAGATTTCCAGAGCTCATGAAACAAGAACTTGTTTATACGCTTTATCATACAAGAAAATAAGGGTGTAAAAATGCGAAATATCCGCGAACCGTTACTTTTGTATGCATGCACACAATAATTGACGTCTACAATAAAATCAACGCGTTCGGAAAAGACCATAAAATGGAGCTTACCGTAGTAGAACCAGGTCATATAGTATATAAAATGACTGTTGAGAAAAGGCATTTAGCTACTCCCACTACCATACATGGCGGAATGCTAGCGGCTATGATGGATTCTGTTTTGGGCGTTGCAGCTCTAAGTTCAAGCGCTACGGATGAGAATTTGGTATCAACGGTTGAGTTTAAGATTAATTACTTGAGTCCTGCCTTGTTAGGAGATGTGTTGATTGGGGAAGGTAAAGTAGACCGGAAGGGAAATAGAATTATCATCACATCTGGCCAAATAGTAGCGCAAAACCGCAAAGAAGTTGTTGCCAAGGGAATGGGCACATTCAATGCCTACCCAAAAGAGAAGGCTGGAGTTACAAAAGATATGTTTACGGAGTAACTGGTGTTTGTTTGAGAATACTTCTAGAAACCAAATCAGTGATTAGAATCTTACTCAGCAATTCAGATTCACGTTCTAAGTCTTTGTAGTCTACCGTTTTTGTTTGACCTGTCCACAGCAACTCATCTGTGGAGGTGTCAAATAGATTGGTTTGTAGGTAATACGAGGTAGATGTTGAGTAGTAGCCTTTTCCGTATACTGTTCCCACGGCATAGGCATAGTAGTCGTAATAGGAGCCTCTGTAAGTAGAGGGGTAAGCATTGCCATAATAGCCTGGATAGTAGCCGTAGGCAGGAGCTGCAATACTTATACTTGAACCTTGATGGTACTCTTTGGTCTTTTCAATATTATAAGCATTCAAAAAGATCAGTCCGTCTATTTCTTGGTCTAAAATTTTTTGTTTGATCCCATTTTTGATCATCTTCACCACATTGGAATCTCTAGCCATTCCCATGAGTTGTTTCACTTGACCAGCCAATGGAAAAACGCGATAACTGGGTTGAGCTTGTATGCCTTTTGCTGCCAACTCATTCACCAATGCATCTTCTGCCATTACACGTACTTGCATATCAGGAAAAATGGCCATTACCGTTAGCTTCTGAAAGTCTTTTGCTTCTATTCCAGGAGCAGACCACGCGCTTGTAAGCGAAGAGCTAGACGAGCAGGATACCGCAATAAATATGAAAATGGCTAGATTGGATAATAAGGATTTTTTCATGATTCAATATTAGCATAAAAAAAGCCCCGAGCTCTTGCTCGGGGCTTTTTTCGGCATGAAACAAAGTCTGCTTAATAAACCGTTACACGTTGAGTATGACGGTGACCATCTAAGAAGATGTTTACAAAGTAGACTCCTTGACTTTGATTGCTCAAGTCAATTTGTTCTGCGAATTGTGCTCCTGGACGCGTGAGTTCACGGTTCATTACCAGTTTTCCGGTAAAGTCAACCACTTGAAGAATTACTTCTTCTGCGTTTAGGTTATCCACTTGAATATTTACCAATCCTGAGGTTGGATTCGGGAATAATTTGATGGTGTACGTTTCATTTACGCCATCAACTCCCAATAGTCCTTCTATACGAATCGTATCTGAATTGATACATCCTGCAGCAGAAGTAACTTCAACCCAAATTGTAGTATCAGAAAGCAACTCTACAGTTAAGCTGTCATCTGTAGATCCGTTGC
>CBFIHE010000048.1:8153-10028 GCA_965662345.1 Salibacteraceae bacterium
TCCACAAGTGATTGTCACCAGGAGTTCCTGGATTCAAAACAATCAAGCTTGGGATACCGTATGCCGCATCAGGCCCTAAATCAGGCTGAGGAAGCGGGTTTTGGTAACCAACGATAGCATTATTGGTATTCGTACATCCAAGGCTATCGGTCACCGTAATCTCATAGGTACCTTCTGCCAGATTTGTTAAACTATCTGCAGAGCCACCTGTATTCCAGTCAAAGGTATACGAACCAACTCCCCCTGTGATTATCGCTGAGATTGCTCCGTTGCTATCACCTTCACAGTTGACATCTGAAGCCGTCAGATTAATTTGAATACTGTCATTCTCGTTGATAGTTACGCTTATTGAGTCGATACAGCCATTTGCATCTGTAACAATTACGTCATAATTACCACTCGATAAAGATCCTACAGAGTCTGACATAGCGCCATTAGACCATGAATACGAATATGGGGTTGTACCTCCTGTTACTCCGTTAATAACGGAAGCATAGCCTGTGGCATCACCAAAACAATTTACGTTACCCGAACCCGTAAGAGCAACATCAAGCAGGCTAGGTTCTGTAATAAATACAGAATCCATTGTTGCACATCCGTTGGAATCTGTAATCATAATACCATATCCTCCAGCCATAAGATTTGTGGCGCTGGAAGAAGTAGAACCGTTACTCCAAGTGTAAGTATATGGACTCGTACCACCTGTTACAGCAACCGTAGCACCTCCATTTTGTAAACCAAAACACGTTACATTGCTATCTACGTTAGTAGACATACTAAGCAGTGCAGGCTCAGTCAAAAGGACGGTATCTAAAGCGGTACAGCCATTGTCATCTGTAATTGTTACCACATAAGTTCCTGCTCCTACTCCCGTAATTGAAGAAGTTGTGTCTCCATTACTCCAAGCAAAGCTGTACGGAGCCGTTCCACCTGCTGCTTGAGCGGTTGTGGCTCCCGTAGCATCGCCATAGCAAAGCGGGTTGGTTGTACTCGTTGTTACAGCCAATAGCGGAGTAGGTTGAGTAACCGTTTCTGAACTAACTGTAGTACAACTGTTTGCATCTGTAATTGTTACCACATAAGTTCCTGCTCCTACTCCCGTAATTGAAGAAGTTGTGTCTCCATTACTCCAAGTGTAGCTATAAGGCATTGTACCACCCATGGCTGAAACGCTTGCACCACCATTAGAAAGACCAAAGCAAGCAACATTGCTATCTACACTTACAGTTGACATAATTACGTTAGGTTCTGTAACCGTAGATGTCGTTGTTACGGTACATCCGTTTGCATCAGTTACCGTTACTATATATGTTCCTGCTGCTACTCCAATAATTGATGCGGTTGTAGCCGAATTACTCCATGCATACGTGTATGGTGAAGTTCCGCCCGTGGCTGATGCTGTTGCTCCTCCATCTGAACCTCCGTTACAAGAAACGTCCGCATCAACTACCGAAGAAGCAACCAATGATGTAGGTTCTGTAATTGTTGAAGTAGTCGTTGCCGTACAACCGTTTGCATCAGTTACCGTTGCCGTATATGTTCCTGCTGAAACTCCTGTAATTGATGCGGTTGTATCGCTATTGCTCCATGAATACGTATATGGTGAAGTTCCACCCGTGGCTGATGCTGTTGCACCTCCGTCACTCAAACCGTTACAAGTTATGTTATTCACAACACTCGCGGCTATTACTCCTCCAATTACCGTAATTGTATCTGCAGCCTGACCACAAGTACCAAATGCCTGAACAACTACTACACCCGGAGTAGTTACGTCAAAGTAGTTACCTTGCCCTGCTCCGTTATTCCAAGAGATAGAATCAAAGTACCATGCTTCTAGGGTAGCCGTATCACTAGTACCACAGAGGACGAGTGTAT
>CBFIHE010000049.1:0-9885 GCA_965662345.1 Salibacteraceae bacterium
ATGGGATGGAACAAATAATGGTGACCCGGTTGCAGATGGTACCTATTTTTGGCTTTTGGAAACTATAGAACAAGAAGGTGAATCTGAAGAACAAAAGGGAACCGTATCTCTCATCCGTTAAGAGAACGAAGGATTACTCAATTCATCACTTTACCATCTTACGCTTATTTCTTTCTATTGTTCTTGTTGCGCCAGCCTTGTCTTCTCAAGCCCAAACAGATCGAATCCAAGTGGTTAAAGGAGTTGGACACATACTAGATATCTATCCTAATTTTCCAGAAACACAAACTTCCTTCACTGCGCAAATCGATTGGCTGGCAAGCAACCGTGGTTATGCTGATGAAAAAGCTTACCTCAAACCAGAATACGGACTCTCACTGAATTACGGTATTCTAGACAACGATGCCATTTTGGGCAGGTTTATTGGCTTGCAAGGAAACTTTCAAACCTATCACGCCATCAATGAGAAGACCGAATGGACTATCGGCTTTGCCTTTGGAGGTGCTTACTTTACCGAGTCTTACGATTACTTGAATAACCCGGAAAATGTAATGACAGGCTCTAACCTCTCGTTCTTAGCAACTGGAAATATGGGCCTAAGGCATGCTGTAAGTAACAACTTAGATGCGGTGATAAACGCCAAGTTTCACCATACGAGTAACGCTCATTTGGTGTTACCCAATGTAGGGATGAATATGCTACTATTAGAAGCGGGCATTAGTTACACGCTTAGAGATATGCCTACCAAGAAAGACAGCATTGAAGTAGCTCCTACTCTACCCGCAAAGCGATTTAGGTCTTACGCACGTATTTTCTATGGGGTGAATGAATTGGGTGAAACTACCCGACCTACCAATGGACCTAGATACTTTAAAACCGGAGTTGCTGGTGGTGTAAACTACTTTTGGAAACCTGGTCATACTGTATCTGCTGAGCTGGTTGGTTATTATGATGATGCCAACTTCACCTATTTATTGCTGGAAGAAGAAAGCGATGCAGATGCCACCCGTTTGAACGCATCTGTTTTAATGCTCTTGGTTGGGCATGAATTTGCCTTTGCACGCTTTGGTTTTGTAACGCAGCTAGGTATTAACCTATTTAACCCAGGTAGACAAGAAATCACCAATGCCCTTCAAAACCCATCTTTAACAGACCAATTGAGCAATAGAATTCCTGGCAGATTCTGCCTGCATTATTACCCATTGGGTAGAACAAAGGGCCGTGTAACTCCCATGCTCAACATTGGGGTTAAAACCCATATGGGCGGAGCCGATTTTCTGGAAACAGGTATTACCCTGTTATTTGGAAAGATTCACTAAATATAGCTTACCTCCTTCTGCTGAAAGCAAGACCTGACGATTGCGATGTAATAGTCCATCTGTAAGCCTTGGTTCGCCTTCTATCTTTGCAGGCACAAGGCTTCCGCTCTTATTTCTGAAAACCAAATTTCCTTGATGTCCCAATGCTACATGACTAATTGAGTGGTGATTAATCATAATGAGCTTGGTTAAGTAGTTAGCACGCCCCTGTACCTTTTCTTTTTGAAATTCTGAATATCCCGAATTGGGTATGTAGAAGTCTCCGTTGAGCGTATGGCATAAATCTTTGGCAGCTCCAGTTAATAAAACATTATTCAACCGTTGTCTTTGCCACGTTTTTCCACTGTCTGCTGAGGTAACTACTATTCCGTTGCCTACGGCAGCCACTCCTTCATCTGTAGGAGTGATACTATGTATTTCATTGGCAAACTCTTTTGGCTTCCAAGTTTGTGCAGAATCATGGCTTACGAACACCAATCCAAACTGAAACCCTCGGCCACCCGCAATATACCATGTCTTGTCAGGAGCAATGCAAATATTCTTGAGCGGAAGTTTGTATTGCTCATTGGGCCAGTTTTCCTCTAAAAAGATATGATTCGAGAACGAATTAAAATCTTCTGTATAGACAATTTGAGCCTCACCTGCTCCGATAATGTATCGTTTTCCGACCTTGGCGATGCTATATAAACCATACGGGAAGTCAGCCCTGCGAATTTGAAAAGAGGTTAGCAAAGAATCTGATGTAATAACAAAGCCCTCTCCATCGGATTCACCACCTACAAAAACATAACCTTCTGGAGTGCCTGCCATTGCGCGCACTGTTGCATTCGTAGGTAAATCATAAATCGTAGGAATGAGGATATCCCTTTTGTTTTTGGTACAACCCAAAAGGAAGATAATTGTGTAATAGGCAAAGTGAAACTTTTTAAACCCTCTTAAGACATTGTAAATGAAATGCAATCTTCCGATTTTTTCTATTGGTCTATCGAAGGAAAAAACAGGTAAGTAGTGAATGACCTTGTTTCAGACGTTTATTCATTCTTTCTTCCTTCACTCTAATTTGAATTTTCGAATAAATACTCAATTTCGGGTTGAACTTCGAGAAGTTTGAAATTAACCTCGTAAGATTTAAACCCATTAATATCAAAGTAAAAGCTCTTCTTTTCAGGAGTAACATTCTCAGGCAACGAAGAAGCTTTTATGCGAACTGTATACACTCCTTCGATTCTTTTCAACTCATAATTAAAATACCCGTTTGCACCTACAGGAACAGTACGTATTTCTCCACTGGGATTGATTATTTCTAGTTCAATCTTCTCCAGGGCAATATTCGGCATTCTACTGTACTTAGCCTTTTCATAAGAAACTGTACCACCAATTCTATATTTCTGAGTGAGTCCAACGGGTTCGATAAGGTCCTCTGTAAGGATAATTTCATATTCTGTTCCGCTCAGCTTAGCGGTATTCATCTTACCTAACGGAGTGAACGAAGCTTTGTAGGTACCTGTGGGAATTGTTTCAAAGAAACAAGAGCCATTGCCGGATGTCAACGCAGTATAATTCCCTCGGTTCTGCTCTGGGGCGATATTCTTTAGTTGCACCAACACATCGGGCACTTTAAATTCGGTAGAGTCAAATTTTCCGTTACTATTTTCATCATAATAAACTTCAAAATGAAGTGATCTGTAGGTTTGCTTAGGTTGATCCAAATCAAAAGACTTTCTTAACCTAAAACCGGCATTAGTAAATTGAGAACTACCTGCAGCATTTTCATACCTGTAGTTAACCGTTGAAAAATTGAAAAACACAGAGAATTGGAATCCATGGTTTAAATTAAGAACAGCATGTGCGTAAGCATTTAAAACGGAACTATTGGCTTCGATGTAGTTGTTGTAGTTAGCAGACAGATTTAATTGAATCCTATTCTCGACCAGCATTTTAGCATAACGATACCCGATGAAAAAACTTGTGGAGTTAGAAAGCGTTCTGGAGTTGGTTCCTACAAGGGATGGAGACATCATTCCTTGATTGTAACGCATGAATAATGTTGCGTTTTGTTTTGATACGTTAAAACCTACTTGGCTAACTGTAGTTGAAGGAGTTTCGGAAGCCATGTCTACATTATTTAAATAAGCAGGCCCTACTTGTGTGAAAGCAGAAAGCCTATACTGGTCAACAGTACTACTTAATCGCAGGAATATTCTTGGCGATCCATAATACCGTTTCGCATCTACTTGACCATTCTCAGGCCTGATCGTATTGCTCAGTTCAAAATACCAATAATGTAAGCCTGCAGTAACGTTAAAGTTATTTAGAGATAAATGGTAATCAAGCATTCCCCGGTTCATGTCATAGAAGTTACTGTTGATCAGCCTCCCATTCCAGGGTTCAGTTGGTGAGAATTGATCACGTACGTATTCAAAGGAAACTCTATCACGCCTTAATAACCTTGAGAACCGAGCGCGCTGTCTTTGGAGACCAGCAAATGCACCTGCATGATACTGTGATCTGATTAATGAATTAATTCGAATTTGCCAACCATCTTGATTGTAGCTATATCCTAATCGAAGACCCGCACCGAATAAAGTGGTATCAGGCAAGAACGCATTGCTACCGGTGGCAAAGAAATTAGAATCATAGAGATGTTCTTTTGTTGAAAGGGAGACGCCATACGTTAAGCGATGATTTTTCAAATTGGTTTGTGCTGTCACACTTCCTTCCAATTTATTCACCTGATTAGTTTCATCGTTTGAATACGTTATGGTAGGATGAATTGAAGTATTTCCAACTTTAACGTTTGCCGTTGTATTGTAAGTCATGCGGTCAATGAAAAGATGATTTACTACACCTCCTGATAAAGTATTATTGTTATTTCCCAACTTCCCTTCTACAACAAGCCCTCTTCCCCATTCCGTATAAAAGTCACCGACCGTTTGATCACCTGCAACGAAAGACCCACGGTCTAGATAGAGCCCAAGATTCAGTCTACTATAAAGCCACAAATCATTTGAATTCTGATCTGCCTGAATATTGAAGAAATTCAATGAATACCGGAATTGTTGCTGCTCTTCAAAATGAAGATCGCCCCACGTTCTGAATGAAAAGGCCGGTTGCCCTGCCGTTCCAAAATTATATGCCCCAACCTCTAGATTAAATGGTGTATTTTCAAACGCTGTGTGTCCAATATACCGATCGTCTATAAAATGAGTGTAAAGCACTTTCTTCTTAAGCTCTCCGTTAGAAAATACGGTAACCATAACGCGATTGTCACTAATCTGCTCAGAATTTATTCGAGGTACCATTGCCTCGAGAACAGTATCTGAGTATTGATTTAACGTTACGTAATATTCCTGTATAACCTTTTCATTGACTCCATTTTTGACTTGTACCCGATAGATATTTCGTGTATTGCCGTTATTCTTAACTACGATTTCTATTTTCTTTTCACTTTCATAACTGAGCCAATGCGAAGATTGTAGCTCTGCGCTGAAAGACCACCTTTGGATTTCTTCTAACTGAACAAAAGAGACTGCTTCTTCTAATATTTCTCGTTGAGAAGAGATTAGAACGGCCTCTAACGAAAAAGTCGTACCTCCTTGAAGTTGCGTCAGATCCAGCAAAAACGGGACAGTCACTATGGTATCACTAAGTGATGGAAGAGAAATGGGAATGGTATCGTTGTCAAAAGGCTTTGCTTGCCCAGAAGAACCTAACACAATGCGCGCATTTAAAAATTGATCTCCCGAATTGTGAACAAGAATCCGCTTCCAAATAATACCCCCGCGCTCAACGGTTGTCTTGTACTCGGCAAAACGAAAAGCCTGCTTTTCTTCTCTAAGTAAATATTCGGGGATTTCGGACTCATTGGAATCCAGCGCATTCAAAAAACCAGCGGTGTCAACGTCCACCGCTTCAATGTAATTGATATTTTGGCCGTGTAGCTGACCTATTGTAAATAACAGAATAGAAAATACCTGTACGTGCCTAGAACACAGGCTCCAATGTGTATTCCACCTCAACCGTGTATTGATCAGACGGAACATCTGAAAGCTTCCCTGTACAATTTGCCGTGCCAATTTCAAATTGAATGTTTATTTGATGCGTATTCCAATCACAGGGCACTACAGTACTTTCGGTTAATAACTGATTAATCGATGTTAATTCTATCGGACCATAAAAGGTACTGGCGGCCGCCAATCCGAGACCATTAGAACTTGTTAACGCCACAGTATTCAAATCCATCAGGTTCCCGTTCACTCCTTCGAGAGAATTTGCGACTCCATTCAACGTTCGAAAATAAATTTCAAATCCTGACAGCGCACCAGGTGCACCGGCTGCTGCCAGATCTGAAATCGTAATGCCAATGGTATTGGCTGATGTTATTGTGATACCGTTGTTAATTTCGTCTATTGAATTCACGAATACATCAACACTTCCGACTCCTATTAAGGATAATCTTGCCGTGTTGAAAGGTTGTGCGTTTCCAGTCAAACAACCGAAAACAATGAGACTCAACAAACAAAATCTAGCGAGAGTCATATTCACCGCAGCGAATATGAATTAAATTCCTGATTCAATATCTACGAGAACGTTGGTTACATAACGGTCCGGAGCTTCATCAGCATCAATTAGTGCAGTGTTACCAGTAACCGTATTTAATGCATTCGTGTTACACTCCCAGTTTATGGTAATAACGTTGTCATCTATATCACCCGCATTTCCCGCTGGAGCAGCAGCACTTGTGATTACGGAAACGGGATAAGTTGCAAGACCAATTACAGCGGCATTTGCACCTGCCGCGTCAACTAGCTCCGCTCCGAAAGTATGGTTACCTCCAGCCGTAAGTTGAAAACCTACATAATCCAAATCAAGTGTTTGGGTTGGATCATCGGTCCCCAAAAATGTTGCGTCTTCCGCTCCCAGATTCATCTCCCATGTTGTTGAAGATGCAATTGTCATGCGTGTATCATAAATAGCCGCATTCGCTATTCCGTCTTCATATTGGTCGATTCTGTTGAATACAAACTCAATGTTCCCACCATCCGTCACATTTAATCGAAGGATTTGATTCAAAGTCACCGCAACAGGAATTACAGCACGGTCTGAAACGGGTTGAGCAAAACAACCAACGCCTATTAAAATCAGGGTTACTGCAACTACGCCTTTTTTCAAAATTGATAACTTCATTTTCGTTTTTTTAAGGTTATTTTCGATATTCTTGTAACAATAATACAGTTTATTTTAATAAAAACGCACAACATGCACTACCAATCTCTCGTAATAGTTAAACCAACGTTTGGTAGTTCGTTAATTCGTATTGGGTGCTTTGTTCTTTCCATTTTTCTTACCACACAAGGACAAAGTCAAGACTTTGAAGTTGCACCTGTGGTCATTCAGTTTAATGCGACTCAGTCAAAACCTGAATCCGCCAGTATCATGATTACAAATCATGACGCTCAGCCAAAATTGTACGAGCTTTCATTCTCGGATGAAATTCATGTAAACGGCCGAAAGCAATACGTTGGCCCGGGTACCACGGAAAATAGCTGCTATCAATGGATAAGTGCAGATCAAATGGCCGTTCGAGTTGGGCCTGAACAAACAGGAAAGATAACTTTAAAGATGGCTCCAAGCGGTGCAAATCAGACCGGCACTAAATGGATTACGGCTTTTGTGAAGGTTTCCGAAGATCCCGTTGCCAAAGCGCTTAATCAAGACTTGAACACAGGTATACGCATTGTCCCGAGAATCGCAATAAAAATTATTCAAGACTTCAACGATGTTTTAGGAGTAGATTTTTCGATTGACGGAGACAGGATTCAGGTGGACGAAAAAAATAATATGGTAGCATTACCCGTCAGAAACAATACGAAAAACAAAGTCCACAAGTTCAAATACTATTATTCTGCAATTCATAAAGCTACAGGTGTTCAGGTTGAGTCAAAACCTCTCTACAGAACATTGTATCCTGGCCAAGAAAAGGAGTTTCAATTTCAGTTATCGAACCTAGAGAAAGGAGATTACGATATAATCTATCTCATAGACCCGGGCGAAGGCAACAAAATCAAAGCCATAAGAAAAACGATTAATATCCAATGAGCCGCAGTGTTCTATTAATTGTATTGAAAATCCTCGCCTACTGCGGCATCTGCTCAGGACAGGAAGATACCATAGTTAGTACTTACCCTAACGGAAATATAAAAGAGCGGTACGAAGCGGTTAACGGTCAAAAAAATGGGCCATATACTTTTTTTTACGAAAACGGTACTATATGGCAAACGGGTAACTATAAAAATGACCGCTTGGAATCAACGTGGCTCATTTATGATAAAAAGGGTACTGTAATTCAAATCGCGCATTATTCCGAAGGCAAGCGAGAAGGCAAACAGTCCTTCTACTATGAAAACGGGATGTTAATGCAACAGTTTTTTTGCTCGAGAGACTCGATTAATGGAGTGGTTGAAATCTACTCTGATATTGGCTATTTAGTAGAGCGTATACAGCATCAGAACAATAAAAAACACGGAGAGTACATCAAGTTGAACGAATTTGGTGATACGGTGGCATTCGGGAGGTTTCAAGAGAATTTAAAATCAGGTCTTTGGAAGGAATTCCACCCAAATGGCTCAATAGCCAAGCTCACCATCTACCAAAATGATACAATCTTTGGATGCGTAAACTATTACGATGAGGATGAGCGACTACGTAAACGAATTTGCTTCCATCCAAAAGAGTCACAACTTACTTTTTACCCCAATGGCTCTATTGAATCAACTCTCCAATTAGTCAATGGTTTAGCAGATGGATTTTTCACAAGTTACCATGAGAATGGCTTGATGAAAAGTAAAGGTTTATATACGAATAACAAGAAAATTGGCAACTGGAGTTACTTCCATTTCAATGGTGGTGTTAAAGCTAAAGGAATCTACGAAAAGGATGAACCGAAGGGACAATGGGATTTTTATAATCCGGAAGGAGAAATTATTCGTTCAATTACCTATTAAATCGCCTAATTTTCACAGGTTATGGATTCCAACAATCAGAATGATACGATCTGCGCCCTAGCCACGGCACCTGGTGTGGGCGCCATTTCCGTAATCCGACTCTCGGGTGCGCAAGCATTTGCCGTCACTTCCAAGGTGTTCTCCAAGCAGAATTTGGCCGATTTACCGTCCCACACCGTGCATTTTGGTTCATTGTCTCATGAAGGTCGCATTTTAGATGAGGTATTGGTTACGCTATTCAAAGGTCCGAATTCATACACGGGAGAAGATGTTATTGAGATTTCTTGTCACGGTTCGCCCTACATCCGCCAAGAAATCTTGAATTTACTCATTGAAAAAGGTGCAAGACCTGCTGAGGCTGGTGAGTTTACTATGCGCGCTTTTCTTAACGGTAAACTAGATTTGAGCCAAGCAGAGGCAGTAGCCGATTTAATTGCATCAGATTCTGAAGCGGGTCATAAACTAGCCATGCAACAAATGCGTGGTGGCTTCTCTAAGCAAATTGCAGATTTACGCGAGAAACTCATACACTTTGCTTCTATGATTGAGTTGGAACTCGATTTTGGCGAAGAAGATGTTGAATTTGCCAATCGTGATGATTTACGCGCTTTGTTGGTAGAAGTACACAAACTCACTCAAAGCCTTATTGACAGCTTCAAAACCGGCAATGTGATGAAGAATGGTGTTCCGGTGGTAATTGCAGGAAAACCCAATGCTGGAAAGTCTACCCTGCTCAACAAGCTTTTGAATGAAGAAAGAGCCATTGTTTCTGATATTGCGGGTACCACTCGCGATGTTATAGAAGATGATGTGGTCATTGAAGGGCTTATCTTTAGATTTATTGATACAGCCGGTATACGCGAAACCAAAGATGAAATTGAAGCCATAGGTGTGCAGCGTACCTTGGAAAAAATAAAGCATGCTGCCATGGTGCTGTATTTGTTTGATGTAAATGAATATACCACAGAAGAACTATCTAAAGTTAGGGAGCAGCTTTATGACCAAATGGGCGATGCCAATATCCCGCTGATTTTGGGCGGTAATAAGATAGACCAGGCTAATGCCGATAGCGTAAAGACTAAATTCCAAGATTTTAAAGAAGTGTTGTACATCTCTGCCAAAGCCGAACACGGCATAGACGAACTACGGAGCCGCTTGGTGAATATAGTACTAGCTGATGCCGCAGCTGCTGGAGATGTAGTGGTGAGCAACAGCAGGCATTTCCACTCTCTCACCCAAGCCAACGAAGCCTTGCTAAGTGGCTTAAATGCCCTAGACACAGGTATTACAGGCGATTTTATAGCTATGGATATTAGACAAGCGCTGCATCACCTTGGTGAGCTAACAGGCCAAATCACTACAGACGATTTATTGGGTAATATTTTTAGCCAGTTTTGTATCGGAAAATGATTACAGACACCGAATAAAAAATCGATTAAAACCAGGATTAAATAAAGTCAAACCCAGACACCGACTTTACCCGCACTTACCGATACCTACCGGTAACTTTATCGTCTGCACAAGAATTCCCCAACTACATCAAATGGATTTTAGGCCATTCT
>CBFIHE010000050.1:0-8928 GCA_965662345.1 Salibacteraceae bacterium
GGGGTTAAAGACGATGCAAAATAAATGAATGAAAGCATCCTGCAGTAGGGTATTTGTGAGAAATACAAAATTGGCTCTCAAGGGTGATTTATTAACGGCAAAGGTCTTCTGAATCATACGGGTGGTTGACATTGAAAGTCACCATCTTTGAGGTGTTCAGGCAGTTCGCTCTAGGCCTGTTTTAACCTTCTAAGCGTAATGATTTCACCATAACTGCGATAAAGAATAAGGCCGCCTGCGAGTTGTACCAACATGTAGAGCCCCAATACCGCGGTTGCTATAAGTTGCGATTGCAAGTCGAAGGTTTGTGCCGAGTCGGTTCGCTGTATAATGGACGGTAGGGTGGAGATAATGGGAATGTTAATCAAGTAGACGCTTGAATAGAGTCTAGTGAATATGGCCATTTTACCGAGGGTTACCTTCAAATAAATGAGCAATGCCAAATAGATTGCGGCAATACCTAGAAGGATGAATTTATACGTAGATACCGCAAGGACTTGGTAGTGTTGAATAGACAGAAATACCGCATACATGAAGGTTAAAGAGGCAATGACTTGAGGTAGCTTCCAAAACGATTTGAAGGTACTCCACAGAACGCGTAAGCCTTGTTTTTCCAATTTGCTTTGATACTCTTCTTGTAGCTTCATCATCCCGAACGGACCAAATTTCGCCACTTCTTGTCTTAAAACTTCGCGAAGCGTGGTATGCTTTAAGTCGTATTCTCGTTCTTCAACGGCTTCTACAAAGTGGTCTGTCATTTCTTCTAGTAAATCAACGGTTTCTATACCGCGCTTTTGAAGAACCTTGCGTATGTATGCTATTTGTTCTGTGTTAAGCATAAGACGGACCTTTTAATACGAGTTGAAGTGCTTTGGCCATTTCGGTAAGCTTGGCAGTAGCTTGAACTACTTCAGTGCTTCCATCTTCGGTAAGGGAATAATATTTTCTTGAGCGATTGTTAATCTTAACCAGTTCACTTTTCAGAATACCTTCTTCCTCTAGTTTGTGAAGAGCAGGGTACAATCTATTTTCTTTGATTTCTATTTCACCATTAGAATTCGCCCTCAATGCTTTCACAATATCGTAGCCATGCCATTGCTCCTTCTCATGAAATAGCTGCAGTATAAGCTCTCGCAAAATGGTATTGTACGCATTTTTAGGCATGACCCAAAGTTAGAAAAAGTATTTTTCCTCCAAAATGGATGTATGTGCCAAACCCTGTGTTTGGGCCACCATTCTATGGCATAGCGGAATTTTTAAGCACTCGTTTTTCTGTTCGCTAGTAAGGCATTACTTTTAACCCTCATTCTTCAAAAACACTAACTATGAATCAAAGACATTCTTTCCAAACTAACGAGCGTTTATCACGGATTTGTCCTGAAAGAGGCGCGTGAAATGGGTTTTGACGCTAGTTGGGTGTAATTTGAAATAATTACCAAATTTTGGTACTTTTGAGCAAATGCTTGAATTATGAGTAAGAACACATCAATATCACTCGGAAATTATTTTGACCAATTTGTGAGTAGCCAAGTCTCTACTGGACGATACAAAAACGTAAGTGAAGTAATTAGAGCTGGACTTCGGCTTTTAGAAAACGAAGAGAGTAAAGTCATTGCTCTGAGAAATGCAATCCAAGAAGGAATTGATAGTGGTATTGCACACGATTTTGACCCAGAAAAACATCTTCAGGATTTAAAAGCTAGACATAAAATGAATGGCTAAATATGAACTAACTAACAAGGCTGTTGAAGATTTAACCAGAATTTGGGAATACACGATTGAACAGTGGTCTGAACAACAAGCTGACAGATATTATAAATTGCTATTGGATAGTTGTCAAGACATTGCTGATAATCCGGATTTAGGAAGAAATTACGAGGGAAAAAGAAATGACTTATTCGGACTTAAAACAAACCGACATATCATTTTTTATCGAAAACGAATTAACCTACCTATTGAAATTACGAGAATTTTACACGGACAAATGGACTTAAAAAATAGAATAACCGAATAAAAAAACTACACCCAACATTGGGTATATAAACATAGGGCGGACAGTGCTTTCCGCAAGTTTCTTACTCTTAGCAAGCTTAGTCACGGTGGACAAGTACGCTGCTTCAAAAAGCCCTACTTTTCATAGCTGAGAACGTTGGAAAAAATGAAGAATTTTCAATTAAAGACTAATCCTGAAGTTGAATTGGTTTTTGCCAACTACCCAGAAGAGGTTCGTGAAAAAATGATTGGCTTAAGAGAATTGATATTGGAAACAGCAAAAGAACTTGAGGGAGTTACATCTTTGGAAGAGACACTAAAATGGGGTGAACCAAGCTATTTGACGAAACATGGCAGTACACTTAGAATGGACTGGAAGGCAAAAACGCCAAATCAATATGCCTTATACTTTAAATGCACTAGCCGACTTGTTGAAACGTTCCAGGTAGGTTTTGAGAACACTTTTGACTTCGAAGGAAATCGAGCTATTGTCTTTCAAATGGATGACCAAATTCCAAAGAATGAACTCAAGGAATGGATTAAAGCAACATTGACCTATCATAAGTTAAAACAATTGCCAACCCTGGGAATATGAATTAAAACTACTCACAACACACCTACACGCAAAGCCCAGCGTGCCTAGCGCCATTGCCAAAAAGGTTAGTGTCGATTGTCTTTCCTTTGTAACATTAAAAATCGAAAGAATTATCTATGAGAAATTTAAAAAACACGCAGTCCTATTCGCGATTAGCCTGTTCGTATTTGGAGCATGCCAAGAAAATGCAGAAGTGAATGAAGAGGTTAAACCCGATACTGCGGCACATTTAAAATCTTGGAATGAAGGCGAAACCAAAAACGCTATAATCACCTTTGTAAAAGATGTAACAGATGAAAACAGTGAAAACTTTATTCCTGTAAAAGACCGTGTAGCAACCTTTGACAATGATGGCAATTTGTGGAGTGAGCAACCTGCTTATTTTCAATTGTTTTTTGCTATGGATAGGATTAAAGCGTTAGCTCCCCAACACCCATAATGGGCGACTACTCAGCCTTTTAAAGCTGTGCTAGAAAATGATATGCAAGAACTTGCAAAACAAGGGGAGCACGGTCTTCTTAAATTGGTGATGGAGTCGCATGCAGGGAATAACACAGATGAGTTTGAAGCGATTGTAAAAGAATGGTTAGCAACCGCAAAACATCCAAGGTTTAATCGCCCGTATACTGATTTGGTTTATCAACCAATGACAACTACCTACGGTGAATCTACAAGACTATCTTATAATCTTCTCTAAAATGCACTCTGCTGTGGCTTGAATGGCAGGTACCGCAACCGAATTGCCGAATTGTTTGTAGGCAGAAGAATCTGCCACAGGAATTACAAATTGATCTGGAAAGCCTTGGAGTCTTGCCCACTCTCTTGGAGTCATTTTTCGTATCCCCTCTCTATTCACGTTGCCTTTTATGTGCGTTACTGGGGTGAAGTCTTCTAAGCGGTGGTCAAAAATCAAATTGCGCTCTCTTCCCATACCCCCGCAAACCACAGCGTTTGCAATACCGTCATCAGGTATGATTTCGTAACCAAACCCATTCCCTTTGCTCTGGTGCCTTTTGCGATGGTTTATCAATGTATTCAAATAGGTTTCAGATAAATAGTACTTAGCAGACACTACTTGTGTCTCTTTAACGTCTTCAAAAGCCACAGGCACTTTTGATTCTTCTGGATAGCGAAACGAGTTGATTTCTAAATCTTTTCTGAATCCAACTATGAAAATACGTTCTCTGTTTTGCGGTACACCAAAATCTTTAGCGTTTACAATTTGAGGTTCAGGTACGTAGTAACCAAGGTCATTCCGTAAAACACGTAGTATCGTTTCTAGTGTTTTACCACCATCGTGATTTCTGAGTCCTTTTACATTTTCAAGAAAAAAGGCTTTTGGTTTTTTTCGATTGATGATTTCTGCAACATCAAAAAACAATGTTCCCCTGGTTTCTTCAAATCCATCTCGTTTTCCGGCAATAGAAAAGGCCTGACAGGGAAAACCAGCGCAGAGCACATCAAAACTACTGGGTATAAATTGCTTCGTTTTTTCACAGGTGATGTCGCCAAAGGGAACTTCACCAAAATTAGCCTGATAGGTCTTTTTAGCTTGTTCATCCCACTCACTGGTGAAGATGCACTTACCTCCTAAGTTTTGCATCGCTAAACGAAAACCTCCAATGCCTGCAAACAGGTCTATGAACTTAAACTTGGGCTTAGAAGTAGGGGAGAAAGGCATGTCTTTATGGACGTGAGTGCTTAAGTCTTCTAGCGTTTTCTCAGCAACAGACATCGGAATGTTCTCGTTGGGATGTTTCTGCTGAAGAGAACGCCATACATGCTGTAAAGCCTCTTTTTTGTACGAGTTGGCTGAGGCATATTGTAAATTATGCAAGTAATGCGTGAAGGCAGCTCTTCCGTTTCCAGAGTGATCAGTCTTTCTACTTTTAGATTTTCTAGTGCTTAAGTCCTCAGCTGTTAGTTTCTTACCCAACTCCATAGGTTTTAATTCCCGCATCTTCTTGTAAAGACTAAAATGCCAATTTTATTCTTTCCTCACGCAGAATTACTGCATTTGAGAAGTTTCAGTTTTAAAAAACACCACTTGGTTTCTTCTGAAGAGATACTGTTGTGCCGTGCTAGTAGACTTTGATGGTAGTATTCACCGATGCAATGATTTCAAGTTTAGCTACAACCGCCAGTGATTTTACACGTCCTCTAAAAGTAAAAAGTGTTTTAATGAATAAAGTGGACACATTTGCACAATCATTTTCTATGCGCATGAATCAAATAGTAAATTCAAGAATATCAAGGGTATTGTCTACTGCTAAGTGGAGTATGCTGCTTATAATGATTGCGTTTCATTCTGCTTATGGCCAACAGTGGCAGTGGGTAGAAACTGCGGGTGGTCCAGACGGAGTAAACACCTCTCAGATTAAGGATGGCGGAAACGACCTTGAAATTGCGCAAAATGGAGATATTCTTTTAACAGGGTATTACAGTGGTATAGGTGTTTTTGATACCATTTCTATTCTGGGTAGCAGCACGCGAAATGCGTTTGTAGCTAGGTATGATAGTGCTGGTAATGTATTGTGGGTGAAAGGAGTATCAGGTGGAGATGTAGCTGGTGTTTCAGTAAAAGAAAACAGCTTGGGCGATATTTTTCTATTAGGTGAGTTTAGTGACTCGGCTGCTTTTGGTACGGATACCACCCTAATTAGCAGTAATAATACGTGGCAAAGTGAATTGTTTCTTGCAAAGTATGATGCTTCTGGGAATTTCTTATGGGCATTGAAATCGAGTGTAAACACACAATCGAATCATGAACCAGTAGAGTTAGAAATTAATGGGCAAGATGAAATTTATTTAGGAGCCAGAATTTCTGGACCCATACAACTAGATACCATTTTGATAAGCTCGCCTAGCGGGAACAGTCTTTTGGCAAAGTTCAACGCCAACGGAGATGCGCTTTGGGCCAAGGTGATCATTGATAACTACAATGAGGGTATGCAAGACATGAGTTTAGACCCTTATGATAATGTGTATGTAGCGGGTTATTATCAGTACAATATGGTTATAGATGGTAGCTATTACATTGGGACTCCAACTTCAGACCCCTTTATTATGAAACTAGACTCGGCTGGCAATTTCATATGGTTAAACGTAGGTACAGGATCTTCAAATAACTGGGCATATACTATTGATGCGTCTTTTGATGGTTCGCTGTACGTAGCTGGTAAATTTGATGGTGTACTAGAATTTGATTCTTTATCCCTTACGGGCGATGGTTATTATGATGATGCCTTCATTTTGAAGTTAGACGCTGCAGGAAATGAAGAGTGGTTAAAATTAATTACAGGTAATGGAGTGTTAGAAACGTATGACATCCTTACCGACCAATTTGGAAACTTTTACCTCTCAGGATTATTTTGGGATTCTGTTTACATAGAATCAACATTACTAAGTGCAGGTGTGCCTTGGGTGGGGCAAACGTATGTAGCATCGTATCAAAATTCGGGTACATTGAACTATGCTATTCAGGCTGGGGATACCAATGGGAACCGTGAACTGTTTTCTCGGTCTTTAGCTTTGTCTAGCTGTGCTGGGGTTTATGTAGCTGGTAGAATTAAGCAAACCGCAAGTTTTGATAATTTGAATATCTCTACCTACGGCTTAGATGATGCTTTTTTTGCGCGTGTTTCGAACACGGTTTCTAGGAGCATTACAGGCAACACTATGATTTGCCCAGGAGATACAACACAGCTCTATGCTGTAGGCGGATCTAATTATTTGTGGTTGCCAGACTCTGTCTACGGAAGTCAGTTTATGGCACATCCAGATTCCACCACTCAATATTACGTTTCTGGAACCGCGTGCGATGGAAGTAATTACCTTGATTCTATAACAATCACCGTGATGGATCAAGATTTTGTGGCAGCTCCCATTCAGATTTGTAATGGGGATAGTGTACTGGTTTTAGGTGCTTACAGAGATACATCAGGTGTTTACTCCCAAACTTTTACATCTAGTACGGGCTGCGATAGCGTATTTACTCAAGAGGTAATCGTTTCTAACATTGCACTCGTAACGCTTGTAGATGACACCATTTGCGCGAATGATTTTGCCGTAATTTTTGGAGATACCGTATCCACTAGTGGCACCTATTACGATACCATCTCAAGCGTTTTGGGCTGTGATAGTGTGGTGTCTAAGGCATTGGTTGTGAATCAAAATTATACCACAAATCTACCTGCTGATACTATTTGTGATGGCAGTTTTACCGTGCTGTTTGGCGATACTGTATACATGGCCGGTATATATCAGGATACGTTGTTTTCCCTAAATGGGTGCGACAGTGTACTTACTAAAACGCTGGTAGTAGAAAGTATAGATACCTCTGTTACATCAGCGGGAGCTCAGTTATCGGCTAACCAAAGCAATGGGTTGTATCAATGGATTGATTGTGTTTCTGGTCTTGCTATTGCCGGTGCCACAGGTCAAACGTTTCAACCAGTGGTTAATGGAAATTATGCAGTAGCCATTCAATTCCAGAATTGTGCAGACACTAGTACTTGTGTTAATGTAACGAATGTTGGAGTAGAGGAGGTGTCGAGTTCTATTTCTGTTTACCCCAATCCCGCTAAAAATGGGGTGTTTATTCAAAATCGAGGGTATCCAAACCTTGAGGTAGAATTCTACTCCACCATTGGGCAGTTGGTAAAAAGTCAATCTAGTCTACAAGAGGGCTCAAACTATGTGAAGTTGAATGCCCTACCTGCAGGGGTGTATGTGTGTGTGCTGAAAAGTAACGGTTCTATAGTGCAACAAACCAGGTTGATTAAGAGTAAGTAGTTTACTCACAGTTTATTGGTCCTATTCTTAGCTTAAGTATAGGTAGCCAGGCCTTATCGTTTCAATCATAAATCCTGTGCTTACCAACTAGATCTTTAATGTCTTCAATATGCTTTTCTTGTAAACCTAGGTTTTCTCCGTTTTTAACGGCTTGCTTCAATACCATTAAAATATCGTGTTTATTGGAATATGGAGCTGGCTCATTGTTATTCTTGATTTTCGCGAGAACTTCGAATACCCTATGTGGTTTCACTAGAAACGTTCCTTCAGGCACATATTCAATATCTTTTAGTTCACAATCACCATAGAATACAATGATTGAAAAGAATGGTATGTTTTTAAACTGGTTGAGTTGTTTTCTTAAAGACTCAATATGATTTTTATTCTGCTTTATGGGGTTGTAAAACCTATATTTTCTTTTTCCGTAAGCCAGTATTTTTGTCCAGTTTGAATTATTGCCATTACCAAAAATCCATCCACTAAAATCTTTTACTTCAATTACAATTATCCCTTCAGTTGTTGCAATCACTACATCTAACTGAGCAATTTTCCCATTGCTTTTTACAATGTATAGATCGTGAAATATTGTTGATGCCGGGATGCCTTTTTTTACTAGTTTCAGAACTAAATCTTGTTCAGATTTCGTTCCTCGATTTATGGTAGTCACGGCTTTCAAAAGCCGACTGTCTCTCCATTTCCTAAAGAGGGGAATGACCATGATCAGGAGAGCAATCCCTAGAGTTGTCCAAAACAAGAGATTAGCATTAGCAAGTATTTGTTCCCAAACTTCCATGTTAATTATTGAATATCAGACTCCGTTAGTTGAACTATTTCACTCGGGTTATTTGATCTTACTATTTGCCAGGCCTTGGGTTGTTGTAAGCTCCCCCTTTTTAGTACAGTTCTAAATTAGACAACATTTTCATTGTTTAAAGCTTCTTGGTCGTAGTGAAGCGTAGCAGAACGAAGGCCAAGAAGCTTTACATTTTTATTTCTATACATCATCGGGCTAATTCCTCCCAGAGCATCATGAGGACGCTCTAGATTATAGTCTTTAACCCATTTGTCACTAACCATTCTTACCTCCTCTAGGGTGTCGAACAGGTAACAATCTAACACTCCATCCCTATAAGTTTTGTTAAACCTCTCTACCAACGCATTTTGGGTTGGCTTACCAGGTTGAATGAATTTAAATTCTATTTCATTTATTTCACTCCACTCTTCTGAGAGTTTTGCAATAAACTCCGGTCCATTATCCATGCGAATGCGCTTTGGCTTTCCATGTTTGTTGATCAAGTGATTGAGCACCCAGATAACTCGACTGCTTTTTAGCGAGTAATCGGTTTCGATAAACAGCACTTCTCGATTGAAGTCGTCTATTACATTAAAGAATCGAAACTTCCTACCATTACTTAGAACATCATGCACAAAGTCTATGCTCCAAGTATGGTTGATCTTCTCCGGTATGGCAATAGGCTCTTTAACCCGTGCGGGTAGCCGTTTCTTGTGTTTTCTTCGCATAGGCAACCCCATTTGCTTATACACAC
>CBFIHE010000051.1:0-8722 GCA_965662345.1 Salibacteraceae bacterium
TTACATCAAACGCATTCAATTCTAAAACAGCCTGTAAGCTACTGTCTTTGGAATCTGGGTAATAATCACCGTGTATAGCAAGTGTTGATTTTCCTTCTCTAGCTATACCTGCCTCTAATTCAAGTCTCCGCTCTTTGGGGTTCCAATTGGTTATAAAATCTGCTTTTCCTAAATCATATTCATTGATTTTTAGATTAGTAGCATGAATATCACTACCAAAAAAGAGCTGACTATCTGGCCTTTGCACAAATCCAGCCCCATTCAGCTCTCCGTATATCTCAAGGCCTTTATCCGCTATAAACGAATTAAGGTTTTCAAGTAAAAAGTGATTCGCTCTAAGTTCAATTTTCTCTTCTTGAGAAGAGCCCAAGTTACCTGTCATGAAGAGCGACTGCGTACCTGTTGACGCCTCAAAAGACTTAAAACTAATGTCTCCACTATCTAATATGACCGTACTATTATTCGCTAGATTCCATGTAGTATCTGCAAATACCATTGTTGACGGGCTAAAGACAAATTCATATTCTTGAGGGCTTCTTACCAGCCAATTTAACTGCAAATCTCCAGAGTACTCTGGGGTAGAAGAATTGCCCCATTTAATGTCTGCATTTGCTGAGTCTTGCTGCATTTTAGCCAAGAACTCTAAATTTGAAATAGATGTACTATCTGTAAAATTCAATTGCTCTGCCCAAAACGCTAATTCTCCTACTCCCTTTAGACTATTTAGATTTAACCTGAAGGTATCTAGCTCTAAACCAGCGTAATCAAATTCCCTACCCGTAGTCAAAAATGATAATGAATCATTCAAGGAGGCGTACTCCATATCAACCTTCATATCAACCACCTTAGAAAATCTCGGAACTAGAATGCGCGCAATGTTGCCTGTTTTTGTGACCTCTGCAGAAAATCTAAAATGACTCTCTTTTTCAGGAGCTAGAGGTTCTGTAAATGCAGAAGGTGCTATTTCGTAGAGTACTCGTGAGATTCCATCTGCAATGCTTTCTGGTTGAAAATGCCCAGTAAGTACTAAATCAAAATCTTTTGACTTGAGAGAAAAGGTTTTCTCATTGCCAGCAGTTACAGCTAAAAAATTGAGATAATCCCAAGTACCAACAGTAGTTCTATCTGTGAGCGAAAGGCTATCTACATCTATTCTTCCTACTATTTCATTCAGCGAATTCCCCTGAAAATTGAAATCTACTATGCCAGCAAATACAAGGTCTGTATCATGCTGAATCAGATTTAATCCAACGGGGTTAAACCGCTCTATATCTGCAGTAAACTCATATTCTGGCTTTTTATTCAAAAGGGCTAAACCACCATTAAAGCGAAGAGCTACATTCGGATCATCAATTTCAAAGTTTCCAGAAAAGTCTCCTTTAACCATACTTCCATCAATATCGATGTCTCTATAGTTGTAACCAGCAATGTCTAAAGAATAAACATGGGTAGTGAAATCTGCAACTAATTCTTCTAGTGTAAGCCCAAAACCATCTACTTTCAACTCTGCATTTAATTCTCCGAGCAAATCGGAACCGGTAAGCATTCCTAGATTAAAACGAGTTGCCTCAACTCTACCTCTGTAGACAAGCCCCTTCTCTTCTTGCTCAAATTTGATATCCGTTGTAAGAACACCAAAAGCAGAACTTAGAGAGCCATACGCTACAAAATCAGTTGTGAATCCAGTAAAATCTCCACTAAACCTCATTTCACCAGCCTGTTTTAAAAACTCAGGAACAGAAAGGGTTTCTCTCTCTCTAAAAGGATGGGATGGAATGCTGGAAATATCCGTGTAATTGGTCTGCAAGTCTTCCATACGCGCATTCACAAACATATCCCTCACCTCAGGCAACCCATCAATATCAAAATCTCCCTTTAAATAGCTGGATTTCCCAAAACCGATAGTTGCATTTCTGAGTTTGAGATTGCTCACACTGCCTCTAACCTTGGAGTCTAAAAACAAGGTATAATCCAACCCTTCTAAGTTAGGTGAGAAATAGGTAAGGTCTTTTAAATTCAAATAAGAAGAATCTAGAACACCCTTCATCATAACAGATTCATTGAAATCTGCATAATCCGTAACATCGGTATACGTAAACCGTAATCTACCGGCTAGACTACTCAACGGTGTTACAAGAGTCATTCCTTCTAGCTGGGTAGTTGAGTTGCTGTAAATAGCCTTACCCGATAACGTATCTAATGCAAAACCCGATCGCTCTTTGAATGTGAAGTGATGCAGATACGCATTTACACTGTCATTTAAAATTTCAACATTCGCAAAGTCTCCGTCTAGATCTGAAACCAAAATATGGTTCCAATCAACCCCGTGCGAAAGGTTGACAGCTTGAGTATCATTCCAAAGAAACCTACCATCTTCTAACAAAACGGTATTACACAATAGCTCAAAATCTTTTCCAGGAATACTGTCTGGTTTTTGAGAAGTGAAGGGTGATAAAACCATAAGCAGATTGCTTACCGTATCTCCTGGATATTTTCTCAGGTTAAAAATGGGTTCCTCTAAAATAATCTTATCTGCCTGGAGAGAAAGCTTTTGCGAGTCTTGCTCAAAATAAAACATGTCTATCTCTAGACGTTTTAAATATGCAAGCGTGTCTCCCTTATGGTCTTTCCAGAATACCTCTTTTAATTCTACTCGTTGCATGGGCTTAAGAGCCACATAGCCAATGGATATATCTAGCTCATAATTCTTTCTCAACCAGTCTGTTGCCTTACTCGCCACAAAAGACTGAACAGGAGGCGCTAAAAGAAGCAGAAATACTGTAAACACTAACAGTACAAATGCCAGTAGCATGTACAGCAATACGCTCACCCGTTTTTTGATAGTTTTGGCCACAATTTGTTTTCTGTAAACAAATGTATCGCAAATGGCATACCGTACGATTATTTTAGGCATAGAGTCGTCTTGTGACGACACCTCAGCTGCGGTTATTGCAGATGGAGTAAAACTGAGTAATGTAACTGCAAATCAATCCATTCATGAACAGTACGGTGGAGTTGTACCAGAATTGGCAGGTAGAGCTCATCAAAAGAATATTCTACCTGTAGTAGATGTAGCTTTGAAAGAAGCAGGAATTACACCCAATCAACTAACGGCCATTGGCTATACTCGCGGCCCTGGGTTAATGGGTTCTTTGTTGGTAGGCGGTTGTTTTGCTCACGGGTTATCTTTGGGGTTGAATATTCCTTTAATTGAGGTAAACCATATGCAAGGGCACGTACTTGCTCACTTTATCCGCGAAAAAGACACCAGCAGTAATGTTCCACAGTTTCCGTTTTTATGCCTAACCGTTTCTGGAGGTCATACCCAAATTCTGAAAGTTAATAGCCATTTCGACATGGAGGTTTTGGGAGAAACTCAAGATGATGCTGCTGGAGAAGCTTTTGATAAGGGAGCAAAAATCATTGGACTTCCTTACCCTGGCGGACCACACATAGATCGGCTAGCAGCAAAAGGGAATCCGCAAGCTTTTGATTTACCAATGAGCAAGATGCCTGGGCTTACGTTTAGCTTTAGCGGACTGAAAACGGCATTTCTTTATCTCACCCAAAAGGGCGAAAAGGCTAACCCCAATTTTATTGAAGAAAATCAGGCTGATTTAGCTGCTTCTTTACAAGCGGCTATTTTAAAAATGCTTTTGGCAAAACTCAAAAGAGCTTCCAAGGAAACACGTATTTCTACCATAGCCATTGCAGGCGGTGTATCGGCAAACCGCGGATTGAGACAAGCTTTGGAGCAACAAGCTCAAAAATCAAGTTGGGAATTGTTTATTCCATCTTTTGAATATTGCACAGATAATGCCGCTATGATTGCCATGACGGCTTATTTGAAGTACGAATCAGGAGATTTTAAGAAGGGCTACTTACCGCCTCTAGCTAGACTCAAGCTTTAAAGAAGTCCACGGTTAATTCTACAGCCTGGGCCATATCCTGCGGTAGGTTGGCATTATGCCAAGGTTGTGTTCCGCCAAAAGTGTGATTGGCGTTTTCAATGAAAACAAGCTTGGAATCTGAATTCCAACTTTGTAAATCTTTTGCTTCATCTACAGGTACTGTCTCATCGTTAGTACCATGAATAATGAGCTGAGACTTACCCGCAGCTTTTAGTTTTTTCACATTAATCTCAATGTTCAAACTATTGCGGTTTACTTCATAGTCTTCTAGCAAATCTAAATTCATCGGCATTTGCTGCCCAGTACGTGCATTGGGTATGTAGAGTACTCCTTCTTTGCGCCAAAACGACAATTGTTGAGGAGTGAACCTTTTTTCCAAATCTGCTACAGAAGCCCATGTAGCTACTTTGGTAAATACATTGCTTTTTGAGGCAACCGCAAATGCAATGGCCCCTCCTCTACTGTGACCTAACAAATAGCACCTGGTCTTATCCATGTTTTTTAGCCATTCTCCCTCTGTAATCAGCGCATCCGTAAGAGTCTGTACATCTTGTACTTCTTTAGAAAAGGTGTTTCTCCCAAACGCTTCTAAATCTGGAAAATCAATGCGCTCGGCAAGGGTTGTTCCGTTGTGGGATAGGTTGATTTTTGCAACAACAAATCCCGAGGCTGCAAACCGTTCAGCCATCGAATTAAACGGACCCCAATCTTTGTATCCTTTGAAACCATGAATAAATAAAAGAAGCGGAGCACTATGGAAATCAGCATTCCAAGTAACGTCAAAGGTAGACTCTCTTCCAGCGGCACCCGTGTACGTTCCTTCGATTCTATTCATCATTAATTCTTTGGCTTTTGAAAGTTAGGATTACTCAAAAACGTTTCATCTGTGAGCGTATTCAAGAAGGCAATTAAATCCTCTTTTTCGTCATCAGATATAGAGAATCCCGTGAGTAACTCGCTCTTATTCCTATGGTCTACCCCTCCAGATGCGAAATGGTCTACAACTTCTTCCAAGGTTTGAAACCTTCCGTCAAACATGTAAGGTGCAGTAACAGCAACATTTCTTAGTGAAGGCACTTCAAACTTACCTGCATCAGCAGGGTTTACGGTAATTCTGGCTCTACCAGAATCTGGATACCAAGATTCTAGTCCAATATTTTGATAGGTGTAATCTGTGAAGAATATTCCAGAGTGGCACTCGGCACATTTAAGTTCATCACTCTTAAATAGAGCATACCCGTTAAGTTCTGCATCATTTAACACCTTTTTTCCCTGTAGAAAATGTTGATCGTATTTACTATTACCAGAAATAAAGGTGCGTTGGAAAGAAGCCAAAGCTCTTGTCACACCATATACGGTAGGTTCATCATCAAATACTTCACTAAAACGCTCCACATAGTACGAATCATTCTGTAGTCGTTCAACTGCTTCTACTATATTCAAATCAAACTCAAAGTGAGCATCAAATGGCGCAAGTGCCTGTAGCTCTAGGATAGGAATTCCACCGTCTTTAAAAAAAAGTGGTTTGTAGCCTACGTTAGCTAATTGAGGAGAGTTACGCTCCCCTATTCGCCCATAAACCCCAGGAGAAATAGCTTTGCCGTCTGTAAATGATTTTTCTACCAAATGACAGCTTGCGCATGCTATACTGCTATCTAAAGAAAAAGCTTTCTCATAAAACAACTCTCTACCTAGAGCTACCCTGCCTACCGTAGGTGGATTGTCTTCTGGAAAATCCATTTCTGGAAAACCAGGAGGTATCACTAACGGGTAAAGGGCATCAGAAGGAAGCTCTTCTATTGGCGACAATACAACAGAGTCTTTCTCACATCCCAAAAACGAGACATAAAGAACTACCACTAATATTGTCAACAGGTGTTTCACTATTTAAATGATGCTGCAAAGTTTTCTTGATAGGCTCTTGCCAATGCTGTATTATCTGTAGTATGTGATTGACCATCTACAGATAAGTCTATGCTGTTGGGTGTAGATAGCAATTGGTCTAAATCTAACTGCAATAGAACCTCTGTATTCTTTCCTGCAACTACATCTATTGCCGGTTTACTCACAGTAATCTCAGGCTGATATAGGTCTGCGGTACCTGTATGCACAAACCAAGAAGATGTGTCATTTCCATGAATAACATATCCCTCGTTCTTCGTGAAGATGTATTGTGTACTCCAGGTCCAATACATGTTATTTTTGATAGACAGCGGATGGTCATTGTTATACACAGCAGGATCTTGGCCATTCAAATCTTGTCTTACTCCTGCATCAAATACAACTCCTGTATAGGTCCCAGCAGGAAAACTAACTGCATCTGTAGAATTTAAAGGTCCACCTTGCCTATTGGGTTCAAAATCAAAAAAAGCAACTTCAGAAAGCAATTGTGAACTTCCATCTTCCTTTTGCAATGCGATGTTGGACAAATAGAATTTAAGCGTAGCAAACCAATAATCATGGTTCTGATTGTCTTTATACAGTTTAGACATTGTAAGCTCTTCTCCGTTGATAACGGGAATTACTTTAATAGATACCGTTCCTGTAGTAGACTGGGGCTCTTCATCTTCTTTATTACAGTTGGCCGCAATAAAGGACAAGCCAACAAGGGCTAAAAAAAGTACTTTTTTCATCGTAACGGAGTAAGTCCCTCGGCCCTTGCGGGCCGAGGGGTTATTTTTACTTGAATGAATTTGGAATATTGTTCGCAATTCTCATTGCCAACATCATGTTATCCATGGTGTGCGTAACTGTATCTGTAGTGAAGTCTACACCAGTTAGTATGGCCTTGTGATCAACGATAATTGGAGTAACATTATTAGCTCCGTATTCTACGGTAAACTCTTTAGCTATCGTAACTTCCTGAGCTAGGTTATCCATTCCAATATGGAATTCAAAATGCGTGTCAGGAGCTCCGCCTTGGGTTTGTGCATAATCTCCTTCTATGCGGATAAAAATATACCCTGAGTTCCAACTCCAATGCATACTTGGATTTTGCGGTGCCAATACTCCCTCAGCCAATGCAGGGTCTCCGTGATTGGTTGCAGAATCTGCGATTCCAACTACAAATTCAACTCCATAATATGTGCCAGATGGAATCATTCCTAAATCTGCTTGACCATTATCTGGGTTAATTAAGAAATAGCTATCTGGCAGTTCAACCGTATTCGTCCCTGTTCTATCCGCCCATAGTTTCACATCAGAAACGTAGAACTGAGCCATTTTCCAAGTGAAATTCTGATTCAAGTCGTTGGTGTAAGGCTGATTGAATACTAAATTATCTGCCCCTGCTTTGGCCTCAAAATTTAATGCCAAAGCTGCTGGACCGGTAGTTGGTGTAGTTGTGGTGTTTTCGTCATCTTTCTCACAGCTTGCAAATACAAGTGCAGCCATAGAAAGAAGTAATGCAAATTTTTTCATGATTCGTGTGCTTTTAAGTTAAAACGTAAATAAATGATGGTTCGTTGGTTATTCGTTAACCTTAAGCACACTCGGGAGGCATAATAAGCGTTTCTGTGAATCCAGAACTAATTCTTTGCTTATTCAGAACAGGGGGACAGCATACAGACAGTAATGGATTCTCAACTTTCCAGCGGTTATCATAATCAATCGCCACAGGATAATCTTTCAAATTAATTGTTGGTAATTCAGTGGGCTCCTGTGAATCTGTTACATCGCTTTGCGCCTTTTTCAATTCTTGGGTTAAGTGACATTTGCCATCACACTTTAACCTTGGTTTATCGCGATTTACACAAAGAAACTCCTTGATGTAGTCTTTATTAAGCTCATACTCTACATAGGGCATTACTGGCCTCAGCATGCTTAACGTGTACAAAACGACAAAGATCCAACCTAATATGTTCCAAGTGCGAAGCATTTTACAAAGGTCGGAATAAAAAGCAAAGAATAAGTGACATTTCTAACCTGTTAAAGACAAGTTAACCGACTGCTATACCAATGACAATTCACATATTTGAAGGTCTTACACGCAGAATTAAAAAGTTACAGCACATGAAAACTTGGATATTGGGAATGGCCTTAAGCCTTGGAATACTTCCGGTAACGGCCCAAGAATATTCCTACAAGTTCAAAATCAATGGTATAGCCGATACCACAATCTACATGGCCAATTACTACGGCAAAAAACAGTATTACAATGATACTGCCGTAGTGAATGCTAAAGGGGAGTTCACTTTTGAAGGCAACAAACCAAAGAAAGGCGGAATCTATACCGTGATAATGCCCGATAGAAAATCGTTTTTAGAAGTAGTCATCAACGATGAATCTTCTTTTTCTGTTGAGGCTGATTTAAAAGACTTAATAGGAACGGTAAAGTTTAAGGGTACTAAAGAGAATGTTGCCTTCTATGAGTATTTGAATTACGTTACTAATCTTCAGAAAAAAGCAGAACCACTAGGGCAACGCATTCAAGCTGCTGAAGGCGATGAAAAGGAAAAGTTACTTGCAGAGCAAAAAGAAATGCAAGAGCAAGCAGAAACCTTCCGCTCTACCTATATTGAAAATAACAAAGGATTATTTGCTACTACGGTACTTGGTTTGTCTAAAGACCCAGAAGTACCAGAGGAAGCTCCTGATGGATATGATGCAGCGGATAGTACATGGACCTACAAATGGTTTAAAGATCATTATTTAGATGGTATAGACTTTAAAGATGAGCGCCTACTAAGAACACCTGTTCTACACAGAAAAATAGATTACTACCTCACTAAGCTTACACCTCAGATACCAGATTCTGTTTGCAATGCGTTAGACCATCTTATCTCTCTAAGCGGAGATACAGGTTTGGTTTT
>CBFIHE010000052.1:0-5267 GCA_965662345.1 Salibacteraceae bacterium
TGTAGGAGAAGAGTTGGTAGATGTGGAGGTTGCGGTAAACTACCCGGGAGTTAGCGTGGCCAAATTTAACGAGCTAAGCAATAATGCCAACTATGCCATTCTCTATTTAAAATTGGAAAAGACGGTAGAACCGGGAGAAATCGATATACGCATTACGGGAAAAAAGAAGGCGAAAATTAAGTATGAACTGAAGAGGCATAGCCGATACACACCCAAAGGACTTTCACCTGCAGATTTCATTTATCTCATCATGCCCGACCGCTTTGCCAATGGCGATGCAGGTAACGATGTTGTTGCGGATTTTCATCAGAATACCATAAACCGAAATGATGGTTTTCAGCGCCACGGAGGCGATTTGCAGGGCATCACCAAGCACCTAGATTATTTGGATGAACTTGGAGTAACTTCTTTATGGCTCAACCCCGTGTATGAAAACAACCAAGACCATGAATCGTATCACGGATATGCTATTACAGATTTTTACAATGTAGATGCTCGCCTTGGCGGTAATGATGCTTACAGGGCATTGGTAGATGCCGCACACCGTAAAGACATGAAGGTGATTAAAGATGTAGTCTACAACCACATGGGCAGCAGAAACTACTTGGCAGAAAACCCGCCTGCCCCGGATTGGATTCATGGAAAAGGCCCCGGACATGCCGATTCTGAAGACTATTTGAAAACGAGTTACAGAGCCACCACACTTTTTGACCCACATTCTTCTTACGTAGACCGCGATAAGTTTGCCAACGGCTGGTTTGATAAACACATGCCGGATTTGAACCAAGAAAACCCGGATGTTGACCAATACCTCATTCAACAAACCATTTGGTGGGTAGCTGAGTTTAATATCGATGCATTGCGCGTAGATACGTACGCTTATCCAGACCAAGTCTTTATGCGCATATGGCGCGATCGTTTAGAAGAGGAGTTTCCCTCACTGTTTGTGTTTGCAGAAACCTGGGTGCATGGCGCAAGCGTTCAATCTTGGTTTGTGGGCGAAACAGAATTGAATAAAGAGTTTAACAATCACCTGGAGAGCGTTACCGATTTTCAATTGTACTACGCCTTCAACAAAACAGTCAATGAAGATTTTGGGTGGACAGAAGGCGTGTCTTCTATCTACTACGTGTTGGCCAAAGACTATCTCTATCCTAATCCTAACAGCTTGGTAACTTTTTTAGATAATCATGATTTAGCCAGGTACTATGGCGTAGTGGGTGAAGATTTTCAAAAATTTAAAATGGGCGTAGGGCTTTTGGCCACTTTGCGCGGAATTCCACAGTGGTTGTACGGAACCGAAATCTTGATGAGCGAGACCAAAGACCATGGAGCCATTCGTGAAGATATGCCTGGTGGTTGGGCCGATGACACTGTAAGCGTATTTACGGAAGTAGGTAGAGATTCATTGCAAAATGAGGCATTCAACTACACTAAAACCTTGTTTAATTGGCGCAAGCGCACCAAGGCGGTTACAGAAGGTAGATTGCTTCACTTTGTACCTGAAGATGGTGTATATGTATTCTTTAGAGATACAGAAGATGAGGCCGTAATGGTGGCAGTAAATGCGAGCAAAGAGGAAAAAAAGCTCAACAATGCACGATTTAATGAAGTGTTGTATGAGTATCCCAATGCCAAAGAAGTTACCACGCAAGAAGAATACTCTACGCTTGATGAGTGGACGTTACAACCTTATGAGATACGTATATTAGAATTGGGTAAATAACATCTTTACTTCGCGCGCTTCACCTTCATCAAAGCATCTCTGCGCTGCATTTCATGAATTTCTTGTTCATTGAACAAGGGCTCGCGGATGCGTAAAGTGAGTAATGCAGCCAAGATGAACAGTACCCCGCCAAACACCAAGTAATAAATGGCGTAATCTGCAAAGAAGGCATGTACAATGGGCCCGCCAAAAAGGGAGTTGATGATTTGCGGAATCACAATAAAGAAGTTGAAAATACCCATGTAAACACCCATCTTGCTTGCGGGTAATGTGTCAATAAGTAGGGCGTAGGGCATAGATAAAATACTTGCCCAAGCAAAACCAATGCCTACCATACTCAGGATTAACCAATCGGGGTCTGAGATAAAGTAAATGGATATTAGTCCTATACCGCCCATCACCAATGCTAACATGTGCACAAACTTTCTGCTTGTGAGCTTGGCCAAAGGCGATAAGGTGAAAGCAAAAATCAACGCGAAGAAATTGTACCACCCAAACAAGAAACCGGCTTGGTCACCTGCCGTATTGAACGTTGCTCCATGTGTTTCTGTTGGGGCCAGGCCGTAGTGGTGCGTAGCCAATGCCGAGGTGGTGTACACCCACATGGTAAATAGCGCAAACCAAGAGAAAAACTGAACTGCGCCCAAGCGCTTCATGCGAACGGGCATGTTCTTGGCATCAATGAAGATATCAGAGAGTTTACTCTTAGCGGTTTTTTTAGATTCCCCATTGTACTTGGCAAATTCTTCTGGAGAATATTCTTTAATGGTAGAAATGGTGTACAGTATGGTAGCCATTAAAATGATGGCCCCCACGTAAAAAGACCAAACCACATTGGGTGCCACCGTACCTGCAGGAGCATCATTGGAGACACCAAACCAATGGGTAAGAATCCACGGCATAAAAGAACCCAAAATGGCGCCCACACTAATTAAGATGGTTTGTACGCTAAAACCAATGGTACCTTGACTTTTGGGAAGCATATCGCCCACCAAAGCCCTAAAAGGTTCCATGGAGATATTGAAAGAGGCATCCATCAACGCCAAAAAGCAAATACCAATCCATAAAATGGCAGAAATTCCTAAAAATTCAGAAGCGGCCATACTTTCTCCAGCTACAACACTGGAGTTGGGCAAGAAGATGAGTCCCAACGAAGCTAAAAGAGCTCCTACCAAGAAGTAGGGCTTTCTTCTACCAAACTTTCCCCACGTATTATCACCCATATGACCAATAATGGGTTGCACAATTAAACCTGTAAGCGGAGCCACTATCCAAAACCACGAGAGCTCATGCACATCTGCACCATAGTTGGCCAAAATTCTACTGGCATTCCCGTTTTGGAGTCCAAAACCCATTTGAATACCCAAGAATCCCATGCTTAGGTTAATGATGCTTCCAATGCCCAATTCCGGCTTGTCAATACCCTTAGGTGCTGTGTTTGCTTGTGCTCCCGAATCCATAATTTTAATGCTTTTCCATTACCACAAAACCATGAGGTGCCAGTTGAACATCCGTTCCTTGCATGCTTCCGTATTTTCCATTGAAAACATCGGTGTAGCCCGTACCGTCTACAGCGGTAGACAAGGCCTTTTCTTCATTGCTGAAATTGATATATACCAGCACTTCACCGTTCTCATGGGTGCGTTTGTAGGCATATGTCATCGGCTCTGCCGTTTCAATCTTTTCAAATGCTCCACCAGATGCTCCGTTCCAAAGTGCTTGGTTCTCTTTTTTCAAATGAAGCAGGGTAGTGTAAAACGTCTCAAAAGGAATATCTCCCCACTTAATGAGGTCTTTTTCAAAGAATGCCAAGCGGTTATCCATTCCTGCCTCTTGTCCGCTGTAAATCAAAGGCATTCCGTCTAGCGTAAAGGCCAATACGGCAAACGCCAAGTGATTCTCACCCATGCGTTCAAATACGGTACCGTTCCACGAGTTTTCATCATGGTTGGTAGTGAAGTATAGCCTGTACGCATCAGCCACAAAATGCGTGTCTTCCACGGCTATGTATTCATCAATGGCGCTTACTTCTTTCTCGCCTTTGGCTATGGCGTTCATAATATGGTGAAACTCCCACGCGTAGCTGGCATCAAATGCTTTGTTGTGGTGAGCGGGAACTTCAGCTTCTGCCAACATAAATACAGGTTTAACGGCATCTAATTCTGCGCGGGCCGAATCCCAAAAATCTCCCGGTACCTCATAGGCCACATCGCAACGGTAACCGTCAATATCATGCTCTGCCACCCAATACTTTAGCGCATCTACCATCGCGTTGCGCATGTCTTGGTTGGTATAGTCAAAAGAAACCACATCTGTCCAATCGTAAGGGGCAATCATATTACCTAGGCTATCTGTTTCATACCACTCTGGGTGTTCCGTAACCCATGGGTTATCCCATGCCGAGTGATTCGCTACCCAGTCTAGAATCACCTTCATTCCCAGTGCGTGTGCCGAGTCTACAAAGTTTTGGAAGTCTGCTTTGGTGCCAAACTCGGGGTTTACTTCTGTGTAATTTTTCACAGAATAGTAGCTGCCTAATCCGCCTTTTCTGTTTTTCTCTCCAATGGGATGCACGGGCATTAACCATAATATGTCTACGCCCATTTTTTGCAACCTCGGCAATGCGGGTAGAACGGAGTTGAGGTCTCCTTTTTCTGAGAATTGACGCACATTCAACTCATAGATATTGGCATTCACGGCCCAAGCGGGGTGCATGCCTATTTTTTCAACCGGAGCTTCTTCTTTCACGGGTGTTTCTTCTTTAGGGGCTTCATTGTTGCAAGCGGCAAAGCCGATGAGTATGGCTGCCAATACGACTATTCGTGTTCTCATAATGTACCGATGATGTATTCAAAACTGCGGGGCGGTAGGGTAACAATGAGGGTTCCTACTCCCAATTCTAATTTCTGACTGAATGAGTTTTTCCAGAGTGCTTGTTCAAACCCCTGTGGCATAGCAATGGAAAGTGTTTTGGTAGAATCTGAGGCGTTAAATGCGATGCAAGTTACCTCTTTGCCGTATTGGCGTGTAATCATGAGGTTTTCAGCATCTAGAATTTGAGTTTGACCATAGAGTAAACTCATGTGATTAGCTCGAAGGGTATTGAGCTTTCGTACTTGATTTTTGAGCCAAACCGCGTTGCTGTCTAAACCAGCAAATTCCATCATTCTGCGGTTATCCGGGTCGTTTGCACCCGGCAAGCCAATTTCATCTCCGTAGTATATTACGGGAATACCCGGCACGGCATAGTTAAACGCATGCAGCATGGCCAAACGCTCGTAACCCAAAGAGCCGTTTTGGTTGGAGATGGTTCGGGTCCAACCAGCATTTTTGCCGTCTTCTGCAAAATCTACGGAACCATCTGCGTAAGAGATGAAGCGCACGCGGTCTTGATTTCCAGAGATGTTACCCATGAGGTGATGACTCCCGTAGGTGTCAATACCCTCTGTCAATACGCGTTTTAGATTGCTGAAATCTTCTGTTGGATTGGCAAAGGCATTCACCGCGGCATCGTACAAATTGAAATCAAATTGGGCATCTA
>CBFIHE010000052.1:5572-8016 GCA_965662345.1 Salibacteraceae bacterium
AGTGTGCCATCTGGTAAGTATAGCTCCGTAGCCCAATGGGGATGTTGCTTGATTACGGGATGCTCTTCATGTACATGATTGGCTACGTAGTCTAACAGAATGTTATTGTTACCCGTATGCAAGGCAGCAATGAGCTCATCTAGCTGTGCATCCGAACCCATGCGCGGGTCAATTTTTTTGCTTTGAGCGGGCCAATAACCGTGGTAGCCGCTGAATTTGCTCTTTACGCCATTCTTATTCCAATGGCCCCATGCGCCTTGCGGGTTCAGCCCAATGGGAGATAACCAAACCGTGTTTACGCCCAAGGAATCAAAATAACCCGTGTTGGTTTGAGAAATAACCCCTGCCAAATCGCCTCCCAGATAATTTGCTTGAGGCGCAATATCCGGGTCGTTTACCGGGGCATCGTTTGCTTTATCACCGTTAGCAAAACGGTCTACCATTAAGAAGTACATGCGGTAGGCATGCTTTGTGGTGCGCGGCAACAGTGATGCGTCTTCCACCGGAAAGCCGTTCAATACAGGGATGAGTAAATCTGCTCCAGAGCCGTTTTCATCTTGAGGATACACGCGAAGCTCTACCACTTCGCCTTCCGGGGTGTGGGGTAGTGTTATGAAAAAAGAGTCGGCTTTTTGCGTGATTCTCTCTGCTTGCAGAAGGGTGTTTTTAAGCAAGACCAACGGCATTGCATCACCCGTTAAGATGAGGGTGTTTTCTTTATGTTCAACATAAGAAAGTTGCTTGGCCTTGGGAGGAAAAGGCAATGTGAAATACGAGTTGTGACCACCCAAACCGTTACCTACGGAATCAGATTGCGAAGGGTCTAATTGTTCTTTGCCGTCTAAAAACAGATGGTACTCGTACCTGCCAGGCTTAAGCGTAAACGTTTTTTGCCAGGCACCGGCCGTGTAGGTAAGCGAGTCTTTACTAGGTACCCATCCGTTTATGCTACCGGATAAACAAACTGTTTTATACGATCCCTGATCGGCCTCAAAACGAAAGGTGTAGCTTGTTTTGTTAGAGCGTTTCACCGGAATGGAAGCTACATCGCCTTGCATGAAAACCGAGAGCGAGCTCCATCCGTATTTAGGAGAACCCGTAAGTGTTAACGTATCATGAGTGCGTGTACCCGATAATCCTTCTGGAAAATGCACACTGTCTACCTTCTCCGGATTCAAGAAATAATCAGACAGGTACACCTTGGTTTCTCCAGGTTGAAGAACAATCGGACCCGCTAAGCCTGGTAATTCGCTTTGCGGGAAAAAAGTAACGCGCGACTCATTCTCTGTTGTGCAAGCAGAAAGCAGAGCGATTAGCGTAAGTATGGGAAATAGGGTTTTCATGATCTAGGCTTTAATGAACACTTTCTCCTCTTTAGGTAGGGTATGACTCTCGCCACCCACGCTTACCGTAATAGCCTCACCACTTAGATTGGTCATTGCAACACCGGCTTGGTCAATATGCAGGCGAATTACGTTCTCTCTAAAGCGAATGCTAAAAGCGTATCCTTTCCAATGCTCGGGTAGGGTAGGGTTAAAATGCAATTGATTGTGTCGTATGCGCATGCCGCCAAAACCTTCTACAAAGGCCATCCAGGTGCCAGCCATGGAGGTAATGTGCAAACCTTCATGTACCTCGCTGTTGTAATCGTCTAAATCTAATCTGGCAGTACGGATGTACATTTCGTACGCCTTCTCTATTCTTCCTAACTTAGCGGCTTGTACGGCATGCACGCAGGGCGATAGAGAAGATTCATGTACCGTAATGGGTTCGTAAAAATCAAAATGCTTGGCCAATTCTTCGTCTGTAAAATCAGATTCAAAGAAGTAGAAGCCTTGAAGCGTATCTGCTTGTTTGATATAACAAGAACGCAAGATTCTGTCCCAACTCCAGTGCTGATTGATGGGGCGCTGTTCTTGTGATAATTGGGCAGCGGGAATAATTTCTTTGTCTAAGAAATTCTCTTGCTGCAAATAGATTCCCAACTCCTCATCGTACGGGAAATGCATGTTGGCTACAATGTTGTCCCACCGTTCGGTCTCTTTCAAGTCGAAATCGGTTTTTTCGCAGATTTTTCGGTAGGTATCCGCATCGCTCTGCGCTACTTTTTGTGCCACTTCTTTGGTGTACTTCAAGCACCAGTTAGAGATGTAGTTAGTGTAAAAGTTGTTGTCTATGTTGTTCTCGTATTCGTTAGGGCCAGTTACCCCAAGCATAACGTATTTGCCGCGCTTTTTAGAGAAGGTGATGCGCTGACTCCAAAACCTGGCAATGCCGATGAGGACTTCCAAACCATATTCTGCTAAGTGTTTGTCATCACCTGTGTAGCTCACGTATTTGTGTATGGCGTAGGCAATGGCACCGTTCCTGTGAATTTCTTCAAAGGTGATTTCCCATTCGTTATGGCATTCTTCACCATTCATGGTTACCATGGGGTAAAGAGC
>CBFIHE010000053.1:0-7795 GCA_965662345.1 Salibacteraceae bacterium
TAGCTTCTCATGAAGGAATTATTGCCGTTGAAAAAATGGCAGGCATGAACCCGCACAAAATGGATTACGGCAACATCCCGGGTTGTACGTACTGCTCTCCGGAGATTGCTTCTGTGGGTATGACAGAGAAACAAGCCAAAGAAGCCGGTTATGAGATTAAAGTGGGTAAATTCCCGTTCTCTGCCTCCGGTAAAGCCTCTGCAGCCAATGCCAACGATGGTTTTGTAAAATTGATTTTTGATGCGAAGTACGGTGAGCTACTTGGCGGACACATGATTGGTTACAACGTAACCGAAATGGTGGCTGAGTTGGTTTCTATCCGCAAGTTGGAAACAACTGGACACGAAATCATTAGCACGGTACATCCTCACCCAACCATGAGCGAAGCAGTTATGGAAGCTGCCGCTGATGCGTACGGAGAGTGTATTCACATCTAAGGATAAGCATCCACGATAAAAGAAAACCCTTCTTTGCCATGGCAAGGAAGGGTTTTTGTTTTTGTACCCGATGCTTAGGCTGAAAGGAATTAGGCAGGCAGACCCCAAGCAATATCTATCCCCGTTACCGCGCGATTGCATCGCGTGAGTAAACGATATTCTTCTATAAACAGAAAGCTTCTGAACGTGTGCTTTTTAATCCGAACACTTTTCTACAGGAACATTTTTCTACCTTTCCGGCATGGCAAAGCCTTTCTTTTGGTTGCATATAAAAAAAGCTGCGGGCATGAGTTTTCGCAAGGCTTTTACCCCACCCTACGTTGAAACCGATAGGTCTGACGCGGGCACCCTTCCTTTTATCGCACTTCCAAAAGAAGCCTACAACGATGCCCTTAACAATTTCCGCATCCCTTTAGGGGCCTATGACTACAAGCGTACACTCTTCGCTGAAAAATTTCTCTACCAGCCTAATGAGTTTGAGCAGATGTACAAGTTCTGCATCGTGCGTAACCCGTATCGCAGGATATTTTCTGCTTGGCGCTACTTAATGCACTATGAAATTGAAGTATTGGGTCACCATGCTGGTAATGCGCGCTATGAGAAAATGCGCAAAGACTTCACCTACTTTCTGCAATGCATGCCTGAGTTTAGAGAAACTAAACTGAACCGACATTTAGCCACGCATACTGCACCTATTTGGGGCGATATTTCAGATGAACGAGACAAACTACTCTTAGATGACTTCTACCCTGTGGAGACCTTAGACCAACGTTCTTCTGAGCTTTGCGAAAAACTGGATATTTCGCCTCGTAATTTTTCTAAGGAAAACAGCGGAACGTCTAGGCCCCAAGCGAAAGGTTTTATCCGGAAGACTGACCCTTATAGAAGTGCCATGGGAAACGGAAAAACGCTACAGTTGATTGAAGAACAGTATAAAGATGACCTTACCCATTTAGGGTATTCAGGTCCTTTTGATGATTTAATGTGAAATCTGTAGTTTAGAAATTCAAATCAATCAAAACAATGCGATCAACAGAAGAATGGTTTACAGCCTATGGTGTTAGTCACCAAAACCCTACAAACAAGCTCATTCACTGGATTTGTGTACCACTTATTTTCTTTTCCATTATTGGGTTGCTTAGCGCTATTCCTTTTGGTTTTGAAGCTCTCGAAATACCTGAAGGCTCACATCTATACATTCACTATGGCACCATTCTAATTGTACTGGGAATGCTTTTTTACGTTCGTTTAAGTTTGAGCCTTGCTGTAGGTATGGCTTTTATATCTGCAATAATTCTCTATGTAATTAAGCTAATGCTGCTAGCGCAGCTCCCAGTTGGTTGGATTAGCTTCGCTATTTTTGTTGGTGCCTGGATTGGTCAGTTCATAGGGCACAAAATAGAAGGTGCTAAACCCAGCTTTTTTGAGGATTTGCAGTTCCTTATGATTGGTCCAATTTGGTTATTGGGTTTTATCTACAAGAAATTGGGGATAAAGTATTAGGCACCTTCTGTAATCTCTACCCCTTTCCAAAAGGCAATTCTTCCTTCAATATCTTTAGCTGCAGATTTAGCTTCGGGATAGTACCATGCAGCATCTGTGTTTTGTTCACCACCTACTTCAATAGTATGATAAGAAGCTGTACCCTTCCATGGGCAAACAGAATGGGTGTCTGAATCTTTTAAGAATGAATCCTTCACATCTGTTCTTTTGAAATAGTGATTGCCTTCAATTACCACGGTGTCATCACTCTGTGCTATTATTTCACCATTCCACTTTGCTGTAACTGTCATATTCTTGTTTTAGTCATCAATAACGTGAATTTCCGCACTATTGTTTTGGATTCCATTTGGTTTGAACTATTGAAAACTTAATGAAAAGAGCATAAAATCACATTTGGTCTGAACAAGTAAGCATATATATTTGTAGATACATATAATTTTAAATCAATCAATTTAACGAGTATGAAAAAAGTAACAATGTCTTTAGCTGTTCTTGCAACTACAGCATTCATGGTAGCATGTGGAGGCGGTGAAAAGCCAGCTACAGAAGAGAGTCAACCTGCACAAGAGGAACAAGCAGTAGCTGAAGAAGCTGCGGTTAGCGAAACTGAAATGACAGGTGGAGCTATTAATGTAGAAGAGAGTAAGCTAATGTGGAAAGGTGAAATGTTGGGTATTAAGGACCATACAGGAACCTTGGCATTTAAAAGCGGGGAGATTCAAACTGAAAATGGCCAAATCACTGGCGGTAGTTTTGTTGTAGACATGACTTCTATGGTAGCCACAGATGAAAACTACCAACCAGAAGAAGGTCACACCAAAGAGAAGTTAATCGGTCACCTTTCATCGCCTGATTTCTTCAACGTAGAGGAGTACCCAGAAGCTATGTTTGAAATTACAGGTTCTAGTGAAGGAGCATTAACTGGCAATCTTACTATTCGCGGAATTAGTAATGAAGTAAAAGTTGGTAATGTTGCCTATGATGCAGAATCTGGCACATATAAAGGAACCTTAACTTTCAACAGAAAGAACTTTGACGTTTCTTGGGATAGTACAATGAAAGATGCTGTACTTTCTGATGATATTGAATTAACAATCTATCTAAAAGTGTAGATTGAAACAGTTTTTTAAAAGCCATTCGTAGTACGGATGGCTTTTTTTTTACCCCATCACAAAGGAAATTAGGAGTGTTGCTAACACTATTTGAAAAGCGAAAATTGAAATACCCTGAGCAATCCCTTTTCCACTTATTTTGAGCAGAGGCTTCACTTTAATTTTTGAACCAATGGCAGCCATTGCAACGGTTAAAAGAACGTCTCCAACATTGTCTAAAGCTGCATTCCAACCCACGGGCAGCCACTCAAGCTGAGCCAACAAAATAGAACCTACAAACAGCGCAATGAATACTGGAAATTTTGCCTTAGTGCCTTCTTTACTATTTCGCTTTATGAAATACAAGGCCAGTAATAAAGGCACCATAAACAAAATACGCCCCATCTTAACTACCACAGCCCACTCACCTACTTCATCGCCCATGGCATAGCCAGAAGCCACCACATGACCTAATGACTGAAGAACACTGCCTAATAGTGTAGCGGTTTGTAAATCATCAAAATCAATGAAATGTGCTAAAGCAGGTAGACCAACTAAACCTATAATGCCCAACACATTTATAATTGCGAGAGATAAACCAGTTTCTTCTTCGTCTGCATCTACTATAGGAGCAGTTGCAGCAATTGCTGATGAGCCACATATGGCACTACCCGCACCAAGTAAAAAGCTTAACCCATTACTAGACTTAAATAGTTTCCCGAGCACATATGAAATAGTTAAAACCGCAAAAACAGAAGCAGCCAAGATTCCCATAACACTGCTGCCCATAGTTTGTAAATGATGAGCCTCCAAGCCAAAGCCTATCAAAACGATAGCAGCTTCTAGTACTTTCTTTTCTGTAAACTTTATTCCTGGAGCACACAGTTCTCCATTCATAAATGTGTTACCTGCAATAGCTCCAAAAATTAAGGCAAGCATTACACTGCCCATATACGGAATAAAGGGAGATAAAAAGTGAGCCAATACCGCCATGGTTACGGCAATCGCAACTCCTGGGAAGTATTTTTTCAGTATTTCAATCATTGCGCCAAAATTACATCGGATAATTGTATGCTTATGTGACTAAAGACGCATACCAATTGTTTCGTCAATATGCACTAATCCCTATTTTTGGAAACCTCAAAAACAGGGATATTATGGGAAGAGCATTCGAATATAGGAGAGCAGCTAAAGAAAAGCGATGGGATAAAATGTCTAAACTATTTCCTAAACTGGCCAAAGCCATAACATTGGCTGCCAAAGAAGGAGGAGAAGACCCAGATATGAACCCTCGTTTGCGCTCAGCCATTCAAACGGCTAAGTCTCAAAACATGCCTAAAGATAACATTGAGAATGCAATTAAGCGTGCATCTGGAAAAGACGCTGACGCATATACAGAGGTTACGTTTGAAGGGAAAGGCCCATTTGGTGTTTTGGTATTTGTAGAATGCGCGACCGATAACAACACACGAACTGTTGCCAACGTAAAAAGTTACTTCAATAAAACAGGAGGTTCATTGGTTCCCAATGGGTCGCTTGAATTTATGTTCGATAGAAAGGCGGTTTTTGAAATTCCTGCAGACCGCGTTTCTGATGTAGAAGAGTTTGAGCTTGAAATGATTGATGCTGGATTGGAAGAAACAGAGGTGAACGATGAAACGCTATATGTTTATGGTGATTACACCAATTTTGGCAGCATTCAAGAAGCACTCGAAACACAGGGTATTGAAGCCGATAAAGCCACATTACAGCGTATTCCAAACTCACCAGTAGATTTCACAGATGAGCAGTTAGAAGAAATTGAAAAACTTCTCGATAAATTAGAAGATGATGACGATGTTCAGGCTGTATTCAACAATATATCCTAAGCATCATAGTCTACTTCTATCTCTGGCGAAGTAGGAACAGACTGGCAAGTAAGAACAAAACCTTCTTGTACCTCTTCATCAGTTAAAGTGTAGTTCATCCGCATATTTACTGATCCCTTATTCACTTTAGCTATACAGGAGCTGCATACGCCTCCACGGCAAGAGTAAGGGGCATCAATATCTGCTTTCAATGCGGCATCTAGTACTGTAATTCCTTTTGGTACGGTGATATCGAATTCTTCATCATCAACCAAAATATGAACCTTAGCATCTTGTTCCTCGCCAGAGGGTTCAACAGCTTCTTCGTCTTCTGGTGCGCTGAAATACTCAAAATGAACTTGATCTTGCGGCACACGAATGGTTTCCAACGCCATTTTTGCTTGATCCATTAACCCATTTGGACCACATAAGAAGAAATCATGATCAATACCTAGCTCTATAAGCTGATTAAACCATACTAGTATTCTTTTTCTATCTGGCCTTCCTGTGAGCAAGGCCCCATTCTCTCTTTGCTGAGATGACTCTTTGTTTGTAGGCTGTGTAAACACATGATGAACCTTGAACCGATCTGGGTTGCTCATTTGGAGTCTATCAAGCTCATCTTTAAAAATGATATTCTCTTCACTTCGGTTTACGTAAAACAACGTACATCTACTTTGTGATTCTACGTCTAGGAGGGATTTCAATATAGACAGCACAGGTGTAATACCGCTCCCTCCAGCAATGAATACATAACTATTTATTCTTCCTCTTGAGGCACCGGATACAAATGTACCTTCAGGTGTACTCACAGAAATGCTATCTCCTTGTTTAACAGAGTCGTTCAAGAAATTAGATACCTTACCTCCTTCTACTCGTTTCACTGCAATGCGATGCTCTTGATCTGTATCAGGAGAACTACAAAGTGAATAAGACCTTCTTACCTTTTCCCCTTCAACTTCAAGATCTAGAGAAATGTATTGACCCGCCTCATACTTGTAATAGGTTTGTAAGTCTTGTGGAATATCAAAAGAGATACTTACTGTATCCGTAGTTTCTTGTTTAATATCGGCTATGCGCAGTGTATGAAAATCAGCCATGGTGTGTAATTTGAATGCAAATGTAGCTTTTGATTGTTGTTGAAAAAGAACAAAGTGAATTGCCTTAAGTTCACTTCGCCAACGCTTTGCTTTGAATTACACGGGCTTTCTCTTTTCTAAGTCTTAAAACCTGCTTTTCAGTGAGATCTTGCCAAGAATTTTTATGTATTGAACCCAGCGGATTTTCTTTGATATTTGTAGCTCCTGCAAGCTTGAGTAGTGCTACTGAACCTAGCTGATCAGATTGCTTAGTCATATCTAAATCGCCTGACTCTATGCTGTTTAGCGCCAATTCACCTACAACAGACTCATAATTATACTGGCAAGAAGCTACCCTTCTGATTGCACGGGCTAAGGATAAACAATCTAATGATTGAGCCATTTCTTGCTTCGCAAGCACAAGTTTACTCTCGTATGACTTCACAAGCTGTTCTATGCTTGATTCCTCAGATATACCAAAAGCAAGAAGTGAATCTGCGAGCTTGGGGAATTCCATTGATTTATCTGGAAACTGATGGTTAATCTCTTCTTCAAATATCATATACTCCGCTTCGTGTAATCTCCTCAGCTTTGTGATACGAGCTAGAAAAACCCTTGGTACAACTTCCATACGAAGCAACTCGTGTTTTACATCAAAAACAGCCTGTTCTAACGCATCCTCTACATCTTCAGCTTGTGCTTGAGGTGATAACTTCAACAGAGCAAGTGCTTCTTGGGTAGTCATGATATCCAATTTGTCCAAGGCCCAATCGGGGTCACAAAATCTAGCAGTACCTCTAAGTGAGCCAAAAACCGATCTCTGTTAATTAGTTCGGCTCCTAAACTCTCAAGATGGCGGGTATAAACTTGACAGTCTATCAACTCAATTCCTTGTTTATTCATCTCTCTTACTAGCGTAATAAATCCGGCTTTAGAAGCGTTACTTACCCTGCTAAACATTGATTCTCCATAAAACACCTTGCCAATGCACAGGCCATATAGGCCGCCAACTAATTTCTCATCTTGCCAAACTTCAACCGAATGAGCAGTGCCTTTTTCGTGCGCATACTTAAAGCTATCTATTACCTCTTTGGTAATCCATGTTCCGTCTTGGTCTGGTCTTGGTGTAGTCATACATGAACGAATAACTTGTTCAAAATCTGTGTCAAAGGTGACTTTGAATAGATTTTTATTCAAAACCTGCCGCATGCTCTTTGAGACCTTCAACTTTTTTGGATAAAGGATAAATCTAGGGTCTGGCGACCACCATAAAATTGGGGTATCTTCTCCGTACCAAGGAAAAATACCTTGATGATATGCTGCCATCAACCGCTCGTACCGTAGGTCTCCTCCAACTGCTAATAACCCTTCGCTGTTCGCCATATGAACAGGGGGAAACAGAATTTCATCAGATAGTTCTACTATGGGCAAAACAAACAGTTTTGGGTTTTTTAGTCTTAGAATTTGGGAAACTCAGGTGTATTTCCCAATATTTCTTCAATCCTGTCCATTACCTCATCTGTGAGTAGTGGCAAGACTTCTAACGCTTTTAAGTTACTTTCTAGCTGACTCACTTTTGTAGCGCCAGTTATGGCGGTGCTCACGTTAGGGTTTTTCAATACCCAGGCAAGTGCTAGGTTTGGCATATTTGTCCCTAATTCTTGAGCAAAACGAGTAAGCTCTCTCACCACACTTAATTTCTCTTCTACTACCACTTTGTCTTTGAGCCAATCTAATTCTTGTAGGCCTAAACGCGTTTTATCCGGAAAACCATCATTGTATTTACCTGTTAGAATTCCGCTCATTAGCGGAGACCAAATGGTAGTACCCAAGCCTTC
>CBFIHE010000054.1:0-6733 GCA_965662345.1 Salibacteraceae bacterium
TATTCAATGAGAACTCCTTGTTTTTTCACTATAGGAATAGGTGTAAGGTTGTCAGCAACAATGCTTTCAGGCATGAATATGTATTTCTTATCGTACACCTGGTTGCCAATGTAAAAGCTTAGCCAAAATTCATTCGTAAGTGCTAAAAGTTCACCGGTGAGAACTTCAAATTTTTGAGCGCTGCCAGGAGCCATATCTAGCAGTTTTTTACGGAGTGTAGAAGTAGTTTTTTCCTCATCTTTTATCTTGCCATAGCCCTTGCTTGTTACCAATATAGTATCCAAGGTATCTTGCCGGGAGTTGATGAGGTAAACATAGTGATGGGTGCGGTTTAGCTCGTCTGTTTCTTTTATTACGGCCATGTGAACACCATCTGGCTTAGGAAAAAGAATGTCTTTTTTCATCAGTTAGCGTCTTTCGCGTTAATCATCTCTAAAGCTCCATCTATCCAAAAGTACACGTCTTTAGGAAGTTCAAAGTCACCTGCTTTATCTCGTTGATGGCCTAATCTCACTACAATTAACTCTTCTTCTGGCACTACAATTACGTACTGACCCAAAATACCGCGCATGTAAAACACGTCATACTTGTTGTTGTAGCCAGGCTCCGTCCACCATTGATATCCATAACGTTGATTCACCTCTCCGTTGGTTTCTACTAACCAGTCTGCAGGGCTGATACTTTGCTCCACATAGCCAGAATCAACGAGTTGCACTCCATTCCAATTTCCTTTATTCAAATAGAGCTTACCGAATCTAGCAAAGTCTCTGGCGTTGGAGTTAAAACAACAGAAACACTTGGAGTCTCCTCCTTCATGGTCTAAACTCCACAGAGCTGTATTTCTAGCTCCCATGGGTTTCCAGAACTTCTCTTCGGTATAGGTAGCAAGTTTCTTTCCGGTTGCGGCTTCAACCAAGAACCCTAAGATTTCTGTAGTGCCGCTTTGATAAGAAAAGACTTTACCTGGCTGGTCTACTACTTCATATTCTGCTGTCAACTCTTTAAGGTCTCTGCCGTAATTGGCTTTTGCAGGAAAGGCGAACGGATTCATGTAATGTTCGTCAAAGTTGATACCTGAGCTCATGGTAAGGAGGTCTTTAATGGTAAGTTGGCTGGCTACTCCCTCACAATACTCTGGTAAATAGTCGCAAACAGGTTGGTCTACACTTTCAATTAACCCATCTTGGATGGCTGCACCTACACATGCTGCCACTATACTTTTGGCCATAGAGAAAGAATTGGAATGCGAATCGGGGCCATAGTCATCCCAGTATTTTTCAAATAGAATGCTATCGCGATGGATTACCAAGTAGGCTACGCTTTCTAAACGCTCGTGTTCTTCAATGTACTTTTTACCAAGCTCCTTGGAATTGTAGCCTCTGCTCAGGTTCCAAACTTCGTGTTCACCTGGTTGTATGGTATCATTGGCAAAAGCAGGGTACTCATCTATACTTGGCCCTAGCTTACCCTTGAAAAGGGTCATATTTAGCACTGTATATAAGTACCTATGGTTGGTGAGCTCTAGTGAAAAATGTAAAAATAGCACTACGCCAAGTGCTATAATGATTCTTTTTTGAGACATGGTGTAAAGGTATTGAATGGTGACATAGTTGGAATAAGATGAAGCCAGTTATTCTGTAAGTTCCATATCAAACACGCTTGCCAGATGGCTTTTCAGTTTACCCTTTACCTCATTTATGTCTAAACTTCTTCCTAGTTCACGTTGCATAGAGGTAACATCTTTATCGTCTATGCCACAAGGAACAATGTTGTTGAACATGCCCAGGTTTGCATTCACGTTAAAAGCAAAACCGTGCATAGTTACCCACCTGCTACTTTTTACCCCCATGGCGCATATCTTGCGAGCGGTTGGTTTATCAGGGTCAATCCAAACACCGGTATAACCTTCAAATCTATCGCCAATAATGCCGTAATCTGCTAAGGTGAGGATGATGCTTTCCTCTAAACAGCGCATGTATTTATGTATATCTGTGAAAAATTGCTCCAAATCTAAAATGGGATACCCTACGATTTGCCCAGGACCGTGGTATGTTATATCACCCCCACGGTTGATTTTATAGAAGGTAGCATCCTTTGCTTTTAGCCCTTCTTCATCTAACAATAGGTTGTCTAAGGACCCGCTTTTCCCCAAGGTGTAAACATGCGGATGTTCTACAAAGAGCAAGTGGTTTTGAGGCACCATCGGCTCTGCCGTTCCCTCATTTTTACGATTTTTAATCTTGAGGTTTACGATACCGTCAAAGATTTCTTGCTGATAGTCCCAAGCGGCTTGGTAGTCCATCAAGCCCAAATCTTTGAATTGAACGGTTATACCCATTAGAATTTTGCCAACTCGGCTTTAAGAAAATCTATAGAGTCAATGGCGATAATGTCAACTTGGTTGAGTTCGCTTAAATAATAGCTTAACCAGTCTCCGTAATGAATGTGATACATGGCATTTTCAATGGTTGAGTTGCCTTTGCTCCAAACCTCTGCCACGTTTTTGGTGAATCTTGAGATAATGGTTTTGTTAATTTCAACACGTTTTTGATTACGGTCGTAATCGCCTTTATTTCTTAGGAATAGTGAAAACTGGTTGTTTGTGCCGTTTTCCCAGCCAACCAGTTCATTGTGGTTCATCTCTGGTACTACAGCATGATGGCAAAGCATTTTTGAGTTTTCGTTTAGTTGTTGGCGCAAACGAATAGCTACTCCTTCAAAGCCATCTATGGCATAAATGATAGGCCAAGTATTTTGCATGCGTTTAGCTAGTTCTGCAGAAGCAGCTTTTATAGCTTCTTGCTCTGCTAATAGCAAAGCTGATGCTGCTTTAAGTTGACCCTGTACATCTGGAGTTAATCCATATCTATTTAAGATTGTAAACTGGAGCGTAAGCGAGTACCCAAGCATACTTCTTGGCGGATTTCCACCAGGCACTACAAAATGATTCAATGCTCGTTCTTCTGCAATTTCTTTTGCTCTACCTCCAGAGGTGGCAATGGCAACTTCTGCGCCCCTGCTTAGCGCTTCATCTAAGGCGGCAAGGGTTTCTTCTGTATTACCGCTGTAGCTATTGGCAATTACCAAAGTATTTTCATTTACAAAAGCGGGTAAATGGTAATTCTTATTTACCGTTACGGGCACAGAACACTCTCCTGCCATTAACTCAGCTACTATTGTACCACCAATTCCCGAACCGCCAAGACCTGTAATAAGTACGTTTTGGATGGTTTTGCTTGCCGCTCTAAAAGGTGTGTTTTCCGCTATCTCTAGTGCCTTGGTAATGTGGTTAGGTAAATCTGCTATTAGGGTCTTCATGTAGTTTATTTTTGAGCAATCGAAGTTATGAAATTCAACTTTGGGAATAGGCTTACCAAGGAAATTTGACTGAGGCCCCCAGCTTTACCCATCTACCAGGTTGTTGAACATTACCAATATCATTGTAACGTACATTAAATAAGTTGCTAGCTGCTATAAATACATTTAGGTTATCATAGGTGGCACCAACGCGAATATCACTTAGGAGAACAGGTTCGTAGCTTTCTGCATCGCCTTGCGGATTAATGAAATCACCCACACGATCTTGGTAGCTGACTTGATAGTCTAGAAATAGGGTAGGACCAAACTTGAAATGCAAGCCCACATCTGCCTTATGCTGCAAGAAGTCTAAGACGTAATTAGATTCAAAGTTTGTACTTGCGGTATCTGCCCACAAGTACGTGTAGCTAGCCGAAATGCGTTTTAATGGGAATTTTTCACCCAAAAGTGATGTGAGCTCGTAATTTATATCTGCTTCTAATCCACTTATAGTAACTGCTGTAAGGTTTGCCGCACGAGCAGTGTCTGAACCATTCAATCGAATCCAGTCTATGAGGTTTTTTCCTTCTCTCCGGAAGTATGCTACATGGCCAAAAGACATTTTATTCGTGTACTTCAAGCCACCTTCGTAGTTGATAGACTCCTCTGGTAAGAGGTCTTCACTGCCTACGGCACCTCCTAAATCATAATACAAATCTGTGAATGAAGGCATTCTAAATGACCTGTTCACTGAGCCATAAACACTCAATTCTTGTGTTAAACCATATGCTGCATCTACTCCTGGAAAGAACTCTTCACCAAAAGCGGTATTTACATTATACATGACCCCAGCAGAAATGAAGAGCTTTTGAAAGGTGAAATTATGTTCTATATAATAGCTAATGTTCTCTCTATTAGCGGCTTTGGTATACGCAGCGGTTGGGTGCTCGTTTACTACTTCTTCTGGTGTATCTAAATCTTCTCCCAAGTCATTACTAACTACGCCTTCGTATCTATACTCGTAGCCAACACTTGTTAACCCTATTTTGGTGCGAATATTTGCGCTTATTTCTCCCCCGTATACATCTGTTCTATGGTAGTTATGACTGGTATACCAGGGTATGGTATCTCCTTCATTACTTGCAAAACCTCCTCCAGGAATACGGTTGTAATAGCCTTCACCCTCTCTAAACAGTTCAAACCTATCAAAGTGCCTTCTGTAGTAAGCCTTGGGACTAAGCTGTATGCTGTTATCTCTCGTAAGATAGGTGTGCATTCCAACAGCAGCAAATTGTGTTTTGGTTTCTTCAAACTGTGTAGGATATCTTGAGCTGTAGAAATTTTGTGAACCAAAAGCCTTTTCATTCTGACCCACATTTAAAAAAGCCCTTCCTTTTTTTAGTTGAAGTTCACTTTGCCAAAAGAGGTTAAGCTGCTCAAAGTCTGTATTTCGTGTAAATCCGTCTCCAGCATTACGGAGAATACTGAATTGATGACTATGTATTTCTTCTGGATGTGCTAGTACTACAGATGCTCCTTGCTCATTGTGCCCATACTCTCCACCAACAAGCCTAGCAGTGGCCTCGCTATGTTTAGGGTTTTTGGTAATAATATTGATGGCACCTGCAAACGCATTGGGTCCATATACTCGTGAGGCGCCCCCATGCAGTACCTCAATTCGTTCAATATCCATTAGCGCAATGGGCAAGTTTAAGCTGTGGTGACCCGTTTGTGGATCAGTCATTTTAATTCCATTTAATAGAATTAAAGTTTGCTCAAACGAGGCACCGCGTAAACTCAAATCTGCTTGTACACCGTTTTGTCCACGCTGCCTAACATCAACATTAGCAACGTATTCTAAAAGTTCATTTATGGTTTGTACAGGGGCTTGCTCAATTTCAGCACGGGTGATTACTGTGACTTTTCGCGCTGCTTCTTTAAAGGTAGACCCACCTCTGTTAGCTGATATTTCAACTATACAAAGGTTGGCATTCAGAGTATCTGGCTCATTTTGAGCGTATAGTGAGCTAGAAAGAAGCAGGATTGCGGATAGGATAAACTGTTTCATTCGTGTGTTGACTTTAGGCGGCAAGTATAGATTGAATTCTCCTATCCTCCATGCGAAAAAGGCCTACATTCGTTCATACTATGCAAGTGGTTTCTTTCAGGGGTTTTCCAGCAGCGGTAGCATCGTTTCTGTTGCTTGCCTTGCTCATATTCTTAGCCTTGGCAACCGCAGATGAAACGGTTATGCTTAACTACTTTCATGCAGACTCGTTATACCTGCCTAGCATTTACAAAGACCTATTTTTAGATGGAGGTTCTTTACGTGGGTGGCACCTGAACCATGCGCCTGGCTTTTTTCCAGATATGCCCCTTTTCTTTATACTGAACGTTCTTTCTGGAAGCAACTTCATTTTGGCAACTTGGCTCTTTGGTGTAGTTCAGTTAGCCTTACTCAGCATTGCTTTAGGGCATATTTTAAAGCACTTTAAGCTTGCTGCTGAACTACTGGTTTGGATGCACTTATCCATTGCCCTTTTTTTTGTTGAGCAAATCCTCATAGGAGAGTTTAATTACCTGGCCTTCTTGAGCTTAATGAATGCTTATCATCTAGGGGCATTCTTAAATGCGGCCTGGGCATGGCAATTGTATCTTTCTAAAAGAAAAGTACTTCTTGGGCTATTAATACCGCTTATTCTTGTGGCGGTTGTTTCAGATAAGTTATTCATCATTTATTTCATATTTCCAGTAATTGCTGTAGAGGGTTTACAACTGTTCAAAAACAGAGGTCAAAATGCCCTTTGGAAGATTTTAATATTAGTGGTCACCTTGGTGTTTGGATGGGTACTTTCTGACAAATTAGCGAATGCTGGAGTTTATACTGTTGTATCTGCAGATAATAAGGTGGGGTACATAGATGGGATACCAAAGTCAATTACAGCATTTTTCGAGAGCTTTGGGCAGCTTAGTCAAACTAGTCCGGCATCAGTTGTTTGGTTAACTCTAGCTATGCTTACCTACCTATTTTTATCCTTCAAGTATGTTAAAGGCATATTTTACAATGAGCAGAGCCGCATAGAAATGTGGATGTGGTGGGTAATATCTGCTATCCTTTTTGCTCCCGTTGCAAGTGGGGCTTTTACTGGTCTAGATGCTTGGCGTTACAACCTGCCTGCCTTGTTACTGCTTTGGCTGGTTCAAGGTTATTTTCTTTCCATGGTGGGAATAAGGTTTAACAGAATGCGTACATTAGGGTTAGGCGTATCTATGCTTGTTCTGTTGTTTATTGGTTTCAACCTAAAAGGGTTGGTACGTAATGTGAATTTTTATCCCAAGTACGTAGAAGCATTTGATGAGTTGGTTAGAGAACATGAGTTAAGGTATGGCGTAGCAGAATACTGGGATGCCAAGTCATTGATGTTGTTTAGCAAAG
>CBFIHE010000055.1:0-6329 GCA_965662345.1 Salibacteraceae bacterium
CTTATGTTGAAATCCAATGGGCTTCCTTCCGCTACCTCACCCAAACTCGCAAACGGCATTAACGGGTTTTACAAACCCGATGCCTGAGCTTAAACATGAGTTCGGCCTGACGCTCCCTCAGCCCGGATTTCTACCAACGCATTTGGAGGCCGAAAAACAGCAAGAGTTTTGAGTAATTAGCAAGAGGAATGTTTTATTGAAGCTCTAAGAACTATCACCTAACAGCAGCCCCTAGAGAGTCTTTGTACATTGTACTTGATATTTTGTACAATCAAATCCAAGATGCTGAAACATGTTCAGCGTGACGTAAAAGGAAGATTCGGGTACGTAAGGCGTCACCCTGAGAGGGGTTCAGGGTCTAATTACTATTCAATTAACTTTTCAATATAGTCTGAATTCAACAGCCCAAGCGCCCCCATATACTTGAGGTTGAATGGAATAATATCACCCACTTTGTAGTTCTTCTTATTCTCATCTAAGTCTAATACAAGCATATCTGAAGAAGCTCCTGTTACCTCAAGTGTTTTGTCTTCTGGTATGAGATACTCTGGCTGTACGTCTAGCAAACCAAGGTCTAGAATCGCACGGTAAGACGACTTCCCGTAATCTTCTTCATTTATTTCAAACTCTTCTCCACTTGGGTTTTGAGCCATAACACCAGTAGGGATTTTGGGCTTTTCCGTTAATTCTATGATTTGCGCATAAAGCTTAATCACATCTTGGTCTAGCTGCTCTACTGGCTCATCAGAAAATAAGTTATTACCGAAATACAACATCTCTCCCACCCTAAAGTGGTTAATACCCTTGGGCACCTGATGGTTGAATAAGAGTGGAATAACAACTGATGTTCCACCACTTACGTACGGGATTGGTCGGTTAAACTTTGCTTCTATCAACTGTTCGTACAAACTAAGTTGAATCAATTTGTCTTGGCTTGGCATTACCCCATATAGGCAATTTAAATTAGCACCAATACCTCGTACGCTTATTCCAGGCAGCTTAAATACCTCGCTGTAAAAGTCTAAAAGTTCTTCTCCCATAACCCCTTCACGCAGGTCACCCAACTCAATCATAATAAGCACTTTATGCACTTTACCCTGTTTGGTTGCTTCATCAGACAAAAGCCTAATTGTATCTATTTCTGTATTGAATGAGGTATCGGCATAGCGAACCACATCATCTACGTTCTTTGCAGCAGGAGGCTTAATGTATACCGTTTCTACTTGGGGGTTTAGCTCTTTTACCGCTGCCAAGTTGCTGATTCTAGAATCGCAAATCTCGCGCGCGCCCAAGTCAATTAACTCTTTAATGTACGGCTTGTGTCCACATAGTAGCTTAGACACCACCGCCCATTCAATATCGTTCTCCTTAAACAAGTCATCTAAGAACCTGTAGTTATGTTCCAGTTTCTTTCTATTGAGCTTAATATATGCCATACTCCTGTTTAAATTATGCGATTAATGTTCGTGGAATATCTGCTGGTAGGCGTGTGAGCAGTTCGTAATTCAATTGGTCTGACAATTCTGAGAAGGATGAAACAGTAATCTCCAAATCACCTTGTTTTCCGATGAGTATAACTTCATCTCCAGATTTTACTTCGCCTGCATCGGTAATGTCAATCATCATAGCATTCATGTTCACAAGACCTACAACCGTAACTCTGTGCTGGTTCACCAACACCCTGCCTGTGTTGCTTAAAGACCTTGCAAAACCATGTGAATAACCCACTGGTACCGTAGCAATTTTCATATCGCGCTGCGCCAAATAGGTGGTTCCGTAGCCAATGAAGTCGCCCGTGGCTACACTTTTTACATCCATCACCTTGCTGCGCCAACTTATTATACGCTCCAAAGGCTCTATGGGTTCCTTTCGCTTCGCGCAGTAATCGATAAAAGTCTCTCTACTGGGCCAAAAACCGTACTGTAGAATACCTATGCGAACCAAGTCGAGCCGGGTTTCTGGATACCGTAATGCAGCCGCGGAACATGCCATATGCAGCATTTCAAATTCAATGCTTTGCGTTTTTAATCTCCTACGTAGTGTGTGAAACGTTTTTATTTGATTGCGAACTCTTACGTAGTTGGCAATACTCTCGGCTCCTGCCAAATGCGTGCATAACCCTTTTAGAACGATATAATCTCGATTTTCTAGCAATGCCTTTCCCAACTCTTTCAGCTTGCGAGAATCAAACCCTGTGCGATGCATTCCCGTTTCTAGCTCTATATGAATTATCGCTTTTTTACCGCATTTTTTTGCAGCTTCAACAGACTCATGAAGCCGATGCATGTCAAATACAAAATACTCTACCCCTTCACTCACACACCACTCCAAGCCTTTGCCAGAGGTTTCTCCCATCACCATTAAGGTGGGGTTATTCTTCGCTGACTGTTTTACGCTAAGTGCTTCGTTTGTGCTGAATACTGAGAAGTGATTTTGACCACATTTCTCTGCTGTTTCTACAAACTCTTTGAGTCCGTGCCCATAGGCATTCCCCTTTACTACTGAAGAAACTTCTGTTTCGCCCACCACGCTTTTCAAAAAGCGAAAGTTGTTTCGCAAAGCCGATTCACTAAGTTGTATATGTGAAGTTTCAAACATTTTATCTGTGGTAGGCTGTAATTATTTCATTAAATAGTGCGATTCCTGTAGGCAATAACGCATCTGGAAAATCATAATCTGGATTGTGTAGAGCAGGTAGTTCTTCACCCGCGCCTATTCCAAACATACATCCTGGGTAGCGCGATGAGAACACTCCAAAATCCTCTCCCCACTTAAAAGGCTCTTTCTTATCTGTAACATTAAAGCCAGATTTTAGCGCCACTTGTTTTACACGTTCTGTGCAAGACAACTCATTCTCATTGGCATCAAACGACTCTGTGTAAGAAATCTCCGCTTTTAAGTTGTTTTCCTTTGCTGTACGTTCAGATAACAGACAAATCTGTTCATCTAGCTCCTTCATAATCGTATTGTCGAAGGTTCGCAGGGTAAAATGAAGCTCCCCGAATCCTGCACTTACACCGTATGCCTTCTCACCCATGTGTGAAAATACAGGAGTAACTAATCTAAATGCAGGGTCTGAAGGTTTGGGAACAGTAAGCTTCAAGGCTTCTTGGGTAATCTGTGCCATGGCTAAAGCTGGATTATACCCCTTCTCTGGTTCTGCAGCGTGTGCCGTTTTACCATACAATTTTATGATTATGCTCTTTGCAGCAGCCGTAAACACCCCTGGCTTTACAATCACTTGATGTAGCGCCTCTCCAGGAATGTTGTGCCAAGCAAACACTCGGTTGGGTTCTACAGACTTGAACAACGGATCGTTGTAAACTCCTACAGCTCCTCTTCCATCTTCTTCTGCCGGTTGGAAAAGCAAAACAACTCGACCTCTTACAGGAGGGTTGTTTTTCAACACTTTAGCTACTCCAAGCAAACAGGCGGTATGTCCGTCATGACCACATAAATGGGCTACTCCATCGTTCTTTGAATGATAATCAAAGGTGTTTATTTCTTGAATGGGCAGCGCATCCATATCTCCTCGTAAGAGGGTAGTTTCTCCAGGCTCTTTCCCCTCATAAACGGCTACAATTCCGTGTTTACCAATTTGAATGACTTGATCGGCATCACATGAATCTAAACCTTTCAAAACGCGTTTTTCTGTTTCGCTTTCGCTACCACTCACTTCTGGGTGAGCGTGTAATTCTCTGCGGAACTGCGTGAGTTCTTCTACTGTTGCTTGGTCTACCATCTACATCTTGTAACGCATTTCTAGGTACTTGTTTTCAAAGCCTAATTTTTCATACAGAAATTTCGCTGGATTATCTGGCTCTACATGGAGTGCCACATCGCCATTGGCTGCATTCAGTGCTTCTTTCATCAACGCTTTTCCAACTCCCTTTCCACGTGTAGAAGCGTCTACCGCAATGTATACTAAGATATTCTCTGGAATGTAGCCACTCATACCCGTTTCATTAATCACGGTTACTCCTTGAATCTTACCCTCTTCAGACGAAACAGCAATGAACCCTCCTTTGTCAAACACGTAGTTGAAACAGGCTTGAATCTGTTCTTTCGGGTCTCCGTATTCTTCTAAACTCTCATATAGAAAATCAATTAATTGACCTTCTTTAAACTCTTGGTAATCTGTACGTTTTCTAACTATTTCAATCATACTTTATTCTTTTTATTTGGAAGTGCTATGGATGCCGTAACAAATACTATAGCAGCGACTAATATCCCAAACACATTAGCATCTAGCTCGTATGGTAATGGTGTATTCAATACCACCAATACACTTGTAGTTGTGCCTCCAGCCAACATCGCTAAAATGGCTCCCATGTTGCTGCTTTTCTTCCAGAATAAGCCACCCACCACAGGCACAAATAAGCCACTTACCATGAACGCATAAGATAATAACATCAATTCCAATACATTGGTTAGATGCTGAGCGATTAGCACTGCAGCCATACCGATAATCAATACCGTGAGCTGCGACAAACGCAGGCTATTCTTCTGGGAAATTTTGAAAAACCTACCCAGAATATCTGTAACCACGTTACCGCCAGCAGCCATAAGGCATGAGTCAGCCGTAGACATAATTGCCGAGAAGTAAGCAGACATCATGAGTCCCATGAGTCCAACTGGAAGCACTGTTCTAAGCAATAAGGGGAGTCCCATTTCAGCATCCATATTTGATCCAGGAGCGAATCCAATTTCAGTAAACATGCCTTGCTCATATCCCACTTTTGCGAAAAGCCCAAGGAGCACGCCCATAAATGCCATAATTGGCCATTCGAGTAAGCCAGCAATGTACCAAGCTTGCTTCGCCTCTTTTTCACTCTTAGAAGCGAAAATTCGCTGGTAAAGTGTCATACCAACAAACCAAACAGGAATGATGGTTACTGCCCAATTCACAGCATCTTGCCATGCAATGTTGGTAAAGGTTAAGTGGGCAGGTGGCACATGCTTCAAAATACTTTCATATCCACCTATGCTCTTGTACCCCATAGGTATGCCAATAAATATGAGCCCACTCATGAGTATAATCCACTGTACAGTATCGGTGTAAATCACAGCTTTTAATCCACCCAGTACGGTGTAAACTATGGCTATAACACCCATAACCAGTAGAGCGTTGGACAACGAAAGCACAGGGAAGGTGGCACTCGCTAGTTTCGCACCAGCAAGGATTTGCGAACTGGTAAAGCCTAGATAACCTATAGCGGATATGACACCTGCAATTAGGGCAGCTCTAGAATCAAACAAGCGCTCCACAATTTGCGGAAAAGTGAACAGCGACTGTGCTCGCGCCATTGTAGAGACCCGCGGAATGAGAAAAACCGCGCTTAGCCATGCACCAATAAGCCCAGTGAGTAACATGTGAGATCCAGATAGGCCTATGGCAAAGCCGAGTCCACCCAAGCCAATGGAGAAGCCGCCACCAACATCTGTGGCAACAACAGATAGACCTATATGAACCTTCCCTATGGACCGACCGCCCACAAAGTAGTCATCATCACTTTTGTTCTGCCGAAGGAAGTAAACTCCCACCCCCAGCATCACCAGCATATAAACAATGAATATTCCTGCGTCTACCGCAGCCATAAGGCTAGGTCAATGACTCAAGATCCACGATCTTGGCATTGATCATCATGCGTGAAATGAGATTTTCCACGCGATCTTTGATTTTTTCAGGTAATACAATGTAGAAGTGTCCTCCATTCTGCTTGCTGTAAGAGCTGAACAAAATCCATTTAGCAATTTGATCTTGAATCTCACGCTCTACAATTTTTTGCTCAATTTCATAAACGTCCATTTGTTTGTCGTCTATAGAGCTCACCAAATCTGGGGTGAATTTCTTCATTGACCCATTATAGTTAAGATCGATTGGAGATGGGTAGTCAGCAGTCTTGGCCTTAAACTCGTTGTAACCCTGTTTTTTAAGGCGTTTTATCAAGTTTTTTATTACAGTTTCTTTCTTCGCTTTTGCAGCTGCACTCATTTTCGAAAATTTTCGCAAAGGTAGGAATTTTAGTAACAGGGATTATACGTATGGCACAAGTGACTGACTCACAAAACTATAGCTAGCCTAGGGTAGCTATAACTTTAGTCTCTGGTGATTTTACTTATTCCTCTGTTCACGACCGTGATGCTTATTGGGACTTTACTCGATGCAGATGCTGAAACAAGTTCAGCATGACGATTAAGGAAGATTCCGATACGAAGAGTGTCACCCTGGACTTGGTTCAGGGTCTTTTCTTCTTCTTTCCTTTTTCTTGATAAAAAGGAAAACAAAAATCAAGGCTGGCAAACGCTTATGTTGAAATCCAATGGGT
>CBFIHE010000056.1:0-5515 GCA_965662345.1 Salibacteraceae bacterium
CAACTACAGCTACACCCCAGATAAGATAGGTTGATGCATAGACATCAAGAGATTCCATTACCGAAAGCTGCACCGATTCTCCAGATGCACCTTCGCTAGATCCTGCCGTAAGCTCACCAATGAGTCCAGCCATTTTATTCGCAAGAGCAATGGATAAGAACCAAGCTCCCATCACAAATCCAACTGCCTTTTTTGGTGATAACTTTGTTATCATAGATAATCCAACGGGAGACAAACTAAGTTCACCTGTCGTATGAAACAAGTACATAATCACCAAGAAAATCATAGGTACTAATCCGTCTGTAGCGAAAAACTTAGCTCCTAAAACAATGAACAGGAACCCAATAGCGAGTTGACTTAGTCCGAGAACAAATTTCATTGGTGTAGACGGTTCTTTCCCCTTCTTACGCATTTTGATCCACATCCAAGAGAATATAGGTGCCAATGTCATGATAAAGAAGGAATTGAAAAACTGAAATATGGATGCAGGAATTTCAGATCCCATCACCATTCTATCTATATTCCTAGCGGTAAATAAAGTAATGGAGCCTCCTGCCTGTTCAAACAGGGCCCAGAAAACCGAATGGAATAAGAACAATACCATTACCACCCACAAACGTTGCTTGGAACTCTTGTCCTCTTGCTGCAAACTCATAAAAAAGAGCACAGCTAGTATTCCAATACTTAACGCAATAAGAATCCAAGTAACAATATCACTTAAGTTCAAAAACTGGGCGCTGATGGGGATGAAGATTAGCGTACCAATGATTGTGGCCCATTGCTTACGCTTTAGAGAGCTACTTGTATTTCGCTCAAACCCTACCGCTTCATCCACTTTCGCTTTTTGCTGCTCTTCTGTTGATGCATTTAGCAGGCGTACATCCTCTTCTTCAATGATTTCAGGAAAGTTCTCTTCTGCGCTTGGGTTGAGTCCTTTTTTCCCAAAAGTACGAGGACCAAAAAACCAGAATACCAATAGTCCGACCAACATCCCAATACCCGCAAGTCCAAAGCCGTAGTGCCAAGATATTTGCTCTCCTACATACCCGCAAGTAACAATAGATAAGAGGGCTCCGATATTTACTCCCATGTAGAAAATGGTGAAGGCTCCATCTTTCCTACTGTCGTTCAGTCCGTAAAAATTCCCTAAAAAGCTTGAGATATTCGGTTTGAAGAATCCATTTCCAATGATGATAAAGGCCAATGAAATAAAGAATAGCTGCATATTTCCTGAGAAGTACATCCCTTCTAATGCCAAGGCAAAATGTCCTGCCATCATGAGAATACCACCAAAAATTATGGCCTTTCTAAAGCCTAAAATGCGGTCGGCTAATATTCCCCCAACTACGGGAAATAGATAAACCATAGCCGTATAAGAACCATAAATCCCCAAAGCCTTAGCATCTGCCTCTGGCTGACTCAATCCCTTGAATAGTTCTTGAACCATATATAGCGTTAGCAGTGCGCGCATCCCATAGTAAGAGAAACGCTCCCACATCTCGGCAAAGAACAAAATAAACAGTGCTTTTGGATGAAGCTTTCTGTTACTGTAAATGATAATTGGAACCCAGATTAATACAAAAATCCAGGACACGACCATGATCCAAAATGCAATATTCATAGAGACGTCTTATTCTTGGTTATCAGCTAACTCAAATCCTTCTTGCTCTTCATATACTGTACCTTGCTTGTCTTCTGCCCCATGCGTGAGTCGCTTGAGCGGCTTTAACAAAGCAATTACTAATAAACCGATGATGGTGCAGAAAATGGCTATACCAGTAAAAATCTCCAGTTCACCAGCCGTTGCAGACCATTCACCTAACAAACCCGCTACTTTGTTACCCAAACCTGTTGCAGCAAAGTAAGCACCCATCATAAACGATGCGTACTTGAGTGGTGCTAGTTTGGTTATGAACGATAGCGCTACTGGAGAAGCACACAACTCACCTACCGTATGGAATAAGTATGCCAATACCAACCAGTACATGGCTGATGATCCTTCTGATTCAAACTCCAATGAAGCGGCTGTCATGAAAAGGAAGCCCCATCCCATGATTATTACACCTAGTGCCATTTTAAATATGGAAGATGATTCACGACCTCTGCGTTTCCACCAATACCAAAAAGAGGCAATTGGTGCACCTAAGGTGATAATGAAGAATGCATTAACCGATTGAAACCAAGAGGCTGGTATACTGCTCATTTCCAGAAGTGGAATAGTGAAGCCCAAGGTAAGATCTGTTTTTTGCTTTGTATATACATTCATTAAACCTCCAGCTTGCTCAAATGCTCCCCAGAAAACAATTATGAGTAAGAATGAAATTAGCATCACCTTTACTCTATCTTTCTCTATTTGAGTTAGTGGTTTGTCTTTGGCTTTCTGCTCTTCGTCTGTTAAGCTTGATGTAGCCTCGCCTATGCCAGTTAAGTATTTTTGACCTGCCATATAAACGGCTTGACCCAGTAACATTCCGATACCAGCTAATCCAAAGCCATAGTGCCATCCATATGTTTCACCCAAATAGCCAACCACTAAAGCAGAGAAGAATGCACCCAGGTTAATCCCTATGTAAAATATGGTGAAGCCTTTATCTCTTCTGTCATCACCTTGTGCGTAAAGTCCACCTACCATCGTTGAGATATTTGGCTTTAAGCCTCCAACTCCTAAAACGATTAAAGCGAGTCCAGTAAAGAACGCCACCGAAGAGTCGATTGCCAATACAATGTGTCCTGCACAAAGCAATAACCCACCAACAAGAACGGTTTTCTTTTGCCCTAAAAACTTATCTGCAACCCATCCACCTGGAATAGACATCACATAAACGGCCATGGTATACCAGCCGTAAAGCGCAAGTGCTTCTGACTCTGACCAGCCCAGCCCTGGGTTATCTCCTGAAACGCTGCTGATGATGTAGAGTACCAGTATGGCACGCATCCCATAGTACGAGAAACGTTCCCATAGCTCAGTGAAAAAGAGAATGTAAAGACCTGCGGGATGACCAAATATTTCTTTTTGAGACATTGCCGGGGCTATTTCTTGTGACATACGATGTTACTTTAATTGGATTATTGTTGCTTGCAAGCTGCCGAAAATAACAAAATTGTTTACAGGTTCTCCTTTAACCAATCCGTCATTAACTCATAGATGTGCAAACGGGTATTGCCACCATAAATACCATGATTTCTATCTGGATAGTAAAATGAATCGAATTGCTTACCTGCTTTTACCAAAGCATTTACCATGCGTGCTGCATTCTGAAAATGCACATTGTCATCTGCCGTGCCATGGATAATTAGGTATTTGCTAGATAGTCCTTCAGCAAAATTAATGGGTGAATTGTCATCGTAACCATTAGGGTTTTCTTGCGGAGTACGCATGTAGCGCTCGGTATAAATGTTATCATAGAATCTCCACGTAGTTACAGGAGCCACTGCAATGGCCGCTTTAAAAGCTCCCTCTCCTTTTGTAGCAGCCAACGAAGACATGTATCCACCATAGCTCCATCCCCAAATACCGATGCGACTCTCATCTATGTATGATTGTGCCCCCAAATATTCTGCTGTTTTGAGGTAATCAATCAATTCCAAATCACCCAAATTTTGGTAGGTCTGCTTTTTGAATTCTGCTCCACGAGCTCCAGTTCCGCGATTATCTACAGATACCACGATGTACCCTAATTGTGTTAAATGCTGATGCCATAAGAAGTTAGCTCCACCCCATTGATCGGTTACTTGTTGAGAACCAGGACCACCATAAATGCACAACAGCACTGGGTATTGCTTTCGGTTATCAAAGCTCGTTGGTTTCATCATCCAACCGTTTAGCTCCACCCCATTTTCTGTTGGAATTGTAATGAACTCTTTGGTAGCCATGTACTGGTCTGCCAATTCATTTTTAAGTCGTTCATTCTTCTTAATCGTGCGGATGTTCTTTCCAGACGCATTGCGGAGCTCATATCCTCCAGGATTGTTCGCATCGGAAAAGTGGTTGATAAAGTAACGCATGCCCGAAGAGAAATCTGCATCATTCCAGCCCAGGTGCTCTGTTAGTTGCTCTTTCTTCTTACCGTTGAGTGATACACGGTATACTTGTCTTGTCATGGGCGAAACTTCTGCGGTTTGCACATAGGCATATTTGGAATCGGCACCATAGAATGCGGTAACATCGTACTCCCCTTTCGTAATTGCTCTTACCTCTCCCGTTTTTAAACTTACTCCGTAAACGTGATTAAATCCAGATTTTTCAGAAGTAATCAGTAATTCGTTATCTACTAACTGCCAGCCGTCTACCACATCAATATAGGTTTCACTAATTTCTTCGTAAATCTGATTTACATCGCCAGACTTCACATTGTATTGACCTATTTGAAGTGTATTTTGATGGCGGTTAAACTGTTGAAAAACCAATGCTTCATCGCTAACCCATTTTATTCTAGGGATATACTCTACTCCATCATTTTGGGTAGATGCGATGGTAGAAAGCTCTCCCAACTCCAAGTCATACACCTTTAGTTCTACAACAGAATTAGCCTCACCTGCTTTGGGGTATTTAAAGCGGTAGTCTTTTGGATATAAGTCGCTGCCAAACATAGGCATATTGAATTCTGCCACTTCACCTTCGTCAAAGCGCAGAAAAGCAATATAATCACCTTTTGGAGACCAAAAGAAACCTTTCGCAATTGCAAACTCCTCTTCGTATACCCAATCGGTAGCACCATTGATAATGCGGTTATATTCACCATCTGCAGTAAGCTGCGTTTCTTCTCCCGTATTCAAATCTGCTACGTACAAGTTGTTATTTTTAACGTAGGCAATGCGGTCTCCCTGCTTTGAAAAGGTAGCATAGCGTTGCTTACTGTCTGTTGCAAGTGATTTTAGTTCACGGGTTTCTAGGTTGTATACCGTGTTAAACTCGCGCGTACTGTAGCGGTAAATGCTTTCTGTTTCAGATTTTAACAAGAGCTGCTTTTCATCTGCACTAAAGGCATAATCATCAAAACTCGCAACACCTGTTATTGCAGAAGCTTCTACCAACGTATCTACGGGTTCTCCAGTCGCATACGCATACTTCACCACGGCTGGTCCGTTTACTGACCTTGCCATAACCGTGTAATGCTCACCATCATTCATAGAACGGAGTCCGTACACATACTCAGATCTAAATTTTCCAGAATACCAGATATCTTGAAGCGTGATACTCGTTTCTTGAGCAATTGCCGATGCTGTCAGCAATAGCGTGAATGCAGAAAGTTTAATGTTCATTTTGAAATTTTTTCGCGTGGAGCGAATATAGGAGTTAGTTGTTAGTCGTTCGTAATTAGAGAGTGGTTATTAGTTGATAGTTGGCGGTTGGCAATTGGCGGTTGACGATTGGCTAATGGCGGCTGCATCGAGAATAAGGCGGGATAATAACAGTATTAAGCAAGAGTGAAGAGCATAGAGGGAGCTACCTTTGAAGATTTAGGTTGTGGAATTAAAGTCGGGGTTCGCTCGATGCAGATGCTGAAACGAGTTC
>CBFIHE010000057.1:0-5075 GCA_965662345.1 Salibacteraceae bacterium
CCATTTCTACGAAATACAAACTGAGCATTCAGGAGATTATAGAAATCAACCCTCACATTAGTGGTGGTTTACAACTAGGTATGCAACTGAAAATTCCGTATGCGCAAAGCGATGATGCAGATCCTGTGAACATGCAAGAGGCTAAAGAAGACAGCTTGCAATTCCATGTAGTACAACCTAAAGAAACCCTCTATTCATTGTCTAATCAGTATAATGTAAGCATTGATACATTACAGATATTAAATAACGGTTTGCCAGAAGGTTTAAAAGTGGGAGCAGCTATACGGGTGCCTAAACAGAATCCAAAATACGAATTGGCCGTACAAGAAGAGGCTGTTAAGAACGATTCGCTTGCTGAAGAATTGTACGAGCAGACCCAAGCTTACAAAGTGGCTTATTTTTTACCCTTTTATGGTTCAAGGAACGACACCTTAGACTCACTAGATGTTAGGGCTCATCCCAGTGGGGTCTATAAGAATTCTACGATTGCATTAGATTTTTACAGAGGAAGCAAGCTTGCTATAGATTCGTTGGCTAAGCAGGGGCTTTGGGCAGATATTACTGTGTTTGATACTGAAAACAATACCGATACAGTACGTAGCATAATGGCGAAAGACTCCATGCATACCTACGACCTATTCATTGGTCCGCTATACCGAAGTCATTTTGAATACATAGGTGACTTTGCCAAACAGTTTGATATCCCCATTGTATCGCCTGTAAAAGTCTCTTCTCGCTTATTGCTAGATAGACCAACTGCAATAAAAGTTCATCCTGGAAAACCAGCACAATTAATTGCTCTGGCACAATTTGCAGTGAACCAGTTTAGTGATTCAAATTTGTTCTTTTTGAACACAGCAAGGTTTAATGAGCAGGATAATGCAAAGCTGTTTTTGAAATATGCGAATAGAGAATTGGCGGTTCTAGAAAAAGATTCTATTCAAGAAGTGGACATCTATTCTATTTCACGAAAGCGAATCATGCAAGTGGTAGAAGACTCAACACATTATACCATAGTTATGATCAGTGAGAATCAGGCCTATGTGAGCGAGTTACTTACTATACTTAATGATATTTACTTATTGAAACGCGGAATTACGTTTACGGTTATCGGCCCTGAGAAATGGTCTGATTTCGATAATATAGAAACAGCTTATTACATGAACTTGGATGTTCATGTGCCTACTACAGATTTTTTGAATTATGAAAGCGAAGCTACTAAAACCCTTATTCGCTCTTTTCGCAATAGCTACGGAACAGACCCTGATGAATTTGCCATAATTGGCTTTGAGGTTAGCTATAAAATGTTGTCTGGGTTACATGAACACGGCCCCTACCTGTTAAAGCATATTGGAGACCTCAAAACAGAAGGCCTATCAAAGAAATATGAATTCATACGTGTAGGCGCAGAAAGCGGTTTTGAAAACGGAGGAGTTTATATTTATCGCATAGAGGATTATAAACGTATACGAGTAAACTAATGGCTATCTCACATCAAGAGATTATAGAACGTTTTAAGGGTATTCAAGACAGTATTTGTAATCGTTTGGAACATGCAGATGGAACTGGTTCTTTTCACGAAGACTTATGGGATAGGCCTGGAGGCGGAGGCGGTAGAACACGCATTTTGAATCATGGTAACGTAATAGAAAAGGGCGGTGTTAACTTTTCTGCTGTTCATGGAGACCTCCCAGATCGAATTCAAAAGGCACTTGGAGTTAATGAGTCACGTTTCTTGGCTACTGGGGTTAGCATCGTTATACATCCTAATAATCCTCATGTGCCAATCATACACATGAACATCCGTTACTTTGAGCTAAAGGATGGCACATATTGGTTCGGAGGAGGAATAGACTTAACTCCACATTACGTCAATAAGCAAGATGCAAGTTACTTTCATTCCACACTCAAAGAGATCTGTGATCACATAGACTCTACTTATTACTCACGTTTTAAGTCATGGGCAGATGACTACTTCTTTATTAAGCATAGAGGAGAAACTCGTGGAATAGGCGGAATATTTTTTGATCGTTTGAACGACTCAGAAGGGTATACAAAAGAGGAGTTATTAGACTTTGTTTGCCAGGTAGGGGAATCGTTTGCTCCAATCTATACGCGTTTCATGAAGGAGCATAGCCAGAAAACGTATACAGATTCGCAGAAGAATTGGCAACTACTAAGAAGAGGGAGGTATGTTGAGTTCAATTTGGTCTACGATAAGGGAACCAAGTTTGGATTAGAAACCTCGGGCAGAATTGAAAGCATACTAATGAGCTTACCAGAAATGGCAAGTTGGCAATACAACGTTTCTCCAGAGCCAGGCAGTGCAGAAGAGGAGACAATTAACTTACTTAAGAAGAACATAAATTGGATAAATTTGAATAATTAAAAACCGAATACTATGAAAAAAACATGGATAGCGATGATCGCTGTAATAGGCTTATTTACAGTTTCGTGCGGCACTCAAGAGAGTGTTGAGAATGAAGAAACAGCTGTTGAAGAGGTCGTGGAATCCACAGAAGAATCAGAGGGTGAAGAAGAAGTTTCTTATCCCTACACAGCTGGGGCTGAATTTGATGCCGCTGCAGCCGTATCTCCTGAAGAGTTACTAGCAGAGTTGGGAACATTTGAGGGAGACACTATGTACACAACCTTAAAAACCAATATCAATGAATGTTGTAAGAAAAAAGGATGCTGGATGACCTTAGACATGGGTGAAGGGAATGAAGAAATGTTTGTTCGCTTTAAGGATTATGAATTCTTTGTTCCTCTCAATGCAGATGGTAGGGAAACAACAATTGCTGGAGCAGTTTTTCGCGATACGGTTACCGTGGAGCAATTGAAACATTATGCTGAAGATGCTGGTGCTTCTGCAGATAGTATAGCTAAAATCACTGAGCCTGAGGTTAAGTTGGCATTTCAAGCCACAGGTGTTGTAGTACAGTAAGCTATGAAGAGAATATTCTGGTTATTAGCCATCGTAACTTCGGTTGCGATGGCTTGTTCATCTTCACAGGAGAAGGATCAAGCTCAGGAAAAGGCCGTGGTAGAGAAAACCACGGATAAAGAGTCTAATAAGGCACAGGTTCGTGAGATTAGTGAGTTGGCGGGGATAATGCTTACCATGCATGATCAATTGAAAGCTATAAAGAGTCATGTAGAAAGAGGCGAAGCTCTACCCGATTCATTGAATTGGGATTTTGAGAATATGAAAACTGCTGAAGCTACCAAAGACATGAATATTGATGACGGCTTTGATGGAATGGCAAGTGCATTTTTGGGTCAGTTAAAGATAGCTATGGAAGACCAATCTGTTGAGTCTTATAATGAGGCGGTTAACAGCTGTGTTAATTGCCACAATAGTTATTGCCCAGGACCAATACCAAAGATTAAGAAATTGAAGATCTAATACTTGCAGTGTTAAATCTCCAGATAAAGCGAAAACAAAAAAGGCTCATTCATGTGAATGAGCCTTTTTCATGTATTATTACTAGTTCTATGACCTAGAAACGCTTCTCTTTGATGCGAGCTGCTTTACCACGTAATCCGCGTAGGTAGAAAATTCTAGCTCTTCGAACCACACCGTGTTTGTTTACATCAACTTTCTCAATGAAAGGAGACGAGATAGGGAAGATACGCTCAACACCTACACCGCTTGCAATTTTTCTTACGGTGAAAGTCTCCGTAAACCCAGTTCCTTTACGTTGTAATACAACGCCTTGGAACTGCTGGATACGTTCCTTACCACCTTCTTTAATCTTATAGTGAACCGTAACGGTATCTCCGGCTTTGAATTCCGGTAACTCGTTGGTGTTACTTGCTTCTTTTACTACTTCTCTAAGTCTTGGATCCATGATGAATGCCTTTGGAATTTGAGCCTGCAATAATAGACATTATTCATGGCTTCTGTACTATGTTAGTTAAAATATTTCTTTCAATCTCCTAATAAATCGGGCCTGCGTTCTTTTGTTCTCTTGAAAGCTTGTTCTTGCCTCCAATCGTCAATCGCTTTTAAATTTCCAGAGGTGAGTATTTCTGGTACTTTCCAGCCTCTAAAATTAGCAGGTCTAGTGTAAACGGGAGGTGCTAACAAGCCATCTTGAAAAGAGTCTGTTAAAGCAGATGTTCCGTCATTAAGCACTCCCGGAATGAGCCTAATAATTGAATCGCATAAAACGCATGCGGCTAACTCTCCGCCACTCAATACAAAATCACCTATGGAGACCTCATGTGTGACGTAATGTTCTCTTATTCGCTCGTCTATGCCTTTATAGTGTCCACAAATAATGATGATATTCTGAAACCCGCTGAATCGGTTGGCTAACTTCTGGTTGAGTGTTGCTCCGTCTGGGGTCATATAAACAATGGCATCATAAGTACGAGTTGTTTTGAGATCGTCTAATAAAAGAGCTAATGGCTCAGCAAGCATAACCATACCTGCCCCACCACCAAATTGGTAGTCATCAACCTTTTTGTGCTTGTCTTGCGCATAATCTCTAGGGTCGTGAAAATTAATTTCAACGATCTCTTTTTCTATGGCTCTTTTAAGTATGGAGTCTGCAAACCAACTCTCCATGAGCCCAGGCAATATGCTAACGATATCAATGCGCATGAGGCAAAAATAAAGCCCCTCCTTGAAAGGAGAGGCTTTGCTTAATACTTAAATGAAACTTTTAACTACCCATGTTTTCTTGAAGACGCTCAAACTTCTTATTTTCAGGAGCTAATTCCCTTGCTAGTTTGGCAATATCTGCAGCCGCAGAACGATCACCATTTTCTTTGAGGTACTCTGCATAATAGATGAATCCATCTTCAAATGGTATCATGAGTTCATCAGCAACTTCAAAAGAACCAGATTTAGCCATTGAGCGAAATTTTTCTAAAGCCGCATCTACTTCTTCTTGACCTTCTCTTTTATTGTTATTGTACAAATCAGCCGTTCCTTTGATTAGCTGCATAGTTGGGTCATCATAGTCTAACTTGGTGCCTAACTTGTACCAATAAACAGCTTTTCTAAAGTCATTTTGAACGAAGTAGCCTTTTGCTTCTTGAGCAGCTATTTCTTTGAGTTTGTT
>CBFIHE010000058.1:0-4721 GCA_965662345.1 Salibacteraceae bacterium
AGATTATTGATGTGCCAGAAGTTGTTCGCTTACCTAACTGCATGGCAGAAACTCTAGTAACTTATGGTTATTTGGGTGCCCTGCTAAAAGTTGGTTTACAGCTGTTTTTATTTGTTAAGTTCAGGGTTTATAAAAATGTGTTCAGATTTTCGGTTTTTACAGCTGTATTTATTTACCAGTTTACGGGTAGTTACCTTTCAAATTTCATGGAATATGTGGTTTGGATTATTGCTGTAGTTCCTAAATTTAAGGAGTTTGATACCATCAATTACTTTAAGCATTGAAAGTTTTATTTGTTACAAGATCAACCCTGTTTAGCGTTCCTGGAGGGGACACCATTCAAATGCAATCTACCGCTCAGCACTTGTTGAAATACGGTGTGCATGTTGATTTTTACAACGGGATTAGTACTGGAGATTACAATAAATACGACTTATTGCATTTCTTTAATATCACCAGGCCAGCGCCAATTCTGCAGAAGCTAAGAAGTGTAAATAAGCCTTATGTTGTTTCCACTATTTACAGCGATTACAGTTTCTATAAAAAAACCAAAGAGCATAGGTTAATGTGGTTACTCACCACGCTTTTTGGAGTAGACGGAATAGAATATTTTAAAACTACCGCAAAGCATATTCTAGGTCAAGATAGAGTAAGGTACCTGCCTTTTTTCTTGAAAGGACAAAAACGAAGTATTCTAAAGATTTTAAAAAATGCATCTTGTTTGCTACCAAACTCTGAAAGTGAATACAGGCGTTTGAGCAACCATTTCAAAATCAAAGCCCCTTATTTTGTTGTTCCAAATGGGGTAGATTTTGAGCGTTTTAGTAGTGAAGCATCTTACAAGCGAATAAACAAACAGGTTTTGTGTGTGGCGCTCATAGAACCTAGAAAGAATCAACTCAACTTGATAAAGGCCATTAACGGTACAGATTTTAACCTCAAGATTATAGGTGACCCTGCACCTAACCACCATGAGTATTTTGAGAGGTGTAAGCAGCTAGCAGGTCCAAACATTGAGTTTATAGCAAGACTTGATCAATCTGAATTGGTGAAGTATTATTTAGAGTCTGAAATTCATGCCATGCCAAGTTGGTTTGAAACTACAGGACTCTCTTCGCTAGAGGCGTCTTTCTTAGGCTGTAAAGTGGTTGTAAGTCCAGTAGGTGATGTTGAAGAGTATTTCAAAGATTTAGCTGAATATTGCGACCCAAGTTCAGTACAATCTATTCGAGGAGCTTTAGTACATGCTAATCAAGCGAAGTTTGATACTCGCTTAAAAGATCATATTGTAAAAGAGTATAATTGGCACAAGGCGGTAGAAAAAACCTTTGAAGCCTATCAATTCGCATTAAATCAACCTCTATGAAAGTAGGTGTCATAGGTACGCGAGGTATACCAAATGAGTATGGCGGCTTTGAGCAGTTCGCAACACATTTTTCTGCTTACCTAGCAGAAGAGGGTATAGAGGTGTGGGTCTACAACTCCTCTAATCATTCGTATAAGGCTAAAACGTGGAATGGGGTAAACATTCAACACATATACGATCCAGAATCTTGGATGGGAACTTCTGGCCAGTTTGTGTATGACCTGCTTTCTATACTAGATGCAAGAAAGAAGAACTTTGATATCATTCTCCAACTAGGTTACACAAGCAGCACAATTTGGGGATTTTTATTTCCAAAAGGAGCTCAGATTATAACCAATATGGACGGTTTAGAATGGAAGAGAAGCAAGTATAACCGATTTGTGAAAGCCTTCTTGAAAATTGCAGAGCGATGGGGTGTTAAACAGAGTCATAAGCTCATAGCAGATTCTGAAGGTATTCAACGCTATCTCAATCATAAATACGGAGTCGCATCGGTTTACATTCCTTATGGTGCATCACGCTTGGTTATTGAAAAAGAAAATGAAGCCAAGAAAAAAGCCTCCCAAATGGGGCAGTACGATTTAGTTATTGCGCGTTTTGAGCCAGAGAACAACATAGAAACCATTATACAGGCTCATTTACATTTCCCAAATCGGAAGTTGTTCGTTGTAGGAAGTTTCGAGAGTAAATATGGTAAGTGTTTGAATACCAAATACGGAGACAAGGTTTCTTTTTTAGGAGGTATATATGATGATGATTACCTGAATGAGCTCAGGTTTAATGCAGAGCTTTATTTCCACGGTCATTCCGTTGGTGGTACAAACCCCTCTTTACTTGAAGCTATGGCTTGTGGATGCCGCATTATTGCTCACGATAATGAATTCAATAAAGCTGTATTAGGTGGCGATGCGTACTACTTTAAGGATAAGGTTTCATTGCAGCACACCATTCAAAAACTAGAGGACGGTACAGTAAACCAGGTTTATATTGAAAATAATTATGCCAAATTGATAAAAGACTATAGCCACAACAGTATTCACTCAAAACTCAAAACGCTTTTTGAAGAAGTTGTTTAATAAAGGCAAGGTGCAATCAGTTAACGCGGTTTTTGCAACCTTGTTGCTATGTAGCCTAGGCACATTTCTGTGGGTAAACACCCTTACTATATATGCACTTATAGTGGGGAGTTTGATAGTGATGGTTTTAAGAAAAAACATAATCTATCAGAATACGTTCATTGCCCTAAATCTTGCCTTTTTCGCTATGTATGCGTTGCATCTAGGAATTGATGATGGTGCCACTTTACTTCAGCAAGAATTGGAGCGAAAGTTGTCTTTTGCATTTTTACCTTTTGTTTGGTTCAACGCCACGCATGCATTTAATTCTTCTGTTTTCAGGCAGATTTTGAATAGATATTCTTTATTCACTGTCGGTATGGCAGTTCTACTCATTCTAATTGCACTTGTTCGTTTCGCCCAAGCAGGGAATTCCAACGCATTCCTTTATCACGATTTAGCCATGCCAATAGAAGCCAATGCTATCTATTTCTCTATGCTACTGCTTTTTGCTGTATTATTTTCTATGGCTAATTACCTTAAAACAGATGCGTTGATTCATTTGATGTGTGTAATTGTTGGAGCAGTGGTTCTTGTTCTGCTATCATCAAAGTTGTTTGTGGTGTTACTAGGTCTATCGCTTTTCTATTTAATTTTCAGAAAGCGGCTCTTTGCAGTTGGTATAGCTGTAGTAACCACTCTGGTAGGCCTAACGTATTTTTCAGATGGTGAATACAGTATACGCAAACGTTTTGAAGAGATAGACTTAAATAAAGCATTATCAGGCGAACAAGAAATTACAAGAAGTACGCGCTTTGATGGGCTTAATTTTAGATTAGAGCTTATTGACATGGGAACTGAAATCGTAACCGATAACACAGAAACCATGTTGTTTGGGGTAGGACCGGGAAATGCTCAGCGCATGTTGGATGAGCAAATGGAAGCACGAAATATGTACGTTGGCGACCCAAAAAGAGGAGATACAGGCTACAAAGGCTATAACTTTCACAACCAATACATGCAGACATGGGTTGAAACAGGCTTACTTGGCTTATTTACCTTGCTTTTGGTTCTAAGTTATTTGCTTTACCAAGGCATAAAGCGTGAGCAGTGGCTATTGTTTTTAGTTAATGCAATATTCGTAATTGGCTTTACAACAGAAAGTTATCTCAGCAGACAAATAGGGGTAGTAGCCTTTATTGGGTTTAATGCATTGCTTCTTTCATTAGGCAAAAGCAGTGCAGATTCAATGAACAGAGAAATAGAACTCCCAAATGGCTAGCCCCAATCACAACATGGTAGATCAAGCAATTATTGACGTATTAAATTACTTCGATATTTTTCGCTTTCCACTTCACCTAGATGAACTACACAGTTTCTTGCGGATGCGCATAGGCAAAAACGAACTAGAAAGCCATCTTGAATCACTGGTTAGAGAAGGTAGAGTTTTTAAGCTTGATGATTGTTTTTCGCTAAAAAGCGATCCACAAAGAGTAGAGAACAAAAGAAAGGGCTTTATAAAAGCGCAACAAGAGATTGCAAAAGGCAGGCGTATTGCTAAACTGCTCATGAGCTTTCCATTTGTGCGGATGGTGGCTATATCTGGTTCATTATCAAAAGGCTATGCGGGCGATGAGTCTGATATCGATTTTTTCATTATCACAGACTCAAGTCATTTATGGACCTCAAGAACACTATTACATCTGCTCAAGAAAGCATCTTTCTTGGTAAATGCGCAACATAGTTTATGCATGAACTACTTCATTGCAGATGAACACCTTAAGATAGAAGAACAGAATTACTTTACAGCAATTGAATTGAGTACGTTAATTCCCGTAAGTGGCGGTTACTATTATCAAAAGCTGCTTCAGGCAAATACCTGGATAGAAGAGTACCTTCCCAATGTTGATCTACCCAAGAGAAATTACAGTACAACACGTTTTGGTGTTGTAAAACGATTTTTGGAGAAACTGCTTTCTTCAGGAGCTCTAAACACCTATTTCTTTAACCTTACAGATCGTAAATGGAGAAGAAAGTGGAGGAGAAAAGGAGTTTCAGATAAAGACTATGAGTTAGCTTTTAAAACTAAGCTATATGTATCTAAAAATCACCCAGACAATACTCAGAAAGTGGTTCTAGAAGAAATTGAACGAAGAAGTAATGAAAGCTAGAACTCGCCACATACTAGTTCTGGGAAGTACTGGATTTATTGGTTCTGCTTTCTTTACCATATTGTTGCGCGAAGATGGAATTCATATTCATCTTTTGGTTAGAGACCGTTCTACCAAAAATGAGTTTGG
>CBFIHE010000059.1:0-4522 GCA_965662345.1 Salibacteraceae bacterium
TGTATCGAGAATAAGGCGGGTTTAAAGTAAACCGTCACCCTGAACTTGTTTCAGGGTCTGAAATTCAGTTTAGAGCAAGAGTTAGGAGCATACTGGAGGCATAAAGTGGATTGTTTAGTGTGGAAAGTGAAAACTGTTGGATTACCAACAACATCAATGAACTAACTGGTACCGCTTAAAACTAGATATGGTTTTTGGTGATTATTAGCGCTTTTGTCAGCTTAATCCATTGCGGTTACCCGCAATCACTAAAATTTAATTGCTTTTTTAGTTAAAATGGTTTGATTTTATAATGCTGATTATAAACGAAATAGGTTGTTTTATTTGATTCTCAGAAAGTGCAACTTAAACCGGAGCAAAGAAGAAAGTCTGTAGATTAGTAAATCAACCAACTAAACATACTCATTATGAACAAACACTTCAACCGCCTGTGTACCCTAACACAGGCCATTTCAACAACCACCAAAGCCACCGCGGCATGTTTAACTCTCGCTCTCTGTATAAATAGCGGGTTTGGGCAGAACGGGTTGCAGCATTACGTGAACTTCGCGAATAATAATCTGCGAAAAGCCTTTGAGAATTTAAATCCACCTACTTATTCTGATAAGTTATATCACATGAGCATTCATAGGGTTGATGAGTCAAGATTTGTAGCATATAGCGACTCTGTAGAAAACAGAGATTTATGGTTTCAGATGTATTCAGAAATGAGATTGGCGTCCTATGATACCACCTTGTTACCGCATGAAGATACGGTTTTTGATGATGCTTTTGTGCATCAGTCTGATACAGTTCCTATCTTATTGATAGATTTTGAAATGCATAAGTTCAAAAACCAACAAGTTTTCAATTCAGGATACTACTTCAATTTTGATACGCTCAACAATATCCTGTATGATAATCCTAATAGAACAGCAACTCCTTATTCGCAAGGAGCTGTTTTTAAGGGAGCAAACTTTAAAAAATCGGTAACTTTTGCCGATCCCGTATTCAAAGTAGACCCGGCACTAATTTTCATAGATGCGCAGAATCTACCGGATTATCAGGATCATGACTTTCAAATAAATTTTGATGACGGTACAGGGTTTCATTCGTACAGCACTACTTCGCTTGCTTATTATCAAGCGCAATATAATAGTGCAGGGGTCAAGAGCTTGACTTTTAGATTAGTTAATCGTGATGGAGCTGTAGTAAAAAAATCTAGGTCTAGGTTCTCTGTAAGAGATAGTAGAAATGCGGCAGACTTTCCGTTGGTGCCGTCACCTGTACAAATACCCGGGTTGCGTATTTCAGTAGTTCCTAGCCATTGCGATGATATGCCCAAAAAGGCATTTATATACTTAACCGGCTTCGATTTGTTTAAAGATACTCCTAAGGAAGATTGGTATGATAGATTCTTGCGAGCAGAGTTAAATGATTTATTAGACCACGGTTACGATGTATATGTGGTTCAATACAGTGACCCTTACGATGGTTTAGATGCCAATGCAGCGAGGGTTATAGACTTTATACAGGCGCTCAAATGTTCTGTTTACGCCAATTCAGATGAGCAGTTTGTTCTCTTAGGGTACAGCATGGGTGGACTTATTGGCCGTTTTGCGTTAACGCAAATGGAGTTACCCGGAGTGGCGAATCCTGATGCGTGTAAACCAGAGAGAATGCATAACGTAAGACTTTTTATTAGTGCAGATGCACCTCAGCAAGGTGCAAATATCCCCTTAAGCATACAGCATATATATGAATTTGCAGATGTTGTGCTCCCTCTAGGTCCGACAGACAACAAATTTCAGAAGCTCTTTAAAGATCATGCTTTAAACTCAATGGCTGCGCGGCAAATGCTGCAATTACATTACAGTACGAAGTCCGGTTTTGACTACGATAGACATCCTGTAGGTCAGCAATTTTTTAGTAATCTTAACGGCTTGGGTAACTACCCTAAGTTTTGCAAGAATGTTTCTTTCTCGCATGGAATGATGAATGGAACCAGGCAAGTGAACTTAACTTCGGGAATTACTAAGCCAACTCAAGCAACCTTATTCGATGGGGTTATTCGGGTGGCGATTCAAATTCTCTGGTTCAATGCAACATTGGTAGAGCAAAGTATAACAGCCAAAACAAATCCTATGGGAATAGGGAATATTGTTGACGTAGAAAGTGACTTTTTTAAATTGAAATTGGATTTCAGTATGTTTGGTGTGCAGCTGAAACAGGAATTGGAAGATTGGTTGTTTGATAGGAATGCCAATACGTTTGCAACTTGTACTAACCAAGGTTCATACATGGAACCTGATTTACCAAGTTTTTTAGACCCAACAAACATCTATGGGAACTGGGCATTGGGAGCTTGGAATTTGAGCCTCAATAGTAATGGAAATGCTGTTTTTGATCTTTCGGGAAAACTGTTGGGGTTTGAATTTTTGGCAGGAGTCTCACCACAGACCGATGGGTTTGATTTTAACTTCATCCCAACCTACAGCGCATTAGATATAAACCATCACTGGACACCTCATATAGCCCATGTAGATGTTACTCAGTATAGTACATCAACCATTATGAACAATACCCCGTTTGATGTAATTGTGGGCGGAGACCATGCAAATGCTTCACCGTACAATATCCCTTGGCCTGTTGATACTGGATCTACAACTAATCCGCAAACTGTAACTTGGGATATAGACCAAAATAATTCACATTCAGACCCATTTAGAAATGAAAACGTTATCGGCAATGGTAATGAGCATAATGGATGGCTACTGCGTGAGGTAGGAGATGAGGCATTGTGGTTAGAGAATTATAAACTCGCTTATCAAGCATCGTTCACGGCAACAGATGATCTGAAATCAGGAGAGTTTCTTTTTTCGCATTACAATTACCTTAGTCAACCTCAGTCTGTATTTATGGCAGGTGCATACTCCAAAGAAAACCCCATGCAAATAATGGGTGCGGGAAATGCCATCATGAAGTATAATCCCAATTATGGCGTATATCAAGATTTTGGCACTGTGATTCATGGTCAACTTACAGATTTACCCTTAAATATTGACTTTTGTCCAAAGCATACTTCCTATGCCAATAAAACAGCACTGTCTGCAGCAACTGCAAGTGCAGAACAAGCCACAGAGTATCAAATTTATCCTAATCCAGCAACTGGTAAGGTATTTGTAGAATTGCATGGTAACGAGCCATATACCTTAAGCGTGTATTCTACTAATGGTAATCTTGTATTGAGTAAAGAGTCAAACAACAATAGTTTGGAAGTCATAAACTTGGATGGCCTGCCCTCAGGTGTTTATGTAATTCAAATACAGAACGACACACAAATAATCACAGATAAAATTTCACTGTTATGAGAACCATATTGAGAATAGGAGTAGTATTTTCTTTGATAGCATCAATTAGTGGCTGTGCAGAAGAAAAACTGGGTCAAAGTTACATGCTATCCGGTTACATCACACCTGTGGTGGGAATGCCGGACTCGGTATTAAAGGGAAAGTGGTTACATATTAGGACACTTGTAGGAAGAAATAATCAACAAAGCAGCTTAACAGCTGAAAAGGGTGAATCTATCTGGGTTCAAACAGACTCTTTAACCGGGTACTTTGAAGTAGTTTATTCAGACCCGAATTACACAGAAACCCAAAAAGAAACAAGGGATATAGTAAAAGGAGTAGGTATACAGCTTGTAAGAGGAAATGGTTGGTCTGCAGGTGCAGATTATGTTTCTTTCGGAAACAACTGTCATTATGTGCAAGCGAGGTTCTACCCAAATGGTCATAATCATGAACTTGACCAATACTGTGTGCCTGTAAGATAAAATTTCACTGTTATGAGAACCATATTGAGAATAGGAGTAGTATATTCTTTGAAAGCCTCAATTAGTGGCTGTGCAGAAGAAAAACTGGGTCAAAGTTACATGCTATCAGGCTACATTACACCTGTTGTAGGAATGCCAGACTCGGTATTGAAGGGGCAGTAGTTACATATCATGACAGATGTAGGCAGGAAAAACCAACCTGGTAACCTTGAAGCAGAGAAGAGTGAATCTATTTGGGTTCAAACAGACTCAATAACCGGTTATTTTGAAGTAGTGTATTCAGACCCTCCTTATACGGAAACCCAAGAAGAAACAAGGGATATAGTAATAGGCGTAGGCATAAAGCTTGTAAGAGGGAATGGTTGGTCTTCAGGTGCAGATTATGTTACATTGTCTAATAGCTGCCATTGGGTAAATGCAAGATTTTATCCACCGGGAGGTAATGATAATATCATGCAATACTATGTGCCTGTAAGGTAAAAGTTAGTCTTTAATCAAAAGCAAAATCAAAACCCTTCGCTGTGCAAGTGCATGGCAAAGGGTTTTTTGTTTGGTGGTTGAGGTGTTGAGTGGTTTAGCAGAATCAGAAGCGCTATGGTCTAACAGCTAAAGTCTGAAGACTATTAGTTTCTTTTTGTTTTCTTCTCTACTCTTTTGTCTTGACACAAAAGAGACAAAAAGTCAAGGCTGACCAAACGCTTATGTTGA
>CBFIHE010000060.1:0-4470 GCA_965662345.1 Salibacteraceae bacterium
TGGGCACTCTCCGGACTGTTCTCCCAAGAGCCATCATCTAGCGCCTCAGAATCTATGTAGCCAGATATTTTAGCCGTTTGGTAGTTATTGAGCACATATTTCATGTGGTCCCACCCAGCAGATATGCCATAGTGCTCGTTAAAATAGTAGGCCACGCGTAAATCAAACTGTGGAATGGTAACCAATGCGGGGTTAAAGTAACTCCAATCTGGATTTTTGGGTGAGTCTTTGGCGGTTACATCGTGCAACGTATAATCGTAGCCTGCACCTTTTAAGTGGATGTCGCTGCGGGTATACGCCTCTCTGCTATATCCCCAAAAAACAGCCACTTTGCCCTTTTTATTCATGGGTTGTGCTTTGCCAGGCAAAGTGATGATGCAGAGTAATGCAAGAAGGAGCATTTTAGCCATGCGAGTAGTAATAAATTGATGCTGGAAAAGTAGGCTATCTTTTTTTACGGTACAACGGTACGGTAGAACAAGGCTCACCATACATTACGGCCTTAGCTTCTGGCTGAATGTGCTGTATCAAACGCATATACGTAGCGGGAGAAAGGTCTAAACTGCCGCAGCCTTTAATAACCACCCGCCTGTCTGTAAAATCACTTGGTGGCATAGCCGATGTTACTTGTAAGAGTATAGGCTCAATCACTTCGTTTTCGACACCAAAGAATGCTTTTGCGTTTACGGTGGTTAAGTGAGATGCCACTAGCATGTAGGCCCAAGTAGGGATAATAGCATCTGCTGAGCAGAATACGTGCACGTTCTTGCTGGAGAAGGCGGTCCAATCGGTTTGGTCCAAAGCTTCTCTAAAGTCTTTTTCTTTCAGCGCCAAACCTTGCCACAGATGTGGGGCTAAATCAAACGGCACAGGCCGATGCTGCTCCCACAGCTCTTCAAAATCTAGCGTAATGATACCACTACGCGCTACTCTATTTACTATTTCGTCTGCCATTACAGAAAGCCCAATTCTAGTTTGGCTTCTTCGCTCATCATGTCTTGTTCCCAAGTAGGCTCAAACGTTATGGTAACACGAGAAGCCTTCACGCCTTCTACCATCATTACTTTGTCTTCTACCTCTTGAGGCAACGATTCTGCAACGGGGCAGTTTGGTGAGGTGAGCGTCATGAGTAAATCTACCTCAAAATCATCGGCAATTTTGATTTCGTATATGAGCCCTAACTCGTAAACATCTACCGGTATCTCTGGGTCGTAAATGGTTTTGAGCTTGTCTACAATTTTATTTTCTAGTTCTCTCTTTGTCATGGCGCAATAGCTTCATTTTTACTTGGCACTGTGGGCCACGGCATACATTTTCATTTTCTTCACCATACTTGCTAGTCCGTTGGCACGGTTGGGCGAGAGGTGATCTTTTAATCCAATGCGGTCTATGGCATAGAGTTCTGCCTGCGCAATTTCTTGTGCTGGGTGACCCGATAACATGCGCATCAATAACCCAACAATACCCTTGGTAATGATGGCATCTGAATCAGCTTGAAAGTTGAGTTCATCGCCCTCTTCTAAGGCTGTTAACCAAACCCTACTTTGGCAACCTTTCACAAGGTTATCTTCTGTTTTGGCAGCATCGCCTAAGGGCTTTAGTTCTTTTCCAAATTCAATGATGTATTCAAACTTCTGTTCCCAGTCGTCAAACATGTTGAATTCATCAATAATCTCGTCTTGTATTTCGTTGATTGTAGCCATTAGCTTAGCATTCTTTGTGCTTTCTTAACCCCAGTAACTAGGGCATCTACTTCTTCAAACGTGTTGTAAATTCCAAATGAGGCGCGCACCGTACCTGGTATTTTGTAACGCGTCATCAAAGGTTCTGTACAATGGTGACCCGTGCGCACTGCAATACCCATTTGATCTAGTAAAACTCCTATGTCATACGGGTGAATATCGCCTACCAAAAAGCTCACTACGCTCGCTTTGTCTTTGGCAGTACCAATAAAGCGCATATCTGGAATTTCTGAAAGTTGCTCTGTAGCATAGTTTACCAGCGCGTCCTCATGTTCAGTGGCGGCTTTAAAGTCTATACTTTTCAAGTAATCAATGGTGGCACCCATGCCCATTCCGTTGGCAATACTAGGCGTACCAGCTTCAAACTTGTGCGGCAGTTCATTATACGTGGTTTTTTCTAAAGACACCGACTTAATCATATCGCCTCCGCCCATATAGGGTGGCATGGTGTTCAACAGCTCCTCTTTGCCATAAAGTGCACCAAAGCCTGTTGGACCATACATTTTATGCGCAGAAAAGGTGTAGAAATCGCAGTCTAATGCCTGTACGTCTATTTGCATATGTGGTACACTTTGTGCACCATCTACCAACACTTTGGCGCCTACGCCATGTGCTTGGCGAATCATTTCTTTTACTGGGTTAATGGTACCCAAGGTATTAGAAACATGCACTACAGCTACCAGCTTTGTTCTTTCAGAAAGGAAGTTGGTGTATGCGTCTAGGTCTAATTCTCCTACATCGTTAATGGGCACAACTTTGAGTACCGCTCCAGTGCGCTCACAAAGCATTTGCCAGGGCACAAAGTTGGAGTGGTGTTCCATGTGGGTTACAATAATTTCATCACCCGCACGCAGCGATTGACCAAAAGAACTTGCCACTAAATTTACTCCCTCTGTAGTGCCTCGCGTAAAAATAACTTCATAGTCGTGTTTAGCATTTAACCAGTTGGCGAGCTTCTTACGACCCTCTTCATACTTAGCCGTAGCAACCTGACTCAAATGATGCACACCACGATGGATATTTGAGTGTTCATTGGTGTAGTACTCAGTGATTGCGTCAATAACCGCTTGTGGCTTTTGCGAACTGGCACCGTTATCTAAATACACCAACGGCTTACCGTTGACCTGGCGTTGAAGAATGGGGAAATGCCCCCGTATTTCGTTTACGTTAAACACAAACTTGTTTTTTACAATGCTTCACAACGCAAAGCGATGATTTGTTCAATGAAATCGCGAATTTCTTCCTGTTCAATCACATCTAAGGCTTCATCTGCAAAGGCATTGATGAGCATTTTCTTTGATTCTGTAGGATTTACTCCACGAGACTGCAAGTAGAACATACCTTCTTCATCTAACTCACCTGTGGTACTACCGTGTGAGCATTTAACGTCATCGGCATAGATTTCCAACTCTGGCTTGGAGTTGATATCTGCATCATCGGTGAGTAAAATGTTTTGGTTATTCTGAAAAGCATTGATTTTTTGGGCGTCTTGCCTAACGAAAACTTTGCCATTAAACACTCCAGTAGATTTACCACTTAAGATGCCTTTGTAATTCTCATTACTCTCGCAATGTGGCTTCAAATGGTCAACCACGGTATGGTTGTCTACGTGCATGCTTCCGTCTGTTAAGTACACCCCATTGAGATGCGTTTCACAGTTTTCTCCATCAACATCTATATTGAGGTTGTTGCGCACCAATTTTCCACCAACGGTTATGGTAGCTGTACTAAAGCGGCTATTCGCATGTTGCCTTACCTGTGTAGTTTGTATGTGCTGCGTTTTCTCGCTTTGCTGCTGAATGATAAAATAGTTCAACTTGGCGTTTTCTGCCACTGAAATCTCGCTTACCCCGTTTACAAATGCCTCTTGTGTATTGTGAGCAGAAAAGGAATGAAGCACCGTAGCTTCAGAACCCTGCTCAGCAACAAATAGGTTGCGCGGTTGCATGGCTACACCGTCTCCAGTAGTAAGGTTAATAATATGCACAGGATGGGCCAATTGAACATTCTTCTTCACGTGTACAAAAGCACCGGTGTGATTAAAGGCTGTGTTCAACGCGGTGAAAATGTGCTCTTGGTGATTGGCATATTTACCAAAATGGTTGTCAATCACATCATACTGTTCTATGCGAGCTTGGTCTGTAGTAATGATTTCTACGCCCTCTGTATCCAATATTTCGCTTAGCGCGGGCTGGTAAAAACCATTAATAAACACCATGCGATTTACTGCGTAGTCAGGAATTAAAAATTCCTGAGGAACTGCGTCTATGCTTTCCTCCTTAAGGCTGTAATTGCCTTTAAGAATGCTTGCCACGCGGGTATATTTCCAGTATTCATCACGAAGCGTAGGAAACTCTAATTGCGTTAACGCTTGCAATGCCTCCTCGCGCACAGCTTGATGGGCACTACTCAAGTCTGCCTTGGGGTGCTGCATCAAGTTAGCTATGAACTTGTCTTTTTTACTTGTGGATTCACTCATACCGTTTCGGTTTCTTTCAACCAATCGTATCCTTTTTCTTCTAATTCTAGAGCCAGCTCTTTGGGGCCAGACTTCACGATTTTACCCTTGTAAAGAACGTGAACCACATCAGGAACAATGTGGTCTAACAGCCTTTGGTAATGTGTAATCACTACAAAGCTGTTGTTTTCACTACGCAGTTCGTTTACTCCATTGGCCACAATGCGCAATGCATCAATATCTAGCCCAGAATCTGTTTCATCTAATATG
>CBFIHE010000061.1:0-4143 GCA_965662345.1 Salibacteraceae bacterium
TGCGTTACATCTTTGTGCTTTAACTTTATCCGATATGGCACAAGACATTCTTCGCATTCAATCTATCAGTCAAAGACATGAGTTCTTAGGGCTTCCCAAGCCCGTGTATCCGCTTATATCGGTTATTGATGTTTCAGAATTGGAGTTCGAAGAAGAGTTTGTTGGGCTAAAACACACCACAGACCTTTACTCCATTTCCTTGAAAGACAAAAGCTGCGGCATGCAATATGGCAGAAACACGTATGATTTTGAAGAAGGTTTACTCATTTTTACAGCGCCCAATCAAGTATTAACCAGCACCAAGCCACAAGCCAAAGGCGATGTTCAAGGTTGGATGTTATTCTTTCATCCAGATTTAATTCGTAACACTCATCTTGGTAGCAGTATTGATGATTTTAGTTTCTTCTCTTACGATGTGTACGAAGCTTTACATCTATCAGAACATGAACAAGAAACCATTACAGATTGTATCAAAAAAATTCAGCAAGAAACTGAAGGTCGCATTGATAACATGAGTCAACGTGTTATAGTATCTAATCTAGAATTGCTATTAAACTACTGCATGCGCTACTATGAGCGCCAATTCAATACGCGTACTGCCTCAAATAAAGACGTGGTTTCTCAAGTAGGTGATTTGCTTAAGGCCTACTACCACGATGGCAGAATTGCGCAAGAAGGCATCCCGTCTATCAATTATTTGGCAGATGCCGTAAACCTTTCTCCTGCTTACTTAAGCGATTTATTGAAAAAGGAAACCGGTAGAACAGCCAAAGACCACATTAACGATTTCATTATAGAAAAGGCCAAGGGTTTACTGTTGGCATCAAACCAACCTGTTGCGCAGGTTGCGTACAGTTTAGGCTTTAATTATCCGCATTATTTCAGCAGGCTTTTCAAAACCAAAAAAGGGCAAACACCAAACGATTACAGAACCCAATTGAACTAAATCATGAAAATACTCATTACAGGCTCCACCGGAATGGTAGGAAAGTCAGTTGCTCTCGCTTGTTTAGAAGACCCTCAAGTTTCTGAATTACTGCTCATCAACAGGTCTACCGCAAGTTTAAACCATGAAAAAGTGAAAGAAATCCTGGTAGATGGTTTTGATCAACTTAATGCGCATGCCGCATCTTTTACCAATCTTGACGGGTGTTACCACTGCATGGGCGTTTCGGCTGTTGGACTCAGCGAAGAGAAGTATGACCAAATCACCTTTGAATACACCAAAACGCTTGCAGATTTGGTTTATAAGCAAAGTCCGCAAGCGGTTTTCACCTATGTATCTGGTGTCGGAACAGATTCAACCGAGCAAGGCTCTGTAATGTGGGCGCGGGTAAAAGGAAAAACAGAAAACTACATTCTCAACAAAGGTTTCAAAGATTCTTATGCCTTTAGACCGGGAGCAATTCTTCCACCCAAAGGAGTTAAGTCTAAAACGGGGTGGTACAATGCACTTTACGTGATTTTGCGCCCTTTCTTCCCCCTCATGGCTAAGATGAAAAGCGTTGTAACCGGCATAGCCATTGGTAAAGCCATGCTGGCCGTTACGCGTAAACCAACCAGTAAGAAAGTAGTGGAACCTCAAGAAATTAACTTACTGGCTAACTAATTCTTATGTTGAGATTAAACCAAAAATTCATGCTTTATCTAGCCGCTACGCTTGCGGGTATCCTTGTCTTATTTGGCTTAATCACCGTTGTTTTTGTGAACACCGCACCGCAATTTGGTCAAGCACCGCAGGGCGATGACCTTGAACGAATCAGCAAGTCACCCAATTTTGAAAAAAACATCTTTAAGAATACCATCCCTACAGAGGTGGGAAGCTTTTGGAAAGCGATGCGGAAACTGCCCGAGATGCTGAAAACAGAGGGCACCATTCCTTCAGACTCTTTGCCTGCAGCCTTCAACACAGAAGAAAAACAATTAGATACACTTACCCACATTACTTGGTTTGGCCATTCGTCTTTCTTGATAGAAACAGCTGGTAAGCGCATCCTCATAGACCCCATGTTTAGTGAAGTACCCTCACCTGTTCCCTTTGGTACCAAGCGGTTTGCTTACAAAAAACCCATTCCCCTAAAAAGAATAGAAAACATTGATTTAGTCATTATCTCGCACGATCATTATGATCACCTAGACTACCCTTCTATTCGTGAACTCAAAGAGGATGTTGCTCAATTCATCACTCCACTTGGTGTTGGCTCTCACTTGAAATCATGGGGTGTTGATGCCAGTAAAATCACAGAAATGGATTGGTGGGAAGAAACAGAAGTTCAAGGTTTAATAATTGCGGCTTGTCCATCTAGGCATTTCTCGGGTAGAGGAATTACAGATAGATACGCCACCCAATGGGCAAGTTGGGTAATTACCTCACCAGATAAGAACATCTACTTTAGCGGAGACGGTGGTTATGGGCCACATTTCAAAGAAATTGGCAGGAAATACGGTCCGTTTGACTTTGCCATGCTAGAATGCGGTCAGTACAATGAGTTGTGGAGTCAAATTCACATGATGCCAGAAGAAACCGTACAAGCAGGATTGGATATTAACGCCAAACTCTCAATGCCCATTCACTGGGGCGCATTTAAATTGGCTCCGCATAGTTGGCTAGACCCCGTAGAGCGATTTACAAGTACAGCTAGAGATCAACAATTAGACTTTGTTACTCCTAAAATTGGATATCGCTTTGCGCTTGGTAAAGAATACCCCACAGAGCCTTGGTGGCAAGACATTCGCTAATAGTACCAGCGTTTTGTGTGCTATGTTCCTTACTTTATGTTATTTAAAGCGCCCACCCTTCGCCATCTTTGTACCAATCATTTAAAATAGAACTGTAATGACTCAAATAGATAAAACAAAACCCGTATCGGTAACCGGAGCGAACGGATACGTAGCTTCTTGGTTAGTAAACAAACTACTGGATGAAGGCATAACCGTTCATGCAGCTGTACGAAGCCCAGAAAACGACAAAAAAGTAGGACACCTGAAGGAACTCGCTAAGAATGCCGCAGGAAGTCTAAAACTCTTTAAAGCAGATTTATTAACACCAGATGCATACACAGAAGGCATGCAAGGGTGCGAATTGGTTTTTCACACGGCATCGCCCTTTGTAACCAACGTCAAAGACCCACAAAAAGAGCTGATTGAACCAGCAGAAAAAGGAACCGAGAACGTATTAGCAAGTGCCAACAAGGTAGCATCTGTAAAGCGCGTGGTGGTTACTTCAAGCTGTGCAGCCATTTACACAGATGCCATAGATACCGTAAATGCACCCGGTGGAAAGATTACGGAAGAAGTATGGAATACAACGGCCTCTTTAGACCACCAGCCTTATTCTTATTCCAAAACCTTGGCAGAGAAAAAAGCGTGGGAAATGGAAAAAGCGCAAAGCCGATGGGATTTGGTTACCATCAACATGAGCTTAGTATTGGGCCCTGCGTTAAACCCCGGAGGTACAACCTCTGAGTCTATGAACATTCTGAAAATGATGGGCGATGGTCAGCTCAAATTTGGAGCTCCCAACATGGGCATCGGCTTGGTAGATGTTCGTGATGTTGCCAATGCTCACTTTGAAGCGGGCTACTCCCCCAAAGCCCAAGGAAGGTACATAACCTCTGCTCACAACACCAATATGGTGGAGATGGCAAGTGAATTACTCCCGAAATACGGTAGCAACTACCCCATTCCTAAAAAAGCAATGCCAAAGTGGCTTTTGATGTTGGTTGGCCCGCTATTAAACAAAGCTATGACCCGCAAATTCTTACGCAACAATGTAGATGTACCGTTTACGGCAGATAACTCAAAAATCAAACGTGAATTAGGCATAGAATTCATGCCCCTGCGTAAAACGATGGAAGATTCATTTGAAATGCTGATTGAGGAGAAGATTATTTGAGTCTACCAAGAATTTAGTTATTAGTTCATAGAGGCTTTGTGTTTAGGTGTTAGTCTAGAGCTTTTAGGCATGAGAATTTCAAATGCTTCTCAACCACTCAACACCTCAACCGCTCAACTCCCCATCCTCTTGCTCTTCACTCAAACTCTGCACTGATTTAAGGCCGTCTCCTCGAGTGGGCTTTTTGGAGTGGAACGGAGAAAAGGTTGTATCGAGACATAGGAGGGTTTACAGTAAAATTTAGCAAT
>CBFIHE010000062.1:0-806 GCA_965662345.1 Salibacteraceae bacterium
CCGTTACAATCTATCGATGCCGTTTCTGTAATGTTTACTCCATAGAGTTGGGTAATAATTACCTGGCCGTGGCCTGAATTAGAACCGGCCAAGTTAACTTGATTGGTTCCGGAGTTGTATGAACCTCCGCCACCAGCTGAGAATGGACCAACAGATGAACTTTGTAAACCGCTTGCTCCGCCTGAATAGCCACCGCCACCCCCAAAGCGACACCAGCCGTTCAAATTACCGGAACCACCGCCTCCAAAGCCACCTTCGTGGGTGCCGGAGCCTCCCACTGCTCCATTAACAAATGCTTGACCACCAACAGCATTGGAATTGCTTGAACCGTTTGTGTTCAACCCACCTGCTCCGCCTAAATAAGAGTATGAAACAGTGCTACCGTTCCCACCTGTTCCCGGTGTCCCTTTGTACTGTCCTGTTTGTGAAGTTGTGGTAACACCTCCAGCTGTACCTGTAAGACCCAACCTTTGAGTACTGGCTGTCGAATTAGCACCGCCACCGCCACCGGCAATAACCAACGGGGTATTAGAAGAAGTGGTAACAAAACTTCCACCTCCTCCGCCTCCGGCACAGCTATTTCCTACTGAACCTCCTTGCTGCCCAACAGCAATTTTCAAAACGGTTCCTTGAATTAGATTAACTTCACCCATAATACGTGCACCAGCTCCTCCTGCGTTTCCACCTCCAAGCGCACCACGAGCATCAATCCTGTAAAGACCTGTAACAGGCACCGTCCACTCTTGAATACCTTGAGTATTAATGGTTACTCCTCCTGCGAGTGTATTAGCCCCTGTGTAAGTTGC
>CBFIHE010000062.1:816-3583 GCA_965662345.1 Salibacteraceae bacterium
CTTGCATCTGGGCTAAAAGTCTGACCCTGATTAGAGGGGTTACCTAAAGATGCGCTTCCGTAGGCTTTCGTTCTGTTCGGATAAGTTCCCGAACCATCACTACCTCCGCCTCCTGCGGCAATTATCATTGGCGTTCCGTTACCATTTACAACGAAGGAACCTCCTCCGCCTCCTGAACCTTCCCAGACATTAGAGGCTGCATTCAATCCATGCTGGCCAACCGCTATTTTCAGTACTGTACCTGCTGTTAAAAGAAACTCCCCTTGAAGCTGAGCTCCAGTTCCAAATTTCTTATTTGTGTTAATCGGTAAATTTCCAGATGCACCCTTGGCATAAATTCTGTAATTCCCCGTTACTGGCACCGTCCACTCTTGAATACCTTGAGTATTAATGGTTACTCCTCCTGCGAGTGTATTAGCCCCTGTGTAAGTTGCATTCACTTGCGCTTGGGTAGGACCAAAACGTCCTGTTGCTCCGCAGTTGGTAAAGGTGTAGACCGTTTGAGCCGTTCCTACAAACGGCAATAGCATTGCCAACGAGGCAATGAGAGTAATAATTATTCTCATAAGAAATATGTGTTGGGAGTGTTTTCTAAGAAAAGTGCAATACCCACTTTGAGGCTAAATATGGGGTATGCTCTGCGTTTTAAGGGTTTAACTAAATGTTCTTTCAAGGTTTGTATTCTATCAAGCTTTGTGATTCTAACAATTGATTGTCAAAAAACTTATTCAGCTAGTTAAATTACAGATCAAAACTAGATAAATTAAACTAAAGCGTAAAAGCTTTTGACTAAAACATCATAAACAAGTTACTTAAAGACTCATGAGATTGATTTTCATTAATCTACCTCTATATGACCCCAATTCTCACCTTTTCGAATACGGTTCAATTGGGTGTGTGTAATGCCAAACTCTCTGGCAATCTTATACAACGGATTGCTACTGCGCTTCAACTTTTTCTTGAGTCTTATTACTTGGGTCTCGGTGAGTTTGGAGTTGGTCACCTTGCCTTTTATTCTATCTAAAGCAGCTTTAACACGTGGGTTCATACGGTTGTGATTGGTTAGCTCAGCTCTGTTTACCCATAATAGGTTTTCTGCTCTATTATCTAGCAAATTAAAGTTCTTGTGTATAACAAATCTTTGGGTTGGCCCAGTTTTTACAACAAAAGCTTCTGCCACCAAGCGGTGCACTGCTTTTAAAGACCGGCTCTTCTTGCCCGTAGATTCAATCTTAAAACCGACATAATAATAACCGTTGCCCAAATACTGCTTTATAATATCCCATTTTTCCGCTGTGCGATTGTACCAGCGTAGTCTACCGAGGTTAGACACCTCATAGCGTTCTGCATTTCTGATGCCAACGAATGACACTGGCTTCCATTCTTCTTGAACGAAGCGATTTTGACTCATGGAGTATAAAAGGTTTAAGGCGATTCTTAAGAAGAATCGGGTTGCAATATATCAATTCTAATGAAAATGAACAAGTTAGCTCTTTTATGCACCATCGGCTTTGCCTAAACAAGCTTGTGGTAATATGCATTTAATCCTTGGGTGGGGCTTGAATTCCTTTAATTTAGACGACTCAAAACAATGAAGCATGCAACAACTAGAGAATTACGTTACGGGAAAATGGCAATCTGGTAGCGGAACAGGAAAAACATTATATAATGCCATCACTGGCGATGGAATTGCCACGGCAGATACAGAGGGCCTTAACTTTGGAGATGTACTGCAATATGGTCGTGAAAAAGGCGGACCTGCATTGCGAAAAATGACTTTTCATCAACGTGGAAGAATGCTAAAAGCGTTGGCCTTTCACCTTCTTTCTAAAAAAGAAGACTTTTATAAAATAAGCGCTGCAACAGGTGCTACTCGTGTAGATAGCTGGATTGATATTGAAGGGGGTATTGGTAACCTTTTCTCAAACGCCAGTTTAAGAAGACAATTCCCTAATGAAAGGTATTATGTAGATGGCGAGGCCATAAACTTATCTAAATCGGGTCAGTTTATGGGTCACCATATTATGGTACCGAAAGAAGGTGTGGCGCTTCATATTAATGCGTACAACTTCCCAGTTTGGGGGATGTTAGAAAAAGTAGCCGTGAATTGGTTGGCGGGCGTGCCTGCAGTAGTTAAACCAGCTACCGTAACATCTTTCTTAACAGAAGCGGTGGTGAGAGAAATTGTAGCCTCAGGTATATTGCCAGAAGGTGCACTACAGCTCATTTGTGGTTCTGCCAACGGAATTATAGACCATGTAGAATCACAAGATGTGGTAACCTTTACGGGTTCTGCTTACACAGGTAGAAAGCTAAAAGGAAACTCAAATGTGGTTAACAATGCCGTTCCGTTTAATCTAGAGGCAGACTCCTTAAATGCTTCTATTTTAGGCCTAGATGCAAAACCTGGCACACCAGAGTTTGATATCTTCATTAAAGAAGTTAGAAAAGAAATGACTGTGAAGGCTGGGCAAAAATGTACCGCTATTCGCAGGATTATGGTACCAGAAGAACTGGTAGAGGATGTCCAAATTGCTCTTGGGCAGCAATTGGCAAAAACTACTGTTGGAGACCCTGCCTTAGAAGGTGTTCGTATGGGTGCATTGGCTGGTGCAACTCAGCGAGAGGAGGTGCGCGAAAAAGTGGAACAGCTAGCCAAGTCGCAAGAAATTGTATACGGAGATCTCAACCAATTTGAAGTAGTGGGTGCCGACAAAGAAAAGGGTGCCTTCCTCTCTCCTATTCTTATGCTAAATCGAGATCCGTT
>CBFIHE010000063.1:0-3428 GCA_965662345.1 Salibacteraceae bacterium
AACTCTAAAACAAATACCTGTTTAGCTATGAAAAAATCAACTTTTCGGTTGTTTGCGCTATTTATATTTTCATTTTTCGCAATCAACTCTTATGCCCAGTTAAGCGTAACCGTAACATTGGATTCCAATGTGAGTTGTAACGGCTTTTTAGACGGAGGTGCTACAGCTAGCGCTACAGGTGGAACTACTCCTTACACGTACTTGTGGAGCAATACGGCTACTACAGCAAGTATTACAGGAGTTGGTGCAGGTAGCTATAGTGTAGTAGTTACAGATGCGCTTGGAGCTACATCATCTGCCTCGGTTTCCATAGTAGAGCCCTCGGCTTTATTTGTTGGAACCACTGGGATTGTTAACCCACTCTGTAATGGTGATGCATCAGGAGAAGTAACCGCAAGTGCCGCTGCTGGCACTGCTCCTTATTCCTACAGCTGGAGTAATGGGCAAACCACAGCAACAATTACGGGGTTGGTGGCAGCATCTTACACAGTTACTGTTACAGATGCGAACGGATGTTCGCAATCAGCGAGTGTAACATTAACTCAGCCAAATACACTAACAGTTACAGCAGCAAACCCTGTTAACCCTTCATGTAGTGGAACTTCAGATGGTTCGGCAAATGCTGTGCCTACAGGGGGTGCATCTCCTTATTCTTATTTATGGAGTACATCGGCTACAACTTCTGCTCTTACAGGAGCTGCAGCAGGAACTTACACCCTGGTAGTTACAGACGCAAATGGTTGTACAGCATCTGATAATATTACGCTTACAAATCCATCAAACGTAGTTGTTACAACAGTGGTTGATTCCAACGCATCGTGCAATGGATTACTTGATGGCGGTCTTAGTTCAACTGCTACTGGTGGTGCACAACCCTATTCTTACTCTTGGAATAATGGAGCATCAACACCTAGCATTACTGGAGTAGGTGCAGGAACTTACACCGTTATCGTTACAGATAACAACGGTTGTACTGGAGATGCTTCGGGCATCGTTTCTGAGCCTGTTGCATTAGTTGCATCAACTGTTGTAGACAGCAATGTTAGTTGTAACGGACTTTCAAATGGTGGAGGTACCGCTACTGCTACTGGAGGAACAATGCCTTACACCTACAGTTGGAGTAATACGGCTACTACTGCCAGTATTACAGGCGTTATGGCAGGAGTTTATTCCGTTACCATTGCAGATGCCAATGGCTGTATCAATAGTACTACATTAACCATTTCTGAGCCTGCTACTCTAGTGGCTCAATCAATTATAGACTCTAATGCTTCATGCAACGGTCTTTCAGACGGTGGTGCCTCATCAATGGTGACTGGCGGAACCACGCCTTACACATACGTTTGGAGTAATGGAGCAACAACAGCTTTAATAACAGGTGTCTCAGCTGGAACGTACGCGGTTACCGTTACAGACTTTGAAGGATGTACCGATACTTCTAGTGTAACTGTAATTGAGCCTGCTTCATTAATAGTAGCAGTTGCTACAGATAGCAATGTGAGTTGTAATGGTCTAACAGACGGTGGTGCTACAGCAAACGCCACTGGAGGTACGATGCCTTACTCATACAATTGGAACACGGGAGCTACAACAGCAAGTATTACAGGATTGGCACCAAATACCTATGACGTTACCATTACAGATGCCAACGGTTGTACAGATGTTAGTTCTGTTACTATTACAGAGCCTGCTGTGCTTGTATCATCAGCAGCATTAGATAGTAATTTATCTTGTTTTGGTTCAATGGATGGTGGAGCTACGGCTTCAGGAACAGGAGGCACAATGCCTTACAGCTATGTTTGGAGTAATAGTGCTACTACGGCAAGTATTACTGGTATTTCTGCTGGAACATATAGTGTTACTATTACAGACGCTAATGGATGTACAGACAGCTCATCAGTTACAATTACCCAACCCAATCAGCTTTTTGCTGGTGTGGTTTCGCCCGTAAATCCGCAATGTTTTGGAGCGTCAACTGGCTCATTAACGGCCCAAGCAGGTGGTGGTTCTCCGCTTTATACCTACTTATGGAATACAGGAGCAACAACAACAGTATTAAATGGTGTGCCTGCAGGTACATACACTGTATCTGTAACAGATGCAAGTGGCTGTGAGGTAACAGCTAGTGGAACACTTACACAACCATTAGAGCTTACACAGAGCATTTCAAACTTGAATGATCCAACGTGTTTTGGAAGCTCAGATGCGTCTTGTTTAGTTATCCCAACGGGAGGAACCGCTCCTTACACGTATTTGTGGGTTAACGGTACAACCTCTGCTACATTATCAGGGGTTACTTCAGGAACGTTTACAGTTACCGTTTCAGACGCCAACGGATGTACTTCTTCAGACTCAGTAATCTTTACTGATCCTTTACCTATTGTAGTTTCTACAGTAGTAGATAGTAATGTGAGTTGTAATGGTTTATCAGATGGTGGAGCAACTGCTTCAGCTACAAACGGATCGCTACCTTATGGGTACGCTTGGAGTAATGGTTCTACAGGAGCATCAATTACAGGAGTTGTGGCAGGCGACTATTACGTTACAGTAACAGATGTCAACGGTTGTACGGATTTAGACATAGTAACCATAACAGAACCTTTTCAACTTTTGGTTGGAACAACAGGGGCAACTAACATTCAATGTTTTGGAGACTCCACAGGTTCAGTAACAGCGCAAGCGGGTGGTGGTACAACGCCATTCTCATACTTATGGAGCAACGGCCAAACCACAGCGGCTATATCAGGTCTACCTGCGGGTACCTACACAGTTACAGTTACAGATGTGAATGGTTGTACAGCTTCTGTGGGAGCTACCCTAACGCAGCCAGCAGAAATAACTAATTCTATAGTTAACGTAAATGACCCAACATGTTTTGGTGGCTCAGATGCGTCAGGCCTAGTATTAGCAACAGGAGGAACAACCCCTTACACATACGTATGGAGTAATGGTTCAACCTCTTCGTCTATTTCTGCTGTTTCTGCAGGAACTTACACGGTAACCGTAACGGATGCGAATGCATGTACTTTAAGTGATTCTATCACCTTCACAGACCCACTTCCATTAATTACCTCTACTGTTTTAGACAGTAGTGTTAGTTGTAATGGATTATCTGATGGTGGAGTTACTGCATCAACAATAAATGGGGCACTTCCATACAGTTACTCTTGGAGTAATACAATGACAGGAGCCTCAATAACAGGCGTGCCTGCTGGCACTTACAGTGTTACCGTAACAGACGTTAACGGTTGTACAGATAGCACTTCTATTGTGGTTACTGAACCTGCAGTATTAGCATCAGCTATTAGTTTAGACAGTAATGTTAGTTGTAACGGTTTTTCCGATGGTGGCGCTACAGCTTCAGCCACTGGCGGAACTATGCCTTACACATACAGTTGGAGTAATGGAGCAACAACAGCTTTAATAAC
>CBFIHE010000064.1:0-3349 GCA_965662345.1 Salibacteraceae bacterium
TATGCCGAAATGGATGAAATTACCTTGCGACTTGCTATGGAAACTCCAGGTTATTTGGGGTATGAAAGTCATAAATCGGATGGAAGAGGCTCGTTCATCAGTTACTGGAGTTCATTGGAAGCCATAGATGAATGGCGAAAAAACACTGTACATATTCAAGCCAAGCAAAAAGGCAAAGCCGGATGGTACAGCTATTACCACGCGATGATTGCTAAAGTTGAGCGTGCTCATTTTCATGAATTCAAGCGTACCTAACCCAACCATATGCTTACTTGCGTAACATTCTAAAACAAGTAATACGTTATTATTTTTCTCTTCAATACAAACTGCTGTATAGAGCCATTTCTGGTGCAGGAATAGCTCCGCTAATTGTATGGGTCTTGGCTCCAGTTCTTCTAGTTGCAGCACTTGAGTATACGTATGAGCAGACCAGTTATGCAGGGTATCTTATAGCCCTGGTAACAGTGAGTATTTCAGTAAGATTAAGCGAAAGCAAAAGAAACGAGTTTCTTAAGGTTACTTTCTCTAATCAGGATTACCAGCTCATTCGTGTTATCGAAAATAGCTTATTGGCTTTTCCATTTTTCCTTTACCTCCTTTACAAATCTGAATTTATGGTTTCTATTGCTCTTCTTGTATCGGTTACGGTACTCTCTTTTTGGAATAGCAAAAGTACCTTCAACTTTGTTTTACCAACGCCATTCAAGGCTTTATCTATTGAATACGTTATTGGGTTTAGACAGAGTATTTTGGTTTACCTCTTACCTTACTTTTTTCTTTACTTCTCCATTCGAGAAGAGAATATGAATTTAGGCATCTTTAGCCTCTTTGTTCAAGGTTCTATTATTGCTGCTCATTACACCAAACCAGAAAGCAGCTACTTGGTGTGGAATTATTCATATACTCCTGCTGCATTCTTAATTCATAAGCTTAAAACTGGAGCGATCAATACTACTTTAATCAACCTACCCCTTCTGCTTTTTTTGGGCTATTCCTTCCCAGTAAATCTTATTCTGCTAGTTGGCATACACCTAACATGCCTTCTGTATATTTTCTTAATCATTCTATTGAAATACCATGCTTTCCCTAAAGAGATGGATCTAGGTCAGGGGGTTTTCTTTTTGGTTACATTGTTATTTCCACCTATTCTTTTGCTAGCTATTCCATACCTGTTCAAAGAATCAAGCATACGCCTAAACGATATCTTAAAATGATTGAAGTAAAGCAGCTCAATAAATCATACGGTACAAAACAGATACTACATGAAGTAAGCCTGTCTATTGAAAAAGGAAAGGTGTATGGAGTGGTTGGGAAAAATGGCGCGGGTAAAAGCACTTTGTTCAATTGCATAGCTGGATTAACACCTTATGACGGAACAATCTCATCTGCTATAAACCCATTGAAAAATCGGCTGGGAGTTCTATTAACCCATCCATTTTTCTTTTCTAAAATTACCGGCAGAGAGTACATAGAGCTTCTTATTCATGCCCGTAAACAAGTTGTGAATAACATAGACGAGAAAAACATTTTTAATTTACCGTTAGATAAATATGCCGCTACCTACTCTACAGGAATGAAGAAGAAGTTGGCACTACTGGCAATACTGCTTCAAAAGAATGATGTCTTCATATTAGACGAACCTTTTAACGGAGTAGATGTGGAAGGCAATATTGTAATACAAGAGATTATTCACCAATTGAAGAAAGCAGGTAAAACCATTCTTATTTCTTCCCATATATTCAGCACGCTAAAAGAAACATGTGATGAAATTCACCTACTTGAAGAAGGTAGGCTAATCAAAACTGTTCAAAAGGCTGCGTTTGACTCTCTAGAAAAAGAAATGACAGACGTAGTGCTAAAAGATAAAATTGCCCATCTTGGTTTAGATTAACTTTCAACAGATATGAACCCTAAAGAAGAATACCAAAGTGCCAACCGTTCGTTGTGGAATCAATGGACCAAAAACCATTTGGAATCTGATTTTTACGATTTAGAAAAATTCAGAAAAGACCCAAACTCTCTTAATTCCATTGAGTTAGAATTACTGGGCGATGTAAGCGGAAAGCGGATGCTACATCTGCAATGCCATTTTGGTCAAGACTCATTATCTCTAGCTGCTCAAGGGGCTTCTGTAGTTGGTGTAGATTTGAGTGATGATGCTGTAGCTGCAGGCAATGCACTCGCCAAAGAACTACAATTAGACGGCACCTTTATTCAAAGCGATATATTGAAATTAGATCAAAAACTTAGCGAAGAGTTTGATTTTGTCTTCACCAGCTACGGTACTACAGGCTGGTTGCCAAATATCAATAAGTGGGGAGAGATTGTAAACCACTTCTTAAAGCCTGGAGGTTCGTTTATCATTGCAGATTTCCACCCTGTTATTTGGATGTTTGACGATGATGTAAAACGCATTCAACACCGCTATTTTCACGATAAAGCTATTCTTGAGGATGTTTCAGAATCTTACGCAGAAAATAGTGAACACGATGCCATGAAGTGTATTAGCTGGAATCATTCGCTAAGCGAAATCATGGGTGCACTCAGAAGTCAAGGATTAGAAATGGATGTCTTTCAGGAGTTTGATTACTCACCTTACAATTGTTTTAGAAATACAGAAGAAGTAGGTCCAAAGCAATTCCGCATTAAGCACTTTGAGAACAAAATCCCAATGGTGTTTGCCATGCGCTGGAAAAAAACATAATGAATACAGAAGCACGCATAACTCAATTCTATGATGCCTTTGCACGGCTAGATTCAGCTACCATGAAGGCATGCTATGCCGATGATGCTTTTTTCAAAGACCCCGCTTTTAGTGAGCTGCAAGGTGAACAAATAGGCCTGATGTGGGAGATGCTTTGTGATAGTCAGCAAGGCAAAGATTTTGAAGTAACCTACCGTATTCTAAGTTCTGAGGAGAATGCAGCCAAAGTACATTGGGAAGCCAAGTACATCTTTTCAAAAACAGGAAGAAAAGTACATAACGTCATTCAAGCCAATATCACGCTAGAGAGCGGTTTAATCAAACAACACCTAGACTCGTTCAATCTGCACAAATGGGCTTCGCAAGCACTCGGTTTTAAGGGTTGGATTTTAGGTGGCACTTCCTTCTTTCAGAAAAAATTACAACAACAAACCAATAGGATGTTGAGGAAGTATATCAAAAGGCAGTCGGCTTAATTACTATAGGTTTATTGCTCTTCACTTGAATCGATATATTCTTTGGTTAAAGCGAATCAGAACCTAAGAATAATTCACTATTGTTCAATTCAAAAAGGTGACTTAACCAACGTAGATTTGTGTTTATTCAAACTTATAGGAATTAGAAAACGTTTGTAATTCATGCTCA
>CBFIHE010000065.1:0-3342 GCA_965662345.1 Salibacteraceae bacterium
TAGACATTAAAGTAGATAGAAACGGTAAAACCATCAAGGCCTCAGTTGGAAAAGGAACTACCAATACAACTGAATGCCTAACCAAACAGGCTATTCAAGCTGCGTTAAAAACCAAGTGGCAAGCAAATCCAGGTGCACCCCTTGAACAATATGGTAAAATCACCTATCATTTTATTTTAAAATAAATGACTCACTATTCAGCAACGCTGGATTATCTCTTCTCTAAATTTCCAATGTACCAAAACGTTGGGAAATCGGCTTACAAGTCAGACTTGGGTCCGATTACAGAGTTGCTCAGTTCATTAAACCATCCCGAAAATCAGTTTCCTAGTATACACGTAGGCGGCACTAACGGAAAAGGTTCTGTGAGTCATATGCTAGCATCTGTATTGCAAACCCACGGTAATTCTGTTGGGTTATACACATCACCTCATTTACTCGACTTTAGAGAACGGATTAAAATTAACGGAAAGCCTATCAGTAAACAATTCGTGATTGACTTTGTGGACAAACACAAGTCTTCATTCGAAAAAGTTTCACCATCATTCTTTGAATGGTCTGTTGCATTGGCTTTCACTTCATTTGCTGATCAAAAAGTGGATATTGCAATAGTAGAGGTAGGTATGGGTGGTAGGCTTGATGCTACAAATGTTATTACTCCCCTACTCAGCATAATTACAAATATTGGGTTAGATCATAGGCAATTCTTGGGAGACACACATGAAGAAATCGCTCGTGAAAAAGCGGGAATCATAAAACAAGGTGTTCCTGTTATTATTGGCGAAACACGCGAAGACACACTACCTGTTTTTGAAGAAGTTGCCAAAACGCTAAAGTCTCCTATTCACATTGCCGAGTATGCCTCGCCCTACTTCACTACAGATTTAAGAGGTGCCTATCAGCGTCAAAATTTGAAAACCACTCTAACCGCTTTAGACCATTTACCTCAATTTAACCTGAATAAAACCACAATAAATAAAGGCTTAAATACCGTTGTTCAACAAACAGCACTAATGGGGAGGTGGCAGCAACTCAGTTCAAAACCTCTTTGCATAGCCGATTTAGGGCATAATGAAGAAGGTCTAACATACAACATGAAGCAACTCCAAAATGAGGCCCAAGGAGATTGTTACCTGCTATTAGGATTTGTTAATGATAAAAACCTATCTCGTATACTAGACCTATTCCCTAGTCGATGGACATATATCCCCGCAGAAGCGAATAATCGCAGAGCAATACCACTAAAAGAGCTAAACTCTCATTTTACTGATAAGGGGCTAAAAACCATTCATATCAGCGGCACAATACACCAGCAGCTCAGCGAGTTAATAGATATTCTTAAGCCCACAGATACTTTATATATTGGAGGCTCAACTTTTGTGGTGGCTGAAGCCCTTGATTTTTTTCACTAAATATTTGCACCAAATAAAAAGCGGCATATATTTGCAGCCCTTAACAAGGAGAGGGCGATTAGCTCAGCTGGTTCAGAGCACCTGCCTTACAAGCAGGGGGTCACTGGTTCGAATCCAGTATCGCCCACACAAAAAGCCGTATCATTCAGATGCGGCTTTTTTTTTGAACTATCCTTCAATTAGACGCTGGTCAAATATTGAAAATCAGTTAAGCAGTGGCTATATGTTTTATACATTTCAGTTGTGAATTTAAGCCGTAAATACGATTATGGACTGGCCATGCTGCTAATTATTTGCACTCTAATAATTAGGTACATTGTTCTTATGGAGTTTGGGTTCACCTACACAGACAGCGACCAATCAATCATGTGGCATGGACTTGTAGACTATTCTCAAGGCAAATTTTATGAACCCCGCTTCTATGGCCAAGCATACAATACCATGCTAGAGGCTTTGTTTGCAGTACCGTTACACAAACTTGGACTGCCTCCTTCTAGAGCTCTTCCTGTTGTCACTACAATACTTTCACTTTTCCCCTTTTACCTAATTGCATTCTTTTCGTTTCTGAATAAATCAAGGCACGTTGGTCTAGTTGTTTTATCAATTCCATTGTTGATGCCTATAGAATATCACCTGATCACTTCATTAAGTCGTGGATTCGTATCAGGGATATTCATTGCATCACTGGGAACTGTTTCTATGTTCTATGTAAATAACAAATGGATTCAGATCTTTATTGGTTTAAGCATAGTACTAGGCTACTCCATTTCAGCCAACTCTGCTATATTGAGTATACCTTATCTTTTTTACGTGTTCTTGCATAATTACAAAAGTCTTCAATTTTACTTGTACACGGTTATTGGAGGTTTTGCAGGAAGTATTCCTCATTTTCTCGGCATTTATTTTTATACAACAAATCCAGGTTATGTGTTGCACAGCTTTGAGCTATCCTACTCGTTTGATTTGCTCATAAAGAGCTTTGGAAAACTTGACTATTATTTTAACTACGTCTCCCCTATCTTGTGGAATCAAGGGTTTATATGGCTATTGATTCTCTTAGTTTCAGGTTTGTTTGCTTTCATTAAAAAGAAGCGGAAAGAAGCATTTATGATGATCATTAGCGCGATGATGCTCGTAGGTACTCTTGGTCTTTCAAAAGTTCATGATGCCTCTAACTCTATTTTCTTCTCCCCTGCAAGAATGTATTTAGCATTGCCTTTGCTAATAGGCACTTGTGCTGTAGTGTTAAAAGAGTTTAGGTTAAAATACATCCTTCTTGCCATTCCATTTATTCTGTTTGGCTATAATTTATTCCATCTTAAATCAACAATCTCAAAAAGGACTAATCTTCAAAAAAACCACGTTGTATCCATAGCAAAAGTTGAAGATGTAGAGGTCAGGTGTAGTAATCTCCAAAAAGTCTCTGCTCATCACAATGTGAAGCTCATTGTTATAGTTAACCATGGTTATTATGACTTTTTTAATTACGGTTGCACAGCTTGTATAGATGATTTTCCTAAAACGCTAAGACCATCGTACGAACGAAGAACATGGCGCCTCATTGAAGAAGAGTCAAGTACACATGAGAGTATTCTCTTTATTGATGACCTAAACGACCTTAGTTCACAGTTTCCTAGGCTAAAATGCTTGAATGAAAAAGAAGGCTACTATTTACTGAAGAACAACTCACAGCCCACAATCGAGCTGCTTCGTAGTTTAAGGATAAATATTCGACCATATGAATAAAGACAAGTAGGTACCTGCTCAAATCATACGATTACTATACCCACGAATTTATGAAGTTATGTTTCTGCTCTACAACATCCAAAATCCCAGATTTCTTTTTCTACAACTACACCTCAGATAGCAATACAAGTAACCACTATGGTTTTACTAAGAAACACGGTTATCGCAGGTAGCCAAGTATAGC
>CBFIHE010000066.1:0-3320 GCA_965662345.1 Salibacteraceae bacterium
TGCAGGTAGAAAACTCCTTCAAAAAACGACTATAGGCTTTCTTCAACAAATTGTAGGCTGGTTGTTGGTTTTGGTTTCATTAGCTCTGATTGCTGGAGTAGTTTAAACAAGGTCTCATTTTTTATGTTAAAATTCTGAGAGAACAATTTGATGACCGGCAGTAATTCTTATTTTAGCAGTCAATCCTGCCGTGCATTTTATTAAAACTTCAAATGATATGTTTAAAGAAGTAGACATAATAGCCGAATTAGCGCGCGAACGGGAAATCAGAAAGCAAGGACCTGAGGCATTTGTCAGTCAGGTTGGTCAAGTACTTAGCGGAGACTTAGAACAAGAAAACAGCATTAGCGAAAGGCTCAAGGGCAGTGCCGATGAGTTTGCTAGGTTATCTGTGGATCAATTAGGGTCGCTAGACGGTGACTTAGTTTTTGATGATAAAGTAATTCACCATATTGCAACCAAGTTTCGTTTGCGGTTCTTAGACTCAAAACTTTACGCAGGTGAAATTCCTTATGAAGCAACCGCAAAAATTAAAGCACTAGAAAATGAATTAGGGCATGAGTTCTCTAACTTCACCATCTTAGCGCCAGCATCGCGGTTCAAACTAGCTGATGCGACTGAAGATCCCATTTTATTTGCCGAATTAGGTAATGGAGAGTATTACATGATTCACAAGTGGGGAGATGACATGGGATGGTTTAGAAGTATGTTGAATTACCCAATGCGAAGCATAACTACACTGGCATTAACCTCTATTTCAATCGGGTTATTAATTACGCTTTTTCTGCCAGAATCTTTCTTCCCTAATACAGCTTGGGATTCAGCCTTTGCTACTGGACTAGCCAGAGTGTATTTATCCTTCATTTTTAGTGGATTGGTATTTGTATCTGCTTTAATCGTTGGTATCTTGCGATCCAAAGAATTCAGCCAAGATGTTTGGAATAGCAAATACTTCAATTAATAGAATACTGAAAATTCAATTTATAGGGTTGTCGTTTATTGCGACAACCCTTTTTTCTTGTCAGCAGCAAGGATCTGGCCCTTGTGATTACGATAAAGAGATTTACGTAAAAGCAGAGGTGATTGAGGTAGAACCGCTTGGAGACAATCAGTTTGAAGTTTGGTTAGAGTTTAACAAAAGCATCCTAGGTAAAGAAAAGCAAGCTCTGAGTCAACTTAGAGAAGCAACAATTACCCAGGAGTTTCTAGAAGCTAACAATATTAAACCTGGTATTATCTACACTGGATATGTCATTGAATTGAAATCAGGCGAATGTGAGCCCTACTATATGAGTTTTGAAGCTGAATTTAAAACCCCTTAGGAATGCGGTTTGCCAAAGGCTTTCTTAGGAACTTTACCATCATTCTAGTAGCGTACCTTGGCTACTTAAAATGGAGTCAAGACGAAGTACTTCTAGCAATATTACTATTCATAGCTGCTGTAGTTATTGGTTATATCAACTATAGACTCCTGCAAAGGGAAAAGGATAAAGCCAATAATGAACGTGCATAATTAGCTACCTTTACTTTATGTCTCAAGCAGATTCTAGGGCTAAAAAGCTAGCTATTTTAAAGCAACGAAAACAACTTTCTGTTGACGAATACTTATCTGGTATACAAGCTGGTCATAAAGGAACGTTAAGTAGAGCCATTACCTTGGTAGAGAGTCATAAGAAAGCTCATCATGATTTTTCTAGAGGAGTAATTGAAGCCTGTCTGCCCCATACTGGAAATAGCGTTCGTATTGGTATAACAGGTGTTCCTGGAGTAGGAAAATCAACTTTCATTGAGGCATTCGGAGAGTATGTTGTTAGCAAAGGTCATAAACTAGCAGTTCTTGCCATAGACCCTAGCAGTGGTGTTTCCAAGGGTAGTATTCTTGGCGATAAAACACGGATGGAGAATCTCTCTACTCATCCTGAAGTCTTCATCCGTCCCTCACCTTCTCGAGGCTCTTTAGGAGGAGTAGCAAATGCCACTCGAGAAAGTATCTTACTCTGTGAAGCGGCTGGTTATGATGTTATTCTAATAGAAACTGTAGGTGTAGGTCAATCTGAGACACTCGTACATTCTATGGTAGACTTCTTTCTTCTGCTCATGCTTTCTGGAGCAGGTGACGAGCTCCAAGGTATTAAGCGGGGAATCATGGAAATGGCAGATACCATTGTGATTAATAAAGCTGATGGCGATAATGTTCAAAAAGCCAAAATGGCAAGAATAGAATATGCCAATGCCATTCACCTCTTCCCTCCTGCCCCAAATAATTGGATACCAAAGGTTCAAACTTGTTCTGCGGTGGAAGGAACAGGAATTGATAAGATTTGGGATACTATTGAGTCTTACGTGAACCATACTAAGAATAATGGTCACTTTGAGAAATTACGTGCTTCACAAGCCAAACAGCATATGCTAGAGACTATTGAGTCTTTCCTTCGAGAAAGTTTCTACAATGATCCTAAATTGAATAACCTGCTTAACGATACCACAGACAGGGTTGAAGAAGGAAAAGTAGATGCATACACTGCGGCAAAAAAGCTATTTGAAGCCTACAAAGTGAGGCATTAGTTTTAAGACTACAGCTCAGAAGCTACATCGTTCTATCCAAGTCTATTCTAGAAATCAATACTTGCGGTATTATGAGCGTATTGGAACCCGTTTATTAGAGCATGAATGGTAGAACAATGGTGCATTGCAGGCGCAACACTCAAAAGAGATCATGGACTCACCTTTAAACCATGCGCAACATAATGATTCTAATCACATTTGATAAATAGCCAGCAGTGTAACTCTATGAATTCCATCAGAATCTTCATCACAAAAAAAGCCCAGAGCAATGCTCTGGGCTTTTTTATTATTACGAACGATTTAGTTCTAGTAAACCGTAACTCGTTCTGTATGGCGATTTCCGTCAATAAAGATATTTACAAAATATACGCCTTGACTATTCGCACTCATGTCAATGGTTTGCAGGAACTGCTCACTAGGTTGGTTCCACTCGCGGTTGTAAACCAGTCTACCCGCAAAGTCTACCACTTGAATAACTATCTCTTCTGCATGGATGTCATCCATTTGGATATTCAAATTACCATTGGTTGGATTAGGGAACAATTTGATGGTATAGATCTCATTTACACCATCAACTCCCAAGAGTCCTTCTATACGAATGGTATCTGAATTTACACATCCTATTGCCGAAGTAACTTTGACCCAAATGGTTGTGTCTGATAGTAACTCTAATGTGATATTATCTAAGGTATCACCTGTACTCCACAAATGTGTGCCAACAGCGCCTGATGTAAGGTTGACTAGGCTTGGTATTC
>CBFIHE010000067.1:0-3241 GCA_965662345.1 Salibacteraceae bacterium
ACATGTGCTAGTTGGTCTATCAAAACTCACCAAGTAACCGGAAGTGTTGCCCGGGCTAGATGTTTGTGGGCAACCGCCACCAAAAATATCAAAAGAACTCCCATCAAACTCTCCACTGGCATGAAGCAGCATTTCACTGAATACAACTCCCGTACCCGAACCTTCTTGAACAGGACCTCCATAATCCAATACATGTGTCCATTGGTGAACAAAACTTGGTGGTGCTCCCGCAACATCATAATTAAACAGAGTTACAAAAGCATTATTGATCGTGTTCGTGGTAGGCCCCCAATTGGTAAGGTCACCTTCTGCATCCCCGGTAATACCAATTGCGTATACAGTACCTACTTGGTTAATATTGGCTACATCAATGGCATTACCACTACCATTTCCGGCTGTACCTGCTGCAATCTCAGCGATTATATTGTTCAGGTTATTAGGAACAAATCCCATCGTAAAAGCATCACTAGGACCAACCAAAGCCAATGTTCCAGTAATTGGGTTAGCCTGATCAATCTGACCCGTTGCAAAAATGGTATTTGCGGGTGCATGATATTCAATATCCTTAATTCTGTTGTTTGATGACATCATCGGAGTAGCCTCAGAATAATTAGGATTTGTACCTCCAAAAGTAGAAGCAGGCTCATAATCTCCTGAACCTGCAACGTAGTTAAATCTACCAATAAAAGCATCTCTATCTGAAAGGTTGTGACCACCTATAAAGATATCCGTTGCACCATTTACATTTTCAATGGTGAGGGCTTCTAAATCAATGGGACTTGCAGGGACGCTTAAATCATTCATATTCCAAGCCGTATTAACAGAGCTTGTTGTTAACAAACCTCCTGTATTCTGAATAAAGCCATTTTGATCTAGACATATTACATCATACTGGGTACCTCCCGTTACTGCGACCGGGCCACTGATTACCATACCGGTATTGTTTTTGGTTTCTACATCATACCCCAACAAAGAACTGCCCGGGAATGCTTCAGTGAGGATATGGATAAATCCATTTCGCACTTCAAAATCTACAGCAATATGGTCACTTGAATTACCATTCCCATAAGAATGGTGCACCCAATCTAGAGCGCCTGTGGCCGCATTGTACTTAGCCACATAGTACCCTCTGTCTTGACTCCCAGTATTAATTGTGACTGACTCTATTGTGGTACTCCCTATAAATGAGGCAAGTACGTAAACATATCCTCGTTCTGTTTTTACATCCACCGTTGTTTGGTTATCGAGTGAACTTGAAGAGTTCAGTGGATAAGGCTGCGCCATTCCACTTGTAATTAATGCTACAAAGCATGCAGCTGTAAAGAATAAATTTTTCATCAAAATGTGTTTTATTAAGAATTGATAAACCCTCTAGTTGCGGACTTGAGGTGGTACCCGTAAGTGTTTCATAGGCATACTGTGATCTTGGGTAATACAATGGTGCGGTAACAGGCATAGCGCTTGCTAGTGCAAAGGCATGAGTGTGCTTTGCACTTGGTAGTATGGTGAGCCAAAAACCAAGCGGTTTTTGAAATGAAATCGTGTTGTATCGCCCTATTGCTAGAGAGAGAGAGAGAGAGAGAGGAACTGCTTTGCAGCTAGTGTATCTGTATGGTGTGCGTGTAACATAGGTTATGGTATTGCTTCGCACATGAAGATAGGGAAGAATTGTTTAATAAATCTTTTATTAAAGGTGGTGAATCCGGAGTAAAAGTTGGATTCGAAATATTATTTGGTGAAAATGAATTATAACCTAAGAATAATTTGAACTCGTTCAATGTTATAAAAGGTGACTTAACCAACGTAGATTTGTGTTTATTCAAACTTATTGGAATTAGAAAACGTTTGTAATTCATGCTCAAATCAAGAGCCATACAACTCTTTCATAAGCTTTCGAAGAACATCAATCCTTCAGAAATCAAAGCCATTTTAACGGATAAGGAACGGCTCTTCAAAATCGTAAACCTGAGTAGTGCTTTCAAAGCGCATATTGATGAGTTGAAACTCATGCTCAAACTATTACAGGATGCAGCGTCTGGAAATTACAAGGAGCTCCCCAAAAAGACATTTCTCTCCTTAGCAGGATTATTAGCCTACATACTGCTACCTAGCGATGCCTTGCCCGACTTCATTCCCGCGCTTGGCCTGCTAGATGATTTAATGGTCTATCGCTATGCGATGAAATACATCAGAGAAGACCTTGAAAAGTACAGGGCTTTCTTAGAGAGCAAAAAAGCAACTACACCTCCCGATCTACCAAATCTGTAACTACATGATAGCGCGGGTCGTCAATAGATGACTCAATGTATTTCTCAAACCTTGGGTCACCTTTTAATAACAGCATTTTGCATTCTGGACTAAGGTGGGTTAGCTTAACCATTTTACCCGCATCTAAGAACTTGTCTACCATGTTCCGTAGTGCCTCCATACCCGATTGATCACTTACTCGTGATTCTATGAAATCAATTTCAATGTTTTGGGGGTCAGTCTTCACATCAAACTTAGCGTTAAAAGACTGCACAGAGCCAAAGAACAAGGGACCCCAAATCTCGTAGACTTTGGTTCCATCCTCTTTGATGCTTTTACGAGCTCTTATTCGAGTGGCATTCTGCCAAGCAAAAACCAGCGCACTCATAATTACACCGGCAATTACCGCAATGGCTAAATCTTGCCAAACTGTAATAGCAGAAACCGCAATAAGTACAAAGGCGTCTGATAATGGAATCTTATTCAAAATGCGGAAGCTACTCCAAGCAAAGGTGCCTATCACTACCATGAACATTACGCCTACAAGGGCAGCTATAGGAATTTGCTCAATAAGCGGAGCACCAAATAAAATGAACATTAATAGTGCAATTGCGGCTACAATACCAGATAGCCTACCTCTACCACCAGAGTTTACGTTAATGATAGATTGACCAATCATGGCACAACCGCCCATTCCGCCAAATAATCCATTGAGCATATTGGCACTTCCTTGTGCAATACACTCACGGTTTCCGCTTCCGCGCGTTTCGGTTAAATCATCTACCAAGTTCAAGGTCATCAATGATTCAATCAAGCCAACGGCTGCCAGCAGGAAAGCCGCAGAAACAATCAAACCCCAATGACCGGCAAGCGTATCTGTTAAGGTGAAAATATGGGCTTGAAATTGAGGCAATCCACCTTTGAGTCCGGCTCCACCCCCATCTTTAATAAAAGAACCAACGGTGCTCACATCTAAGTTGCCAAATATGGCAAT
>CBFIHE010000068.1:0-3062 GCA_965662345.1 Salibacteraceae bacterium
AGACGCAATGCAGGTTCAAGTCTCAGATATGAATGGCAGATTGGTTTTAGAGAAGCAACTGGTTTATGGTATTACAGCGATTGATTTATCATTCTTACCCAAAGGAATGTACATGATTACCGGAAACACTAAATCTACAGTAATTCAATCTAAACTTATCTTAAAGTAATATTTTCATTATATTAGACTGTACAATGGTTGCCCATTGTACAGTTTTTTCTGTCATTGTTATACAGTAACACACATTGAAAAAAGCACTAAAATATCTATTCATTCTTTTTTTTTCTTTTTTGAGCTTACTCAGTCAAGCTCAAAAAGAATTCAACGTTTGGCATTTTGGCTATTTTGCAGGAATAGACTTTAACAGTGGAGTTGCTGTGGCAGATACTAATGGAGCGATGAACTCACTCAGATCATGCGCTTCAATCTGTGACGAGTTCGGAACCCTTTTGTTCTATACTGATGGTAACAAAGTTTGGGATAAGAACCATCAGATTATGCCGAATGGTACAGGGTTGAATGGAAGTCATGCAATTAATAATGGTGTCATGATTGTTCCTGATCCCGGTACGAACAACTTATATTATGTTTTTCATATCAGTGGTTATGCAACAACGAGTCCCCAAGGTCCGATTTACACCCACAATTACAGCATTGTCGATATAACAGGAAACAATGGCAACGGAGATGTCATTCTCAAAAACCAGCTGTTTCATACAGGTAGTTCTCAAAGGCAATTAGCCGTTGGTCATTCCAATAACTTAGATGTATGGATTCTTGGGTTTAATCATAACCAAACTTCATCCGGTCAATATTTATATGCGTACCGTTTAACTTCAACCGGTCTATCAAACTCTCCTGTAATAACACCATGGCCTAATAACTTCTCTGTTAATCAAGTACCATTTAGCGATATGAAAGTGAATCCGGCACAAGACAAAGTTTGTGTTGGGGGTTCAGATGCTTTTTTGTTCGATTTCGATAATTCAACAGGGTCATTCAGCAATGGTATTATTCTTCCTGTAAAAAATTCTATTAGTAATGAATTTTCGGCTAGTGGGCGTTTCCTTTACGTAACAGGTGTTGATACCGTACTGGTGCCGACCTTGGGCGGTATTTTTCAATTTGATTTGATTAATTCGGCATCCGTAAGCTCTTCTAGAATACTAGTTGGAACCTCCTTGACATGGATTTCTCCTTTGCAACGAGGCCCCGATAATAAAATATATACGTGCCGCTTCCAAGACACTTTATTTAACACTGTAAATACTTACATGTGCCGTCTTGACTCTCCGGATAGCGCAGGACTTGCAAGTAACTTTAATTTATACGCACTTTATCTTAATGGTAAATCATCTAGAATTGACCTTCCCACAATCACCTCCAACATTCTCGGTCTTACCTTTAGAGATTCCACTACGTGTTTTGGAGATACTTCGTTTTTTGAGCTAACCTCACGCGCTTATGACAGTGTGCTTTGGAACTTTGATGATACAGCGAGCGCTGCGGCCAACTTCTCTACAGATACCTTGGGGGTGCATGTGTTTAGTGCCCCAGGCACTTATGATGTTACCCTCTCTTGGGTATGGAATGGCGTGCATGATACCGTGGTGCGGCCTATCACCATTTACCCGCAGCCGTATGCCAATTTAGGTCCAGATACCATACTCTGCGAAGGAGATTCTATGGCCATTCAGTTTGCAGATAGCAACTTCAGTTACCTGTGGAATACAGGAGATACGGTAATGAACCTCCAAATCCTGCAACCGGATACCTACCATGTAGAAGTGAGTAATGTCTGCGGCTTAGAACGAGATACCGTAGTCATAGATTCTTTGATTCCGGCTTTGGTTGACTTGCCGTTGGATACGGTGTTTTGTCAGGGAAACCAACTGTTGTTGGATGCTTCCGTAGCCTTAGGTTCTTACCAATGGAGTACAGGAGATACAACAGCTACTCTATTGGCAGATACAACGGGGGTTTACAGCGTTACGGCCACCAACCTGTGTGGTTCAAGCTCAGACACCATAGACATTGGGGTGATGCCTTTGGTAAGTGCAGACTTAGGCAATGATACCGTCATTTGTAACGGGAATTGGGTGCTGCTTAACGTAAGCGATACAGCTTCTACCTACTTGTGGGATAACGGCTCTACCTCCCCTCAACGCTGGATTAACACCACAGGCATGTATCGCGTGAGCATTACCAACATGTGCGGTACCAAAGAAGACAGTTTACAACTGTGGAGTCTTACGAGTCCAAGCATAGATTTAGGACCAGATACGGTATTATGCCCCGGTGATGTGTACACCGTTGGTGATAGCATTCTCTTTGGCAGTTTTACTTGGAGTACGGGTGCAACCACAGACAGCATTAGTGTCAGTAGTCAGAATACCTACAGCGTAACGGTAGATAACGGTTGCGGTATAGACCAAGACACCGTACAGGTGTGGTACGATAGTTCTCCGCTTACGGAGTTAGGTCCGGATGCTACTTACTGCATCACCAACTTAGTTACCCTTAATGCGAGTCACAGCAGAGCCACTTACCTGTGGCAAGACGGCACTACAGACAGCACCAATTTGGCAGATACTACGGGTCAGTATTGGGTAGAAGTCACCAACCTCTGCGGTTTTGATGATGATACGGTACGCATCAAGTATGATGTACCGATCAGCTTCTCACTCGGACAAGACACCGCCATTTGTGATTATGACAGCATTCTGTTAGATGCACCAGCTGTGAACGCTACGTATCAGTGGAACACTGGAAGCACAGATAGCTTGCTTTACGCCAAAGCTGGGCAGACGTATTTCGTGAGAGCCACCAATGCGTGTGGGTCGTTTAGTGATAGTATAGACTTAGAAGCACTATACATTCCACAAGTAGATTTTCCTGATGGAGATACACTGTGTGAAGGAGGCGTACTCACGGCTCGCGTGGAAAGCAGCAACGCCACAAACATCCTTTGGAGCGATGGCAATACCGCCAATGAACGTAAGTTTCGTAACTCGGGAACTTACAGCGTAGCGGTGACCAACATCTGCGGAACGGTAGCAGAC
>CBFIHE010000069.1:0-2927 GCA_965662345.1 Salibacteraceae bacterium
TCGGTTGCCGTGGCGTTCGGGAAAAGAATGCTATCCGTCTCACAAACCGTAACCGCTCCCGGACAAGTAATGCTAGGCGCAATTGTATCGAACAAGTTGAACAAGAACGGATCGAAGCTTTCATTTCCGGAAACATCTTTTCCGTATAACCTTAAATTCCCTAAGCCCAAATCAGCGCAGGTTAAGGTATCTCTACTCAACCAGATGCTATCCAATCCACAGTTGTCTGTTGACCCCCCATCTACTGATGTTGGATCTAGTACTGCTATTCCGTTGATATCTAAATAGAATGTTCCCGTATTTGCTACCATATCTGGTGCCCGATCATCTACAACCATTACCGTGAAGGTTGAGGAATCAATGTTTCCACTCAGGTCAACAACTGTAAATACAACCACATGCATACCCGTATCCGAACAGGACCATTGATTTTGACTAATACTCATACTGCCTATTCCACAGTTATCCGTTGATGCACTGTCTGCTTGCTGTACCGTGATTGTTGCAAGCCCTTGTGTATCCAAACGAGCAATCAAATTTCTTGGAATAGCTGTTGGACCTAATGTGTCTAACACCGTTACCGTGGCAGTACCCATGGATTGGTTGCCTTTTACATCCATAGCTGTCAAGGTCACCGTATTGGAACCCGTATCTGCACAGTTAAAGTTGTACTGATCTAGGTACATCGTATCGATGGCGCAATTGTCACTCGAACCATTATCTACCTGAGCCGCAGTGATGGAAGCATTACCCGAAGCATCTAAATATACCGTTAGATTCTGCGTAAGTACCGTTGGTGTCAATGTATCCAATACGGTTACAGAAACGCTAGAACTAGATATATTTCCATTCAGGTCTAAAAAACATACATTCAATGGATTTAAACCGATATTGTCGCAAGTAAAGGTTTCAATACTATTGTTAGAAGTTCCAACATAAGGTGCATTGAATTCAATACCTAGTCTGTAGTTATTACCTGAATCAGCACCTAGCCATTTTTTTGGGTTCCCCGGGGGAATAAGGCCATAATCATGCGTTGATAATGGCCAAGAATTGCCGTTAGGATCAAGCAGATTCCAATTCGTATACGCCAATGGTGTTCCTGAAACCCAACTAAAAGTATCATTGCCCAAAGAATCTACCAATCCGATAAATAAGTACCATCCTGTATTGAGTGTGTCTATGAAGGCTTGAGTTGAACTATCGTGTATTTCAATTAATTGTCCACCGAGGCTTTGAGCAAAAGAATCTGCTTGTACCCAATGCATCCCAGTATCTGTGCGGTAATAGTATTTTCCGTTGAATTCGGCTAAGAATATTAAAGGGTTGTTCTCGCAAAAATATATACTATCGATACCGCAATTATCATACGAGCCATTATCTACCTGTGTGGCAGTGATACTTGCATTTCCTGTGGCATCTAGATACACCGTAAGGTTTTGAGTAAGTACTGATGGTGGTATTGTATCTAATACCGTTATTTGTACGGCAACGGTATCAACGTTCATGGTAGTGTCATAAACCGAAAACATCACCTGCTGTATACCAGTATCCGCACAAGTAAATAGTGTGTCTGAGAGCGTCATTTGGAAAATACCACAGTTATCGGTAGAACCATTGTCTACCATGGTTGTGGTAAGTGTTGCTACTCCAGCTGCATCTAGGTAAAGCGTTACCGCTTGTGTCTGAGCAACCGGAGCTATGGTGTCGACTGCATTAATTATAAGTGTTGTATCTAAGCTACAACCAATGCTATCTGTAGCAGTAACTCCATAGGTTCCAACGGCTAGACCCGATACCGTTGAGGTGGTGTCACCCGTACTCCATACATACGAATACGGAGAAGTTCCATTTGCCATGGATACACTCGCACTACCATTGGCAGAAGCTTGGCAATCTGTTGGCATTACAGAAGCAGCCAAAACAGGATCATTTACGGTAACGGTAACACTATCGGTACAACTTCCAACACCATCGGTAATGGTTACATAATAGGTCGTGGTTTGACTTGGAGAAACGTTGATGTTGGCTGTGGTGTCTCCGGTGGACCATGTGTAATTAAGGTTGGATAGTAATCCTGCATTTATTATTAGTGAAGCAGGATAGAGATTCTGTCCCCAATTAATTTCACCCCATTGTGTATTTGGATTTAGCGTAGAATCACCTTCTACATACGATGAATCAATGAAGATTGTACTGTATGCCGTTGGGCCATTGGTTCCAAACAAAATGTTATTGGTATCACCAAACTGATTTATGTTGCCGTAAATAGACGAGTTAATGATATTTGACCCTGTTGGATGTGCTACTAGGTGTAACCCATGGCTATTGCCAAAGATTTTACTGTTCGAAATAAGACCATTTGGCCCACCCAAGTAGAAGACCCCTCCTATGCTGTTGTTCTTAATGACTGAATTACTTAATAAAACAGTCTCATGAACAGCAGAAGCTCCATTGGTATGGTTTTCGAAAAGACAATTTTCAACCGACCCTCCAACAATCGCAGCACCATATTGCCCAACTGAATTATCGGTGAAATAACAATTTCGAACTGTTGTTGAGCCGTTTGTATAAATACCTCCACCTCGTGAATCAACCCCTAAATCAAGATTGTTTTCTTTGAAATTGCAGTTTTCGACAATATTTGATCCAGAAATAGCATAAACTCCACCTCCCCATCTTCGAGTAGACCCTGATGAAGAAAAACTCAATTTTCCTTTTCCGTTCCTAATGGTGAATCCGCTTAGGATAGACGACCCGTCCAAGTTTACCACTGAAGAAGACCCATTAATACCATCCAAAATGGTTTGATATTTTTCTTCTCCTAGCAGCGTTAGTGACTTTCCGGAGAAATCAATATTCTCATAGTAAACTCCACTTTGGACATATATTGTATCCCCATTCGAGGCATTATCAATCGCTGCTTG
>CBFIHE010000070.1:0-2601 GCA_965662345.1 Salibacteraceae bacterium
ACGGCTAAAATATCTGGCTACATAGATTCTGAGGCGCTAGATGATGGCTCTTGGGAGAACAGTCCGGAGAGTGCCCAATACGTGGGCCAATACAACAATGATGACTTGGTGCTAGACAACAACTTTATTAAGTACGAGCATACCGATGGGCTCAATTTTGCCCGCATCAGTTTAGAGCGTTTAGACCGCCTTTGGATTAACCATAATTTGGGTATTACGTGGAGCAACGAGCTAGGCACGGGTCCTGTTTTTCCATGGACAGATTTCACTCATCTTGGAGGCAACCGCTATAGAAACCGCTTGCATCTTTCTGGGTGGGGCATTGGCTTGTACAGCGGTATACGTTTTGAGTTTAAAGAAACCATTTATCTCACCTCTAACGTAGGCGCGGGATACATTAACCTGTTTGATGTAGAAACCAAAAAAGGCAAAGCCGATCAAGCTACCCAACAGTTTTGGTTTGCCAAATGCAATATTGGTGTTGGCCTTTACTTAACAGCGTTTAAGCAAAACAAAGAATAGCTGCCAACGCGTTGCAGGCACTGGCCATTCTTGGGTCTAATACGCCCGCTCGTTCTTACCCTCTACGTAGTTGATGAAGGCTTGATTCACCACCTTGTTACCACCTGGGGTAGGGTAATTTCCGCTAAAGTACCAGTCGCCTTCATTCTTAGGACACGCCTCTTTCAAACCATCTAAGCTTTGGTAAATTACATCTACCTCTGCACGAACACTTGCTGGCTTGAGCATTTCGCTGATTTTGGTACTTATTTTTTCAGCCGTAAATGGCTCATAAATACGCTTTACATGGTTTACCACTTGCTCTTTAGGCAGGTCTACTTGTTCTAGACAATCGTGGTAAACGTCTGTTACCAATTTCTCCATGCTACGGTCTTTGAGCAGCTCAATGGCAGCTCTAAAGGCAACAAAATCGCCCAACTTTGCCATATCAATACCGTAGCAATCTGGGAAACGAATTTGGGGTGCAGATGATACAATGATGATGCGCTTAGGATTCAAACGATCTACAATGCGCAATATGCTTTGTTTTAGTGTAGTTCCACGTACAATGGAATCATCAATCAGCACCAATGTGTCTTCTTGGTTTTTGATTACCCCATAGGTAACATCGTACACATGTGCTACTAGGTCATCTCTAGAATCGTCTTGTGTAATAAAGGTTCTTAGCTTGGCATCTTTTATGGCAATCTTTTCTGCACGCGGAGTAATTCGCATGATTTGCTCTACAGCTGCATCATCGGCTCCATCGCCCAGCGCACGAATACGCTCTAACTTTTGCTTGCTCAATGCCGTATGCGCCTCTTTTACCATGCCAAAGAAAGATACCTCTGCCGTATTGGGAATGTAGCTGAATACGGTTTTCTCAAAGTCATAGTCTACCGCATCAAATACCTTTTTGGCCACAATTCTTCCCAATTGCAAACGCTCTTGGTAAATTTCTCTATCGCTGCCACGTGAGAAGTAAATGCGCTCAAACGAGCAGGCCAACTTCTTTTTAGGTGCAATAATTTCTTGTTCTTTCACCTCGCCCGTGCGCTTCACCATTAGGGCATGACCAGGCTGTAATTCTTTGGTGTTTACATAGCGTACATTAAACGCGGTTTGTATGGCCGCGCGCTCAGAGGCTACTACTACCACCTCATCATCTTCATACCAATATCCGGGGCGAATGCCGTTGGGGTCGCGGAAGATGAAGGAATCTCCATGGCCAAACATACCAGCCATGAGGTAGCCCCCATCCCAGTCTTCTGAGGCTTGCTTTAGAATAGATACACTATCTAAGTTTTTGGCAATGAGGTCTGAAATCTCTGTATATCCGTAGCCTTTGGACTTAAACTCATCAAACAAGCGTTGGTTTTCTACATCTAAGAAGTGACCAATTTTCTCCATTACCGTAACGGTATCTGCCATTTCTTTAGGGTGCTGGCCAATGCTTACCATAAAGTTGAATAGCTCATCTACATTGGTAAGGTTAAAGTTACCGGCTACTACTAGGTTACGCGTTCTCCAGTTGTTTTGGCGTAAGAAAGGGTGGCAACTTTCTATGCTGTTTTTTCCGTACGTGCCGTAGCGTAGGTGACCCAAAAATACCTCGCCCATAAAGGCTTCATTCTCGGTTAAGTAGTCTACGTCTTGCAACAAGGCTGGGTTTGTTTTCTCTAGCTCTTTGAAGCGCTTGTTGATGTACTCAAACGTATCTTGAATGGGCTTTGTGCTTACACTGCGGTAGCGAGAAATATAGCGCTTACCGGGGTCTGCATCTAGCTTAATATTTGCTACTCCAACTCCGTCTTGACCGCGGTTGTGCTGCTTTTCCATGAGTAGGTACAGCTTGTTGATGCCGTAAAAGGGCGTGCCGTATTTCTTGTGGTAGTAAGCAATGGGTTTCTTAAGCCGAATGAATGCGATGCCGCACTCGTGTTTTATTGCCTCACTCATGGTGCTGGAGTTGCTTTTTTATTGAAAACGCAAAGGTAAGTGAATTGACCCGCTTACCGCCAGGTGATTTTGAGGGGAGTTGATGGTCTTTTGAGGGGTAAAACGCAAGTAGGGTATAAGGGTTGTTCATGGGTGGTATAT
>CBFIHE010000071.1:0-2585 GCA_965662345.1 Salibacteraceae bacterium
GGAGGCGGAGGTAGTGATGGTTCGGGAACTTATCCGAACAGAACGAAAGCCTACGGGAGCGCATCTTTAGGTAACCCCTCTAATCAGGGTCAGACTTTTAGCCCAGATGCAAGTGCTGCGGGTGGAGGATTTACCCTGAATGGCCAGAACGGAAATGCATCAACTGGAGGGCAAAGTTTCGCAAATGGCTTGGTAGGTGGAACTGAGAGTTATACTACAAATACAAATAGTTCTTCCGCTTTTAACCATGGAGGCTTTGGCGGTGGTGGAGCCGGAGATTATTACACCATGGGCGGAGCCGGAGGAGGTTACGAAGGTGGAAGTACTAAAGGTGGTTATTCAAATAGTGATGGTGTTTACAACGCAAAAAGTCATCCAGGAGGAACAAACCAAGTAAATACGGATGGATTTATTTCGACCAACCCTTCAGATGTTAGCCACGGCCAGGTAATTATTACCCAACTCTATGGAGTAAACATTACAGAAACGGCATCGATAGATTGTAACGGAAACGCAAATGGAGCGCTTACTGCAGCGGGAAATGGAGGTGTAACACCTTACACCTATGCTTGGAGTACCGGAGCTACAACTGCGGCAATTACAGGTTTAGCTGCAGGAACGTATACAGTAACTTTAACGGATGCTAATTCAGCTACCACTACGAATTCTTACACGCTAGCACAGCCTGCATCTTTGGCAGCTTCTGCGGTAGTAGATGCGAACGTTTCTTGTAACGGAGGTTCTGATGGTGGTGCAACGGCATCAGCAACGGGTGGAACAACGGCTTACACATATTCATGGAGTAATGGCGCAACAACCGCATCCATAACAGGAGTAGCAGCGGGAACATACACGGCAACGGTAACTGATGCAAACGGTTGTACGGCAACATCTGCATCAACGATTACAGAGCCCACACAACTCATAGTTACATCGGTATTGGATTCAAACGATGCCGGAAACGGTGGAGGAGCCACTGCTTCGGCTACAGGTGGAGTCCCACCATACGCGTATACTTGGAGTAATGCAGCTGCAACAGCGTCTATTGCGGGAGTATCAGCAGGAACATATTCAATAACTGTTATAGATGCAAACGGGTGTATAGATTCGGCCTCTACGGTTATTGTTGCAGGTCCGGTATTCACGATTGCAGTAGACTCAAATGTTTCTTGTAACGGAGGTACAGATGGTGGCGCCAAGGTAACAGTAACTAGTGGTACAAGTCCATTTACTTACTTGTGGAGCAATGGAGCAACAACAACTTCACTTACAGCAGTAGGTGCAGGTACTTATACCTTAACAGTGACAGACAACAACGGAATCTCTGATACTGGATCAGTAGTAATTACAGAACCAACAGTATTGGTATCCTCATCTATTGTGGATAGCAATGTTACGTGTAACACCTTCAGCGATGGTGGAGCAACAGCAAGTGGAACGGGTGGTACAATGCCTTACAATTACTTGTGGAGTAACAGTGCAACAACAGCAAGTATTACAGGAGCTATGGCAGGAACGTACAGTGTAACCATTACAGATGCGAACGGTTGTTCAGATAGTTCTTCTGTACTAATTACTGAACCAACAGTATTAGCTGTTTCAACAGTGTTAGACAGTAATGTTTCATGCTTCGGATTCTCTGATGGAGGAGGAACTGCAACAGGAACAGGCGGAACAATGCCATATATGTATAGCTGGAGCAACGGTGATATGGGAGCCTCCCTATCAGGAGTGGCTGTGGGAACTTACACGCTTACCTTAACAGATGCGAATGGTTGTACAGTTATAGATTCAGTAATCATTACGCAGCCAACACCATTGTTTGCTGGTATTGCATCTACTGTTGATATAGGTTGTTTCGGAGATTCAACGGGTAGCATTGTTGGTGCCTCAGGCGGTGGAACAGCTCCTTACACCTATGCATGGAGTAATGGTGATACCACACTAGCTGTATCAGGATTACCAGCAGGAACATACACCTTAACGGTTACTGATACGAACGGCTGTGTTCAAACAGCTACAACAACGCTTATTCAGCCTAACTTGTTAACAGCTACAGTAGTTAATGTTGTAGATCCGAATTGCTTTGGAAGTTCTGATGGATCTGCAGATGTCGTACCTTCAGGAGGTACTACTCCTTACAGCTTCACATGGAATACGGGTGATACTACAGCTTCTATTTCAGGATTACCTGCTGGTACTTACTCCGTTACCGTTGTTGATTCTAATGGATGTGTTGCCTTTGACTCTGCTACTTTAGCCGATCCACTTCAATTGATAGCCAGTGCAACAGTTGATTCGAATATAACTTGTAACGGTCTTGCGAACGGTGGGGCTTCAGTAACCGTAACCAACGGAAACTTGCCATTCACTTATGCATGGAGTAACGGTGCAACTACAACTAGTATTACAGGAGTTGTTGCAGGTACTTACTTTGTTACAGTAACTGATGTTACAGGATGTACTTCTGTTGATAGTGCTGTAATTACAGAGCCTGCTATGCTAATGGCTACAGCTCTTGTAGATAATAATGTAAGCTGTAATGGTTTATCAGACGGTATGGCTACAGCCAATGCAACGGGTGG
>CBFIHE010000072.1:0-2478 GCA_965662345.1 Salibacteraceae bacterium
GGGAGAACCTCGCGAACAGTTAAACACGGCTATCATGCAAATTTAATGAGTGATGAAGCAGGTGCCTTTAACCGTTTAGACTTGCGAGCAGGTTACAGTGCGCACTTACAGTTAGCGGATAATCTTTTTGCTGGTATAGGTCCTACGATAGGATTGTCTCGTCACCAATTAGATCTGGTTAATGAAGATTTTGAACAACAGAATGATCCTAGATACCTGGATATCACGTCAAAAGGCACCCAAGCTACATATGTTGACGTTCATTTTGGAGGAACGGTTTATAATGAGTTCTTTTTCTTTGGACTTTCTGTTAATGACATTGGTAGGATAGTACTTTCTGATGGTGCCTTCCATGAAAGTCAGGCTCACCTTTATATTATCGGGGGTGGTGTGATTCCACTTTCACAAGGTTGGGATATTACGGCAAACACCATGTTTGCGAGTACCGAGAACGCACCGTGGGGGCTAGATATGAATGCAAACGTCCTTTACAATAAAAGACAGAGCCTTGGATTTGGATATCGGAAGAATACATGGGATTATCTTCGAATGGGTATGGGTCTTTTGGAGAATCTGGTATTAAGTTATGCGTTTGAAATCCCAACTTCTGAGTACATGCGTGTGGCCGGAGCTTCACATGAATTATCTCTTGTTTTAAATTTCTAGAAATGAGAATATTTTACCTTCTTTTAGTAATTGCTTTAGCCTTAGGTTCAAATCAAATTGGTGCACAAAATTCGGTTGACAAAGGTGATATAATGCAGTTATCCTTAGGGTTGCGAACCAATACTGTTCAACCACTATTTGATTTGAACAGAATATCTATTACGTTGAACGAACAAAGAACGGGTGGAGTAGCCCTCAGAGTTCAGGTTTGGAGCAGATTAATGATCGGTATAATAACGGTGTGGTTGGAATTTCCTCTTCGGGAGATACATTGTACTTGTTAGGGAATTACAATGGCAAAGGGGAAAAGCGAAAGGGCTTAAGCATGGCTATTCGTTCAAAGGAAGGTCAGTTCAAGTTGATCGAGGAAACCATTAAGATTCAAAAATTTAATCCGTTTGGTACTTTCTATGGTATTTACATGCATCCCAAAGGAGAGCACTTATTCATAAGTATGTCTTCCCGCGGAGATTTTGGAGTAGAGAACTTGTATTATTCGAAAAAAGTGGGTGATTTCAATTACGGGGAGCCCAAGAAAATTGATGCTTTGAATACAGATGAATTGGAGTTTGCGCCTTTCATTACAAACGATCTAGAGACACTGTATTTCACGCGCTCAGATTCAACTGGTAATTTCTCCGTATACAGTAGTAACCGTATGTCGGGCGATGACTCTTTTTCAAATTGGTCTACTCCTGCAAGTGTGAAAAACGTAAATACCGCAGACTTTGAAGGCTTCTTTTCTATCTACAATGAGGAGTTTTTCTTTGTTTCTGACCGAGATACCACATTCACAACGATTTATTCAAACGCGAGCCAAGTGTTGCCCGATTCGGATGAATGGCTTGCCGCAAATGATTCAGACATTGATACTTCCAATATTTCCGAACGTGCAGAAACAGTAGGAACGAAAGAAGCATCAGATGCAACGCAACTTGCAGAGATGAATGCAGGGGAAACCACACCAAGTACAGTTTCCAATTCGGATGACGAGAATGGATTCAACAATGCTCAAAATCAACCGGTAAATCTTTCACCTGAAGAGACAGTTGTAGGAGTTACGATAGGAACGCTTGCTGCAAAAGATTCACACATAGGTTCAACCGGTGATCCGGGTAGTGCAGAAGCAGTTGGAACGAATGAAGCATCAGATGCAACGCAACTTGCAGAGATGAACGCGGGAGAAACCTCACCAAGTTCAGTTACCGATTCCGATGACGAGAAAAGATTGAACAATGCCCAAAATCAACCTGTAAATCTTTCACCTGAAGAAACTGCTGTAGGAGTTACAGGAGAAGCTCTTGCTGCCAATGGAGAAGAGGAAGAGCATAAGGCAAAAGATACGGGTAAAAATGAAAACCCTGAAGTTGTGCTTGCAGCGAATGATATGGACTCCAATGTTCAGATCGAGCAGGAGCGTAATATTAGTGAATCCAATAGTCAATCCGCGCGTCAAATCGAAGGATCAGAATCTAAAACCGTTACCCGTAAATATGTAATCGATCATTTTGAGTTTAATGTAGTCTATGCTCCTGAAAAAGAGTTGCTAAGGGTATTGGATTCACTCAATCTATTCAGTGAGTTGAAGTCTATATCCATAGTTGGACACACGGATTTAATCAGTTCAGATGAAATTAATATAAGAATAGGAAATCAAAGGGCAAAAACTACCCGTTGGTGGTTAACAAGATACGGTCGTTTTGATCCATTGTTGTGCACTGTTCGCTCGGCAGGGGAATTCGAGCCTGTGCGATCAGGAGAAGGAGAAGCTGTGCGGGCTTACAACCGAAGGGTTGAGATTACGGTAACGGG
>CBFIHE010000073.1:0-2196 GCA_965662345.1 Salibacteraceae bacterium
GGCTCTGCCACTAGTGGTTCTACAAATGTTTGGCTCACCAATTCTAATGAGGCACTTTTCAGCACATCAACCTCAGCTATAGATTTCATCATCCAGGTGCATGAACAACGCGGAAGCCTCATTGTAGCAAACAGTGAATCGGCTGCCAACTATGTTTCAGAGATTCAACACGTACGCAGGCGCGAATCTGTGGCCATGACTCCTCAAAACTGTCTAGAGACCTTGCAAGAACTTACAGGAAGCACTATTACCCCAGCACAAACACAAGAAAACGCGTTAATAGAGGTGCGAGAATCCATACATTCCATTACAGGAGCCCCTACCCCTGCTGCTGTGGCTTCTAGCGGACTATCCATTCAGTATGCCGTGGTAATGGGACTCTTGCACTACGCAAAAGACCACTATCCAAGCAAACCCATTCATTTGATCGTGCCACCCAACTGTTACGGAGGCACCAACGACCAAGCTCGTAGGGTTGCTGCTTCTACTTTAGGAGTTACCGTAGTAGACTTGCCTGTAGACGGTGACAATGACATGGTTTCAAGCGTTGGGAGCACCTTAAGCAATGCAGCAAAAGCCGATGCCGTGCCGTTCATTATTGCAGAAATCCCCACCAATCCGCGCGTGGAAGTGCCAAACCTTGAGCAACTACGTACCGCGTTAGAAAAAGAGCGCACCACAGAAAGCGGAGAGCAAGCAGTGCCAAGCATTTTCATCTTAGACCAAACGTTCTGCCCAAATGTTCACTTCTTGCGAGAAAGCGACACCTTCTCTAAAGTAAAGGCTTTGTCTTACGTAAGTGGTTCAAAGTTCCCAAGCGGAGGCTTGTGTACTGCGGGCTATTGCGTTGGTAATTCACACACAAAAGACATGATGCCCTACATAGAGAAGCATCTACTGCTTTGCGATAACCAAGCCACAGACCTGCAATTAAGCTTGCTGGCGCAGCAGTTACCTTCTATGAACGAGCGCATAAGCAAGGCCTATGAGAACACCCTTCAATTTGTAACTTTCATCAAAGAAACACTTCCTCAGGCACGCATCAACTTTGTTTCAGAGGAGTTAGCCAAACGCGGCTTTACCCCCAGCGTTTTCTCTTTGGACTTACCCACGCACGGTGAAACCCATGCAGAGCGAGAAGCGAATAAGCGGATGCTGAACTTGAAACTCATTAATCTGATGATTGAAGAGATTCCTACCGAAAGTAAATACTGCGTAAGCTATGGTCAGCTCAAAGGCTGCTACTGGACCATTCCGGCTACATCTACTCAAGGCACGACCAAAGAAGACGATAAAGATTACATTGTGCGTGTGGCCTTATCTGCCAATATGGATCTGGAAAAACACAAAAAGGTGTTTATGAAGTTTATACAAGAATTCATACGTTAATCTTTATTTTCTGTGGATTTACTACCTCCATCTACACCATTAGCGCAGCACTTAGACATGCTTCGCGCACTCTGGTTGGAGTCAACTATCTTCCTTATTCTTTTTCACAAAAAAGCCACGAAGGCTGCAATTTGCTTGCCCTCATGGCCGTTTTAGGGATTACTGATTCAACTAGTAGTTGGTTATTCTTTCTGTGTACCTGGTGCCGTCTATCACAACAGATACGAAGTAAACTCCTTGGCTAAACCGGCTTAGATCTATTTTATGGTTGATCTTTCTGTCCTTTACTTCAAGTGGTAATTCTTGTAGTACTAATTTACCCGTGAAGTCAAGCACTAAAACTTGATATTCTTTTCCGTCTAAGTTCCATGCATCAATGTTTAATTCTCCATTGGTAGGATTTGGATACATACGCATTCCAAATATCGATTTTGGTGTTAACCCATTGGATAGAAGGCCTTCAATACGTATCTCATCACTGCCCACACATCCATTTGAATCTGTTACCGTAACCGTAATTACCGTATCACTCAAGAATTCGAAGGTGATAGAACTTGTGGTGTCTCCCGTACTCCAACTATGATCTCCCGATACTCCCGAACTTAGTGTCAATAAACTTGGTATACCATAAGCCGTGTCCGGACCTAAATCAGGAGTAGGTACAGGGAATACCTCGATAGGCACCATACATGTAGCCGAATTACCCGATCCGTCTGCCGCTTCAAACTCCGCAGTGTAATTCCCAGCAGGCCTCTTTGCTCCCGAAAGAATACTTCCACTATTGTAAATCGTAGAAACATTACAATT
>CBFIHE010000074.1:0-2061 GCA_965662345.1 Salibacteraceae bacterium
TAGAACTTGATGTTCTTGAAGTGAATGTTACTAGCTCCCGTGTTGAAACGTACTGTACCGTCATAGGTATTGTTCGCATTTCCCTGAGAAGTGTACTCAACCACACACAAAGCTGTATCACCAGAAGCGCTTTGGAACGTAATGGTGTTCACGTTAGAAGCACCAGCAATCGCATCAAAAGCAAGTTGCTCTACATACGTGCCATTGGCTACGTTGAATACTACTGGACCACAAACACCTACACTGTTCAATAAGCTCACTGCAGAATCAAAGTCTGTAAAGTTACTTGGTCCTGCACCGTTCGCATCTATGGTAAATGTGCCACTAAGAGATACTGGAGGAACCACGTAAGTCATGGTATCATTCAATGCGATACTATCCACAACTCCATTTGGAAGTGTTGTCCAAACCGCAAGGGAGTCACCAACAACAAATGCGTAATTAGCTACGAAAGAAGGAACCGTATCCACACTTGAAGGTGCAACTGCTCCCGACCAAGTTACAGGCGTTTGTAACGTACCGTTTACGCTCCAGTTGATAGTAGCCGAACTCAACGTATCTGTACCCAAGTTGCTTAAAGTAACATGCAAGTTACCCGCAACGGCACAAGCTGGAGAGGTTGGTGTATCAATAGCGGCAATACCTGCATCATTAGCTGGTGGAGGAAGGATGGTTACCGTGTAATCTTCTACCTCTCCCCATGTATAACTAGCACATGGTTGAAGACCAGAATTGCCACTTTCTTGCATAGAAATACGCATTCCTGTTGTACCCGTCATGGCCGTTTGAGGAATGGCAATTTGACCCGTAAATGTTTGGAAGTATTGACCACCTGAGCTATATACTTCTTCTCCTGGATCTGAATAGGAACCATTCTGGTTGTAATCAATCCAAACTTTAACGTGACAGTTGTACGCAAATGTTCCTGAACAAGAGTTAATGTATGCAGAAACCGTTTGAGTACTACCCAAGAAAGCAACTGCAGTTAAGTTTGAATTATCGGTATAGTTCTGACATCCGATAGGTGAAGTATAACTTATATTAGAGAAATCAAACTGACCTATGTAACCATACGTTGTACTCGTAGCCCCTGAAGAACAGTAACAATTGAAGAAAGGATTCATATCTACTTGCACAACAGATGAAGTATCTGGTGTACCAGCACTACACGTAACAATACATCTATAATACGTAGTGTCTGTTTGTGTAGCGCTCAATGTTGAATTTGTTCCTCCGGTAACGTTAGTCCATGTTGCGTTATCAGGCGAAGACTGCCACTGATAGGTAAGTCCTGAGCCTAAAGTAGCTCCTTGCAAAGACAAACTCAATGGCTGACCTGAACAAGCAATTGCCGGATTGGCAATTGCCGTGCCCGCAGCAACAGGGTTTGTACAAGCATTGGCAGGACCCACATAGGTCATGGTTGTAGTAACACAACCTGTAGCAGTACCACAAGCGGCATTGGTATTCCAATGCGCATAATATGTTCCTGCTGTAGTTGAACTCCAGGTTAACGGAGAAGGACCATGAGCTACTACAGTTCCACCCGCAGTACCTTGTCTAATGGTTACATATCCTCCGGAGTTTATGCCACACGTATATGTTGTAGCAGCAGCTACACTGTAAAGCGGGGAATACTCTGTTTGAAAATTACAGGTAGATATTGTTACCGTTCCCGATGTAGGAGCCGTTGCACTACCGTATTGACTGAAATTCTGGCATTGCGCCAACACATTTTCCGACACGAAGCTGAGGGATAACGTGACGAAAAACATCATCAGACTGGCTGAGATTTTTTTCCAAGTGTAAGTTTTTCTCATAGTATTATGAATTTGTTAAATATAATAGTCGGTGTGAAATTAACTTTTTTTTATTTCATAATGCCAATTCCTTATTTAGAATGAATAAAAAAAGCGGGTGGCAAATGCCACCCGCTTTTTCCAAAATCTTAACGTGATCTAGACTTACTTTATCGCGATGCGCTCAATGGTGGTTTCTTCACCAATAGTCATGCGCAAGAAGTAAATGCCCGGTGCTACGCCCGTTACATCTACTCGCTCT
>CBFIHE010000075.1:0-1915 GCA_965662345.1 Salibacteraceae bacterium
AATGTAACGGTATACTTAGATGCAAACGGACAGGCCTCCATTACTGCACAGGATGTTGACAACGGCAGTAATGATGTTTGCGGAATAGATACACTATTCTTGGATAAGGCGGTATTTACGTGTTCCGATGTCGGAACCTCTCAGGTTGTTTTCACAGCAGTTGATTTTAGTGGAAATACATCTACTGGAACTGCACTAATTACCGTAATAGATACGATTGTCCCTATAGCACTAACTCAGAATATCAATGTGTATCTAGATGGATCAGGACAGGTTAGTATATCACCTGCAGATGTGGATAACGGAACGTTTGATAATTGCTTGATAGATTCATTGATTTTGGATCAAACAGACTTTACCTGCGCGGATATCGGATCAAATACGGTTACCCTTACAGCGATTGATGTAAACGGAAACTCAAATGCCGCATCGGCAATCGTCACGGTTCTAGATACAATCAGTCCGATTGTAGTCCAGGCAGCTTTAACAACTGTTTATTTAGATACAGCAGGTTTGGTAGCGCTGAATGCTGTGGCTTTCATAGATCAGGTTACAGATAATTGCTCTAATAGCTTTACGTATGCCATTCAGGGCGACACTCTCTTAGATTGTTCAGCGATAGGCGATGGAACGGTTACGATTATCGTTTCCGATGCTTTCGGAAATTCAACAACGGTGAATGCACCAATAAAGGTGTTGGATACAATTTCTCCAACCGTAATTTGTCCGTCAGACTTTGGAACCTGCGACAGCTTAGCTTCTTTTGATTTACCTACGGTATTCGATAACTGTGGTGTTGATAGCACTTTGTTGGTTTCAGGTACACCTAATGGGGAGTCATTAAGCATTGGCTTAAATGAACAAGTTTTCAGAGTAACTGATGCATCCGGAAATGAAACAACGTGTTCGTTTACGATTGAACGTTATTCGATACCACAGTTGAAAGTAACGCCAAGTGACACCAATATTTACTTTGGTCAAGAGATTGAGCTTAAGGTAACCTCTGACTTAAACGTGTCTCAATATATCTGGACGGGTTCAGGGTTAAGTAACACAAGCGCGGCCAGCGTAATGGCTACACCGGATTACACAGGACCAATTGAAGTAGAGGTTATCTCAGAAGACGGTTGTGTTGCAAGAAGTACTGTCTTTGTAGAAGTCTTAGAAGAGGTTAAACCCATCAGCGCATTCTCACCTGATGGTGATGGTATAAACGATACATGGACTATATACGGTATAGAACGGTATCCAAATGCCAAAGTACTTATCGTCAATAGATGGGGAGAACAAGTATACACTAGTCCTGAAGGATATATTTCTAATCCTTGGGATGGGAAGTTTAAAGGAGAGGTGCTACCAAGTGCTAGTTACTACTACTTGATTGACTTCCAAATACCGGGAATTGAAAAGATTACAGGATACGTAACAATTATTAAGTAAAGATGAAAAGCTTCATATTCTACAGTGTAGTATTTATGTTACTCGCGTCAAGCGGGATGGCACAACAAGACGTTTTTTTCTCAAATTACTCGTCTAACTACACTTTTATTAACGGCAGTTCAGTTGGTACCCAAGAAAGATCAAATGTTGGATTGCTCTACAGGCATCAATGGAGTGGTACTAATGCCCCCCGAACAGCACTTTTGAACTACAGCGGTTTTATTGGAGACCCGGTGTTATCCAATTCACGTTACAAATCATCTATTGGTGCCATCCGTATGCCCGGTTCTTATAAATCTAGAAGCAGGGTTGGTAGAAAAGGGAGAACCTCGCGAACAGTTAAACACGGCTATCATGCAAATTTAATGAGTGATGAAGCAGGTGCCTTTAACCGTTTGGACTTGCGAGCAGGTTACAGTGCGCACTTACAGTTAGCGGATAATCTTTTTGCTGGTATAGGTCCTACGATAGGATT
>CBFIHE010000076.1:0-1914 GCA_965662345.1 Salibacteraceae bacterium
CAAGTGCTGTTGGAGGAACAACGCCTTACACATATGCTTGGAATAATGGTGCAACAACATCATCAATAACAGGTGTTGCAGCTGGCACGTACACTGTAGTTGTAACAGATTCGAATGGTTGTACAAGTAGTTCTTCAGTATTAATTACTGAGCCTACACTATTGGTTGCAACAGGCGTACTTGATAGTAACGTTACTTGCAATGGATTCAATAATGGAGGAGCATCAGTAACGGTTACAGGTGGTGTAACACCTTACACCTATGCTTGGAGTACTGGTGGTACTACTGCATCTATCGCTGGATTATCTGGTGGTACGTACGATGTTACCGTAACAGACGCAAACGGTTGTACTTCTCTAAGTTCAGTTGCAGTATTTGAGCCAATGCCGCTTATAGCAGTAACTACAGGTACTGTAAATCCATTGTGTCATGGCGATGCTACTGGAATGAGTACGGTTCAAGCAACTGGTGGAACAGCTCCTTACAGTTATCTATGGAGTAATGGTAGCACTACTGATACACTTTCAAATGTATCAGCAGGTTCTTATGTGGTTACTGTAACAGATCAAAATGGATGTGTACAAACTGCAACCGCAATCATTACAGAGCCAACGCTTATTACATCAACATTCTTTAATGTTTCAGACCCTAATTGTAATGGAGCCTCAGACGGAACAGCTGTTATAGTTGCTACGGGTGGAACTGCACCATACAGTTATGTATGGAGTAATGGAGGAACATTAGCAGCCAACTTGAGTCTTGCTGCAGGTGTGAATACGGTAACGATAACCGATTCCAATGGATGTACGCAAGTTGATACGGTTACGCTAACAGATCCAGTAGCAGTAGTGGTATCTGTGGTAGGTACTACAGATGTACTATGTAATAGTGGAACTTCTGGTTCAGCAACTGTTTCAGGTGCAGGCGGTATAGCACCATACAATTACAATTGGAGTTCAGGTACATCAGGAGCATCAGCTCTTGGTTTAGGTGCTGGAACATATACGGTAACCTTAACAGATGCGAATGGGTGTACAGATACAGCAAGTGTTGTTATCACTGAGCCTACAGCAATAAGCGCTACACACGTTGTAAACAACAATGTCTCATGTAACGGACTAAGTGATGGTAGCGCTACAGTTTCTGTAACTGGTGGAGTTCCAGGATACAGTTACAATTGGAGTAACGGTACAACTACTGCATCAGCCACAGGCTTGGCAGCAGGTTTACATACTGTTAACGTAACAGATGCGAATGGTTGTACAGAAATTGTAAATGTTACAATATCTGAACCTGCTGGTCTTAGCATGGCACTTGGCCAGAATGGTACCATTTGCTTTGGAGATTCAACAGGAACAGCATTCGTTGCGAACGCTACGGGAGGTACTTTACCTTACACGGTATTATGGAATACTGGTGTAGCAGGTGATACACTTTCTAATGTTACAGCAGGAGTGTATACAGCTACTCTTACAGATGCAAACGGTTGCTCAATAGTAGATTCGGTAGAAGTTCTAGAATCTTCTCCAATCAACCCGGTAATCGGAAGTATTGCTGAGAGTTGTGAAACAGGTGCTACAATCAACCTCTTTGGATTACCTGCAGGTGGAACCTTCTCAGGACCAGGGGTAACGGGTAGTACATTTGATCCAGCTGGCGCATCAATTGGTACGAATGTGATTACGTATACCATCATTGGTTCTAAAGGATGTACGTACACTGCAACAGCAGAGGCTATTGTAAGGGCAAATCCAATTGTAACCATCGGATCCTTTGCTGATAGCATCTGTATAGATGAAGCAGAAGTTGCTTGCCCTGTGGGATCACCAGCGGGCGGAGTTTACTCCGGACCAGGAGTTCAGGGAGTAACCTTCTTTACGAATGTGGCAGGCATAGGTTCTCATACAGTGGTTT
>CBFIHE010000077.1:0-1685 GCA_965662345.1 Salibacteraceae bacterium
GAATACATATATCCCGGTGAGCCGTACTGTATCTTCACATTATCAAAACCTGCGTAATCACTACCCCCGTTCTGTGTAACCAATATCTCAAAACGAATACTATCTGTACCCGATGGTATGCTAATTACTTCGGTGCCTGATGCATCGGTGTTAAAGGTTATTGGAGACAGCAATGCTGTTACACCTTGACTTGCTCCATTGTACCAAACCTCATAGGAAATATTGTCTCCTATATCAAAACCATACGCTTCATAATCGAAGCTGATGAAGGCAGGTGAAACTCCATCTAAGTGTAACGTGTCAAAACGTATAACACCCGGTGAACCTACTGATGTACCTCCATTCGTATTCGCCAAATCTCGTACCCCAAAGAACATTGATCCACTTGACGGAAGCGTACTGATATTCGGTAAACTTGATACGGTATCCCATATATCAGAGAATACACTGAACATCATCGGATTTGTCGTATACATCCATGTGTCTGAACTTCCAGATTCAAAACTCTGTGACTTGATTATAGCTCCTGGAGTACCCGCAGTACCGCCCGTTACCACAACCGAAACACCTCCGTCTGCTAAACCATTACAGCTAACCGTACTATCTACAAATATTGATATACTCAACGAGTCAGGCTCTGTGATGATCACCTCCGTGCTGTCCAAACATCCGTTCGCATCTGTCACCGTAATAGAATATGTGTCTGCTACCAATGTATCTACCGTTGCGGTTGTTCCTCCATTACTCCAAGAATAACTGTAAGGCGAAGTACCACCTATCGCACTAACCGTTCCACTACCGTCAGCTATACCATAACAACTCATGTCGTTGTTTACTACTGAACCCACCAACAAAACTGCAGGTTCAGTAATGGTCACTGAACCCGTATCTGTCAGTCCGTTCGCATCTGTTACTGTTAAGGTATATGTACCGGCCCCCACTAATGTAAGGGATGCATTTGTGGTACCGTTACTCCATGAATACGTGAAAGGACTTGTTCCGCCCGTTACGTTCACCGTTGCTCCGCCATCCGTAAATCCGTTGCATGATACATTAGAATCAACTCCAATAGTAAATACCGGACCTGCTAAAATAACCGTGGAAGCCGAATCTGTACACCCGTTTCCATCTGTAATGGTTACACTATATGTTCCTGCCGATACCCCCACAATAGACGCTGTTGCAGCTCCATTACTCCAACTGTAAGTATATAGAGGTGTTCCGCCTGTGGCAGAAGCTGTTGCACCACCACCGTTTCCAGCATCGTTTGAATCCAATACCGATGTAGCTATGAGTTGAGTAGGCTCCGTCACCGTAGATGTAGATGTTGCCGTACATCCGTTTGCATCCGTAATGGTTGCGGTATATGTACCTGCTGCTACTCCTGTGATTGTTGCTGTAGTAGCACCATTACTCCAAGCGTATGCATAAGGTGTTGTTCCGCCCGTTGCTGAAGCGGTTGCTCCACCATTGCTACCTCCGTTACAAGAAACGTTAGCATCTACAAGTGAAGATGAACCCAATACTGTTGGTTCTGTAATTGTTATCGAACCTGTATCAGAAATTCCATTGTTATCTGTTACAGTTAAAGTATATGTTCCTGCTCCAACAGCTGTAAGAGAAGCGGTAGTAGCACCGTTGCTCCACAGATAAGTGAATGGGCTCGTACCACCTGTAACGGTTAC
>CBFIHE010000078.1:0-1635 GCA_965662345.1 Salibacteraceae bacterium
AATACTACTGGACCACAAACACCTACACTGTTCAATAAGCTCACTGCAGAATCAAAGTCTGTAAAGTTACTTGGTCCAGCGCCATTGGCATCAATAGTAAAGGTACCGCTCAATGAGTTTGGTGGAACCGTATAGTGCATCGTATCATTCAATGCGATACTATCCACAACTCCATTTGGAAGTGTAGTCCAAACTGAAATTTGATCACCAACTGCAAATGTGTAGTTAGAAACAAAAGATGGTACTGTATCTACACCTGATGGCTCAACAGAACCCGTCCAAGTAGCTGGCGTTTGTAACGTACCATTAACACTCCAGTTAATAGTTGCTGAGTTCAATGTATCCGTACCCAAGTTGCTCAACGTAACATATAAGTTGTTGGCCACTGCACATGCTGGAGACGTTGGTGTATCAATAGCTGCTATACCTGCATCATTTGCTGGTGGAGCCAAAATAGTTACCGTGTAGTCTTCTACCTCACCCCAAGTGTAACTAGCACATGGCGCAAGACCAGAGTTTCCACTCTCTTGCATAGAAATACGCATTCCTGTAGGACCTGTCATGGCTGTTTGAGGAATTGCAATCTGCCCTGTAAATGTTTGGAAGTATTGACCACCTGAGCTATATACTTCTTCTCCTGGGTCTGAGAACGAACCATTTTGGTTGTAATCAATCCAAACTTTAACGTAACAGTTGTACGCAAATGTTCCGGAACAAGAATTGATATATGCAGAAACTGTTTGCGTACTTCCTAAGAAAGCAGCTGCCACCAAGTTAGTATTGTCTGTGTATTGCTGACCACATCCAATAGGAGATGTGTAACTCACATTAGAGAAGTCAAACTGACCTATGTAACCATACGTTGTACTCGTAGCCCCTGAGGAACAGTAACAATTGAAGAACGGATTCATAGTTTGTAAGAACCCTGCTGTAGTATCAGATTGGCCTGAACATGTCAAAATACATCTGTAGTATGTATCTGTAGATTGTGTAAGACCATGAGTAGAACCCGTTGCACCTGTAATATTGGTCCACGTAGTGCTATCAGGAGAAGACTGCCATTGGTACGTCATACCACTACCAGCGCCAGCACCCATTAAACTAAGCGTAAAGTTATCGTTGGCACAAACACCTGTATCACTAACAGCTGCCATACCTGCTGTTGGTGGAGCCACACACGGTGCGTTGTTGTAGAAGTTAATATCATCCAACGTAATATCATTGTAGAATGCTGTTGAACCAAACTGACCTACGTTAAAACGCAACTGAACGTTACCCGTAATGTTGAAAGTATCCAAGGCTACGGAAAACTGCTGCCAGCCACCGTTGGCTGTATTACCCGCGAAAACAAAGACATTCGTGTTCCAGTTTGCACCATCAAAAAAGTCTAGTGAAAACGTATTGAATGTTGTGTTGTATGTACCAATGTTACTTTTTAACCAAAAGTCTACGTAAGGAACAGTTGGTGACGTAACTGCAGGAGAGGTTAAGCGAGAGGTTAAGCCGCTTGGAAATGATCCGTCAACCCAAGCGAATGAACCATTGTTTCCCGTATGATCTTGGGTGCCGGACATGGCATAACCCGGATTACCACTGAATTTCCACAATGCGCTCGCGGAAGTACTACCTGTACTA
>CBFIHE010000079.1:0-1464 GCA_965662345.1 Salibacteraceae bacterium
GACCACTAATACCGCAGTTTGCTAATCTGATGGAAAGATCCGTGAATGAAGTGAAGTCTCCGATTGAACCCAAGGTATATGTGCCCGCAAATGGAGTACACGGTAACGTGGCTGTAATCGGACCTTCCCAAAAAGAAGAGTCTCCTGCAGTACAAATACCTCGAACATAGAAGTCATAGGTGTATCCACCTACAAGGCCGGTTAAAGTTACCGGATTGGATGAGGTTGTATCCCGTACACCTGTTCCCAATATACCTCCCGTGGGAACGTATTCAACCTCCCAAAGGGTCTCTGAACTTCCCGGAGCCCAAGAAAAGTCAATGCCCGTATTTGTTGCATTGGCTGTGGCTAGGTTCGTAACTACAGGACACGTTGGAGCCTCGCCAACACCTATATCATCTAAGAGAAGGTCATTATAGAAATCTGAGCTGGCTCCACCTGATTCTCCTCTGAATCTGAATTGAACTAGGCTAGTATTAAATATGTAAGGGGTTGCCAAATAAGCGTATCGCGTCCATCCTCCGTTGTCACCTTGTAAGGTATCAATCGGTACCCAGTTGGTTCCGTCAAAGCGCTCAACATAGAGGATGTTATAAGGGCTTAAATTTCCTGCGTAATAACTGAAAAGCCAAAAAACAAACTCAGGATTCGCCATTGTTGATACATCAATTAGCGGAGTAGTAAGGGTAACTCCTGCATCAGTACCAGAGAAATCTATCCAAGCATAATTTGACCCGTTACCGGTATGATCACCTGCACTCCCTGCCGTGTAACCGGCACCCGTACTAAAGAACCAAGGGCCACCGGATGTCGCTGTATTTGTCCAGCACGAAGGCGTAGTACTACCCGCGAAGTCTTCTGACCAAGGTGCGACTACCGCAGCACAGGGTGTTGTAAATGAACCTGCAGTTGACCAGCTACTAGAATCGGTAGGTGCACAAATTGCCCTTACATAGAAGTCGTAAGTTGTATTTGCCGTGAGGTTGGTTAGGGAAACAGGATTACTTGAAGTAGTATCACTAATCCCGGATCCTTGTCCTGCACCTGATGCGGTTACTTCAACTTCCCAAAGTGTCTCTGTTCCTCCAGCTGTCCAAGAAAGATCAGCTGAAGTTGCAGAAGTTGGGGTTCCTGAAAGTGCAGTGGGGGGTAGACATCCCGGAATAGAAGCATTTATATTTCTACAACTATTTTGTGTACCACACGCACTTGTTGAATTCACGTGGATATAATGCGTACCTGTAGATGCAGCAGTGAAGTTTACCGGAGTTTGTCCATAAGCTACAATCGGTCCGTCATACGTACCGCTTCTGATTGTTAAGTAATCACCGGAATTAGTGCTGGTTACATCATAGATATTTCCTGCAGTAATACCATTCCAAGTTCCATATTCGCCAGCGTAATTACAGAATATGGTAGCACTAGAACCGGGCGTACTTCCAATAGTTGCTGAACCATAAGGAG
>CBFIHE010000080.1:0-1351 GCA_965662345.1 Salibacteraceae bacterium
ATATGGAATCACAACCTGCATTGTTTACCGCTGTATCGGTATAAATTCCGGTACTTGTATAGGTTTGGCCATTTTGAGTCCAAGTAAAACTCTCGCAAGCATTTTCTGCGAGGTAAGTGGTATCTACGGGGCTTACGCTGATTGTTACACTATCAAAATAGCTTATACCACCATGTGTAACTGTAACATAATATGTAGTGGTAACGGCAGGAGTTACCGTGATAGATGCGGTTGTATCACCCGTATTCCACTGATAAGAAGGATACTGTGCTTGTGAATTTATTGAAACACAGCGAATAGACATTCCATTCTTTATGTTGTTATTAAACCCAGGTACAAAGCAATTAATACAATCAAAAGCGGCTGAGATTGCCTTGTATTGAACATTTGTAGTCCAATATGCGGCATCTCTGTTCATGTTAAAGTTTCTAACCCCGGATGCAATCGCTGAAAACCCGGTTGCGTTGGTTGCTTGATTGCCGAGTTGTTGCCAATATGATGGATCAGCCGTCTTCAAACCGATGGCTGCAGTGGTAGGTCCGATAAAATTTAACAAAGAATCAAACTCACTTACCGAGGGAACCTTCCAACCAATGGGACAAACATTTTTCGTGTTATTCGCCACATATCCGTTGTACAATTTTCCGTGTGGATAGTTATTCAATGAATCGTTGTTGTAGAAACACCATGCCGCACTTGTTAGTGCCGCCCAGCTAGTATCATTAATAACATTCGCAATAGGTGTACCATCGTTGAACTTTGTTACGCGCAGATTCTCAGCCATCCACAATTGGTTTCCTATGCGGATAGTTCTGTAGGTTTCATCATCGATATCTCTTACAGAACCATAGGTAAGTGAAGAACTAAACAAACTTGAAGATGCAGGCGGATCGTATGAAAATAAATCAGTAGTTACCTCTAGGTTTACCGACATTCCATTACAGATTGTTGAGTCTGTTGGAGTAATTCCTATGTTGAGAGAATCCGACAGTACCAATACCAACTGATGGATGCTATCACAACCATTTGCGGTAAAGCCCGTATCAAAGAACACACCTGAGTGGTTATAGGATTGATTGTTTACCGGCCAAGTGTAGGAGCCAACTGAAAATATCGTATCAGAAATAAAAGAAGATGCATTGATGGTTAAATTCAATGTTGCTATACTATCACAACCCGCGGCATTCATTAATGTATCTGTGTAGGTTCCGGAGGCCGTGTAGGTCTGGTTGTTTACTGGCCAGGTATAGGTATTACAAGCGGTAATGTTCTCAGATCCTGTAGTGCTTTGGTTAATGGTTAAGTTTAAGGTTACTACTGAATCACAACCTGCTGCATTGGTTACCGTTGC
>CBFIHE010000081.1:0-1303 GCA_965662345.1 Salibacteraceae bacterium
TTCAATGGGAATCCAGAAGGATTTGCAGTAATAGGGAGCGACTTCCTTACAGATTCAGTTGCCCATTTAACGCACAGTGAGCAAGGATATGATGGTCAATTCTTTTATGCCTATGCCCATGAGCCACTTTCAAAAAATGAGACCATAAACGGAATACGTATCGACCACCCCCGATACCGTAGTCAGCGCTTTGGATACCCTTTAGTTTCGTATGTTTTCAGCTTTTTCGGTAATCCGATATTGATGCCATGGATACTCATTCTGTTGAATTTTTTTGCTTTTGGAGTATTGATTAAAATTTGGGATCGATGGGTAACGTATGCAAAAGCAAAACCAGATTGGAAATGGGTCCCTATTGTGATGTCGGGATTGTGGATGGCGTTGGGTCGAGATTTGGCTGAGCTCTTTGAAGCACTTTTTGTTTTGCTGGCTTTCCGATCACTAATTCGTGATAAGCCTGTAGCTTTTGCAGGGTGGGGGATTGCCGCTATACTGTTCCGAGAAACAAGTATTTTACTCCTGTTACCAGCTGTTGTCATGTGGTGGATCGGTAACCGCGATAAGATTTCCATAGTTAAAGGACTTTCCCTTGCCGCTGTACCAGTGTTAACGGTGCTAATTCTTAAAATCGGAATTGGCTTGAGGTATGCTGATTTTCCAATGGTAGATGGTAGCCAGAATGTAGGCTTACCCTTCATGGGAGTGGTATTAGGTTTTATGGCCAATATACCCACGGGTGGAGCCAAAGAGTGGGCCGAGTTCCTGCTATGGCTAGGCTATTTCTTATTTTCTATTGCTTTGAGTGTTGTTGTCATTCGATCGCTGTCTTTAAAGGAGGTATTCACCAAGAGCAAAGTACAATGGATTGGCTACGTCTATTTGATTTGGGGTGTTTTCGCTCTATGCCTTGGTCCTGCAATCTATGTAGATGACTGGGGGTTTGTTCGAATCTTCACTGCTTGGCAACTTATTGGATTCCTTCACTTGCTGAACACTCGTAAAACTTTTCCAAAATACCTGGTGTCTTTCTCTTTTTTGCTCACCTTAACCCTCATTGCCCGACTCATTCTTAGACCGTAACAGTCGATAGTCATTAGCCGTTGGTTTTTAGATGTACCAGGTACATGATATAAAGACCAATCACAGCCAACATGTTAAAAAGTGGTTGCTGATGCTGTCGCTGACCCTATCGAAAGGTACCCTAACCAGAATGCACCATGCTCCATACTGATTTTGAGACCCTGAAACAAGTTCAGGGTGACGAATAACGAGCAGCAGGTTTCTTACTCCGTCAAGCTGAACT
>CBFIHE010000082.1:0-1263 GCA_965662345.1 Salibacteraceae bacterium
TTAGGAGGTCATTATATTTTCAAACCACCTTCTGACAGATTTCCCGAAATGCCTGAAAACGAACATGTAACAATGCGAATAGCAGAGTCCTTTGGAATCCAAGTCGTGCCATCATCATTGTTTCGATTGTTATCAGGTGAACTCTCCTATATCACAAAACGAGTTGACCGGACACAAACTGGATCGAAGATTCACATGATCGATATGTTTCAAATCACGGAAGCATTTGATAAATACAGAAGTTCTATGGAAAAAGTTGGCAAAGCACTGGGTAGCTATTCAAGTAACACTTTACTAGATAAAACTTTTTATTTTGACCTAGCCATATTTTCCTTTTTAACTGGAAATAATGATATGCATCTGAAGAACTTCTCAATGATCGAAGGTCCTTCTGGCTGGGTGTTGTCTCCTGCTTACGACTTGTTAAATGTTTCAATAATATTCCCAGAAGATCCAGAAGAACTTGCACTAACATTAGTTGGAAAGAAAAAAAAGTTGAAAAGAGAACATTTTGAACAATTGGGAAATGGGCTAGGGTTGACTCCTAAGCAGATCAAAGGAAGTTTCAATAGGATGATGAAGAATAAATCAAAAGCAATTGATTGGATAGATCGATCCTTCTTATCGGAAAATATGAAAATAGCGTATAAAGATTTACTTGAAGAAAAATACAATCAATTAGGGTTAGAACAATAACGGCACACAACGTTTAGTAGAAACTGCATTAAAGCGCAGTTTATACTAAACGTTAACTAATAGTTAGAATGAGAAATACTCTCTTAACAACATTAGTGGTTTTCGTAGTAGGTTTCTTAACCAATACATATGGACAAACCTATGAGCGCTACAGGCAGCTGCTCGATACTACTTTATGGTCAACAAATTTTAAGTACAATAAAAAGCTCAGCATTACCGTACCACTTGAGTACCAAAAAGACATTGATTTTCAGTTTCCACTACTAATCGTTTTCGACCTTCACTTGGAAAGGAAGCAAGGCTATACGCTTAATACCATAGACTACCTAACCAGTACCCTTTACATGCCACCCTCTGTAATAATTAGTGTATCATCTGGTGAAGGCATCAACCGAAGACACGAAACCAATCTCATGACAACTGATGCTCAGGCATTTGGTGCGAAAAACGAACAATTCATTTTTGAAGAACTGCTTCCCTTCGCAGAAGAGCAATTAAATACAAGTAAATTCCTACTGCTTATAGGCCATTCAAGGTACGGCTACTTTACGACCTACTTACTCTCAA
>CBFIHE010000083.1:0-1202 GCA_965662345.1 Salibacteraceae bacterium
CTACAGATAGCATTGGTTGTAGCTTAGATACAACACTTATAATTAATGCAGTCGACACCATAGCTCCGGTTGCTCAGGCACAAGCGGTAACGCTGTATTTAGATAATACGGGTCAGGCAATACTGAATGCAACGGCTGTGGAAAATGGCTCTACAGATAATTGCGGCATTGAAGAAATGTGGTTGTCTGATACGTTGTTTACATGTGCGGATACAGGAATGCAGATGGTCATGTTTGCGGTTTTTGATACGTCCATGAATGCAGATACCATAGCTGTTCAAGTAACGGTACTAGATACCCTAGCACCAACAGTAATAGCGCAAAACGATACGGTTTACTTGGATGCAAATGGACAAGCAAGCATCACCGTATCCGACATCGATAATGGTTCGATGGACAACTGCGGCATCCAGTCGCTAGCTCTTGATAGCATCAACTTCGATTGTAGTGAAGTCGGACCAAACACCGTAACACTCACGGCAACCGATGTAAACGGAAATATAGCATCAGCAACTGCTACAGTCATGGTAGTGGATACCTTAACACCAACGGTGATCGCACAGAACGATACGGTTTACTTGGATGCAAATGGACAAGCAAGCATCACGGTAGCCGACATCGATAATGGATCATCCGATAACTGCGGCATCCAGACGATTGCGATGGACAGCACCAACTTCGACTGTAGTGAGGTCGGACCGAATACGGTAACCCTTACGGTAACGGATGTAAACGGTAACTCAGCATCAGCTACGGCTACGGTGATGGTGATGGATACCATTGCACCAATAGTTGTATCTCAGAACGATACAGTGTATTTGGACATGAACGGTCAGGCGAGCATCACGGTAGCCGACATCGATAATGGTTCGATGGACAACTGTGGTATCCAGTCATTGGTACTCGACAGTACAAACTTCGATTGTAGCGAAGTAGGTCCGAACACCGTAAGCTTAACAGCCACAGATGTGAACGGAAACACGTCATCCGCAACAGCAGTAGTAACAGTGATTGATACTGTCTCACCGATGGTGATGACACAGAATACGACTGTTTACTTAGATGCGAACGGTTTAGGAAGCATTACAGTAGGCGACATCAACAATGGCTCTACCGACAACTGTGGCATCCAGACACTGGTGCTAGACAGCACGAACTTCGATTGCAGTGAAGTAGGTCCGAACACCGTAAGCTTAACAGTC
>CBFIHE010000084.1:0-1167 GCA_965662345.1 Salibacteraceae bacterium
AGATGAAGTAACAATCCACCCTTATTGAGTTGGAGCGCTGAGGAATACGTAAATTGTGTTTGGCCAAAGGTCCCAATACGCGTGGTCAATCGATGCCTATCAGCCGTCAGGTCTTCACGCGTGTCAATACTGATTACCCCTCCAGAAGCATTGCCGTATCGTAGCGAAGACGGACCTCTCAGCACCGCTATTGTTTCAATGAGATCTAGCGGAAGGTTATCGAGCTGCCCTTGTCCGTCTGGTGTGGTCTCTGGAATATTGTCAACAACCAATTTAATACCACGTATACCGAAGGCGGCCCTCGCGCCAAAGCCTCGGATTGAAATACGCAAGTCTTGTGCGTAATTTGAACTGTTGAGTGCGATGAGCCCAGGAACCTGATACAGATACTCTTGAAGCGATCGCTGTGCCCCCTCATAATCTGACGAAAAAGAGCTAATACTTAATGCCGCAGGCACCCTTTCTAATGCAATACGTTGCCTTAACGCTGTAACGGCAACTTCTTCAAGCTCAATCTCTGCAATAGAATCGTTGCTGCTATGAGCACGTACAATAGAAGATGCAAAAAGCGCTAGGAGACCAAATACAACAATCCGTAACCGGGCTTTACACACGGTGATAGTCGCCTTTCCAGTTTTTGATTTTCGCCTTAATCTCTTTAGCCGGAAGCTTGTCTTTTACGGCCTGGTCAACTAAATCAAGATATTCTTCGTCAGAGGCAAATCTCAACGCAATAATCTGAGAAAGTCTTAGCGATGATGGTAGTGGCTTTTGGGTAAGAAGGTAGTGTCTAAAATTCTCTTCTGCTCGTATAGCACGGTCTTGCGCCTTAAGAGCAAAAGTTCTTGTGAACCACATCAAAAGAATTAAAATTGGAGCTAGGAGCACGAGTAGTGAAGCGAGATAATAGTTGTCTTCAGAAGCACTAGCCCAGTAATTTAAAGTCCCTCCGAAAAAGAGGACGATAAGAACAAAGAGGGCTCCGTGAAAGCCTTTTACCATTCTAGTGTGATTCTTAAAATTTTGAGCCTGTGCCATAATCGTTTAGGTTTAATTCCTTGATAGACCAAATTAACGCTAATTTTAATCACACCATAATCCCAACCCTGATGAAGAAACGTATCCTGATTACACTAATGGCTTTGCTAGGCCTTACTGCAATGAATG